>JAUQWS010000128.1 GCA_030835025.1 Ignavibacteria bacterium | reverse complement strand
ATAACGGAAATGTTTTGTCCTGCGCTGGGTACCGAATACTGTGCGGATATTTGTATCAATGCAGGTAAACAGGCTGGTTCCGCAATTTCTCCATGCAGAATCGTTCAGCCTCATCGAAAGACTATCTACCATTCTTTCGTTATTACTCCATGGGCAGCCGCCGGTAGGGTAATATTGAAATACGTTGGCACTCGATGAATCAACCCTGTAATGGTACAGACCGTTGATGTAATAATACCTGTGCCCGCCGGAAACCATTGAGGATGTAACTGCCCTTCGGGACTTAAATGGCTGACCGAACGAAACACCAACATAATAAACCCAAACATTTCCTTCTTTCAAAGGATAGTAACGGGTAAAATCATTGATCTGCGAAAAGCTTTGGTTGAAATTGGATGAAAGAGCTGCACTAAGCAGTATTAAAGCAAGCAGGAGTCTCATAATATTCTCCTAGTTAAGGTTATGTAAATATAATTAATTATTTCAGGAATTATTCTTCTCAAATTAGGCACTAATGGAACCATTGACAAAGAAAACTTATTATAGTATTTTAGCACTCATATTTAACGAGTGCTAACAATCGATTTTTCAATTCAAACTTATATAATTTAATAACTTAGGAGGATTCTAATAATGAATTTGAAGCCACTTGGAGACAGGGTAATTGTAAAACCCAAGGCTCCCGAAGAAAAAACAAAAGGCGGTATCATATTGCCCGATACTGCACAGGAAAAGCCGATGGAAGGCGAAATAGTTGCGGTCGGTAACGGCAAGACCGACGACACCGGAAAAAAGATCGCTATGGACCTTAAGGTCGGTGATAAAGTTTTGTACGGCAAGTACAGCGGAACAGAAGTAAAGATCAATGAAGAGGAATACCTCATTATGCGCGAAAGCGATGTTTATGCTGTGATCGGAAAGTAAACCCACACACAAAAAAGAAACTAAAAAGGAGATATAAAATAATATGGCGTCAAAATTAATTCATTTCGATACCGAGGCAAGAAGTGCCTTAAAAAAAGGTGTCGATAAACTGGCGAATGCCGTTAAGGTCACTCTTGGACCCAAAGGCAGGAACGTGGTTATCGATAAGAAATTCGGTACACCAACAGTCACAAAAGACGGTGTTACCGTAGCAAAAGAAGTAGAGCTTGAAGATCCCATAGAAAACATGGGAGCGCAGATGGTTAAGGAAGGTGCTTCCAAAACCAGCGATGTTGCAGGTGACGGAACAACAACAGCAACCGTGCTTGCACAGGCTATTTACGCTGAAGGCGTAAAGAATGTAACCGCAGGTGCAAACCCGATGGATCTTAAACGCGGAATTGACATTGCAGTTGCAAAAATTGTTGAAGGGCTCCAGAAGCTCAGTAAAAATATCGATAAAACAAGCAAGACCGAAATAGCTCAGGTTGGTTCAATTTCTGCAAACAATGATATGATAATCGGTGAGCTTATTGCTGATGCTATGATGAAAGTCGGAACAGACGGCGTAATTACGGTTGAAGAAGCTAAAGGTACTGATACAACAGTTGATATAGTTGAAGGCATGCAGTTTGATAGAGGCTACCTTTCACCGTACTTTGTTACCGATGCAGATACAATGGAAGCCGCTCTTGAAGACCCGTACATTCTTATCTATGATAAGAAGATCTCAACAATGAAGGACCTGCTGCCCATACTTGAAAAAGTTGCACAGGCTGGCAGGACAATGCTCATAATCGCCGAAGATATCGAAGGCGAAGCACTTGCAACCCTGGTTGTTAACAAGTTAAGGGGCACACTCAGGATCGCTGCAGTAAAGGCTCCCGGATTTGGTGACAGAAGAAAAGCAATGCTCGAGGATATTGCAGTTCTTACAAGCGGTACTGTTATCAGCGAAGAAAAGGGCTACAAGCTCGAAAACGCAACAGTATCATACCTTGGTACTGCAAAGAAGATCGTTATAGATAAAGACAACACAACAATAGTTGAAGGCGCCGGAAAGAAAGATGACATCAAGAAACGCATTAATGAGATAAAGGCACAGATCGAAAAGACAACCAGCGATTATGATAAGGAAAAACTGCAGGAAAGGCTTGCAAAGCTTTCAGGCGGAGTTGCTGTTCTGAAGATCGGTGCAGCTACCGAAGTTGAAATGAAAGAAAAGAAAGCAAGAGTCGAAGACGCTTTGCATGCAACACGCGCAGCAGTTGAAGAAGGTATCGTTCCGGGCGGCGGTGTGGCGCTCATCAGAGTAGCAGGCGCGCTTGATAAGTTAAAAGGCGATAACGAAGACCAGAAGATCGGTATCGATATCGTTAAGAAAGCTATTGAATCACCTTTGAGGCAGATCGTGGAGAATGCAGGAGTTGAGGCTTCTGTTGTTATCAACGAGATAAAGAACAATAAGGATGATTACGGCTTTAATGCACTGACTGAAAAATACGAGAACCTCATCAAAGCAGGTGTACTCGATCCGACAAAGGTTACCAGGGTTGCACTGGAAAATGCAGCATCAGTTGCTTCAATGCTTCTTACAACTGAAGCAGTTATCTGCGAGAAACCTGAGAAGGAAAAACCGGCTCCGATGATGCCTCCGGGCGGCGGCGGATACGGCGATATGTATTAAAAGCAATTTGGAATTACGAATTAAGAATTACGAATTAAACCCCGAAGAAATTCGGGGTTTTTTATTACTGTCATATTGAGCGACCTGCCTGAAGCAGGCATAAGCGAAGTCACGAAGCGCTCTTTTGAATCTATATCACGTCTTTGCGTCTTTGCGTGAAACAGCTTTTTACTTCTTCGGATTAGTCGGTCTTACTTCCAGCTCGCTAATCATTGCATTCCCGGGCAGGCTTGCCGCAAGCAGTATGGTTTCGGCAATATCCTCTGCACTTAATACTGATTCCCTGCTTGAGCCGAGTACAGTCTGAGATTCCGTTCGAAAGAACTCAGTCGCAACGCTTCCGGGGCAAATTGCCGCAACCCTGATGTTATGTTTCCTTACCTCAAGCATAAGTGCACGGCTTAGACCCATTACGGCATGTTTAGTCGCACAGTATATTGAACCTGTTGCGAATCCCTGTTTGCCTGCAATTGATGCAATGTTAATTATCGTTCCGCTTTGTTCTTTTATCATATGCGGAAGGAATCCTTTCGTAAGCATATATAGCGCGCGCACATTTGTGTTAAACATTGCATCAAAATCGTCGAGTTTTGAATCAACCAAGTTATCAAATACTCCGAACCCCGCATTGTTAACAAGTATATCTATCCTGCCAAATTTATCAATTGTTTCGTTTATTATACGGTTAACGGTTTCTTCCTTTGAGATATCTCCCGCAATTGTGATGATGTCACTTTTTCTGTCGTTCCGGTTTTCTCTTATCATTTCCAGCTCAGAACTATTGCGCGAAGTCAGCACAACTTTTGCTCCTTCTTTCAAGAACAGTTCTGCAGTTGCTTTGCCTATTCCTTTTCCGGCACCGGAAATGACAGCGATTTTATCCAGTAATTTCATGTTTCAGTATATAAAAATAACGCAGCATTAAAGCTGCGGTTATCAAAAATTTATAAATTAAAAAATCCGAATTCTGCAATCAGTATTCCGAAATCCGGAATCCAATATACTACAGATCGCCTTTGATAGGTTTGATCATTACATCTTCTATCACAACCTTCTTTGGCTGATTAGCGGTATGGAAAACTATTTCCGCAACATCGCGCGGTGTCATCATTCTGGAATGGTATTTTTGCCTTGTGGCCGGGCTCCACATAGGGGTATCAGTTGCCCCCGGCATAATATTTGTGATCTTGATGTTGTACTTCCTCATTTCTTCACGAAGTACATTAAAAAGCGCAAGCAATCCGGCTTTTGATGCTGAGTATGCAGAACTATCCGTAAAGACTGTTTTTGCCGCAACAGAAAGTACATTTATTATCTGCCCTCTTTTCTTCTTCATCATTATCGGCAGTACTGTCCTTGCTGTCAGGTAACTCCCCCTAAGATTTGTTTCGATAATGTCGTCAAACTCCGGGGGCTTGGTATCAATGAATGATTTGAATGTTGTAATGGATGCATTGTTAATAAGGATATCTATTGTACCGCATTTTTCAAGAATTTTCTTCTTCGTACTGGCTATGCTGCGCTCTGAGCGGACATCGCACACAAATGCATATGCTTCGTGTCCCGCAAACCGAATCTCGCTGACAAGACTCACAAGACGTGACTTTCTTCTCGCCGTTGCTATGATCACGCATCCGCTTTTGGCAAATACTTTGGCAATTTCAAATCCGATGCCTGTTGATGCTCCGGTAATCCACACCACTTTGTTCATAACTACGGTTTAGTTCTAGTATTCACCCCAGACTGAACGGAGCGTATTCGAAATCTCGCCAATTGAACAATAACTTTCAACGCAATTCAGAATATACGGCAGAATATTATCATCACCCGTAGCGGCGCTCTTAAGCTGCTTCAGCGTCAGCTCAACCTTTTCATTATCCCTGGACTTCCTCGTCTCTTTAAGTTTTTCTATCTGCTTTTTTTGTATGGATTCGTCAATTCTCAGCAGGTCAAGATCCTGCGGATGATCGTCATCAGTAAACCTGTTAACGCCCACTATTACCCTCTCGCCGGATTCTATTTCCTTTTCAAATTCATATGCACTGTTTGCTATTTCATCCTGCTGGAAATTCTTTTCAATACATTTAACAGAGCCGCCCATTGCATCGATCTTATTAAGATAGTCCCATGCGCCTTTTTCAATTTCATCGGTAAGATACTCAACATAATACGAACCTGCAAACGGATCAACTGTATCCGCAACCCCGCTTTCATAAGCTATAACCTGCTGAGTCCGTAGTGCTGTCGTAACTGAATCCTCTGTCGGAAGAGCAAGTGCTTCATCTTTGGAATTTGTATGGAGCGATTGGCACCCGCCAAGCACAGCTGCAAGAGCCTCTATTGTTGTTCTGACAACATTGTTTTCAACCTGCTGAGCTGTGAGTGATACACCCGCTGTCTGGCAGTGGAAGCGCAGCATCATGCTTTTTTCACTCTTTGCGCCGAAGCGCTCTTTCATGATCCTGGCATATATTCTTCTTGCAGCGCGGTACTTTGCAACTTCTTCCAGCAGGTTTATCTGCCCGTTAAAAAAGAATGAGAGCCTTGATGCAAACTTGTCAATATCCAGTCCTTCGCCCAGTGCAGCTTCAATGTATGCAATTGCATTGGCAAGTGTGAAAGCAACCTCCTGAATTGCGTTTGAACCGGCTTCACGGATATGGTATCCGCTGATGGAAATCGTGTTCCAGCTCGGCAGCTCTTTATTGCACCACGCAAAAATATCGGTTATCAGCCGCATGGATTGACGCGGAGGATAAATATAAGTACCGCGTGCAATGTATTCCTTCAAAACATCGTTCTGAATGGTGCCTGACAGCTTACTTAGATCAGCACCCTGTTTTTTTGCAATTGCAACATACATGCAAAGCAGTACTGCAGCCGTAGCATTTATTGTCATTGACGTGCTTATTTTATCAAGCGTTATTCCGTCAAAGAGTATCTCCATATCTTTAAGCGTATCTATTGCAACTCCTACTTTTCCAACTTCCCCTTCGGCAATAGGGTCATCGCTGTCATAGCCGATTTGAGTAGGCAGATCAAAAGCTATGGATAGCCCGGTCGTACCCTGCTCTAAAAGGAACTTGTAGCGCCTGTTTGATTCTTCTGCTGAACCAAATCCGGCATACTGGCGCATCGTCCAGAACCTGCTGCGGTACATTTGCTCATGGACGCCGCGTGTAAAGGGGTATGTGCCGGGATTGGATAACTTGTTCTTGTATTCTTCTGAATTATCTTCAATAAAGGGAGGTATTTCTATGCCGGAATCAGTTACGAATTTTTCTTTTCTTTGCTTTAGTTCTTTCATTATAGTAAATCATAATATTTCAATATTATTCATCTGCAAAAATAGCTATAAAGAGCGTGAAATAATATGATTTACGTTAGAAAACGGAAGAAACAGCAACATTCTGTTTTGCATTTGGCGTACCTCTTCCTCCGGATTTATATTAATTAAGATTCCGATTAATCGTTCACGTTTATGATTGATAACAATTCATACACCTCTTTTAGTTTAACTGATTGATTCAGTTTTCTAATAGTGAGAAATTAGTCTCTTTCCGCATCCAAAACCTCACAACTTCAAAGTTTATTGTTAAGTCATTGTTTTAACAGAAGCAAATAATGGCAGCTTTTCTTTGAATTGTTGAAAAGTTTGCATAATTTTGTTGAAACTTAATTGAAAGTAATGTTGGTTTATAATTGAAACCATCAATTTAAAGGAGAACCTCTGATATGAAAAGACTGATCATTCCTGCAGCAGCAATTGTTGTTGTTTTTGCCCTCGGATTTTTGTACGTAAATCAGAATTACCTGATAGCAAATGATAAAGAAGGAACATCGTGTGTAGGCAAAACAGGCTGCGATGACAAGAACAAAGAAGTTAAAGCCGGAGGTGAGAATGAAAGCTATGAGTTTGTTACAGACCAGGCTTGCTTTGATGAAATGAGATCAGCCATGCAGACCGAACTGTTAACAGTAGCCGGTGTTAAGGAAGTTAAGTTCGGCTCCACCTGCGGTGCATCAAAAATGACTATGGTCACAGTTTATTATGCAGCAGGCGAAACTTCATCAGAGCAGCTTGCATCTCTGATGAAAGACAAGAAGTATGACTGTTCTACCAGCTGCGAAAAGGACGGTTCGAAATCCGGCTCATCAAAAGACGGATGCGGCGGCCACGGTGAATGCCCATCAGGAAAGCAAAAATCAAAGGATACAAAACAACTATAATTCTCGGGTTAATTCAGGATTTTAAAGTTTAAAAGCGCCAGTTGATGGCGCTTTTTTTATTCCCTTCAATTGAATTTCAAATTCACTTAAATTTGTATAATAAATCACCGGAATCATGCCCGAAAAATTCATTCTTAAAGACTCATTCATCAGTTCCGATAATATCAAGCAGGTCAAAAATCCCTATACAAATGAAGTTGTTGGGGAGTATTACGCAGCATCAGACAAACACTTCAACGAATCAGCAGAATACCTTACAAAAATCACAAAAGAATTTTATAACCTCCCTGTTTATAAAAAAGCTGAATTACTATACGCAGTTTCAAAAAAGATAACTGAGCAAAAAGACGAGATTGCGAAGCTTATTACTGATGAAACCGGAAAACCAATAAAATTCTCTCTGATCGAAGTTGACAGGGCAATTCTCACATTCCGCCTGGGAGCTGAAGAATGTTCAAGAATTGACGGTGAAGTTTTAAGCCTTGACCTCCTCAAAGGTTCGGAAAATAAAACGGGTATTGTCAGGCGCTTCCCTGTCGGAATGATACTCGGAATTACCCCGTGGAATTTCCCCATTAACCTTGTTGCACATAAGATCTCACCCGCGCTTGCTTCATCAAATCCGATAATGATAAAGCCGTCGTCAAGCTCAATGCTCACCGCAATCGCTCTTGGTAAAATTATCCTTGAAGCGTGCAATGAGCTTGGCATTGGATTTTCTCCGGTAAATGTATTAACACTCTCGGGTACAGATATTGATAAACATATTGCTGATGACAGAGTTAAGCTTATCAGCTTCACAGGCAGCAGTGATATCGGCTGGGGATTGAAACGCAAAGCCAACAGACAGAAAGTTTCGCTTGAGCTTGGCGGAAATGCAGGTGTAATTGTGAACAATGACGCAGACATTCAAAGTGCAGCTGCAAAGATAACGCTAGGGGGATTCGCACAAGCAGGACAAAGCTGCATTTCAGTTCAGCGTGTTTACATTCACGAGAAGATTTATGATGAAACAAGAAGCCGCCTTATCGATGAGGCAAAGAAGGTAAAATTCGGCAATCCATACGATGAAGATACAACTATTGGACCAATGATAACCGAAGATGAAGCAATCCGCGCTGAGAAATGGATAAGTGAAGCAAAATCTGCGGGAGCATCTATACTGACAGGCGGAAAAAGAGGCGGCGCAGTGCTTGAACCGACCATAATCGAAAATGCTCCGAACAATGTAAATGTTAAGTGCAGCGAAGTATTTGCTCCGGTTATAACTATCGAAAAATTCTCAAGTTTCGAAGATGCAGTAGCGGAAATAAATAACTCAAGATTCGGCCTGCAGGCGGGAGTGTTCACAAACAGCATGAAGGATATTATGTATGCTTACAATAATATTCACGCCGGCGGAGTAATAATAAACGAGGCCTCGGCTTACAGGATGGATGCTATGCCGTATGGCGGGGTTAAAGACTCAGGCAATACCCGTGAGGGTGTTAAATACGCCATCAAAGAAATGACGGAAGAGAAGATTTTGGTTTTGTAGTCCCGGTTAAGCGTGGACTTGTCCTGCTCATCTGATGACTTGAAGTCATCGGATGAGTAATATTAGAATAGCTTTTAAGTTTGACAATGAAACTTCCATTTACAACCGAACAATTCCTTGAAGTATTCAGGCTTTACAATGAAACTGTCTGGCCGCTGCAGATCATTTTCTATTTCATCGCTATTTACTGCCTCTATGCCATATTCAGGAAAACTGCTTTTTCTGATAAATTAATATTTCTGTTTCTGGTCATGATTTGGCTGTGGATGGGAATTGTTTACCACATTATCTTCTTCGCTTCGATAAATACGGCGGCATATCTTTTTGGCTCTTTATTCATACTGCAGGCGCTTGTCTTTGTGTATGACGGACTGATAGAAAACAGGCTTATGTTTGAGTTTACCGGAAGCATCTATAATTACGCCGGCGCGGTACTTGTAGTATTTGGGCTGGCAGTTTACCCCGTACTTGGATATTTATTAGGTCACCGCTACCCTGATTCACCCACGTTTGGAGTCCCCTGCCCTACAACAATTTTCACATTTGGCATGCTCCTTTTCCTGAAGAGCAGAATTCCCTACTTGCTGGCAGCCATTCCGTTTGTGTGGTCGCTTATCGGATTCACAGCTGCATTCACTCTTGATATTTACGAAGATACTGGATTGCTGGCATCAGGGGTTATCACTATGACTCTGATCATAATCAAAAACAGTAAACTCAAGATATAAAAATATCGGATTTCGGTCGTTAGATATTCTTGGATTCCCGAATTGCTACGACCTATAGGTGGTGGATAGCTAACAAAAAAATGACGGTGCTTTAGCCCCAAAAAATTATATCCCTATGTCTCGTCATGTTGAACTTGTTTCAGCATCAATATTAAATTACAATTTAAGACCCTGAAACAAGTTCAGGGTGACGTATTTCAAGTTCTTCCCTCGTTACCAAGCTCCGGCTTGGTAACGTTAATAATTGAAATATGCCTTTGCGACTTAGCGTGAACTTTTTTCAACTACCCAAACAGCCTTTGTATCAGCCTGTTTTCAACTCCGCAGAATTCACAATCGATCGGTTTAGCGGGATAATCAGGAACTTTGTTATCAGCTCCGCATGACATACACTTAAATGTCGCCTGCACTTTCGTTGTCTTGTGGCACGCTTCGCAGTGGACTTTATACGAACCTTCGGGAATGTATATCTCAGCTTTGCAGTGTTCACACTCACCTGTTCTGCCTGCGGGCCGTTCGATTTCCACATACTGCATGCTGAATCCCGTCATCTTAAGGAATCTCTCCTGGTCTTCATCCGTTAAATATGGCAGCCACGCCTGGACGAACATTGAAAGCTTCATTTTCAGGTGAACCTGCTCAGGCAAAAGGTCATTCATCACGGTAAATTTAGGGTTATCATAAAACACCCTGAATCCTTCCTTCGTCATTCCGATAAAAAACTCTGCAAGCTTAAAGAATCCCTCGCTCTGCACTTTTGTTCCCTGCGGCGACTGGTAATACTGCAATTGCTGCTGGAGTGCCTGCTGCTGCTGTGCCATCTGCCCCCATTTAGGTTCAAACGCTGAATCAGTGCTTGACTCCGCGCACACATCAAGGTAATCCCTGTATTTATACCCGTCATCTATTGATGGCGGAAGGTATGCCGGATATGTACGGTAATAATAATCCCAGTACCCGCGCTGCAGGCGCCAGTATTCCTGCTTATCGCCTTTCTGCATGGCATACTGCATGCGGTTCATGTAATCCATTTTGTTGAAAGCATAGCCTATGTTCTTAAGGGCTGACTGGTTCCAGAAGTTCATTCCGAGAGTAAAATCAATATCGGTAAACGAGCCGCAATAATCGCACATAATGTAAGGCGACTTATATTCGTTAACTTTTGGCGCTCCGCAGTTTATACAGGTGAATTTTTTTATCCGCATTCAGTACTCGTCCTTAATATGTGAGTTTTAATGAAATGTAATTCTGAAGGCTTCAAAATACCACAATATTATCAAAAATTCCAATAATTTTTGATCAGCAATTCTAATCATTTTTGATGACTTATGACTAATGTCATTGTTTAAAACTCGTAATAATAGGTATTTTAGTAGATGTAAACAGGGAAAAATTACATGAATTACCCTGATCAATCAATTAACCATGCTAAAAGGAGCACACACCAATGGCAAAATCTTCTTCGGTCATTAAAGATGTTATCGAAAAAGTCAAAGTTAAAGATGCTTCACAGCCAGAGTTTCACCAGGCTGTTGAAGAGGTACTATCCACCCTTGAACCAACCGTCAGCAAACATCCGGAATTTGTAAAAGCAAAGATATACGAAAGAATAGTTGTTCCCGACAGGGCAATATTGTTCCGCGTACCATGGGTTGATGATGCAGGCGAAGTTCAGGTTAACCGCGGCTTCAGAATCGAATTCAACAATGCAATAGGTCCCTACAAAGGCGGCTTAAGATTTCATCCTTCAGTAAACCTTGGAATCTTGAAATTCCTTGGCTTTGAACAGATCTTCAAAAATGCACTTACAACTCTTCCAATGGGCGGCGGAAAAGGCGGAAGCGATTTCGAACCCAAAGGCAAATCAGATGACGAAGTAATGAGATTCTGCCAGGCTTTCATGAGAGAGCTCTTCAGGCATATCGGACCCGATAGGGACGTGCCGGCAGGTGATATCGGCGTTGGCGGAAGAGAAATAGGCTATATGTACGGCTATTATAAAAAAATAGTCAACGAACATACCGGTGTATTAACAGGCAAAGGCCTTGAGTACGGCGGAAGCCTGATAAGACCTGAAGCAACAGGCTACGGAACAGTTTACTTTGCTGCAGAAATGCTTGCAACAAGAAATCAGGACTTCAAAGGTAAACGTGTTGCAGTAAGCGGATCGGGTAATGTTTCGCAGTATGCCATCCAGAAAGTTCAGCAGCTTGGAGGCATCCCTATTACAACATCTGACTCTAACGGAACGATAGTTGATGAAAGCGGAATTGATGAGAAGAAACTTGCATTCCTTTTCGATCTTAAGAACAACCGCCGCGGAAGGATTAAGGATTATGCCGATAAGCATAATGTAAAATACTACGAAGGCAAGAGCGTTTGGGAAGTTGTAAAAGAGCAGGGATTGAAATGCGATATCGCTTTACCGTGTGCAACGCAGAATGAGCTTGATGAGAATCTAGCTAAAGGTCTGGTTGATGCAGGATGCTATCTCGTATCCGAAGGTGCAAACATGCCAAGTGACCTGAATGCAATTAAGGTTTACCAGGAAAATAACTTCCTGTACGGACCGGCAAAGGCTGCCAACGCAGGCGGTGTTGCAGTTTCCGGACTTGAAATGAGCCAGAACAGCATGCGCTTAACATGGAGCCGCGAAGAAGTTGATGCTAAGCTTCTTGGAATCATGAAGAGCATTCACAAAACATGCCTTGATAACGCTGAAGCTTACGGCAAAAAAGGCGATTACTTAACAGGCGCAAACATAGGCGGCTTTATCAAAGTTGCCAATGCAATGCTTGCTTACGGTATCGTATAAGCCTCTTACTCATCGGATGACTTTAAGTCATCCGATGAGTTTTAACAATCTAATAAATCGAAGGGCGCTCAAAAGAGTGCCCTTTTTTATTGATGGAGTTTATTTCTATTTACAATCATTGATTTCCCGGTTTATTTTCTTTTACTCATTTACGGCCAAGTTCTTCTGCCAGTCCTATCAGAAGTCCATCGGCTGCCCGAATATAGCAAAGACGGTATTTGTCCTGGTATTGAACCACTTCGCCAACAAGTTTAGCTCCATGCTTAGCTAATCTTGATACCATTTCGTCTACATCTTCAACTGCGAACATGACACGGAGATAACCGAGAGCATTTATGGGTGCGTTAAGGTGATCCGATATGACAGGGGGTGTGATAAATTTCGAAAGTTCGAGCCGGCTGTGTCCGTCGGGAGTCACCATCATGGCAATTTCAACACTCTGGTTACCAAGACCCGTAACACGTCCTGCCCACTCACCTTCTATTTTCGCCCTGCCTTCCAGTTTCAAGCCTATCTCTGAGAAAAAAGATATTGCATCATCAAGTGATTCTACTACGATGCCGACATTGTGCATTTGCAGCAATTTGTTTTTTGCCATTGTCATAATCCTTATTAAATCAATTTTAATTGAGTTTTTTAAACTGGCCGAAATCCGCTTTTAGTTAATTTTTGGGTGAATTCAAAACAAGGCTGTAAAGTATTACAGTCATGTGATGTAATATAGCAGTAGTTCACTACTATTCCTGCATTTGAGACAAGAAAAACTTTATAACTTCAAGATTCATTTCTGATGTAGTCCAATGCCCGACATTTTCATACGTTTTGAAGACCGCATTAATGTTTATCTCAGTATAGACCTTCTGACATTTCAAATATCTTTCCTGCACATTGCTTCCAATATTATCATTGATTATTTTACGTTCCTGTTCGGTGTAAGCATCGTCAAACTGAACCGCATCATTTTCATCTAACAACCCCATATAAATGAATTGAGGAATTTGCCTGTATACATCGATTTCAAAATTACCACCGAATATTTCAGAGAAATCGTTGGTACCGATCGGGTAGTTGAGCTTAACTCCGTTTATCTTGTTTTGCGGGATCATGAGTTTTCCGTTAAATCCGCCAATAGCCAATGCTTTTATTTTATCAGGATGTATAAAAGAAAATCGATTTGTAAACGTAGCAGAAGCCGAAAAACCATTCATAAAAAATTTGGGATCAACCCGAATATTCATAGACTTCAATATATTCACGGCATCACTTATCATTTCCAATAACTGCAGGTCAATCCGTTTCAATCCTGGTGATTTCTCTAAAATTACATCTCTATCCAAAGCATGAGTATACACTAAAGGCTGTGATTCAGGTCTCGGGAATACCGGAACAAGCAAAGGTATTTTTAACTCAGTAGAAACATTATTACCAACAGAGCTTACTGCTGCTAAATCAACGGCATATTTTCTATGAACTTCAATGCTGTCTGAAAGCTTCCCTGTGTTGTTTGGTTCCACAAGCAGGAATAACTTTTTGTTCAAGGGAGTTCCTTTGGGGATAAACAAAATGTAGTCATTGTAAAATCCCTTTTCAGGATCCATCTCAACAAAAATCAAACTATCACTTTTAATAGTGTTTATTTCTGAATTTTGGGCAAAAGAAACAATTTGTATGAATATAAGAGACAAAAATAAAATACGCCGCATTGCTAAAAATTTCATTTTTATTAACAAAATTAAAATTTCAAATTAATCAAAATCGCGAATAAGTATAATCCAACCCCAAAAGCGGCGTGATTCATCAGGCTGCGAAGCCTTGCCTGGCCGGGATTCGGAGTCTTAGATGCGGCAAACCCGAAACCGAATGCCGGCTGCATGATGAATAATGGTGCAATAACTGTTACAATTCCAAATACAATTGCAGGTATAACTGTTGGGTTAATGAGCCATTCTTCACCAGCTAACAGAACAAAAATCAGAGCGAGAGTGATTCCAATCATATAGTGGGCTATCCATCCGGCTAGACACTCTCCCTTTTTTTCGGGGACTTTAATTATATTGGAATGTCTGAAAATTCCGCCGGGCATATAAAGCAGCCAGCGTCCCACCATGCAAATGTTTGACGGTGTTATTCTAAAGGCAAATTTCAAAAACTGTGCCCAAAGATCAAAAGTAAGTGTTGCACCGATCCCGATTATTGCTGCCTTAATAATTAAATGTATCAAGTTGTTCATATCTCCAATAATTTATGATAACATTCTTATAAAAAAACCAATTGACTTTTCAGCGCAGTATCTTCTCCATCTTCCTGCCCTTGGCAAGCTCATCCACCAACTTATCCAGATACCTTGCCTTCTGCGTCAAAGGATCTTCAATTTCCTCTACACGATACCCGCAGATGACTCCGGTAATGAGGTGCGCATTGGAGTTAAGCTTGGCAAGCCTAAAGAATTCTTCGAATGTAACCTTCTTCTTTATCAGTTCCTGCAGCTTTTTGTTATCATAGCCTGTTAACCACTCAATGACCTCATGCAGCTCTTTCTTTGTTCTTCCTTTTTTCTCCACTTTTGTTACGTAATGAGGATACACTGAGGCGAAGCTCATTTTTGCGATGCGCTGGTTGTGTTCAGCGGAAGTCTTCATGTCTTTTCTCTACGTTCTGATTCAGAAATAACGTCAAATTTACGGATTGCTTCAAATTTAATCTATGAATTATTTTGACCTGCAGAAATTTGACTTTAACAACGCTAAAATAAATGGTATAATTCCAATACTTAATTAAATCAAATAGATAATGGATCTCAAAAAAGCGAAAGTCCTTGTTACGGGGGGAAGCTCCGGCATTGGATACGATACTGCAGCAGAACTTTCAAAAAAAGGCGCAAGGGTAGTAATTAACGGCAGGGATGAAAAGCGGCTTAATGCCGCTGCTAAGGAGCTTGGGCTCATATCATACCGCGCAGATGTGAGCAGCGAAAATGACGTGAAGAAACTTGTCGGTTTTACAATCGATTCGATCGGCGGCTATAATGTGCTCATCAACAATGCAGCTTACGGGTATTTCAGTCCCCTTATGGCAATAGATACCGCAAAATTCAATGAGCAGCTGATGGTGAACATAACCGGAGCGATGATGTGCGGGCGTGAATCTGCCAAACATTTTATCTCTCAGAATTACGGTAACATAATTAATATTGCATCAAGCGCTGCAAAGGGCGGCTTTGCAAACGGTACCCCTTACGTTGCCACAAAATTTGCGCTAAGGGGAATGACCGAGTGCTGGCGCGCGGAGCTGAGAAAACATAACATCAGGGTAATGCTTGTTAATCCAAGCGAAGTGCAGACGAATTTCGGACATAACGCCGGCGGAAGGAACAGGGATTTCAATCCAACCAAACTGGAAGGAAAGGAAATAGCTCACCTGATAGTAAGCATGCTTGAAATGGATGATAAAGGCTTCATCCCCGAAGCAGGCGTGTGGGCAACAAACCCGCAATAGCAAGTCAAATTACTGTATTTATTTAATTAATTTTTTTGCGAGTAACAAATGAGTAACAAAATATCATATCTCTTAATTATCAGCTTTTTACTTCATGACTCTTTTATTTTTGAATAAATATCATTAAGTTGCAAACCAATCACACTATAACTTGAAGTTATTCATAAATATCATAATGCTTTTTGCGCTATCCTTTGCGCTGTCACATGATATTATACCTCATAGTCATGAGGAAGAACACTCTCAGGGAATGAATAGCGAACATGAACCCCCTCACTTTGAACTCTCAGATATTTTTTCCCGTTTCAGCCATATGGGTAACAATCTCACCTTTGCCCTTTTAACAAAACAATTAAAAAATAATTTATACCTTAATACTGCAGGTGTATTCAATTACATAAATATAAAATATTTACCGGATACTAAACCAATTCATTTGTGCATAAGAGACAACCCTGATCTAATCAGCGCAGAAACAATTCAGGTTTATTCCCTTCGAGCTCCTCCATTTCTCAGTGCCTGAGAAACTCCCAATTTTTTCTTAAAAATTCATTAATTAATTATATATTTCTTTATGAGAAAGATATTACTCATATCTTTTTTTGCAGTTATTATTTTTAGCTGCAATAAGAAAGATGAAGATAAATCTGTGAGTGAGCTTGAGCCGCTTGCGTATACGATTTATTCAAACAAACTTGAACTTTTTGTTGAGTTTAAGCCGCTTGTTGTAGGTGAAGTATCACGCTTTGCTGCTCATCTTACCGTTTTAGGTGAATCTTTTAAATCGCTTGATGAAGGCAAGGTAACCGTTACTGTAACCGAAAACGGTTCCGCTTCTGTTGATGCTCCTAATCCACCGGGTATTTTCAGACCTGAGATAAAGCCTGTTAATTCCGGAAATAATTTTAAGATCACTTTTGATGTGGTAACAAGGGATTTTACTGACCAGATCGTAATAGAGGATGTTACCGTTTATCCGGACTTGCAAACTGCAATAACCAGTCAGGTAGTAGAACCCGAAGGTAACGAAATACCTTATCTGAAAGAGCAAGCCTGGAAGGTGGATTTTGCAAATCAGGAAGTGAAAAAACAGATGTTCTTTTATACCATCAGAACTACAGGGCAAGTATTAATTCCACCAAGTGATGAAGCCGTAATTTCAGCAAAATCAAGCGGTATAGTTAATTTTAACGGAAATTCATACTTAAGCGGTATGCCTGTTTATAAAGGTGAAGGATTGTTTTCTGTTTCAGGAAGCAATCTGAATGAACTGAATATTAACACTAAGATAGTTGAATCAAGATATGATTATGAAAAGGCAGAAGCAGACTATAACAGAGCAACTGAACTTGTTAAAGATAAAATAATATCGGAGAAAGAGTTTTTAGCTATTGAAAATACTTATAATGTAGCCCGAACATTGTACCGATCTTTAACGCAAAATTATTCCAGCAATGGGGTAAGAGTGTATTCGCCAATAAGCGGTTTTATAAGGACAATAGAAGTGCAGCAAGGTCAGTTTGTTGAAGCTGGCCAAACATTAGCGGTAATTTCAAAGAATAGCCGGCTTCTGATCAAAGCAGATCTATCGCAAAAATATTTTGATATAATCAATCAGATACAATCTGCGAACTTCAAAACACCGGACGGAAAAACGTTTGATACTGAATCTCTTAATGGGAGCTATATCACAGCCGGTAAAACGACAGGACAGGATAACCTCTTACTGCCAATAAATTTTGAAATTGATTACAGAAACGATTTAATACCGGGCACATTTGTAGAGGTTTTTTTAAAAACAACAAGGATTCCTGATGCTTTAGTTATTCCGGTTACAGCATTAATAGAAGAACAGGGAGTATTTTATGTATTTGTACAAACAAGCGGGGAAGGCTTTGAAAAAAGAGAAGTGAATATCACCGGTTCCGATGGTATACTCGTTCAGGTTCTTTCAGGTATAAATGAAGGTGAAAGAGTTGTTACAAAAGGTGCTTACCAGATAAAACTTTCGTCAATGTCAGGAACAATGCCGGTTCACGGGCACGAACATTAATTTTATAAAATGAGATTTTTATGTTAAACAAAATTGTAAATTTTTCACTTAAAAACAGGCTGATCATAATTTTTGGCTCGTTCCTGTTATTGGGTTATGGATCGTACATTGCAGTAAATATGGAGGTCGATGTATTCCCCGATTTAACAGCTCCCACAGTAGTTGTTTTAACTGAAGCGCACGGCATGGCCCCCGAAGAGGTTGAGCAGCTGGTTACATTTAAGGTTGAAACAGCAGTAAATGGAGCTACAAATGTGAGAAGGGTACGCTCTTCATCTTCTGCGGGCATTTCAATAGTTTGGGTTGAATTTGAGTGGGGAACTGATATATATCAGGCAAGACAGATAGTAGCTGAAAAAATAGCAGCAGTAAGCGAGCAATTACCCGAAGGAGTTGGAAATCCGACATTAGCACCGCAATCATCAATCATGGGTGAAATTATGCTCATTAGTGTAACCTCTGATAAAACCGATTTGATGGAACTCCGCTCTATTGCTGACTGGGGCTTAAGACCTGCATTGCTGGCAATAGGCGGTGTATCGCAAGTCGTGGTAATTGGCGGTGAGTATAAACAATACCAGATCCAGGCCTCGCCGCAGAAAATGAGCTACTATGATATTTCACTTAAAGAGCTGCTTCAAGCAAGCAAAAACATTAATCAAAATGCCTCGGGTGGATTTTTAAACCAATACTATCAGGAATATATTATAAGAGGCATAGGCAGAACAAGTGATCTGGATGAGATCGGCAATTCTGTGGTGAAAGTAGTTAATGGCTTTCCCGTAAAGATAGGAGATATTGCTGAAATCAAAATCGCTCCAAGCGTAAAAATTGGTGATGGTTCATTGAAAGGTAAACCTGCCGTTATAATGACCATTATGAAACAGCCAAACACCAATACGCTGGAATTAACAAAAAAAATTGACGGCTCAATTGAAGCGCTGACCAAAAACCTGCCTGAAGATATTCATATAAATACTAATATTTTCAGACAATCAGATTTTATCAATGCATCTATCAGCAATATTAATAAAACTTTAATTGAAGGCTCAATATTTGTTGTCATTATTCTGATAATATT
>JAUQWS010000019.1 GCA_030835025.1 Ignavibacteria bacterium | reverse complement strand
TGTTCTTTCTCACTTCAAACAATCGTTCTTTTCAATTCCATGGAAAACATATACATGAAAGCCTGTATGCATTTTGGGGGAGTCAGTACGCTGCGTACAGCGGTCTTTTGAACCGCTTTGAAATTGAAATGTTTCGTTTCTGCGCCGCAATCGCCAAGAGATATGTCCGGAGGGAAAAAAATGTGCCAGTACGCTACGTACGCCGGTAAACTATCTGTTTTTACAACACGGCACTTTTCTTTGTACGCTGCGTACACGAGATTTTAACCAAAGTACGGTGCGTACAGACTCCCTGGGACTGAGTAAGTTGTTGGCACTGATTCAGCATAATCAACAACGGGGCAATGCAAAACCCCCTTCAAGCAGCTGTCATGGATTCTGATTGGCAGGCTATTTTCATAGTATTGTTATTAGCATCCCGTCCCCCCTTCATTGAAGGGGGGATGAAGGCTTGAAAATGAGAAAGTCCGGAACTCAAGATTGTTTCCTGCAAATCAGTGCTCATTAATGGGGGTTTAGCTTCGTGCTTTTGTAGGTGATGCTTCAGCATTAGCAACAACGGGGAAAACTTGCATGAATCAGAGGCAACATAAAGGAATATAAACTTTGAGTTTTTATGAATAATTTGCGTTTTATGGATGAATCAAGAAAAGTACAGGCACGTAAATATGAGAAGATAAAGCTGACAGTCGGAATAATTGAAGGCATTCTGTCATTTATTATCCTGTTGCTCTTTCTGGCTTACGGCTACAGCAAAAAGCTTGAGCTTTTTGCATACGGGTTTACATCAAATCCGTACATAGCCCTTGTAATTTTCGGTCTGGTAATCGGATTATTCACCTCTGTTATCGGTTTTCCTGTTGATTACATCTTCGGCTTCAGGCTGGAGCATAAATTCGGGCTTTCAAACCTCACATTTTGGGGATGGATAAAAGAGAAGCTCAAAGCTGCGCTGGTTGGAGCAGTCATCGGCGCGCCGATAGCATTTTTGTTCTACTGGTTAATATCAAGTTATGAGTTGTGGTGGCTTTATCTTGCCTGCATAGTTTGGGGATACTCCGTTTTGCTTGCTCAAATTGCACCGGTTTTGATATTCCCCATCTTCTATAAATTCACACCTATCGAAAATGAGGAGCTTAAGAACAAACTAATGGCTTTGTGCGAAAAGGCCGGATTCAAAGTGAGCGGTGTGTACAAGTTCAATATGAGCAAAACCACAAAGAAAGCAAACGCAGCGTTTACGGGAATGGGCAAGACAAAAAGGATAATACTCGGCGATACACTGCTTGAAGCATTTACCGAAAATGAGATTGAAAACGTTTTTGCCCATGAGCTGGGGCATTACAAGAAAGGGCATATCAAAAAAAACATTCTTTTCTCGCTCGTTGCCACATTTGCCGGACTCTTTATATTGTCAAAAGTATATCTATGGCTTTTGCCCGCATTTGATTTTAAGTATCCATGGGAGATAGGGGCATTGCCGCTGCTTGCGCTGATCGCAGGCGTGTTCAGCTTCTTAACAAGTCCGATAGGTGCCGGTTTATCAAGGAAATTTGAATTTGAAGCAGACCGCTTTGCGCTTGATACAACCGGTGACCTTGATTCACTCAGGTCAACCATGGAAAAGCTTGCGGAGCAGAATCTCGCAAACGATGAACCGAACAGGCTTGTTGAATTCTGGACACATTCGCATCCTTCAATAAAACGCAGGATTGAAGAGGCATCAAGATACTTTAAAAGCCTGCAAAGAGCGAATGCCTTGCAGCAGTAATTGCATAAAACTATATTTGTCAGATGAAGACGCGAATTCTTATAACTATCGGTGATATTAACGGCATAGGGCCGGAGATAATTCTGAAAACCCTTAAAGATACAAGGATTACAAAGAAGTATGATCTTACGGTAATTTCGCCTTTTTCCGTTCTTTCATATTATTCAAAAAAGCTGAAGATCAGGCTTAATGCAGATAATTTTAATGTGATACCCGTTGGCAATTGTTACCCTGATGTTTCACCGGGCGAGATCAATGCTGAATCGGGATTCATTTCGGGTCTTGCAGTTAAAACTGCCATTGAATTGTGCATGGAGCGCGAATACGATGCGGTAGTGACTGCTCCGATCTCAAAAAAGGCGCTCAATCTGGGCGGATTCAAATTTGACGGTCACACTGAGATGCTCACCACTCTCAGCGGAGCTCGTGATACTTGCATGATAATGCTTTCAAACAAGCTTAATATGGGATTTGCGACGACACATCCGCCGATAAGGAAAGTTGCGGGGTTGATAACCGGCAGCCTGTTAAGGAATAAGCTGAAAGTTTGCTATGATTCAATGAAAAATGACCTTGGAATAAGAAAACCAAAAATTGCATTACTTGGACTCAATCCCCATGCCGGAGACAGCGGGCTGATAGGCGACGAAGAATCACAAGTAATTTCGCCCGCACTAAAGGGGTTGAATGTAAAGCTGGGACAGAAAGTATTCAGCGGACCCTATTCACCGGATGCGTTTTTTGCTTCGGGGTTACATATAAAATTTGATATGACATTTGCGATGTATCATGACCAGGGATTTATTCCGTTTAAAATGCTGGCAGGGTACAAGGGTACAAATTTCACATCAGGCTTGGATTTTGTAAGGACTTCACCCGATCACGGAACAGCTTTTGATATTGCGGGGAAGAATAAAGCAAGCGAAGTCAGTCTAACAGAAGCAATCAAATGGGCAGATAAGTTATTCAGGAACAGGAATAAGAATTGATATCATTTAACGGCATTTCATTTTCATATCCGAGCAAGGACCTCTTTAACGACGTATCGTTTTCTATTGATAGCGGCGAGTTCGTATTTCTTATTGGTGAAAGCGGAACAGGTAAAACTACACTGCTCAGGATGATCAACATGGAGCTTTTTCCGAAAACCGGTGAAGTAGTTGTTTACGGAAATAATTCACGCACCATAAAAAAACCTGAGGTACCTGTGCTCAGAAGAAAGATCGGATTTGTGTTCCAGGATTATAAGCTCTTAAATGACAGGGATGTATTTGAGAATGTTGCATTGCCGCTTTATCTTTCCGGCGTAAAGCCTGATGCCATAAAGAAGAAGGTATTGAATGTGCTGAACGAAGTCGGTGTACTCGATTCATACAAAAAGATGCCTCAGGAGCTATCCGGCGGTGAGCAGCAAAGGGTTTCCATAGCCCGTGCTATTGTGAATGAGCCATACATACTCATAGCCGATGAACCAACAGGGAACCTTGACCCGTTTGTTTCGTTTGAAATTATCAAGCTTTTGCTTAACATCAATTACAAAGGTACAGCCGTGTTTATTGCAACGCATAATTACGAGATTGTCCGAAGATTGAAAAGCAAAAGATTATTGCAGATAAAGGACAAGAAAGTACTTGATGTTGTTATCAAGGAATGAAATTACTCAGGTAAAACAAAAAGGCGGATCTTAACCCGCCTTTTGATGATGATGATAAAAATCTGACTTATTTGTTGTGTATCATCTTCTTTGTATCCTTTAAGAGGCCGTCAACAAAAATGCTGTAGAAGTAAATGCCGGATGCCAGTTCATTTGCATCAAACCTGACGAGGTTCTCTCCCTGCGGCAGGCGGAAATCAACCGGTACTGAAATCTGTTTACCCAGCACATCAAAGATAACAAGCTTGGTCATAGCAGGCTTATCAAGGAAGAATCTGATATAAGTGCTTGAATTGAACGGGTTCGGATAGTTCTGGTCAAGTGTAAATCTTACGGGCTCATTATTCTGGGATACTGATGTTATCACATCATAAGTAAAGAATGTTGGAGGCGGAATTGTCCCCGGCGGATTGATACCTTTTCCGCCGACCGGCAGTGTACCAACGAACCTGTTGAGCGAATCCTGAGCCGCAATGTAATATGATACTACAGTTCCTGCCGGCTGTCCGGGTATCTGGAACCGGAATGTATCTGCACTGTTGTAGAACGCGTTAACGTATGTAAATGCTCCGGTATTTATTTTGTAATACAACCTGGGACTATAACCGATATTTGCGATCGGGTTCGGCGATGTTATTACTACTTCCGCTGTCTGCGGCT
The DNA here is from genome assembly GCA_030835025.1 of Ignavibacteria bacterium. Lineage (GTDB taxonomy): Bacteria > Bacteroidota > Ignavibacteria > Tepidaquicellales > OLB5 > OLB5. The sequence goes on along the minus strand of JAUQWS010000019.1, from coordinate 13,275 downwards.
GATTTGTCAAAGCTGATGTGATCGGAGTATGGGTAAAGGTCATAAAATAATTGTTCGAGTATGTTATCAGGGCCGCAATTGCTGCCTGAGTGAATCCATGATAGAACGGAACAATGACATGCGACATGTTGTCATTTATTGTATGATAGTAAGGATTGAAATCACTCATGTATTCAATTCCGCAGAAAGCCTTGTAGCCTCTTTGCCAAAAATACCAATGGTCGCTGCTGGACATATTACCGTTAAGCACCCTGTACGGGGCCATCTGAGGTTCGTATAAATTATAGAGCAGCTTTATATTATCGGTGAACGCCAGTGAATTGTTGTTTGTAATAAGGTCAAGCCTTCTGTCTGCATTACCGTCCCAGGCTATCATGTCATAGTTAAATACAAACATTATGCTGTCCATTCTGTTTGACGCTGTATCGGCATATGCATGACTGCCGTACAATCCGCGCTCCTCTTCATCAAAAGCAATGAATATGACGGTATAGTCAAGGCTAAGCGGTGCCAAGAGTCTTGCCGCTTCCAGTACTGCTGCGGTTCCTGAACCATTGTCATCTGCGCCGGGAGCAAGTGAACCGGAAGGCATATTGTCATAGTGTGAACAGATTATGAATTTCTTATTCGGGAATTTTGTCCCTGTCTTCACAGCGTATACATTCCTGCCTGCTGCAGAGAAGTTCATATAATAGGCATTCAATCCGTACAACTGAAACTGTTCAAGAATGAACTGTGCAGCCATATTATTTGAAGGGTTGTTATAGTGCCTGGATACTATTGTATATGGGTTTCCGCCTATCAAACAGGCAGTATCACCGGAAAGCTGACGGGTGATCTTTATAAGTGTCTGCTCAGTGCAAAGCTCTTTAATTGAATCAACAAATGGACTGTATACAATCTGCGATATTGAAATGGATGAAAACAGCAAAAAAACCATTGAAAACCTTGTAAATAGTCTCATGGGTCATTTGAATTATAGTTTCTGATAATACAAACTTAAACCCATTGCCAGTCTAAATACTATGACAACAATTCTGAAATTTTATGACTTTTGGTATTGAATTAAGGGGGGTTCTCTAAGTGCGGAAATAGTGAAAAACTTCAGGAATCTCTGGAAATAAGGAATTGCAGAACTTTTTCCCAGTCAGACTCGAATTCATAGTCAAATCTCTCCTGCGGATTAATGGTAAATGCCATTTCAACATACTTTATTCCCAGTTCAACTTCACCCGTAAGGAAATACAGCTTTGCCTTGGAGTAATATGGTTCAGCCCATGCAGCCTTAAGGTCGATCAGCTTTCCAAGTATCTCATCTGCATTTTCATACTCTTCAAGATCAATGTGTGTATTTGCAAGATCAAGCGCTGCCTGGAAGTTCTCGGGATTCAGCTTAAGTACTGTTTTATAACTGAAAATTGATTCCGGCAATTTGCCAAGATTGTATTCTGCGTCTGCTTTTGCGTACCAGAGTTCGGGGTTTTCCTTGAACAGGTCAACTGCCTTGTCGTAATCGCGAAGCGCTTTGTTGAAATCTTCAAGCTGGTAATAGCAATTGCCCCTCCCAAAGTAAGATTCATAGTGGGTAGGATCAAAACTCAGTGCTTTTGTGAAATTCTCAATCGCATCTTTATATGAACCCATTTGTTCATATGCGCTTGCGAGGTTGAAGAGCGCAAAAACATCTTTCCTGTTGTAGTTGAGTGCGGTTTTGTAGTCACTGATAGCGCGGGTAAGCATTCCAAGGCTTGCATTTGCATTTCCTTTGTTATACCATGCAGATGCAAATTTAGGATTAACCGAAAGTGCCATTTCGTAGCTTTCAATTGCATAGTAGTATCTTCCCATTCTGCTCAATACTACTCCCATATTGTACCACGCATTATAATTAAATGGCACTATGCTTATGTGTTTTTCATAGGCGCGAAGTGAATCTTCAAGCTTATCAATATAATCAAAGCAGTATCCCAGTTCATAATAAGTATCTTTATGATCAGGATTAACCGATATGATCTTCTCAAAACACGTTATTGCTTCTTCAAACCGATCGCATTTTTCCAGCACAAGTCCTTTATTGAAAAGTGCATCTATATTATGGGGCGCAAATGTTAATACTGAATCAAAGCTCTCAAGCGCTTCCTGGAATCTTCCTGCATTATCCAGGGTTATTCCCTTGTTGATAAGAGATTCTTCATCATTAGGATTCAATGTAATAGCTTTATCAAAACAATCCAGTGCGTTAATATAGTCACCTTTGTGGTCGTAAATTATAGCTTTCCTTTGCCATATTTCATTTGAATAAGGATAGTACTCAAGCAATGAATCAATACAGCCAATTGCCTTGCTGTGCTGATTTTTTTCGAGCAGGTAATTTACAATATCATCTATGGCATCAAGATCAAGATCGGGAACAGGGCGGTGGCTCTTGCGGAGAAGGGCATCGATCAGCTCTTCCTTATCCCTGTTTTTCCTTTTAGATCCTTCTTCGAACTCGATGTCGTCGAAATAACTCATACTTCTTTTTAGATTGTCGTTAATTCAATCTAAAATTTTTTTGTCGATATGTCAAGCTATTATTTGAATTGTAAAGGTGTAAAAATTTTTACACTGTTTGATATCAACAGTGTTAACTATTCTTGTGGCTCACCTCTGTAATACCATCAATCGTTCCAGATAAGATCAAACAGCAAAAATGAAGCAGTAACAACAACAATTGTGTAAGAAGCAATCATTTGAATTTCGCCGGCTATCTGAGCAAAAGCTACACCTTCTATTGAAAGCCATGTTGCACTGATAGATGCCAGCATCAGCGGAAGCAGAAGAGGAAAAGAAAGGACCGGGTACAGTGTGCCTTTTGAACTTGCTTTGGATATAATGGCTGCAATTATGGTCATAACTGCAGAAAGCCCCAGATTGCCAAGTGCAGTTGTTAACGAAAACAAGGCTAAGTTCTTGATTTCCAGGTTAGTTATTAAAACGTAAAGCAGGATTATGAAGAAATTTATTGCAAAAGTTAAAACCGTATTAAATATCAGTTTGCCAAGAAATACTGACTTGGAGTCAGTACTTAATTTAAGTATTAACGATGTACCGCGTTCTTCTTCGGAGACAAAAACTCTAGACAAGCCATTTGACGCCGCAAAGAAAATAATTATCCATATAAGTCCGGCATTCATTTCTGCCGAAAGCTTTTCTTCACCCAGAGAGAACTTAATAACTGAAATAACAACTATGATGAACATAAGGAGGGCGTTAACTGCATAACGCGTCCTGATCTCGGAATAAAAATCTTTTTTACATATTGATAGCGCCTGCTTAAACATCACGGTTGAGATTTAATTCACCGGCGCATAGGGACTTTTCGTGCGCGTCATTTGTGGCAATAACGAGTATCCTGTTTTTACGGTATTCATCAGCAATATCATCAACAACTCCAACTCCTTCAAGATCCAAATTGCTGGTCGGTTCATCAAGAAGGAGCACATCGGGATCGTGAAGTATTGAAAATGCGATCTTCAGCCTTTGTTTCATTCCCGATGAATATATCTTCACAAGATCATTACGCCTTGAGTAAAGACCCACGCGCTGCAGAACATTATCAATATTGCCATGGCCCGATGAACGGATATCGGATATTATTTTAAGATTCTCGAAACCTGTGAATTCATCATAAAGGTTCAAATATGGCGAGACAAATCCGATGTATTTGTAAAACTGCTCAGTTCTTAATTTCCGGTCACCATCAAAAAAGTCAAGTTCGCCGGAAGACTGAGCAAGCAGCCTGGCAATAATCTTGATCAGAGTGGATTTACCTGAACCGTTGCGACCGGTAATTGCTATTGAGCTTCCACGGCCCAGCTCGAAGTTAACGGCTTCAAAAATTACTCTTCTATCGAATTTTTTCGTAAGGTTTACAGCCTGAAGCTTGATATTGCTTTGCGATTCGCTCATCAGGTCAATAAATTACCGTTCGCGTAATATTCATCAATTATGAAAGATCCCGTGCTTTTTGTTCAGCCTTTGAGTTCTTCTGGTGAGTGCGTCGTCATACCACTTCTTTTCCTCATCAGTTTCAGGGATCACCTGCGGAACAGGTATTTTCTTTCCGGTTTTGGAATCAATGCTGACAAATGTAAAATATGCGCTGTTGGAGTGCTTTATTTCGCCCGTTGTGAAATCTTCAACTTCAACCTTCACGCCTATCTCCATCGAAGTATTGAATGCACGGTTAACCGATGCCCGCAGCGATACTATATTACCCAGTCTGATCGGCTCATGGAATGAAAGGTCATCAACCTCTGCAGTAACGCAGACCGTGTGACAATGTCTTGAAGCTGCCATTGCTGCGGCAATATCCATCCAGTGCATAAGCCTGCCTCCCAGCAGGTTGTTAAGTATATTGGTGTCATTGGGGAGCACAAGTTCTATCATTGTGACCTGTGACTCCTTCATCGTTTTAGGTTTCAGTTCGCTCAAATTTTTATGGGTTATTTTGATGTTTGAAGCTCTGCGATCCTGCTTCTAAGCCTGTCGGCTTTGGATTTCTGGTCGCTCTTGGGGAATAACTTATAAAACTTATCAAGTACTTTCTTGGCTTCTTCATATTTCTTACCATTAATGTAAGCATCAGCCTGCCCAACCATTGCATCATCTGCCCAGTCAGAATCAATATAAGTCTCATATACATTCTGATAATAGAGGGAAGCAGCCTTGTAGTTATCAGTCTTCATATAAAGCTCTGCTGTCCAGAAATCCTTATATGCCAGCTTGTTTCTCAGTTCTTTTATTTTTGCCTCAGCCGATGCGACATTTTTATCCTGCGGATATAACTCCACAAATGACAGAAATTCGTTAAGTGCTTCTTTGGTGAATTCCTGGTCTAATGAATATTTTGGTGAAAGCTCGTAATAGGTGTTTGCAAGGTTGAATTTTCCATCTGGGTATAACGGGCTTAATGGATAATTCTTCAGAAAGTTGTCAAATTCATATGCGGCAAGCAGGTATTCTTTCTGGTAGAAGTAGCTTAAGGCAAGGTAATATTGGACCTTGTCCGAAACTTCCGTTCCCGGAAACCGGATCTTTATGAACGAAAGATCTTCGATCGCATCTACATAATCCCTTTTATCAAATTTACGCTTGGCAATCTCAAATGCCTTCTGCGGGTCCTCAGTGTTAATATCTGATTTTGACGATCCGCATCCGTTTGAAAAAAACAGGATCGTCAGGGCGGCTAAAGTAATTACAAAATAATTTATTATTTTCAAGTTTTTTATTTAGATCTTATTGTAAAAAAAAGTATTGTAACAACTGCAGAAACCAGTACGGCGGCTGCAGGAAAAATTATGGTTTCAAACCAGCTGATATCAGGCGGCGTCGATTGTGTAAAAAGATACTCGTCACTCTGATACTGCCCGTAATCGTCATACGGGATCTCATCTTTGTATGTGGTCGAAACTTTCTCAAATACCAGGATTCGCTTGCTTGAGTTAGTTGAAATATTAACATCAAATTCTGAAGTGACTTCCCGCTTAATTGTTTTTTCACCAAGGAAGCGGTTTTTAACAAGAGCGGGATACGAAGTCCTGATCTTTATGATTTCAATTTGTAGCTTGTTATAAACACTGTCATCTGAAGCAAAGTTATCACCCCCGGAAATGCTCAGTTTGAGCTTGTTTTTCTCGGCTGATTTCTTCAGAATGTTTTCAACAAATCTCTTTTCGTTCTTATCCTTTGATTTTTGTGTTACATAACAAACAAACTGAAGTTCCCGGTTAACATCCGGATAATAAAAGAGCTTTTCAAACTCAGCAGTAACATCCTGCTCCAGAACTTCTAAATTGGTTTTTTTATCGGATTGTGCAAAGAACGAACCTGCCACAAACAATAATGAAAACAAATAGATAAACGTTCCGTGCAAAATGGCAGTGTATTTTTTGTGATTTTAAAGATTATCGTCAAATTTACTAATAATATGAGCGTGTTTCAAGGAAATAGGATGATTCGCGTTTAGATTACATACTGATTTAACTTCCTTGAAAGAGTCACTAAAATTGGCTAAAATTGTAGAATATTTTATAATTTTAGCCGGTTTTGACCGGATTTTAAGCAAAAGGACCGAATGTACAGACTCTCAATTGTATTGACTGCTTTTCTAATCACAATTTCCTGCCTTTATTCGCAAAAGAAACTGATAGCATTTTCAAGCGACGCTACAAAAAACGATAAACAGCAGATCTTTATTATGGATGAGGAAGGTGACAATTTACAGCAGCTCACTTTTATGGAGATTGACTGCTATTCACCTAAGATCTCACCCGACGGGAAAACAATTGTCTTTTGTGCTACAAACAGGTTATCAGACTACTTATATAAAATAACGCTTGGTGATTCCGCATCTTATAAATCGCCTCTTTTTATCGATGGCGGCGTTGACCCTGTTTTTTCAAGTGACGGATCAATGCTGATGTACCGTTCAGAGAAGGATGAAGTCAATAATCTCTATATAATGGATATGGCAACAGGTGAATCATACATTATAAGCGATGGAAGCCTTGCAACTCATGCTGAATTCTCACATGATGGTACAAAAGTAGTATATTCATCAACTCTGGAGCAGAACTTTGATCTTGTTGTTCTTAATCTGCTGGATACTACAGACAAAGCACAGACAACTATTGTTGCTACTAAAGATGCCGAGATATACGGTGCTTTTTCTCCCGACGGCTTGAAGATCGCTTTTGCATCTTTTGATATTAATTACCGCGGTACACTGAAAATGTGCGATGATAAAGGAAAAAATGTGAAAGTAATATCATCATCAGGGAATTCATATAATCCAAAATGGTCTCCCGATGGAAAGTCTCTGGCTTTTATATCCAATAAAGCCGGGAATTTTAATATTTATGTTTGTGATTCTGATGGTGGCGGCGTGAGGCAGCTTACAAGTGAAAAAGGAAATGTGGTTGAGTTTGACTGGTCAAGCGACAGCCGGAAAATCGTATTCGATAACCAGTCAACTGGTGTCTCGAGTATTTGGGTAATAGATGTGGAAAAAGGAAGTAAACAGAACCTGACAGGAGATAAAGCGAATAATATCACACCGACTTTTCAAAGATGAAGGTAATTGAACACTTAGAGAGATCGGGGGGTAACCCCATAATCAGCTTTGAGGTCATCCCTCCCAAGCGCGGCGGTGATATTAGCCAGCTTTTTAAAGTGCTGGAAGATATTATGCAGTATAACCCTCCGTTTATAGATGTTACTTCACGCGCAGCAGAGGTTGAATACAGAGAGACACCTCAGGGCATTCAGAAAAAAGTCATTCGCAAACGCCCCGGAACTATCGGGATAAGCGTTGCTATCAAGAATCATTTCAATATTGATACCGTTCCGCACATGCTTTGTTTCGGATTTACACGTGAAGAAACCGAAGATGCCCTTATTGAACTGCACTACCTCGGAATTGAAAATGTACTTGCAATTCGGGGAGATGATTTGGGATATCATAAACCTATACCTGAATACAAATCGCAAAATGCTTATGCATACCAGCTTGTTGAGCAGATAAAAAGAATGAATAACGGAAAGTATCTTGAAGATGACCTTTTGGATGCAAAGCCTACGAATTTCTGCATTGGAATAAGCGGATACCCGGAGAAACATTTCGAAGCTCCTAATATGAAGGTAGAAATTGAGCACGTTAAGAAGAAGATCGATGCCGGCGGTGATTACATAGTTACGCAAATGTTCTATGATAACAAGTCGTACTTTGATTTTGTTGATAAGTGCCGTGAAGCCGGAATTACGGCGCCAATTGTGCCGGGGCTTAAGGTCCTTACATCAAAATCGCATCTATCCAATATTCCGAAAAACTTCTATATTAACATCCCTGAAGAGCTTGCCGGTGAAGTAATGGAAGCCAAAGATGAGCATGTTATCGATATTGGCGCAAAGTGGACAGCAAAACAAGCCGAAGAACTGCTTAACAGGGGGGCACCCAGTCTTCATTTCTATATTATGCAAAGTGCAAAACCTATAATAAAGATGTTCAATTACTTAAACATGTAAAGTTTATGAGTCTGAAAGCAGAGCTGGTCTACTACAGCAAGTTGTGTTACCTTAACGGTTACGTAAAAGCAACCGACGGCAACTTAAGCACAAGAACAAGGAAGAATTATGTTCTGGCTACAGCCGCAGGCACCTGTAAAGGGATAGTTAAACTGCAGGATATACTGAAAACTGATCTGAAAGGCAGGAAAATTGCTGGGAAAAGGAAACCTTCAAGCGAACTTAAACTTCACCTTTATATCTATAAACATAGAAACGATATTAATGCTGTGGTTCACACTCACCCGAAATTTTCAACGGCATTTGCGTGTGCAGGCATAGCACTTGATAAGATGATCCTGCCGGAAGTTTACCTTAAAACAGGAAAGGTACCTCTTGCGGAGTATGCAACACCTTCAACCGACGAAGTTCCCGGATCAATTGCAGGCATACTTAAGGACCATAATGCAATACTTCTTGCAAACCATGGATTGGTAACAATGGGTAAATCTGTTGAAGAGGCGTACTATTTGACGGAAAAAGTTGAGCAGTTTGCAGAAATATCTTTTTACGCAAGGCTTCTTGGCGGAGAAAAGGAATTAAGCTCGGCAGATCTTCAGAAACTTGAGCTGTTAAGAAAGAATTAATCCTGGACGTAAAAGAAATAAATTGAAGATTATAGTATTAACAGGCGGAAATTCCGCAGAAAGAAATGTATCTCTGGCATCGGGAAGGGCAATTGCAAAAGGACTAAGAGATACAGGACACAGTGTAAAAGTAGTGGATCCGGTCTTTGGATCCGTTCAGCCCGATGAAGATAAGATTTTCGGCGGCCGTGAAACTATTGGCGGAGAATTTCCGACTGTGGAAGAACTTAATACATTCAGCAGCAAGAAGGTTCTGGAGTGTGTTATGTCATCACATTTTGATAATGTTGATATTGTTTTTTTGGGACTGCACGGAAAATTCGGCGAAGACGGTAAGATCCAGTCGCTTCTTGAAATGCGTGATGTGAAATATACAGGTTCCCGTGTTACTTCAAGTGCTATGGCAATGGATAAGGATATTACAAAGATCATGTTCGGCCATTGCGGCATTCCTACGGCTCCGTGGTTTATGCTTAATAGTGCAAATTCCGATCTGACAAAAGTTGATGAAAGTATAAAACTTAAAGTCGGTTATCCTGCAGTTATCAAACCTAATGATGAAGGAAGCACCGTGGGACTCTCGATCGTTCAGCCTGATGTTGAAGATGTTCAGCTCCCGGATGCTCTGAATAATGCTTTCAGTTATTCAGATAAAGTAATGGTTGAGCAATACATTGAAGGAAGAGAGCTGACTGTTGCAATATTGGGCGATGAAGCTCTTCCTGTTGTTGAGATAAAGCCTAAGGAAGGATTTTATGACTATGTTCACAAATATACAAAAGGATTTACAGATTATTTTTGCCCTGCAGATCTTCCCGAAAAGCTGAGCAAAGACCTGCAGGATAAATCAATGGCAGCACACAGAGCGCTTAATTGTAAAGCATACTCAAGAGTCGATTTCAGACTGAATTCAAAAGGTGAATCATACTGTCTTGAGGTTAATACACTTCCGGGGATGACAGAGTTCAGCCTGGTTCCAAAGGCGGCAGGTGCAGTAGGCATCAGCTTTCCGCAGCTGCTGAACAGGATAATTGAATTAAGTTTGAAGTAATAAAGAGTTATCTTCGTGTAGTTTCGGTGATGTTCTCTGATTTTACAGTTAACATGAAAACAATCAAAGACGACAGCTTTTTCAAAAATATTGTAAGGTATATATTTCACCGGAGAAAGTTCTTTCTTTACCTTATTGTCCTTTTGTTGATCCTGTCCTACGCTGTTTTCGGCAAAAAAGGAATACTCCAGAGAGTAGAGCTGGAAATGGAGAACCGTGACCTTAAAGAACGCCTGAAGACTGAGCAGGACAAAACCATTATGCTCCAGAAAGAAATTGAAGATCTGAAGACATCTGATAAGAAAATAGAAAAGGTGGCAAGAGAAAAATACGGAATGGTAAAGGATGGAGAAGAGATATATAAAATTGTTACGGATAGCACTAAATGATCACCAGTCAGAAGTTTTAAATTTACAAGATCATAAATTAGGATATTTCAGATTTATTCTTACTTAATTGAAAATGAAAAATATTACAGCAACTCTGGAGCAGATACTTAAGATCAACTCCCCAACCGGATATACAATTGAGATTATAAAATATCTTGAGAATATTTTCAAGGGATTGAATGTAATCATTCAGAAGACCAATAAGGGTTCCTTGTTGGTTTCATTTGATGAGAACCCGGAGCTGGTTGTTACAGGACACATAGATACACTGGGCGCAATGGTCAAAGAGATCAAAGAAGACGGAACACTTGCCATTACAAAGTTAGGGGGACTTGAACTGAATTCATTTGAAGGTGAGTATGTTACTATCAGGAATTTTGACGGTAAACTGTTTAGAGGTACTTTCCTTCTTAACAATCCCGCTTCACATGTAAATAAGAACATTAACGATACCAAAAGAAGTGTTGATAATATGTCTATAAGGCTTGATGAGCTCGTCAGGAATATCAGTGATGTAAAAAAGCTTGGAATTGACGTAGGTGACTTCATTTTCTACGATACGCGCTTTGAACACACATCAAGCGGTTTTATTAAGAGCCGCTTCCTGGACGACAAAGCCTGTGCTGCAGTTATGATAGAATTGATAAAGGAATACTCGGCCTCAAACAGCAAAAAGAAAGTAGCGTTCTATTTTTCCAATTATGAAGAGGTTGGCCACGGCTCCTGTGTTGGTATTCCTGATTCTGCAAAAGAGCTGCTTGTACTGGATATGGCAGTAATAGGCGAAGGCTGTGCCGGCAGGGAAGACGCAGTTTCGATATGTGTCAAGGATTCTTCAGGTCCGTATGATTTGATCGTTACCAATAAGCTTCGCTCATTAGCGGCAAAGAACAATATCAATTTTGTAACTGACATTTATCCCTACTACGGCTCAGATGGTTCCGCAGCGCTTGCGGCCGGTTATGATGTGAGGGTCGGACTCATAGGTCCGGGTGTATCGGCATCTCACGGAGTTGAACGGACACATGAAAAGGGTCTGGAAGAAACATACAGGCTTACAAAACTTTACATAGACTCAAATTAATAATTTTTCAAAATCCCCTTGATTTGGCCTCTGGTGTTTATTAGATTTCGATATAAGGAGGTCTAATCTTATGAAAAAGCTCTCAATTATCCTTGCCGTCATCCAGTTTATTTTAGCAGCTAAGATCACATTTGCGCAATGGCAAACTTACCAGGTAACTTCAGTAATCAGATTCTGGGATGTTAATGTTGTTGCACCAGAGCTAATTTGGGCTTGCGGCGATTCGTCGGTTGTGATGCGCTCCTCAAACGGCGGTCAGAACTGGCAGATGGTTAATTCCGGATTATCCGGTTTGGATTTTGTACAGATGTTTGCGCTTGACGAAAACAGGGCCTGGGTTTCTGCCGGCATGCGTTTGTTTGCAACAACAAACGGCGGGTCAGACTGGAATGAACAGTTTTTTACCCCAACCAAGTACGTCAACAGAATCCATTTCTTCAACTCATCAACAGGTTTTTTATTGGCAGATCAAAATGATAGTATTGTGGGTTACTTTGTTACAAGAAACGGTGGCATGAACTGGGACAGGCCGACTTCGGCTCCGGTTATTGGTTCATTTCCCAATTGCTGGATAAGCGATAACGGTGCAAACTGCCTTGACAGTAACTTCATTTGGTTTGTAGTAAAAGGCGCACCTAATGTCTATTCCAGGTTTTTCAAACTGTCCGGAGGATTGAACGGCACGTGGCAAAGCTATAATATCGGTATAACTCCCGGCCAGTATTCGTATGCAAGTTTCAAGAACGCGTTAACCGGGTTAGTTGTTTCTGTCCCGGGGAAGATACTAAAAACAGTGAACGGCGGTATTAACTGGCAATTTCTGAGTGATAACCCGTTACAAAATGTCCATAGGGATCTTACCATTATACCCGGTACTGACTGGGTTTTACTGAATACAATTACTGAAATCAGTATGAGTTTCGATCTTGGCATTACGTGGCCGGTTGTAAATGATTATGTGCGGATGAATTATAACGATGCCAAAGATACAACAAGCATTTGGATTTCGGGTAATAACGGTCAATTGTTAAAATACAACTTCAATTATATCGGTATAAATCCTATTGGCACACAAATCCCTTTAGACTTCATGCTTTACCAGAATTACCCGAACCCGTTTAACCCGTCGACAGAGATCAAGATCGATCTTCCCCGTTCCGGAAATTTAAAGTTTGAAGTCTTTGACCTCCTTGGCAAAACAGTTTATGAATTTAATGAATTCAGACCGGCAGGGACTTACGTATTAACATTTGGTCCAGGCAAACTGTCAAGTGGTTTGTATTTTTACAGGATTCAATCAGGTGCAAATTCAATTACCAGGAAAATGATCTTGCTTAAGTAGTTCGTGTGGTATGCACGGACTTTTAGTTTTTTCACGTGATTTGACTTCTATCAATTAATAGTTTTATATTATTAAGGAGGTTTACCGGGTTGGGAAAGTTCGCTCTAATTTTCGTATCAGTTTTGATACTGGCCGGTAGTCACTCGGTTTCGCAGTGGCAAACTTATCAAACACCTGTACAATCTGCCTTCGCAGAGGTATGTGTAGTTAACCCAAATATCATATGGGCATGCGGTTCCTCAGGATCAGTTGTCAGAACTACAAATGCCGGGATAAACTGGAACGTTGTTAATAACGGATTGCCGGCTTTTAATTATTTTCATATTTCCGCGATTAGTGATAATACGGCGTGGATAACCGGAGGTGCCGGTGATCAGGTATTCAGAACCACAAACGGTGGCTTAAACTGGACTGAACAATTTTACATACAACCCTTTTTTATTAACAAACTACATTTTTTTAATGCTAATACTGGAATTTTTCTGAGGGACCCCCCTGGCGGGAACTTTGATACATGCGGTTTCTTCATTACCAGAAACGGAGGTACTAATTGGGTTTATTCACCCAACAGCCCGATAACAACTATCCTGATAGATAACTGTATGGGAGTATTGGATACGAATCTGGTTTGGTTCTGTGATAATGATAAGCTATATAAATTAACCGGCGGGTTAAATGGCGTTTGGCAAACATTAAATAATGGGCTCAATTATGCC
>JAUQWS010000018.1 GCA_030835025.1 Ignavibacteria bacterium | reverse complement strand
ACGAATTCCAGTGTCCTCTTCATTTCATCACGGAATTCACGAAGCTCAACTGAATCCAGGAGGGCTTTTTCGAGAACATCATTATCTTCCTTTGAGATCTGTCCTGTTAAGTGATCTGCTACAAGGTATTTCAGTTCTTCGATGTTGTAATTCTTTTTCATTCTATTCTCTTAGTACTCTATTTTTCCCTTAATGCATTCCCCTATTTTCTTTACTGCGTGAAAATAGTTTGCTTTTATTCCTCCAACGGATTTGCCCAATATCTCAGAAATCTCATCATATGGAAGCCGGTCATAATACCTGAGGTTGAATACCGCCCTTTGCTGTGCAGGCAGTGTCTCAATTGCAGCCTCAAGTATCTTCCTTCTTTGCTCTTCATCAATTTGTTCATCCGAAGCTTTATCACCGGATTCAATAGGTTCTGCCACCATTTCCACACTAACTGTATTTCGAGTCTTCACTTTCTTTAAGTGATTAATTGAATAATTTGTTGCAATCCGGTAAAGCCATGTAAACAGGTTCGATTCTTCCCTGAAATCCTTCAGGGCTGAATGAACCTTTATGAAAACTTCCTGTGTAATGTCATCAGCATCGTCATGGTCCTGAACCATCTTCCGTATAACCCAGTAGACCTGCTTTTGGTATTTTCTGACAATTTCATTATAGCCTCTTACATCACCGCTTTTAAACTGCCTGATGAGTTCGGAATCGTTATATATGTTCGCAATGTTCCCCTTCATTTAGCGAGCTTCAGTTCTTAACGTGTATCCTTTAAATAATTGATAACTCTTAGTTTACTCTCGAATTTAATTCCAGCAGCCCGCTTCATAAATCCCTACTTTTCAAATAATTTGACAATTATTACACAAAAAGGTTTAATAAAAAAATCTCTCAAATGACACACTTTTTCTTTGATTTTGATTTAAATAATAGCATTTCATAAGGTATAAAAAAATACTAAAATTGAAACTAATGATGCTGTTATGGAATTAGAGATAGTGTGTTTGTGAACCTAAAGTCTTTAAAAATAGATAATTTAGTCAGAACCCCCGTAATCCTCACGGCAGTTCTTGTTCTTGTGGTAATTATTACTTTGGTTTGGAATTTCTACGGATCGGGCAGCAAGGAAATACTTGAACCAAAGTCATCCAACCCCGAATCTGTCATCCCGCCCGTAGAAACCCGCTCTGAAATAAGGAAGAACGAATACCTTAAACAGACAAGTTACAGAAACACTATTTACCTGGAGAACGCAGTTTATGGATGGCAGAACCTTTTTGACATATTCTCGTATAACCAGGGTGACAGCACAGACAATCCTGCGGATTCAGTAACTAGATACAGTAACCTTACGAAAATTCTAAGCAATCCGAACAGAAGGTTCAGCAGGGGAAATTCTGATATGATACTCAAGGATTATGGCGAAGTAATTCTTGAAGAGTGTGAGTATTATAAGCTTGACTGGAGGCTTGTCCTTTCGATGATAAGGCAGGAATCTGCTTTCACTTCTGATGCAGTATCTCATGCCGGAGCCTATGGCTTCATGCAGATAATGCCAAGAACAGGTTCAATGCTCGAGGCGACTCTTAATCTGGAAGATCACAGATCTCCGGTTAATAACCTGAAAGCAGGAATATATTATTATGCGATGCTTGTAGGAAGATATGACGGCGCCGGAGATACCAATCGTTATAAGTTTGCACTTGCTGCCTATAATGCCGGTTCCGGACATGTTGAAGACGCAATGAGCCTGGCATATTATCACGAGGAAAATTACCTGGATTGGGATATTGTCAAAGAGTACATGAAGCTACTTGCACCCGGCAATGACTCTCTTCATAAGCTCGTTTGGGGCTCAAGGCCGCCTAACGGTGTTTTTGCAAACTGGAAAGAACCTTACCATTACGTTGATAATATAATATGGTACTGGCAGCAATATAAAAAAGCTTACCCGCTTCCCGAGGATAATCCAAGATCGAAGAACAAGAAGAAAAAGAAGAAGTGAAAGCAGAGCTTATGAATTCACTCACTCTTTTACCAAAAGCAGCATATATCAACGGACTGGGCATGCTTTGCGCATTTCTTTTGACCTTCTCCATTACTTCAGAATTGTTCTCCCAGGATACGATCAATTTCAGGCTATTTGATTCAGTCAAAACCTCAGCAGAAGATAATCACAAAAGCATAACTTCCGGCAGGGATACAGATAATTCCTTGGATCTCATCGGGGCAAAAAGGCATAATGAAAATAACAGTTATGATCTTAAACTCTTCAGAAAGATCAACAATTCAAGAAGCAACCTAAAAGACAAATTGTTGAATACTTTCGATAGGTCAATGCTGCCAATGACATTTCTATTTCCGGCTGCAGTTTTCACTTATGGAAGAGTGGCTGAAAAAACCTATGATGAGAATACGGGATATCTACTTGGTGCTTCAGTCGTAACTAATACGGTCATAACAGCAACCCTGAAATACACTATCAAGAGGATAAGGCCAAGGAACACATTAAATAATATTTACACCAGGCCCGAATTTACAGACAGGTATTCATTCCCGTCAGGACATACAAGTCTTTCATTTGCTGCTGCAGGCATGTTTGCTCTTAGATACTCCAAATATCCCCAGGTGTATGTGCCAATGTACGTCTGGGCTTTAGCTATAGCATATGCCAGGCCATATTTTGGCATGCACTATCCCAGCGACCTTTTAGCCGGAGCTTTCATCGGCACCGGATCATCGATCTTGATATATTCTCTTCGTTCGGAACTCTTCAAACTTAAGAATAATGTTCTGAACGAAAAAAAGCAGGATGCAGGTTCAATCAATGGCGGAACTGTGTCAATATTCGCAGGGTCATTCATAATCAGTACACTGATAAATGAATTCATATTCAGGTATGACAACAGGGTGAGATTTAATGTTCTGCCCCAGGGTCAGGGAATGACATTAAATTTGAACTGGCACTATTAATGTGTACTGCTGCCTAATACTTGCCAGCTTATTAGTTTTCTATCTCAGGTTTTTTAAGGAGCTTTTTATCGAATTTGGAATTAAGCTTTATCTGCTCCACTATCACATCTCCGTTTTTGTTCTTAATTGAATACGGCATAACCACATCTGTTGAACTCACTTTTCTGAAATCCGAAAATTCAGAAACATCATTACCTTTTACTTGTTTTATCTTGTTAAAAGACTTTGTGTCAAAATACGCGGTCAGTATCGTTGCGCTATCCTGAACAAGCTCTATTACATAAGTTTCTTTCCCTGATACTTCTTCATTTTGCATCATTTGATATGTTATGCCATATTTTGCAGGTTCAAGATAATAACCCCACATACTGCCGTCAGAATTCTTCTTATTGCGGTTCAGCTCATCTTCTGTCATGTCTTTTACTGTATTTCCAAACATTACCCAGCCGCTTTTTTTCTTAATATCAACTGCCTGCTTCATATTGAATACGTTCATATTAAGATCCATATAGAAATAGCTTTTGCCAAAATACACTTCCAGAGTGCCGGTGCTGCCTTCACCTGAAAACTTACCTTTCATAAACAGGGATTTTACTTCCTTAAGAGCTTCTTCTCCGCCCGACGCTATGATATAATTATCAATTACATCTTGGGAAGTTTTAACTGTCTTGAACTCCTGTGAAAAAGAACACATAACTGCAAGAATTATTCCCAATATCACACAAATATTCTTCATTTTACTGTTTGTTTAGTTGACAAATATTGCATTATGAAATCATAAACTTCTTCCGGTGAAATGTCATCCATCACATTGCGGTCATCTGAATCTTCGGCAGGTGAGAATATCTTCTTTCTTTCTGTGTAAGGTCCCCACCGGATTTCAGATTCAACTTTTACGGGTGAATACAGCCCTATTACAAAGGTTCCAACTGCTGCAGCAATATGGATAGGTCCTGTAGAATTACTGACGAAGAAAGCCGCTGATTTCAACAGCGCTTTAAGTTCGTTCAGATTGAAATCAAGTACCGGTATTACCCTGGAATCATCTGCGGAACCGTTTGCAATACCTCTAACCATTTCTTCATCTCTTTTCGTGCCGGTGAGTATAATAGTCTTATCGAATTTCGGGTTCTTTAAGAGCAGGTCAATAAGGAGTGTAAAATTCCCTGAACTCCACACCTTTGCTGAACCGAGTGAGGGCATATGAATTACCGCATAACCATTACCCTTGTTAACACCTTTTGCAGCAAGCATAGAGTTTACTGATTCAACATCAGCTGCTTTTACCGGTAATTTAGGTGCCATAGGTTTAATATTATTAATACCCAATTCTTCAAGAAGACCAAGATTATATTCCAACTCATGCTTAACCGATTCTTTTCTGTGTTCATATCGTTTGAGATTGAAAAAGAAGGAATACCATCTGTATGCTGTACCAAGCCGCCATCTTACTTCCCCCAGAAATGTGCCCAAAGCGATCGCAAACCTTGGATAAACAACAATTGCCAGGTCGTATGAATTTGCTTTGCACAGGTTCCTGATGCCGCTTGCTGTTACCTTTTCTATGGTATGAACTTTATTTATATTTGGATATTCTGATAAAAGTTCGAAGGTTCCGGGACTGACCAGAAAGTCAATTTCTGTCTGAGGGTAGCGGTCCTTCAAAACATCGACTAGGGGAAGTGTAAGTACAACATCACCTATCCTGTCTGTCCTGACGACCAGTATACGGCCGGAATTAAGCTGTGCAGCAGAGATTTTTGAGTTTTTTGACAATTTTCAGCATAAATATATAACATTATTCTTATTTAGTAAAAGCATAAATGAAACAGTTGATATTGGTTTTTCCCGCAGTTTTGCTTTTTCAGTATTTCACGTGCCTATCGCCTTCCGGTGAAAGAAAGGACTCTGATCTCACAAATAATGAAATAACGTCAAACCGAACTTCGGTAACAGATTCAGAAAACAAAGTGAATGAAACATCCAAATTGAAAATCATGGATTCCATAAATACAAAGTTTACAGATCTGAATAAAGATGCTTTTAGACTGCATTACGATGCAATTGTCATCGATACTCATAATGATATCCTTATGCCGATCTTTATGCAGGGAGCAATAATTGACAGAAACAATTCCGGAACACAATCGGACCTTGTTAAATGGAAAAAAGGCGGACTGGATGTTCAGGTATTTTCGATCTACGTACCCGAGAGGTATAAATCCAATCACTTCAACTATGTGATGAAGCTGATCGACAAAATGGAAGAATACAGTACCGAGTTCCCCAATGATTTTCATTTAGCCCGCGATTACAGCGGTTTGATGGCAGGTTTGAATTCAGGTAAGTTTTGTGCTTTAATGGGCGGCGAAGGCGGTAATATGATAGAAGGCTCAATGGAAAACCTTGAAACCCTGTACAGCAGGGGTGTTAGGTATCTTGGTTTGACGTGGAACACCAGCAACGCAATAGGAACATCAGCACGTGATGAAACAGAAAAAGGCAGAACAGGAGGTTTGACTGAATTCGGCAGGCAGGTAGTTAAGAGAATGAATGAGCTCGGAATGCTGATAGACGTATCTCATTTGGGAGAAACTGCCTTTTGGGAAGTTGTTGAGCTAAGCAATTCACCTATTATTGCATCACACTCTAATGTATATTCCCTTGCTCCGCACTACCGCAATTTGACTGATGACCAGATAAAGGCAATTGCTAAATCGGGCGGTTATATTGGAATGAATTTCTTTAATAAGTTCCTTGACCCGGGTGCAAATGTAAGCCAGATCAAATCTATACAGAATAAATACAGATCAGGAACAAAGCAATTTGAGGATGAATTTGGCGAAGATTACGCGGGTTTTAATGAGAAGAGATACGAATACATGCAGGAAAACCGTTCAGATGGCGGCACATCGGTTGATGTTATGATAGACCACATAGACCATATTGTAAAACTTGTTGGAATTGATTATGTAGGTCTGGGCTCTGATTTTGACGGCAGCATAACTACTATGAACGAAATTTATGATGCAACTTGTTATCCTATCATAACAAAAAAACTGGTGGAACGAGGATATACAGAAGAACAGATCCGTAAAATACTTGGCCTGAATTTCATCAGGGTTTTCAAACAGGTCTGCAAATAAAGTAAATGAAGATCCCGCAAAACAAGATAGATGAAATTGTATCTTCTACAGATATAGTTGATATAATTTCTGCTTACACTCCCTTGCGTAAGGCAGGCAGAAGCTTTGTGGGAAGATGCCCTTTTCATGAGGAACGGACTCCATCCTTCAGTGTATCTCAGGAAAAAGGGGTCTACCATTGTTTCGGCTGCGGCAAAAGCGGTAATGTGTTTACATTCTTAATGGAAACCGAAAACCTTTCTTTTTTTGAAGCAGCCAAACTGCTCGCAGAGAAAGCAAACATCCTGCTTGAATTTGAAAATGAACCATACGACCCAGATAAGAACAAGACGGAACAGCTATATGAGATCAACCGCCAGGCGGGCAAATATTTCCATGAGCTGTTAAAAAGCAGAGAAGGCGAGTATGCAAGGGAGTATTTAAGCCAGCGCGGTATTAAAGATGATATGATAACAAAATTCGGGCTTGGGTATTCATTAAGGGAAAAAGACGCGTTGTATAACCACTTTTCGGGTGATTTTAAAGAGTCTGAGCTGACTGAGTCTGGTCTGGTATTGATCATAGGTGCAAATGAAAAGCGTGACCGGTTCCGGGGCAGGCTGATGTTCCCTATATTCAACGAGTCAGGCAAAGTAATAGCATTCGGAGGAAGAAGGATATGGCATGAAGGCTCAACTGATGAAGCTAAATACATAAATTCACCCGAAACCAGAATATATAACAAGAGTAAGACCCTTTATGGTCTGAATTTCGCGAAGGGTGCAATAAAATCCGCCGGATTTGCGATTCTGGTTGAAGGATACATGGATCTTATTTCATTGTATCAAAACGGTATTGAAAATGTGATAGCTTCAAGCGGAACATCACTTACACAATTGCACACGAAGATACTTTCAAGATATACCAAAGAAGCCGTGGTGGTTTTTGATTCGGACCTGGCAGGGCAGAATGCTTCCAGAAGGGCAATTGAGCTTATTTTAGAAAATGATATGAGTGTAAGTGTAATACCGCTTCCAAAAGGCGAGGACCCTGATACATTTATCCGAAAAAGCGGTAAAGAAGGATTCCAGAACCTTCTGAACAGAAGACAATCAATCATAGAATTCATAGGCGAATCATTCAAACAGAACGGAAAGCTCGAGTCACCTGAGGGAAAAACTGAATTTGTAAGGGAGATAATAGGGCTTATAGCCAAAATGCGTGATGAAATAAAGCGCGATTTCTATATCAAAGATATTTCACAGAAATACTCGGTTTATGAAAGCGTGGTCAGAAGAGAGCTTGATAAGCATTTAAAGCTTAGAACCAAAGGGTTAACAAGAGAGTTCACTCCCAAAGTTGATACTGAAAATCTTCACGAAAAACAGCAGTCCAGAATATCCACGGTTGAGTTGTTTTTGATAAGGCTGCTTATAGATTCAGATGACAAAACGAAAAGCTACCTGATGAATAATCTCGAGATCGACCTTATATCCAACCCCGAAGCATCGAGAATCATCAATTTTATTATGATGAATATCGATAATCCGGCAAATATATCGCATGTTCATTTATTCAACGAATTCCATGATGAAGCATCAAAAGACGTTATAGGAAAAGCTTTGCTGGACGAGAATTATGTTATGCAGGGCAACAAAAACAAAGACTACTACAGCGAAGCACAGGCAGTACTTAAACAGCTAAAACTTTACAATATCAGAGGAAAAATAAAAGAGATCGATGCAAAGATAAAGCAAAGCAACGAATACTCCCCCACCACGCTGGAACTGTTGAATCAACAGCAGATCCTAAAAAAAGAACAAGTCGAACTGGAAAAAGAAATGAAATCAGTTTGATTGCCCGCCTTATTCTCTCGTTTCTATTATCTTAGAATAGCCAACAGCAAAAGCACAATCACCAGAACAAGAATTATAGTTATCAGAGTAGCAGTATCCAGGTCAAGAGTATTTTCTGCAGAAGATACTTTATAATTGTACTTCTTCTCGGATTTATTGAACACTTTATCCTTTACAACAAAAAGGTCCATATCTCCGTCACCATCTGAATCTGCAAAAAACATGGGGTAAGGCATTTTGGGATCTATGAATAAAGCTTTATCATATTTATCATAGTTCCTGTTCTCAAGCACGAAGTCGGGAGCTTCAAGCGTACCGTTATTCTTATAGTACTCAACATTCCCCTCATCGAACTTAAGAGCATCAAAATCCCCGTCTTTATCAACATCAACAAACACTGGATTCTCAAAATCAAGCTTTCCTTCCATATATGCGGGAGAAAGCCTTGTGATATCTTCATCTGAGAATTTTAGAGAAGGAATTCCTGCGTAGATCATACTGCCGATGATATGTAAAGCTAAGAATATGACGATTGCTGATTTCCTCATAGTATTTCAGTTTGAATTTTTGAAAAAATCCGGTACATAAATATATCTAAATTTGATTAATTAAACAAGTATAGCTGCGCAAAGGTTCTCCGGATGAATTAACTTTTTCAGCGAACACCAAAATCATTGATTCTAATTGAAATTAAATTGAAGTATGCGTAAATTACACTCTCAAAATGCATAATTTTCTGAAATATATTCTGAGAATTGCGGGGCTTGCCGTCTTAATTTTCAGCATAAATTCCTGCAAAGAGAATGTAGAATCAGCTGTAGACCCACCGATCTTATCAAATTGGTACGTTCAATCAAGCGGCATCACAAACAATTTGAAATGCGTTTATTTTTTGGATCCGTTCACAGGTTACGCCGTGGGAAACTCATTCCCCAATGATTCAGGCAAAGTTATCAAAACCACAGATGGCGGTAATAGCTGGTTCAAAAAACCGGTAGTCGTAAATAGTTCAAGCCTTACATCTGTATTCTTTTTTGATGCATTAAGCGGCTTTGCAGTCGGTTCAGTCGGCACCGTAATTAAAACAACTGATGGTGGTTCTTCGTGGCAGGTAGTAAACGTTCCAACCAATAGTTACCTGAACGGCGTGAATTTCTTTGACCCTGATAACGGACTGATATCCGGATATAATGGTACCATTCTGCGTACAAGTGACAGGGGCCTGAATTGGCAGGCTGAAGATTCGCTTACCCCTCAGGCACTTAACCAGATATGTATTTCAGGACCAAGTGAAGCATTTATACCCGGAGAAGTTGGAGTAATGGTTTATACTAGTGATAAGGGCCAGAATTGGTCTATGCAGATTTCCGGGGTACCATATAGTTTACGATCGGCAGCATTTGTAAACGGCAATACCGGAATAGCATGCGGACAGAACGGGGCTATCATAAGAACCACCAATAAGGGAACAAACTGGATAACAGTAGCAACAAATCCTTCCTATGCATTTACTTCGGTAACTTTTTCGGATTCTAACACAGCAATAATAGTCGGTGATTTTGGCAAGATAATCAAGTCAACTGACCTTGGCGAATCCTGGTCGAATGTGCTGCAGGTTACTCCTTACTTCCTTCGGTACGTAACTTTTGTTAACAATCTGGAGGGCTGGGCTGTTGGTGAAACGGGGACTATTTTACACACGGTCAGAGGAGCCGATTAAGCTCCCAAAACGCCTTCAACGGTTTGTTTTAGCTGTTCATCCTCAAAAGGTTTCACAAGGAACCCGTCTGAGCTCATACTGCTTATCTTCTGCAAAGTAGCATCGTCTTCAAATGCAGTAAGGAATACTACGGGAATGCTGAATTTCTCTTTGATTATCTTCGTAGTTTCCAGTCCGTTCAGGTTCCCCTTTAATTCCACGTCCATAAGTATCAGATCTGCCTGCAGGTTCTCAAGCTCTTTTAAAGTCTTTTCGCCCGAATCTGATATCAATACGACCTCATAGCCCAGTGAAGAAAGGCATTTGCTGATATCCATTGCAACGATACCTTCATCTTCAACTACAACGATCCTCTTTTTATTCATTCGGAGAAATTGTAAAAGCGTTAGCCCAATATTACAAAAATCATATGATTAATTCTATGCCATTTTCCCATTTAAACTGATTGAAATACGCAATTTATTTTGGTATTTTTGTAAATATCACTACTTTTTGCGGGAGTAATTCAGTGGTAGAATGTCAGCTTCCCAAGCTGGACGTCGCGGGTTCGAGCCCCGTCTCCCGCTCTAAATGCTTAACATCAGGATCTTCTCCTTTAGCTACAAAAGATCAGGAATACCCGTGGACGTGACTCCCAACGGGGGCGGTTTCGTTTTTGACTGCCGCTTTATCTATAATCCCGGCCGTGAAGAGGAATATAGAAGCCTAACCGGAAAAGATTCCGCAGTCATTGAGTTCCTTGATAAGAATACAGAAATGCGCGGATTCATGACTGACGTTATCAGCCTTGTTAATAAGGCTGTTGATAATTTTATCAGCAGAAGTTTCACAGATCTTATGATAAGTTTTGGGTGTACCGGCGGGCAGCATAGGTCAGTTTATGCTGCAGAAAAACTAAATGGGTATCTGAAAGCCAAATACGGAGAAAGAATAACAGTTAATGTAAACCACACGGAGTTCCCCGGTATATAACAATCTTGGAACAAAATAACAAAGTTTCTTCAAATGCTCTCGAAAAAAAGACCTTTACGCTTCACCTGATATCACAATTTTTTAACGGTATAGCAATTGGTATAGTCCTGCTTCAGGATATCATTCTGAAGAAATCGCTCGGAGGCAGTGATTTCCAGGTAATGGCACTTTCGCTACTTGTGACCTCAGCATTTTTGTTTTCAATATATGGCAGCGAAATTGTAAACCGTTCGGCCAGCCGTGCAAGAACAATACTGATTATCGGCATAACTGCCAAGAGCTTTCTTATTATCCTGCCGCTGTTTGATAATTCTTATTTCTACATATTCTGCATATCAGCGTGTGCCTACCTTGATGCGCTCCTGCTTTCGATATGGAATATAGTGTTCAAACATAATTACACAGGTAAAAACAGAAGCAGGCTGTATTCTTACGCAACTTCGCTGCAGGTTTTTTTCACCCTTATTGTAACAACTCTTTCGGGATATGTGCTTGATCTGAATAATGATCTGTACAAGGTGCTTTTTCCTTTGGCAGGAATTACAGGGATAATAGTCTACTGGATGCTTGCAAGAATGGTATCGCTGAGCATGGATGACTATTCAGGCAAGACCGGCAAAAAAGGAGCCTCATATTCATTAAGGCTTGTTAAAGATATTTCTGTTTTGCCGCTCAGGAATATGCTGAGGATATTGAAGTCTAATCCTGCGTTCCTGAGATTCGAAGCATATTTCTTCCTGTATGGAATTGCCTACCTGATACTGACGCCCGTGACTCCTGTGTTTCTTGTTGATAATCTTGGACTTTCATATTCGCCGATATCATTTGCGCGGGGACTCCTCTTTCACACAGCGCTGATAATATTCACTCCCCTGATGGGAAGGTATCACGGAACAGGCAACCCTGCGAAATTCTGCGGATATGTTTTCTTCGGCCTTGCATTCTTTCCGCTTATATTGGTATCGGCCGGATTTTTTTCTTCCGCGTGGGCAATTGATGCTGCACTTTACTCGGCATTCTTTGTGTTTGGTATGACAATGAGCGGAGTCAGTATTGCATGGTCGCTTAGCTCAATATTCTATGCACCTAAGAATGAAGTGTCAAACTATCAGGCAATACACATCACATTAACGGGAATCAGAGGGATTTTCAGTCCCGCACTGGGATATGCCGTGATGAAGATATTCCGGATAGAGTACGCATTCTACCTATCCGCGCTGATATTCTTCGCAGGGGCGTTTTTCATGTTCAGAGAAGGTAAAAGGCTGCCTGTTAATAGACTTGAGAATGTTTGAAAAAGCTGTAAATTAAATTTAGTTTTGTAACTTTCCCAAACTTCACTACGTTTCAAGCATATAACCATTGCTTGATAAGTGAGTTTGCTTTTTTGAAACAAAAAAACTCCATAAGTCGTTTTATAAAAATGAGCTTACTGCCTTTCACACATTTTAATTCGGACATTCAGATTACTCTTTCACTTAGAGAATTCAACCCTATAAAATCAAAATGAAATCCTATTTGGAAATAGTTTTATTGTTTCTCATCACTCTGACTCTTAAATCACAAGTTAATGAAGAATGGGTACGAAGACATGACGGCCCGCTTGGACATAATGATGCCATGTCTGAAATGATTCTCGATAATAATGGCAATCCCTTAGTTACAGGTCAAGTCCTTGTTGTTCATGAACAGGACCCTGACTACTGTACAATAAAATACTCACCTGCTGGAAATGTAAACTGGGTGAGAACATATAACAGCGGTCAGATACATGCAGATTGGGCAAATGCCATTGCTTCATATACAAATGGAAATGTATGTGTAACAGGTTCATCTATACAAAATAATTCAGGGGACATTGTTACTTTACTCAATGATGGAAACGGGAATTTACTTTGGGATAAGCGTTTCCAAAGGTCTGCGGATGAGATTGGAACAAACGTTTCATTTGACTCAAACGGAGACATCATTGTTGTCGGCTACAGAGATGTACAGGGTGTAAGAGATGTAATAGTTCTTAAGTATAGTCAGCAGGGCATTTTATTGTGGGAAACGATATACAATAGCCCAAATAATCTCAGCGACCATCCACAGGGAAGTAAAACAGATATCAACAATAATATTTATCTTGCCTGCACCTCAGGTTATGAGGTACTTATTCTTAAGATTAGCTCTACAGGTGCGCTGATTTATGACAGATACTATGATTTCACTTCCAATTTAGCTTCTTGGGTTCACGATATGGATCTAGATATACAAAATAATATATACTTAACGGGATTTATTCAAGATAGTTCAAATCAAAGTCAAATGTTGACTGCCAAGATTAATGATGCAGGTAATGTAATTTGGAGTAGAGTACTTTCAGGCGGTAACACTTATTATAATAAGGGTAAGAAAATAAAACTAGATAATTCAGGCAATATTATTGTACTCGGTGATTTAACTTATATGCAAACCAGAAGTGATATTGCCACCTTAAAATATGACAACCAGGGTAATTTGCAATGGATCAAGACTTATATTAACGAAAGTGGGCAAAGCGGCAATGCACGAGACTTGGCTTTGGACAAAAGTAATAATATTTATATTACGGGCGAAGTGTACTACCTTTTACCAGGAAATACTGATTTTGTAACAATTAAATATGATCCTCAAGGTGAAAGAAATTGGTTGATCAAGTATAACGGTCCCGGTGACAGCTATGACTATCCGCATTCAATTGCTGTAGACTCAACTTATAAGGTTTATGTTTCAGGAAATAGCGTTGGTTCATCAAACGACTTTGACTGGGTTACAATTAAATATAATCAGGTAATTGGTATAACACAAATTTCGAATAATATTCCTTTAGAATTGAGATTACATAGTAATTTCCCCAATCCATTTAATCCTTCAACTGAAATTCGGTTTGATATTCCTCAAGATAAAAGTGAGCAGAATATTGTGCTCAAAGTTTACGATATCAATGGTAAAGAAGTAAGTGTCTTAGTTAACCAAAATCTTTCCGCAGGTACATATGAAGTAACTTTTAATTCTTCAGGACTTACGAGTGGAATTTATTTTTATAGTTTAGAAACAGGGAGTTTTAGAGAGTCCCGAAAAATGATTTTGCTAAAATAATCAATAAAATTATTGACTTGAGAATATTATAAAAAACCCTAAATTTGTAAGACTTAGACCAAATTTCGGGCGGTTAGCTCAGCTGGTTCAGAGCGCTTGCCTTACAAGCAAGATGTCGGGGGTTCGAATCCCTCACTGCCCACAATAAAAGCTTAAATCATTGTTGATTTAGGCTTTTTTTGTTTGGCGGAGTCAGGGCGCTAAACCTGTTAACTACGCAGAAGAGCCAAATACTAACCTGTATTCTATTCATTAATTCGTTTCTTTTACACCTATTAAGCCAATAGCCATTAACACCTTGAAAATTACGCAAAAAGCCTTAATTTTGTATAAACACGACTCTAAAAAGATAATTCAGAACTTCATTGGCTACCGGTGCGTAATACAAAAATATTATTTTTGATATCTGTAGTTGTTGTCTTTGGGGTCAACTTAATTTCAGATTCAATTAATCCTTACTACTACCAGATCATAATTTATGCCGGAATAAACATTGTGCTTGCAACCAGCCTTAACCTTATTAACGGGTATGCCGGGCAGTTCTCACTTGGTCACGCCGGATTTATGGCGATCGGTGCATATCTTTCTGCAGCTATCAGCGCATACATGGGTCCCACGCTATTTGCCCTTCTTGGCGATGGTGTTGCGGGCAAAGCCTTGTGGTTCATATTTGTGCTTCTGGCAGGAGGTGCCGGTGCAGCAGTTATAGGAGTTGTGGTTGGAGTTCCTTCCTTAAGGCTTAAGGGAGATTATCTTGCCATTACTACTTTGGGTTTCAGCGAAATAATCAGGGTTGTCATTCAAAACCTCAATTTCATCGGCGCGTCACAGGGATTCAGAGGGATTTATATTTATGAAAACGGCATAACAAGCCTTGAAATGGTATCAGAGCTGAGCTCGATGTCTTATAAGTTCTACGAAATACCCAAGTACACAGATTTCTTCTGGACATTCCTAATAGTGGCTATCATCATTTTCGGCATCACTAATCTGATGCGTTCAACATACGGCCGCGGATTTATTGCGGTTAAAGATGATGAAATAGCTGCAGAGGCAATGGGTGTAAATACAACCAGATTCAAAGTAACTGCATTCATAATCGGTGCTTTTTTTGCCGGAGTTGCAGGCGGATTGTACGCCCATTTTCTGCAATACATAAACCCCGAAGATTTTAACTTCCTGCGTTCAGTTGAAATTGTTGCAATGGTAATACTCGGCGGAATGGGCAGTATGTTCGGAGTTGTGCTGGCTGCAATAATCCTTACAATATTACCGGAACTGCTGCGTGATATTCAGCAATACAGAATGATCATATACGCTCTTCTGCTTATAGTTATGATGATCCTCAGGCCGCAGGGACTGTTTGGGATAAAGCTTTACAAAAAGAAGAAATTGACACCGGAAGAAAAACCGGAATCAACATTAAAAGACTGAGCCGGAAAAAATTGGAACTCCTGAAAATAGATAATTGTACCATCAAGTTCGGCGGATTGACTGCTGTTGATTCACTTTCTACCCAAATGGGCGGTAATGAACTCGTCGGTATGATTGGTCCAAACGGGGCAGGAAAAACCACAGTCTTTAATATCATTACCGGTGTTTATGACCCGACCGAAGGTGATGTGCTGTTTAACGGAGAAAGTATCGTAAAGTACAAGCCGTTTGAGGTAACGCATAAAGGTATTGCAAGGACATTCCAGAATATACGCCTTTGCCCAAGCCTCACTGTAAAGGATAACGTCAGGGTCTCATACAATAACGGCTGCAGATCAAAGCTTTTCAGTTCAATTGTTCAGCTTAAGAGCTACCATGATGAGGAAAAATCCATAAATAATGAAATACATGAAATGCTTGAGATGTTCGATCTTCATGTTGATGCCGATGAGTATGCAAAAAATCTGCCTTACGGTGACCAGCGAAAACTTGAGATCGTAAGAGCTCTAGCAACAAAGCCCAAATTACTGCTTCTTGATGAACCTGCAGCCGGAATGAATCCCGCGGAGAAAAAAGACCTGATGCTGCTCATTCAGACAGTGAAAGAGAAATTCAACATTTCGATCCTTTTGGTAGAGCACGATATGAACGTAGTTATGGGAATTTGCGAAAGGATATTTGTACTTGATTACGGCAAGAAAATTGCCGAAGGAAAACCCGAAGAAATACAGAAAGACCCGAAAGTAATTGAAGCTTACCTTGGCGAAACAGCTGTTAAGTAGCTATCAAATAAAAGAATGCTCACAGTAGAAAATCTGGTTGTAAATTACGGAGCGATAAATGCGATCAAAGGAATTTCCATCAGGGTTCCCGAGAAATCCATTGTAACGCTTATTGGAGCCAACGGAGCGGGCAAAACTACTACATTAAGGGCAATTTCAAATGTGGTCAAATCTGCGGAAGGCAGCAGGATCACTTATGACGGTAAGGATATAACCGATCTGGCGCCTCATAAGGTTGTAGAAAGAGGATTGTGCCAGGTTCCTGAAGGAAGGCTTATCTTTGCCAACCTGACCGTAAAAGAGAACCTTGAAATGGGTGCATATCTTAGGAAAGATAAAAATAACTTTCAAAAAGACCAGGACTTCATTTTCAATATTTTCCCAAGGCTAAAAGAAAGAATCAAGCAGCCGGGCGGTACATTATCGGGCGGTGAACAGCAGATGCTGGCAATATCAAGAGCACTAATGTCTAAACCTAAAATGCTGCTTCTTGATGAGCCATCACTTGGAATAGCTCCCATTTTAGTTAAGACGATATTCGAAAAAATAGTAGAGATAAACAGGTCACTTGGCGTAACAATACTTCTTGTTGAACAAAATGCACATCTGGCACTAAACACTGCAAGCTACGGCTATGTTCTGGAAACCGGTAAGATAATACTTGAGGGACCGGCAAAGGATCTGGCGTCGAATCCTGAAATAAGAAAGGCGTATCTCGGTGAAACTTAGACGATATTGCGGATTGCGGTATTAAATGATCCGAAATCCGAAATCTAAATGAAGCATTTAGAACTTATATAGAATTCAATAGAGTATTAGACACAGGTAAAAGCTAACAAAAAAAATAAATCACACTTAACTCAATTTAAACATAAACAAAAATGAAATTCGCAGACGGAATATACAGGCTTGGCACTGAAACGGCGTTTGAAGTGCTGGCAAAAGCAAAGGCTCTTGAGGCCGAAGGTAAAAGTATTATTCATTTGCAGATAGGTGAACCTGACTTCCCTACTCCGAAAAACATTTGTGATGCGGCAGTAAGATCTATTCAGGCAGGTGATACGCATTACTCACCCGCTGCCGGCACAATGGAAATGAGAAAGGTCATAGCTGATTATGTGACCAAAACTCGGGGAGTAGAGTTTACTCCCGAGAATGTTGTAATGACACCGGGTGCAAAGCCCATAATGTTCTTCACAATACTGGCACTGCTTCAAAAGGGAGATGAGGCAATTTATCCGAACCCGGGATTCCCTATATATGAATCCATGATAGATTTTGTCGGCGCAAAAGCTGTGCCTATGCCTTTGCTCCAGGAAAACAATTTCAGCATAGATATCAAAGGATTTGAAAAACTGGTAACCGACAAAACTAAGTTTGTGATCATTAATTCGCCGGGCAATCCGACAGGCAAAACTATCCCTCAATCTGTTATTGAAGAAATGGCTGAAATTCTTAGGAACAGGGACTGCATGATACTTTCGGATGAGATCTATTCAAGGATACTCTATGATGCTGCCAAACCGTATTCAATTACAAAGATCAAGGGATTCAAGGACCGTACTATCATACTGGACGGATTTTCAAAAACATACGCAATGACAGGCTGGAGAGCAGGTTACGGTGTTATGAATACAGAACTCGCACCGGTAATAGCAAAGCTTATGGTAAACAGCAATTCGTGCAACAATGCATTTGTGCAGAAAGGCTGTATTGAAGCACTCACCGGACCGCAGGATGCAGTAGATAAAATTGTTGCCGAGTTTGACAGAAGAAGAAAGATAATTGTTGAAGGATTAAATACCATTAAAGGATTTAACTGTTCAACTCCTGACGGCGCTTTTTATGCTTTCCCGAACATTACGGGGACCGGATTCAAATCCAAAGAACTTGCAGATAAGCTTCTATATGAAGCCGGTGTAGCATGCCTTTCAGGAACTTCGTTCGGAGCTTATGGAGAGGGTTACCTCAGATTCTCCTATGCAAATTCCGTTGAAAACATCAATGAGGCAATAAAACGCATAAAAACCGTAATAAACTAATTATCATTTCAGTTTAAGAGATATCTCAGCCTGTTACAATTTTTTACGTAACAGGCTGTGTTATTATGATTTAAAGTATTTATTCTGTAGTTTTTTTTCGGCATTTTAGGCTCAACCTTAGTACTGAAAGTTATGAAAACAACCCTCTTGGCAATTCTGGCAGTTTTGATTTTGTCACCTTTATACAATGTGACACTCTCTAACAAAGTATATTTTGAGCTGATAAAGGAATTCAGCCTTACATCAGAACCCAGGGACATTATTTTATATGACAATGCCTATGTGATAACCGATGGTGCTTTGTATTCTATCACTATTTCAGACCCCTACAATGCTGCTAAATCAGAGATAAAAGAATTAAGCGGATTGAAGAGCCTCGCGTTCATTGGTCATTTTGCCTACGCAGCATACTCAAACGGTGTTATAGCGGTGTATGACTTCTCGAAATACCCCGCTCTTAAAACAAATACGATAAATACAAACGGCAGGCTACAAAAGATCTTTATAGATAACGGGTTCCTGTATATTACGAATCTGGATGCAGGTCTGCAGGTATATGATGTGAATGTAGCAGACTTCCCAGTATATAAGAATACACAAATTGTTACCGGTGAGGCAAACGGACTGACCGTCAGGAATAAGAAGGCATATGTTACGAGCTCCAATGCTCATTTATCGATAATTGACGCATCAGACGTTTCAAAGCTGCCAATTGTTGGTACATATACAAACGGAATAAGCTTTTATGAACCGTATGTTGACGGGAATTATGCATACGTTCCCCAAGGCAATACAGGTGTACAGGTGCTTAACATAAGTAATTTGCCGTTCCCAAATATGGTTACAATACTTTTCGCAAGGAAGTCAGCTAATCAGGTTGTTACATCAAGTAATTATGTGTGGGTCGCAGATCAAAAATCAATTGAATCATTTTTCAACAATAACTCAGAGGCCTATTACTTTGCGGGAAATTATAAAGGCAATTCTTACATAAACAGGATAGCAGTTATAGACGGAAAGTATATTTATGTTGCAACGCAGGATAAGAAGATAAAGATACTGAAGATCGATTATCAGTATTAGAATAAGAAAGCGCTTACTCGAAATTCTATAAGCGTCCGTACATCTTTATTACATTTCCCCTGTAACCCTTTGCTTCATTACTGACCAAAAACAGACACGTTTCGGCTATTTCTTCGGGAGTGACCCATTTGGCGAAGTCCTGGTTCTGCATTGATTCGCGGTTAGCGGGAGTATCGATAATACTCGGTATTATAGCATTAAATGTCAGGTCCAGTTCTTTGTGCTCTTCTGCAAGTGTCTGCATCAGGTTCACCACTGCTGCTTTGCTCATTGAATAGGCGAACTTACCTGCCGTTGTTTCGATAGCAGGCTTAGCGCCAATTGAAATTACCCTGCCGTAGCTGCTTGCTTTCATATATGTTAAGGCATGTTTTGTAAAGTAAAATGTAGTATAGAAATTCAGCAGGAGCTGCTTTTCCAACAGTTCACGATCAGTATCTTCTATCAGCCTCTTTGGGTGGTATCCTCCAACTGTATTGACAAGGAAGTCGATCTTCATATCCTGTTTTACCACATTGCTGCAAAACTCCTTCACTTCTTCTTCATTCAATGCATCGCAAGGCAAGGCGTAACGTTTCAGGAGACCCTTGAATTCCAGTTTAGAATCCTGCGAATCATCAAATATCGTATTAAATTCCTGGATCGAACGAACGGGAACATAGACCTTCATTCCAGCCGATGCAAACTTGTTGACTATAACTCTCCCAAGCGCTCCCGTACCGCCGGTTACGATCGCAATCTTGCCCGCATAGTTCATAGAGCTGCTCCCTGACAGATCTTACCGAGGATGACATCCCTGCCGGAACCGGTAACAGTTGTCATATTTGTACTAATTCCGGAAATACATTCATTAGCAAGCACTGCAAAAAGAACTGCTTCTTTATTTTTTGCATTAATTCCGTATTTATTTATAACACTCACTTTAACTCCCTTAAAATAAGTTCTCAGCACATCCATGAGTACAGGGTTCCTTGTTCCCCCGCCGCTTACAATTAGTTCGTCAATCTTTGTCACCGGTTTAATGAAATAGGAATAATTGAACCAAATAGTATAAGCGGTAAATTCTGTAACCGTTCTGATAACATCATTTTTGTTCATGCCTTTTGATCTTGCAAGCAGCTTCTTTTGAAACTCCCTACCATAATGCTCTCTGCCAGTGGATTTTGGAGGGAACAACTGATAAACATCATCAGCTAGCAGGAAACTGAAAAGGCCGGCATTAACTTTACCTTTTTTGGCTGTACTTCCGTTCTTATCATACTTTTTCCTGAACAGGTGGTACATCATTCCGTCAATAATCATATTGCCCGGACCCGTATCAAAAGCTATAACATTCTCTTTCTTTGATTTCCGGGGAATTACCGTAATGTTTGAGATTCCGCCGATGTTAAGAAGTCCCCTGCTCAGTTTACTATCGGAAAACAATATATAATCCAGGTAGGGAACCAAAGGTGCTCCATCGCCGCCGACTGAGCAATCTGCAATTCTGAAATCACCGATTGTAGTAATACTTGTCAAATTCGCAATAATAGACGGGTCCCCGATTTGCATGGTTGATTTCACCATATATCCATGAAAAGCTTTCCTGTCAGGTAAATGATGAATGGTCTGGCCGTGAGAACCTATTAAATCAACTTGTGAAGCTCCGAGTCCATTCCGTTTGAGGATCTTGAGCACTGCATCTGCAAATATGGCTCCGATTATTACATTCAGCCGGCAAATCTCATCAATTCTGGCTGATTTCGCATCTGAATTGCGAAATACTGACAGCCTGATATTTTCGGGTATTACTTGTGAGGCGAAATCCAGGATCTTGATAACAGTATTTGTACCGTGACCGGATATCTTTACAAGTACGGCATCGACTGAATCCACAGAAGTTCCAGAAAGAAGCCCTATTACCAGCCGGGATTTCTTTGCGGTCAAATCTCTCAATATCTTGTTCATAATAAGTGCAATTTATCCAAAGTTGGTGTTAATTTCTATTCAATTAACTGAGGCTTCAAACACTACTGCTTAAGTCTCTATAACAGATTCAGTTAAATGCTTCCTAATTTGTGGCAACATTGTACATTGAACGAAAAAACGGGAACAGCTATATTTGCAGATTAATCAATTTTGAAAATGGAATTTAAAGTAAACAAAATAGACGACGTTAAACAGGAAGTGGAATTTGAGGTTACTTACGCAGATATGGCTCCCTATTTCGAAAAAGCATACCAAAAGTATCAAAAAAAGGCTGAAATTCCCGGTTTTCGCAAGGGAAAAGCCCCAATTTCGATGCTGAAGAGAATGTACGGTGACCTTATTGAACAAGGTTCATTGGAAGACGTTTCAAACGAGATATATAGGAAATATCTTGATGATAATCATATACATCCTTTGGGTGAAGCAGCATTGGTAGATATGGATTACGAACAGAAATCTTTGTTCAAATTCAAAGTCAAATATGAAGTAAAACCTGAAATTACGCTGGCAGATTATAAGGGTATTGAAGTTACTAAGACGGTTTACAGGATTGACGAGAAATTGATCGACGAAGAGATCAAGTATATTCAGTCCAAACACGTAAAATATGAAGAAGCTCCCAAAGCTGATGGCGACGAATACACTTTGACAATAGATGTGCAAAAGCTGGATGAAACGGGGGTAGACATAATCGGGGAGCGCGATAAGAGCATCAGAGTTTACCTTAACGATCCTCAGATCAACAAGGAATTCAAAGAACAGCTATCAGAGATATCTGCAGGTGAAGAAAGAGTACTGATACTCCCCGCCCAGGAAGAAGGAAAAACAGAAAAGTACAGAGTTAACTGCCTGAAGGTAGAAAAAGTGATCTTCCCTGAACTAAATGAAGAGTTTTTTAATCACATATATTCCGATGGAAGTGTTAAGACAGTTGAAGAATTCAGGGAAAAAGTAAAGACCGACCTTGACGGAATTTACAGGAATATTGAGGACCAGGAAGTAAGGAACAATATAGTCAGTGAATTGATTAAGTTAAATGAAGTAACGGCACCGGATGCACTGATCTCAAATATACTTGATTCATACGTGGAGGATGTTAAGAACCAGAATCAGAAAAGGAAGCTTCCCCCCGATTTTGATGAAGAAGAATTCAGAAAGACTAAACGTGTCGATGCGATTCTGCAGGTAAAATGGTACTTAATAAGGGATGAAATAATCAAAGCAGAAAAAATAGAAGTTACGGATAAGGATATTGAACCGATAATTGAAGCTGACGCGAAGAAATATAATCTGCCTGTTGACAAACTGAAAACCATATACGAAAACAATCCTGACCTTAAATACAGAGTGCTGGATGACAAATTAATGAAATTCCTTATAGAAAATGCCAAGATAAAGGAAGTTGAAAAACAACAGCACGACCACACTGAAGATACCGGAACAAAAGAAAAGAAAGAAAAGAAACCGGCAAAAACAAAGAAATCTAAATCTTAAGAATACAAGCGTAACTTAATCATTATAGAAGGAAAATTAATGGATTACCATAAAATAATCTCAGGTAACAAGCTTGAGATAGAGAAAAACCAGAGCATTTCAGCCCAGCTGGTACCGATGGTTGTGGAACAGACTGCACGCGGCGAAAGAGGAATGGATATTTATTCCCGTCTCTTGAGGGAACGGATCATCTTTCTCGGATTCCCAGTAGATGACCATACTGCAAGCCTGGTGATTGCCCAGCTGTTGTTCCTTGAATCAGAAGATGCAGATAAAGATGTTATGCTTTACATCAATTCTCCGGGAGGAAGTGTATCGGCCGGACTTGCCATATATGACACGATGCAGTACATCAAGCCAAATGTAGCCACAATATGTACAGGGATGGCAGCTTCTATGGGTGCAGTGCTGCTTGCCGGAGGTGAAAAAGGCAAGAGGACTTCTCTTCCGAATTCAAAGATAATGATCCACCAGCCTCTTGGCGGTACTCAGGGTCAGGCAACTGATATTGAGATCTACACCAAAGAAATGCTTAAGACAAGGGATACGATCTATAATATACTGGTAAAACACACGGGCAAGGATTTTGACACTGTGAAAAAAGACTGCGACAGGGACAATTTCATGAGCGCAGAAGAGGCAAAAGACTACGGACTCATCGATAATATTCTTGAAAAAAGGATTGTAGATAAGAAGTAAAGGCTTCTAAAGTTCAATAGAATAGGATTCCCGGTTATTTTTGGGAATCCTATTCTTTATCGTCCAGGATCTTGTTTGTATCTTTGCTCTTCGTTGAATCCTTAAGTGCCCTGCTTATTCTGCTGGAATCTTCGGCTTTATTCTTGCCTTCAACTTTATCTTCTTCCTTCTCATTAACCTCGGGCTGCTGGTTCTCCTGCTTCTGATCGAAAATGCCGTCTTCTGTGTTTATATTCTCGTTCTTCTTTTCGTCCCTGATGTTATATGGGGAGTCACCTTTTTCCATATCCTTCTTTGGTTCAGTTTTCCTTGATTCTTTCTTCATAATTACATCATCGCTCTTCTTTTCGCTTTTTACGTCTACTCCTTTTTCATCCTTATCAAGTGTACGCTGCATCTCAATCTTCTGTTCTTCACTAACTCTATCCGGTTTTATGTAACCTTCAACAGCCTTGGGTGATTCCGGTCGTGAAAGATAATCACTCGGTGTCTCAATGGGAGCAGCATCATGTTCAGACCTGTTATCAGAAGGTGATACAGCGCTGTATTCCTTGGGATAATTTTCGCTGTAATTCTTCTCTCCGTCACCTTTTACATAAATAATAAGCTCACCCTGGTTAGTTGAAGCTACCGTTTGTTCATTAACAGATTGCGTATCGTTCATTCTTGCAAAATAACCGAAATACACAGCTACTGTGATAAGTAATACTGCCGTAAGCCCCATTGCGGGAACTAAAGACGGCCTAAAAAGATTTGCCAGCCAGTTTTTAAACACAGGTTCCTTAACCGGTTTAACCGGTGCGTGAATCGTGCTTTTTTCGGCTTCTTTGATCCTGTTCAAAAGCCTTGCTTCAAAATCACTCTTGGCTCTCACCCTGGGGAGTGATCTTAAAGTATCTCTTAAAGATCTGTATTTTTCATCGTCGTGTATCATTTTTGTTACTCTTCCTTGTAAATATCTTTTAACAGTTCCTGAAGCTTCTCTCTTCCCCTGTTAATCCTCGACTTGACAGTACCCATTGGAAGTCCTGTCATCTCAACTATCTCCTCATACGAAAAATCATCAACATCTCTAAGTATAACAAGTTCTCTGTAGTTTTCGCTGATAGAATCAAGCGCTTTTTGAATATGCTTGCTCAAAAACTTAGAATTCGCATCAACATCCGGTGTAAATCCTTCATCGGCAATATCAAAATCCTTGTTCTCATCGTCATAGACATCGCTTATTGAAAACGTCTTGTACTTTTGCTGCTTTGCCAGCTTTGTTTTTGAAAGATTTATCGCAATTGTGTATATCCATGTCGAAAACTTTGCGATCTCTTTGTACAAATGCTTCGATGTATAAACCTTAACAAAAGTATCCTGAACTATGTCGTCACATTCATCATAATCGCCAACATAACGATAAACGAAATTGGTAAGCCTGTCTTTATACCGGGCTACAATTTCGTTATATGCATTTAGGTTTCCCTCCTGGAAACTGAAGATCAGCTCTTCATCACTAAATTTCGTTATTTCAGACCCTTCTTTCGAAGGCTTCATCAGTATCCTATTAATTTAACTAAAATTCCCGTTTTTTGTTCCGCCATTCAAAATTTATGCATTTATAAGTTCTTCTACAAGGTAAGTCATAAGTATCTTGGGATTGAGCATGCTTGTCTTTAGTTTTTTGTCAGTTTCAATAAGATATTCCATGCACTTACTTAAAGCGCTGATATCCAGTAATTTGGCATGGTCCTTTGCAAAATTGCCCCTTTCACCCCATATTTTGTACTTTGTATATAGAGATCTGGAATCAAGTTTCGGAACATCCTTAGATTTGAATATCATTATATCCATATAATAAGCACTTAACATACTTAATAAGTAGACTTCATTAACCCCTTTATTATTAAGCAGGTTATCCAGAACAGCTAAAGCATTATCTCTTTCCTTCTTCAGGATATGTTCCATCAGTTCGTCCGGGCTTGCAGAGGGATCATACCCAGTAAATTCCAGAATCAACTGACGTGTTATAACAGGCTCACCCTCACCAAAATCGTAATTGCTTAACTTAGATATCTCTGAATCGAGCAGATCAAATGAAAGCGGTGTATTCTCAAGAAAGAACTCAAGTGCATCCTTGTTTATCCTGAGTCCCCTGGATTCAAATTCTCCTTTCACCCACTCATA
Source organism: Ignavibacteria bacterium (assembly GCA_030835025.1). Lineage (GTDB taxonomy): Bacteria > Bacteroidota > Ignavibacteria > Tepidaquicellales > OLB5 > OLB5. Next base: position 27,171 of record JAUQWS010000018.1, on the reverse strand, counting down.
CAGGTTTCTCTGAGGCATATCAGAGAAGTCAAAGAAATCGGCATCTTTTCCCATTTTCTTCTCCAGAACAAAGTCTCTGTCAAAAACAAGCATAAGGAAAGTATCCTTATCGGGTTTGGCAGCAAAGGCCATAAATTCGCTTAGTTTCCTTGAGTATTTTTCGCACCTTTTTAATATTATGATCTTTTGGCTGGAAAAGAGCGAGGCAAAATTCGAAGATAGGTCAATAAGCTCCTGCATAGGGGTCTCATCTGCATATTTCAGAAAAAAATTATCCTTTTGATCTTTGGAACCGAAGACCTTTTCCCTGAGTAGTTCACCTGCCTTATTGACAAAGTAACTATCGATGGCAGAAATAAAGTAGACATTCCGGAGTTTTCCGGAAGATATTTCCGATTGAAATTCCAGGAATGTCTTCAACTTTCGAACTATTTAAATGAAACTTTTTCAATCACTACTTTTTCAATCGGGTTATCATTACCGTCCTTTTTCACTTTCTCGATCTTCAATACAATATCCATGCCTTTTGTCACTTTTCCGAAGACAGTATACTGCCCGTCAAGGTGAGAAGCTTCTCCGGTAACTATATAAAACTGGCTTCCGCTTGATTCTCTTTTTGGATTTACCTGGTCACCCATTCTTGCGCCGGCAACAGAGCCTTTTTCATGCTTTGCTTTTATCTCTGCAGGAATTGTATAGCCGGGTCCGCCCTGTCCGTCATTGGACCTGTCGCTATCCTTGGAATTCGGGTCTCCGCCCTGAATCATGAATCCCTGAATAACCCTGTGGAATGTAGTTCCTTCATAAAATCCGGATTTAACCAGTTTCTTAAAGTTTTCGGTATGCTTTGGAGCATCCTTTTCATTGAGTTCAATCTCAATATCACCCATACTGGTTTTCATAAGTACGGTATTTGACTCTTTTGAGTCCTTTTTTTCATCAGTCTTCACTGAATCCTTTTTGTTATCCATTGAATCTGTTTTGTTTGTTTTATTAGTGGTTTGAGTCGTCTGTGTCTGAGTCTGCTGTGTTGTGTTATCCTGTTTCTTCAAATCTGTTGTTTCGGTCTTTTTCTCGCCGCAAGATGATACAAACATACTTACTGTGAAAAACATGATAACCAGAATTGATATCCCTGATTTCTTCATTTTCTTGAAGTCCTTTCTGCTGAATATTAGTTTAATTTGATATTACATTCATTGTTAACAAAACAATAATAAGGATGCCGAAAAGTATTCTGTACACAACAAAAAGCGTTAATGAATGCTTTTTGATGTACTCCATAAGGAACCATATTGACCAGTAACCTACAATGCCGGAGACTACCGTTGCGACCACGAGACTTAATATAGCACTATCGCCGCTTAAAAGAGTTGCCCTCTGTGAGAACAGCTCATACATACCGCTTAACAAAACTGCCGGAATACTCAGCAGAAATGAGAATCTTGCGGCATCTTCCCTGGTCATATTCCTGAAAAATGAGCCTGATATAGTTGATCCTGACCTGGAAGCTCCAGGGATGAGTGCAAGTGCCTGGAAAAATCCGATAAACAGGCCGTCCGACATTTTCAGCTTATCCATAGTTACAGTCTTCTTTGTGAATCTATCTGCCGCAAAAAGCACTATTGAAAAGAATATCAGGCTGGAGGCCATTACGTACATATTCCTAAACTGATGCCTGATAATATCCTTGAACAGAAACCCGCATATCACAATTGGAATCGTGCCTGCGATGATCAATATAAGAAGCCTTGTATCTTTGCTTTTATAATCTCTTGACTTAATACTTGCGTAAAAGGAAAGAAACATTTTCATCAAGTCTTTCCAAAAATACACAATAATTGCAATCATGGTTCCGACTTGTATAACAGCAGTGTATGAAGCACCTATATCACCCCATCCGAAAAACGACGGTATTATCCTCAAATGAGCAGTACTGCTTATCGGAAGAAACTCCGTTAAACCCTGAACAACACCCAGTAAAACTGCTTTCAGTATTTCTTCCAATTGCTCAGTTAAGATTGATTATGAAACCAAGTCTTGCTCCCACTCCGTAACCGCTTAGACTTGCTTCGACGTTTGAATTCGCAGCTTTCAAAGTGTTTCCGCTGCTATCCTTAAGTTTAGAGTAAAAATTCCCAAAGACAAATCCGCTCAGATATCCGTGAAAGTTCTTTGAGAGCCTGGGAGCAAAGACAACTTCCGCTCTGATAGAAGGACCGGAAGAGGAATATGAAAGAGTTGTACTGTTGTTTATCCTGTTATCAAGCTGCTGAAGATGATATCCTATACCGGCTCCAAGCTTGAAATTAAAATGATCGTACCTCAGTATATAATTGCCAAAAACATACGGCTGATGTGATGTAATAGTGTAATCAAAAACTGCGGGCGAATAAGTGTAACTAACGCTTCTGACATAATATGAATAATCTGCCCTGATGCCAAAAGTTCGGGAAAGTTCATATTCAAACCCTCCGAAGAATTCAACGCCTGGATTGAATGTCTTGATGCTGTCTCCCGTACTATAAGGAATCGCCGCAACTAAGTAGTCATTCAAATCAGGAGTTATGCCGTAATCAACTCCCATACCTGCATATACAGAATATACTTTTTTGAATTTCGATTTTGTCTGTGAAATTGATGAATCACACAGGGCAAAAACGAATAAAACGGGAATCAGCAACAAAAATGTGTTCTTATATATCAAGATTCTTAACGTATTTGGCGTTTGTTTCAATGAACTTACGTCTCGGTTCAACTTCTTCACCCATTAACGTTTCGAATACTTTATCTGCAGCTATTGCATTTTCAACAGATACGCGCAGAATTGTACGGGTTTCGGGATTCATAGTTGTGGACCAAAGCTGTTCCGGGTTCATCTCACCAAGACCTTTGAAACGGGAAATAGTGAATCCTTTACCCTTAGTCACTATTTCACCGCTTTCCGAGACCTCAGTCTCAGTGCTTAATTCCGCCTTTTCGTCCTTAGCTGCCTTGCCATTTAGCTTGAATCTTTTCAGAATCTGGTCTTTCTCTGTCTCATCATATGCATAGTGCTCTTCTTTTTGTACTTTGATCTTATACAGAGGCGGCTGAGCAATGTAAAGCCGGCCTGTTTCTATGATTTCTTTCATGTGCCTGTAGAAAAACGTGAGAAGCAGAGTTCTGATATGGCTACCATCTACGTCGGCATCGCACATTAGTATGACCTTTCCGTATCTGAGCTTGCTCTCATCAAATTCATCTGAATTCCCGAGTCCTGCACCAAGTGCAGTAATAATGGATTTTATTTCATCATTCTCGAGGATCTTATTCATTCTGGCTTTTTCAACATTCAAGATCTTTCCTTTTAAAGGAAGTATAGCCTGAAATCTTCTATCCCTTCCCTGTTTAGCTGAACCGCCCGCAGAATCTCCCTCTACCAGGTATATTTCACAGTGTTCGGGATCGCTGATAGAGCAATCTGCCAGCTTTCCGGGGAGTCCCGAAAACTCAAGCGCATTCTTTCTTCTGATCAGTTCCCTGGCTTTGCGTGCGGCTTCCCGTGCTTCAGCGGCTCTAAGGCACTTTTCAATTATCTTCTTTGCCATCGAAGGATTCTCTTCGAGGAATTGCTGTAGCTGTTCACCTACAATGGTCTCAACAATACTTTTAACTTCACTGTTGCCCAGCTTAGTCTTGGTCTGTCCTTCAAATTGCGGCTCAGGCACTTTAGTGCTAATGACACATGTCAATCCTTCCCTGAAATCGTCCCCTGTCAGCTGTATCTTATCATTCTTAATTATATTGACTTTGCTGCCATAGTTATTAAGCGTTCTGGTAAGCGCAGTTTTGAACCCGACGAGATGAGTGCCGCCTTCATGGGTATTTATATCGTTTACATAAGTAAAGATATTATCATTGTAAGATTCATTGTACTGGAAAGCAACTTCGACCTGTGTACTTTCTCTTTCTCCTTTTATGAATATCGGCTCCTTCATAAAAGTCTTTCTTGATGAATCTATATACTTTACAAATTCTTTTATACCGCCTTCAAAATGGAATTTATTCTCCCTTTTGTCTCTTTCGTCTTTAATAACTATAGTTACTTCCTTGTTAAGGTAAGCAAGTTCTCTCAGCCTGTCCTCAAGTATCTCATATTTTATGACGGTATTTTTGAAAATAGATTTATCCGGCATGAAAGTAGTTTTATTACCTGTTTCTTTGCCGGTCATTTTACCTATCTCTTTTACCGGTCCGGTCGGGATACCGGTTCTGTATTCCTGGGCAAATATCTTACCTTCACGCTTGACTTCAACTTTAAGCCATTCGCTCAAAGCGTTTACAACGGAAACACCCACTCCATGCAATCCACCAGACACTTTGTATGTATTCCTGTCAAACTTGCCGCCTGCATTAAGCACTGTCATTACAACTTCAAGTGCAGATTTCTTTTCTGTTGGATGCATACCTGTCGGTATACCGCGTCCGTTATCTTCCACGGTAATCGAGCCATCCTTGTGGATTATCAGCGAGATCTTATCACAATACCCTGCCAGAGCCTCATCAATACTGTTATCAACAACTTCATATGCCAGGTGATGCATACCGCGGCTGGATACATCGCCGATATACATAGCCGGCCTTCTTCTAACGTGCTCCAGCCCCTTAAGGACCTGAATACTATCTGCACCGTAACCTTTGGGTTCCTGTACCTTTACTGTATCTTTTGCTTTAGTTTTTTTATCAGCCATTTATTTAAATATTATATCCTTTAATTTCTTATTTTCGGGTAATGTAACATTAACACTTTGAAGCAATTCATCCTTTCTCCTTGTCAGCTCAAACCTCCAGACTGAATCTCGCACTTTTACAATCAGTACTCCATTCTTCTTATATGAAGGTACTGCTATTTCTGCTATTTTTTCTCCAACAACATTCTTCCAGAATGTATATCTTTGTCTTTTTGTATTCTTAAGCGAATCAAGCAGTTCGTTAACTTCAAAGGCAAGTTCAGAGGGCCTCTTAGCCCTTTTTTTGTAGTCAATTGACAAGATTTGCACTTCCATTTATTACTTCGAACGTTTTTGCATCGGAGTAAACTTTCCTTAACTCACCTAGGTAATTCTTATCTGTTGTAGTCAAAAAAACCTGTTCGTACCGGGCTATAAGTCCGCAAATCTTATTTATCCTGTTCTTATCCAGTTCAGAAAAGACATCGTCCAGCAGTAAGATCGGGTCTCCGATATTGGTATGATTCAGACTCTCTTTAATATAATCATACTCAGAAAACTTAAGCGAAACCACAAATGTCTTGTGCTCTCCCTGGGATGCAAAAGTACGCATGTCAAAAAGCTCACCGCCTTTATCCATGCTGAAAATGTAATTATCCCTGTGCGGCCCGCAAAGTGATGTACCCCTTTTGATCTCTGCTTCCATTTTTGAATCAATAAGCTCGCTGAACCTGTTCTTGAGTGCATTTACATCTGAGTGATGCAATGCATCTTCGGGTATCATCTCACTCTCATATGCAATCAGGGGGATGTATCTCTTCCCTACAATATCGTAGAAGCTGCGCTCCAGGTATTTCTTGAATTCTTCAAGGAAATCCAGCCTTCTTATTATTATCCTGATTCCGAAATCCACCAGTTCCCTGTTCCAAAGCTCCACAAAGCCTTTTATCTCCTTAACCGAATACTTTCTGCTGATGAGATTATCCTTAAGCAGAGAATTCTTCTGCTTAAGGCTCCGGTTATACTTTCTGAGGTCATCAAGATAAACCATGCTTATTTGTGACAGAAGCAGATCGAAGTTCCTTCTTCTATCCAGCGGCGAACCAAGTGTCAATTTGATATCCTGAGGCGAAAGCACAACAAGCGGGAATTTTCCTATGAAACCGCTGAACCTGCTGAGTTTCTCATTATCGTACAGCAATTCTTTGCTTGCTGCATCTTTGTTAAAAGAAAACCTCAATTTGTGCTTTGTACCTACCCTGTTTTCAAAACCACCGGCTACATCAAAACGGGCCTCAGCATATTTAACGCAATCACTTTCCGAGTTGAGAAGGAAACTTTTGGAGAAGCAAAGAAACGATATAGCTTCAAGAATATTGGTTTTCCCGTTCCCGTTTTCACCAAAGATAAAATTCAGTTTGGGACCGAATGAGAAAGAACAGCTTTTATAATTCTTAAAATTTTCTAAATGAAGATCTTCGAGAAGCATTATCAGATATTTCTAACGGGCATAACGAGCATCATAAGATCCTCATTTTCATTCTGTTCAGAGGGTCTGATTATTGATGCCTTCAGCGGTGTGCTGAAATCGAACATCAGCATTTCATTTTCAAAATGCTGAATTGCCTCCAGAAGATATTTGCCGTTAAAGGCAATTTCAAATTCATCGCTTTCAGTGAAACTGCATTCGATCGTTTCATCTGCATCCGTTCCATATTCATTGTTGACTGCTCTAACTTTCAGTTCATTTTCTGAAATGCTGAAAGATGTCTTATTTGTGATCTGGTCAGACATGATAATGCTTCTTTTCACTGCACCGATAAGGTCATTTTTTGATAACTTTAAGATCTTTTCATTGTCGTTAGGGATAACGGATTCATAATTGGGGAATGTGTCATCAATAAGCCGGGAATTGATGGTTATGCTGCCAAGGCTGCACTTGAGGAAATCATTACTGAAATAAAGGTTGACTTCATTTCCTTCAGCCTGGGATGTTTCTTCTTCGGCTGCCTCGCCGTCGGTTGATCTACCTCTGAAAAGCTTTGACATAAGCTGACAGGTCTTAATGGGTACAAGCATATTTGTCTTTTCACCGTCAAAAGCAAATCCTGTTTTGATTATCTTCACCAGCCTGTGGCCATCGGTCGATACTACCTTGAACTCACCTTTTTTTAACTCAAAAAAGACTCCATTCATACTTCTTCTGAGTTCGTCGCTGCTGGCGGCGTGGATTGCCTTCGAGAGGTATCTTGTAAGCAGCTGGCTGTTGATACTTACCTTACCGGACTCTTCAACTTCGGCAGGCAACGGAAAGTCATTGGGATCTTCTCCTGTAATAGTCCATTTGCCGCCCTTGGTTTTAATCACAAGCTTAAAATTGCTCTGAAGGTCAAAGTTAAGATCTTTACCCTGTAGATTCTGCAGAAGAGTCTCAAGCTTCTTTGCCGGAACAGCAACCTGACCGTCACTTTTTCCGTCAACATTGATCTTGACCTCAATGTAAACTTCAAGATCGGAACCCATGACAGAGAGTTCTTTGCCCTCAAGACTGAACAACAGATTTCCCAATATTGGCAAGGTTGAGCGGGTTGGCGTAACGGAAATCACCTTATTTACGGCGCTTATAAGCTCGTTGCTTCTTACAGTGAACTTCATTAAACCTCCTGAAAATTGCTTTATTTTACAAATTTACGGAAATTTTATAAGTAATTCAATTGACTAATTTTACCGAAGTCCTGCCTTTGGTGAAGTATTTGATGATATTTTCTGCTGCAATTACTGACATCCTGTCTTTGCTTTCCAAAGTCTTGCCGGCAAGGTGCGGAGTGAGAAATACGTTTGGCAATCTGCAGAATTCCCTGTTAAAATCAGGTTCATTACTGAACACATCAACTGCCGCATATTTCAATTTCCCGGCTTTGAGTCTTTTGATAAGTGCTTTCTCATCAACTGTGCCGCCTCGTGAACAATTGACCAGTATTGAACTCGTTTTAATGAGCGGAATATTTGCAGCATTTATAAGATTTCGGGTAGTTCTGTCAAGCGGGGTGTGGATCGTAACTATATCTGATTCTGAAAGCAGCTTTTTGAGACCTACAAATTTGATGAATCTGTATCTTCGGGCAAGATCTTTTCTGATATCATTTCCGAGTAATTTCATCCCGAAAGCGCGGGCGAGTTTTGCGGTATAAGAACCTACCCTGCCTACGCCTATTATCCCTATCGTTTTATCCTTCAGCTCGAAGTTCACAAAATTGCTTGAATCAAAGCGGCCCTTCTTCATAGCTGAGTCAGCCCTGATAATTCCTTTAGCTGCGGCAAGTATTACAGCAATAGTGAATTCCGCAGCGGATATGTTGTTACCACCCGGTACATTCACAACATCTATACCAGCTTTTCGTGCAGCAACAATATCTATATTGTCAAAGCCGGATGATACAGTGCAGATAACTTTCACTAAAGTGTTTTTTCCAAGCAGATCAAGAATACGGGAGTCGAACTTTCTGGTAGAACGGACAATAACTGCATCTGAACCTGCTCTGTATTTACTTGATTGCAGAATCCTCTTGTAGAGTTCACGAGTAGTTAACCCTCTTAAGTCTTTCACTCTGAATCTTTCTTTCAACATTCCAAGACCCGGGATCGCAACATCATCAGCAATAAAAACAATGTTGTTTGTCTTTTTCATTTGCGGGATCTTAACAGTTCAAATTCGTCTTTGAGTAATTTCGTAAGCTCTTTAAAATCAGTTAATTGGAGGTCACCCATATGTGAAAACCTTGCGATTTTATCTTTTAGTTCAGACTGGCCATTTGCAATTTGAACTCCGTGCTTATCTTTCATATTCTTGATCAAAACACCCGTCGGAATGCTATCGGGAAGTGTTATTGCTGTCAATGAATCAGTTGGTGATTTTGAATATATCCCAAATCCAAGTTTAATCGATTCACTCCTGAAATACTCAGCCATTTCACGGGTCCTGCCCCATACATTTTCAAGACCTTCATTTAATATGATGTCGCATGCTTTATCTATTCCGTAGAACAACCCGACTGCCGGCGTCCATGTGGTAAGCCCCTCTTTTTGCGACTCTGTTTCTTTCCTGAGATCGAAGAAAAACCTCTTTGAATGATTATTCAGCATGACCTCTTTAGCACTGTTGCTGTATGCAATTATTGCCAGTCCCGGCTGTGTCATGAATCCTTTTTGTGATGCTGAGACCGCAACATCAACATTCCAACCGTCTAATCTGAATTCAATTGCACCAACAGATGTAACAGCATCCACGATCACAATGGCATTCGAGTTCTGTTTAACATATGAAGTAATTGCAGCAATATCAGTCAATGTTGCTGTTGAAGTTTCGGAATGGGTTAACAAAACTACATTTGCCTGTTCCAACACTTCTTTTTTGAGATCTTCCTTCCTCACTGAGCTGCCGTACGGTATGGTGATTCGCGAAGTATTGAAACCGTGGGCCTTGGCTATCGCTCCCCACCGTGCTCCGAATCTGCCTTGATCGATAAAGAGCACCTTATCACCCGGTTTGCAGAAATTGATCACAGCTGCTTCCAGCCCGCCGGTACCGGAGGTGGTCAGAATTTTCAGATTCTGATCGGTTAGAAAAATAGATTTGAGTTTTTGAACAAGAGCGGAGTGAAATTGCCTGAATTCAGTGCTTCTGTGATATGCATCGGAGGAAATAGTGGCTTTTAAAACATCAGGGTGGACCTGTGTAGGCCCGGGTGTGAATATCTTCTTTTTGAGCAAAAGATATCTGGATTAGATGTTTAAGAAATGAGGCTCTCGGAAATAAGCTTTACGACCGTATCTTTGCCTTCTCCTGAAATTGCGGAAAACGGGATATAGTCCTTACATAAATCATCGTTACTTACAATCTTGCTAGTTCTGTAAATCTGTCTTTCCATTTTGTTCTGAGATATCTTGTCGGATTTCGTAAGTACAATTGCGTAATTTATCTCGTAATACTCAAGCCAATTTATCATTAACTGGTCCAGATAAGTAGGGTCATGCCTAGAATCCATAAGCTCAAAAACGAGCTTTATGTTCTTTCTTGAACTTATATACTCTTCAACAAGCTTTCGCCAGCCCGTCTTTATTTGTTCAGGTACTTTAGCATAACCATAACCGGGAAGGTCAACAAAATAGAATTCTTCATTGATGAGGTAGTAGTTAAGGAGCCTTGTTCTGCCGGGAACAGAGCTTGTTTTAGCCAGTTTTGCCTTGTTGCAGATCTTGTTTATAAGAGAGGACTTACCTACATTTGACCGGCCTATAAACACGATTTCGGGTAAATGAGCAGTCGGAAGCTGGTTAAGGTCCGAAATACTGTTTACAAATTCAGCTGTGGATATTTTCATTTATTTGATAAGTTAAGCTTACCTCTTAAATTATTGATTACTCAGCTGCCTCTTTTTTCTTCCTGCCCTTTGTTGATTTTTTGGTTTCAGTGCCGGTTTTTGCCGGTGACTTCTTGGTTTTTGTGATCTTGCTCTTAGATTTTGTCTTTCCTGCTGTAGTTTCTGTATCTGCAGCTGTATCGGTCTTAGTCTGTTCCAGGTTATAATCTACAAGTTCAATAAGTGCAAGTTCAGCACCGTCTCCAAGTCTTCTGCCCATTTTGAGCACTCTGGTGTATCCGCCGTTCCTATCAATTACTTTGGGCGCGATCTCTTCAAAAAGCATTTTAACAGCGCCTCTATCCTGCAGATACTTATTAACTTCTCTTCTTAGGTGGACCCCAAATTCAGGTTTGCCATCTTTAGAAAGATGAGCTTTTCTGGATTTCGTGATCATGGGTTCAATATAAGTCCTCAGTTCTTTAGCTTTTGCAAGCGTTGTTCTGATCTTCTTATTCTTTATCAAGGCAACAGAAAGATTTGCCAACAAAGCCTTCTTATGCGACGCCGTTCTTTTGAGTTTTCTGCCTTTTCTTCTGTGTATCATATCAAACGAGCATTAATAATTTTAGTTTTCTTCTTTTATGTATTTATCGACATCCATTCCGAATGAGAGTCCGTTTTCCTGGAGTATCTCACCAAGCTCAGCAAGAGATTTCCGCCCGAAGTTCCTGAACTGCAGCATTTCAACTTCCTGGTGTCTTACAAGATCTCCCAGGGTTTTGATGTTTGCAGAACGCAAACAATTCTGTGCGCGAACAGAAAGCTTCAGCTCATCAACATTTGTCAGCAGCATCTTCCTGATACGTGCAAATTCAGTTTCTTCATTCTTGACCGGCGCCTTTTTCTCTTCCGTAACTTTTCCGAAATTCTGGAACATTGCAATGTGCTCATTAAGAATATCAGCAGCCTGCGTTAGAGCATCAACGGGATTGATAGTGCCGTCAGTCGTAATATCAAGATAAAGCTTTTCGTAATCTGTTTTCTGTCCAACCCTTGTATTCAGAATTTCGTATTTAACATTCTTTACCGGGGTGAAGATTGAATCAATGGGCAGCATAAGCAGATCCTGCTCTGCTTCCTTATTCTCTTCTGAAGGTACATACCCTATCCCTGAGCCGATCTTGAGCGTTATACTCACATCTGCATTTTTATTGAGTGTTGCAATACGGTGATTGGGATTAAGCACTTCGAAATCTTCAGTAGCTTCCTGGATATGCCTTGCGATGAAATCAATGGGTCCTTTAAGCCTCAGTTCGACCTTATTGGCTCCTTTAATGTTCTGCTTGAAACGCACTTCTTTCAGATTCAGAATGATCTCAGAGACATCTTCAACAACGTCCTTTATAGTAGTGAATTCATGCGGAACATTATTTATCTTTATTCCTGTAATTGCCGTTCCGGGAAGAGAAGATAGCAATACTCTTCTGAGAGCATTACCTAAGGTAATACCGTAACCTTTTTCAAGCGGCTGCATTACAAAACGGCCAAAGAACCTGGTTTGGGTATCTTTTTCTAACTCTAACTTTTCCGGGAACTGAATATATTGATTTATCATTTTTATTTACTATTTTGAATATAATTCAACTATTAATTGTTCGTTTGCGTTAAACGGAATATCGATTCTTTCCGGAATTGAAAGCAGTGTGCCTTTGAGTGCAGATTTATCAACCTGCAGCCAGCCCGGAAGCATGTCATCTTTTACTCTCTTCATTGACTCATGGAATACCTTTACCTGTTTGCTCTTATCCTTGACCTGGATCGTATCACCGGCTCTTAGCAATAAAGAAGGTATATTGACCGATTTACCGTTTATTCTGAAATGGTTATGAAGGATCAACTGTCTTGCTGCTTTCCTTGATGGAGCAAGCCCGGAGCGATAAATTATGTTATCCATCCTTCTTTCAAGCAGTTTAACCAGGTTTTCACCTGTTCTGCCTTTTTGTTTGGAAGCAAGCTCAAAGTAATTCCTGAACTGAGATTCAAGAACTCCATATGTTCTTTTAACTTTCTGTTTTTCTCTCAGCTGAATTGAATAGTCGGATACTTTAGATCTTCTTGAAAGACCGTGCTGACCCGGAGCATAATTTTTTCTTTCAACGGGACATTTTTCAGTAAAACACTTCGTCCCTTTCAGGAATAGTTTCTGCTTTTCTCTTCTGCAAAGCTTGCAGCTTGGTCCTGTATATCTTGCCATTTATAAAATATTATTTATTATTTTCTTATACTCTTCTTCTTTTAGGCGGCCTGCAGCCATTGTGAGGGATCGGGGTAATATCCTTTATGCTCATAATCTCAAGTCCTGCAGTCTGTAAAGATCTGATTGCAGCTTCTCTTCCCGAGCCGGGACCCTTGATAAAGACATCAACTTTTCTCAATCCTGCATCCAGAGCCGTTTTAGCTGCACTTTCTGCTGCAACCTGTGCAGCAAACGGTGTATTCTTTTTGGACCCTTTAAAACCCATCTTACCCGAGGAAGCCCATGAAATAGTATTGCCCTGTACATCGGTCAACGTAACTATAACATTATTAAATGTAGCCTTTATGTGGGCAACACCGGTTGATTCAACCGTAGTTTTTTTCTTAGTCTTTTTTACCTGTTGTGTCATATAAAATTATTCTTTCAAGTTTACTTCTTAGCGGCTGCTTTCTTCTTTCCTGCTACGGTCTTTCTCTTGCCTTTTCTTGTCCTTGCATTAGTCTTTGTTCTTTGTCCCCTGACAGGAAGGCCTCTTCTGTGCCTTTTGCCCCTGTTGCTTCCGATATCCATAAGTCTTTTAATATTTGCCTGGACTTCTGACTTAAGCGCACCTTCGACCTTGATCTCGGATGTTATGATATTACGGATCTGGTTAACTTCGTCATCGGTAAGATCAGCGACTTTCTTATCGTAGCTGATACCTGTCCTATCAAGGATCTTTTCGGATGTTGTCCGCCCGATCCCGTGGATTGAAGTTAAACCTATTACTACTCGTTTGTTTTTTGGAAGATCTATTCCGGCTATTCTTGCCAATTGATATTACTCCTGATAATTATGATTTAACCCTGTCTCTGTTTGTGTTTTGGATTTTTGCAGATGACTCTGATAACACCTTTTCTTTTGATGATCTTGCAGTGTTCGCACAATTTCTTTACCGAGCTTCTAACTTTCATTTTTTACCTCTTGAACTTTAATATAAACTTTTTTGCAATCCGGAAAACTCTTATTTATACCTGTAAGTGATCCTTCCCCTGGTCAGATCATACGGTGACAGTTCTACAGAAACCTTATCTCCTTCGAGTATTTTGATAAAGTTCATTCTCATTTTACCCGAAATATGAGCTATTATTTCGTGGCCATTCTCAAGCTTCACTTTAAAGGCGGCATTGGGCAAAGTATCTGTAATAACACCATCAACCTTAATTGTACCCTGTTTTGCCATTAATAGAATTTAGTTCTCCATTGTTAATATTTCAGGCTTCCCGTTTGTGATCAAAATTGAATGTTCAAAATGCGCACTTGGTTCACCGTCAACTGTAACATAAGTCCATTTATCGTTCAGGACTTTGACTTTGTAAGTCCCATAATTGACCATTGGCTCAATTGCAACGGTCATACCTGCCTTAAACTTGTTCCTGTACCCGCTGTGATAATAATTAGGAATCGGGGGTTCTTCATGAAGCTGTTTTCCAATACCATGACCAACAAGGTCTCTAACTACAGAAAATCCGGCTGCTTCAACATGCTGCTGTATTGCAAGCGAAACATCATTTATGTATCTGCCGTCACTTGCGTTTTCTAGTCCCTTATAAAGGCTCTCTTCAGTTATTTTGAGAAGCTTCTTTTTTGCAGGGCTGATATTGCCGATTGCAAATGTCTTTGCACCATCTCCGTAATAACCGTTCTTTTTTACACCTACATCAATGCTCACGATATCATTTTCGAGCAGCTTTCTCGAGCCGGGTATCCCGTGAACGACCTGTTCATTTATAGAAATGCATGAACTTGCAGGGAAGATGTTTTTATGAACCCGGTAACCCTTAAATGCCGGTTCGGCATCCCTGGATCTGATATAATCCTCGATCAATTCATCTATTTCCAGAGTTGTAATACCGGGATTAAGAAACTTTTCTATATAAGAAAGAACACCAGCTACAATGGAACAGCTTTCTCTGATAGCTTCTATTTCGCTAACAGTTTTAACCAACTTATTTTAACCTCTTCTGCCTTTGATCTTGCCGCTTTTCATGAAGCCGTCATAATGCCTCATAACAAGGTGAGACTCTACCTGTTGTAATGTATCAAGAGCAACACCAACTACAATGAGCAAGCTTGTACCTCCAAAGAACTGGGCAAGTCCCTGAGTTACGCCTGCCTGAGCAATAAACGCAGGCAAGATCGCAATAAACGCCAGAAAAATCGAGCCCGGCAAAGTTATTTTTGTAAGAATATTATCAATAAAATCAGATGTAGCCTTCCCGGGCCTTACACCGGGAACAAAGCCCCCCTGTTTCTTCATATTGTCAGAAACATCTTTGGGGTTAAAAGCAATTGCTGTATAAAAGTATGTAAAGAACACTATAAGTGAACCATACATAAATGCATACACCAAACTTGTCTGGTCAAAATACTTCGAAAGATCCTGCATAAACTGGCTGTTCGGAAAGAACGTCAATATTGTGTTTGGAACGAACATAATTGATTGCGCAAAAATGATCGGCATAACTCCGGCCTGGTTTACTCTGAGCGGAATATATTGAGTAACTCCGCCATAAATTTTCCTTCCAACAACCCTTTTGGCATATTGCACCGGGATACGCCTCATTGCCTGTGTTACAAGTACTACACCTGCAACAATAAACACGAGTCCTGCAATTATGATCAATTCAACTATTATGCTTCTTGCACCTGAGGCAACGACCTGATACTCATCCAGAAATGCATATGGTAACCTGTCAATAATACCGACGAAAATAATCAGAGATATACCGTTTCCAATCCCCCGCTCAGTTATCTGCTCACCGAGCCACATCATAAAAATCGTACCGGCGGTCATCAGTATAATACATGAAACTGCAAACAATACGGGTGAAACATCCGGTGCGAGGATACTTACTCCCGCTACATTCCTACTTTTAAGCTGAACGCTTACGCCCCATGCCTGCATAAGTGCTACCGGGACAGTACCGTATCTTGTAAGCTGGTTGATCTTCTTTCTGCCGGCTTCACCTTCTTTTTGAAGTTTCTGGAAATACGGAACAACCGCTCCCAAAAGCTGGATTATGATAGAAGAACTGATATAAGGCATTATACCTAAAGCAAATATCGCCGCATTCTTGAATGCACCGCCAACAAAAAGGTCATATAATCCAAACAGCGTATTATCCGACTGGTTCTTAGTGGCTTCTGCCAGAAGACCTGTATCAATACCCGGCAAAGTTATGTGAGCACCAATTCTAACAACTATAAGAAGTAATACAGTGAATATTATCCTTTGCCTTAACTCCTGAATCTTAAATATATTCCTGAAACTCTCAACAAAACTGCTCATAAAGTGATTGCCTTGCCCCCGCTCTTTTCAATTTTCTCAAGCGCAGTTTTACTAAACTTGTGAGCGCTGATCTCCAGCTTCTGCTTAAATTCGCCTTCTCCCAAAATTTTAAGCGGCAACTTCCCGTTTGAAATTACTCCCAACTTATAAAGTATTTCAGGACTTAAATTCTGGTCTTTCAGTTTGCCTTTATCAAAAAAGCTCTGAAGTTTGCCAAGATTTAAAACTTGAAATTCAATCCTTCCGGGATTTGTAAAACCGAATTTGGGCAGCCTTCTTTGTATAGGCATCTGTCCGCCTTCAAACCAGGACCTTACACCGCTTCCTGATCTTGAACCCTGCCCATTCATGCCCCTTGTTGAAGTTTTGCCATGACCCGATCCGGGCCCTCTGCCTACTCGTTTCCTTTTCTTCTTTGAACCTTCTGCGTATTTGAGATTGCTTAGGATGTCCATAGTGATTTCTAAAGTCTTACAATAAAGACCCCTCGCAAAAAGGCGAGGGGTCTAAATTAATATAAAAATATTTGTTTACTTGTTGAAGTTGTACGATGCTGAGATTGTACCGAACATGTCTTCAGAATTCTGAGCATTAGATCCGGAAATAAAGAATGGACCCTGTTTAAGCCATCTTTCTGAAACTGTAGCATCGATGCTGAATCTGCCAAAATGGAAACCTGCACCAAGGTTGATTGAAGAACCAGTGGATGCACCAATTGTGCTAAATTCAATTGTTGAATTAGGAACACTGGACTCTGAAGAAAGCATGTTTATACCTTTGGTGAATCCGAGTCTGCCGGTTATCCAGTCAGCGATCCTTGTTTCAAGAGCCATATTGAAAACAGGAGCGATGAAGTTTGTTCCTTTATTTTCATATGTTCCGGTTGTATCGCTGAATGTAGATTTGGTTGTGTTGTATGAAGCCAATACACCGCCAGCAATCTGCATATCATCCATTATCGGCCAGTTTAAACCTACACCGCCATTAATGTTCAACCAGCTATTTTCATTTCCGGTTGTGGTGGTTGTACCTGAAGTTACCTTCGGGGTAAAGCTATAGGTATAAAAGCCTACTAAAGGAACGATAGCGATCTTACTGCCTTTTGAAGGATAGATCCATCCTCTGAAAGCTGCACCAAATTCCATGCCGCCGTCATTTTCTGCAGTAACTGTGCCTCCGCCGATTGTGGTCTCATTCTTGTAGCTGTTCATTCTGAACCTGAATGCACCTTCAACCCAACCTTTTTTGATCATGTACATGAAACCAAGGTTAGCACCAATTGACATTGAACTTCTGTCATAGTTATAGTTGGTGTCCCCTGTGTACTTCTGGTTCCACATGCCAACATACGGAGCCAAACCAACATGGAAATTCTTGCTGGCTGAAGTACCGATGAGTCCCATGAAAGGAACTACAGGTGCGCTTACGGAATCAGCACCAAAAAGACTCCATGCGTCCTGAGTCCTGTTAACGATAAATCCTAAATTCCATTTCTTTCCAACGCCAAAAGTAACGCCGCCGAATCCGTCAAAATTGCTGCTTTCACCAAACTGGTTCAAATCAGCAAATGCATAGTTTCTGTAATAGTTGTTCCATGCCGGATTATTCTGTATGTCGGTAGAAGCATCCAGAATGAAAGGTGAACTACCTAAAGCTGAGTATCTACCAGTTCCGCTCGGTATGGACTGAGAAAAGGTCCCTACAGCCACAACGAACAGTAACATAACTGCTAGAAAATGTTTTAACATTACTTTTTTTCCTCCTATAATGTTTTTAAATGTGTTTAAATTCACCTAATCTCTACTCTAATCACGATGACGTCTTTCACGACTATTTCGATCTTAAGTGTATAATCTTAACTGCTTACTTCTACTAAATGTTTAACTTTATCGATCATACCCCTGATTTGAGGAGTATCGTTATGCTCTCTGACTTTGCTTATTCTGCCAAGCCCCAAAGCTGCTATAACGAGCTTTTGTTTTTTTGGCCTGTCTATCGTACTTCCGATCTGTTTTACTTTAATCTTCGCCATTTTAATAGGATCCCAAATAATTAATTCAAAAATATTGACTGAACATCGGTTCCGCGCCTCGCTGCCAGTGCTTTGGCATCATATATATTCCTCAGTGCGTTCATTGTAGCTTTTACCATATTGTGCGGATTTGAAGAACCAAGGGACTTAGTCAAAACATCCTGGATCCCTGCTGCTTCTAATACAGCCCTCACTCCGCCGCCTGCGATTAGTCCAGTTCCCGGTGATGCAGGTTTAAGAAGAACTTTTCCGGCACCATATTTACCGATAACTTCATGCGGCAAAGTACCTTTTCTCAAAGGCACATATACAAGATTTTTTCTGGCATCATCTGAACCTTTCGCAATTGCAGCCGAAACTTCGTTTGCCTTACCGAGGCCGATCCCAACGTGCCCGTTGCCATCACCTACTACTATAACAGAAGTAAAACTGAACCTTCTGCCGCCTTTTACGACTTTCGCCACTCTTCCTATATAAACCAGCTTATCTTTTAGCTGTAATTCGCCTGCTTTTACTTTTTTTGCCATTAACTAAAATTTCCTAAACAATCTAATTACAAATATATATAAAAAAATATTAAAAATCCACAATATGCCTAAATTTTCAAAAAACTGAGTTCTCAGGGGAGGATTCGAACCTCCACTAACGGCTCCAAAGGCCGCTGTCCTGCCATTAGACGACCCGAGATTGAAAACTTGAGAAATCAACTGAGTTAGGGCCGCCAAATTAGCAGTTTCTAAAATTCCAGTCCGGCTTCCCTTGCAGATTCTGCAATTGCTTTGACTCTACCGTGATAAAGGTAACCGTTCCTATCGAATACAACTTTCTTGATCTTGTTTTCGGCAGCCAGCTCAGCAATCCTTTTACCGATCAACTTGCTTTTATCGGTTTTGGAAGCTTTCGCCGCATTGCCTTTTTCACTTTTACTAATTGATGAAACCGAGCAAATAGTCTTTCCATTAACATCATCTATCAATTGAGCATAGACTTCACTCAAGCTCCTGTAAATTACAAGCCTGGGGCAGTCTTTTGTACCAATGATCCTTTTTCTGATCCTGTACTTGATCTTTTCTCTTGGGGTTAATTTTGTTTTGCTTGGCATATAATTTAATTACCTGTCTTTATCCGTTTAACTGATTCTTGATACAGTATGATTCACAAACTACTTAGCTGCAGCTTTTCCTGCTTTGCGTCTTATAAATTCGCCTTCATACTTAATTCCTTTACCTTTATATGGTTCAGGTTTCTTGAATGATCTTATCTTTGCTGCCACTTGTCCAACCAGTTGTTTATCCATTCCCGAAATCAGTATAGAAGTATCAGTTGGTACGTCGATCTTAATTCCTTCGGGAGCCTGGAACATGATAGGATGAGAAAAGCCCAGATTAAGAAACAGCATATTGTGTTTAATTTCTGCGCGATACCCAATCCCCACTAGTTCAAGTTTCCTGCTGAATCCTTCAGTAACGCCGCTTATCATATTCTTTACAAGAATTGCGTACAATCCATGCAGCGATTTCTCTCTTTTAAGTTCAGAACCTCTGGTGAACTCAATCTCGTCATCCTTTATCTGTGATTTAATTACGGGATTTACGTAAAGTCTCATTGATCCTTTCGGACCTGTCACAATAATATCATTACCGTCTTTTTCAACTTTAACTCCCTTTGCTACTTTAACCGGTTTTTTACCTATTCTCGACATATTATTAACAAAATTTTATCCTAATACTTTGATTATTACCAAACGTTGCAGAGCACTTCTCCGCCAACACCAAGTTTCCTTGCTTCTTTATCAGACATAAGTCCTTTGGATGTTGAAACAATTGCAATACCCAGGCCATTGAGAACTTTTGGTACCTTGCTGTTTGGAACATATTTGCGGATACCCGGCCTGCTGACTCTTTCAAGTCCGATAATCACTCCCGAACCGTTACTGTATTTTAGATTAATAACTATGCTGCCCTGCTTGTTAGCAGTATCAACGACATTAAAATCTCCAATAAATCCGTTCCTGTTAAGTATTTCGGTTATTCTTAATTTAAGATTAGATGAAGGAATCTCTACAACCTTCTTCTTTGCTTTTTGAGCATTCCGGATTCTCGTTAAATAATCTGATATTGGATCAGTGTTCATTGTATGTGTTTTCTTTATAATTAAAAAATCTTACCAGCTGGCTTTTCTTACGCCCGGGATCTTTCCTTCAAGTGCCATTTTGCGGAACGTAAGCCTCGAGATTCCGAATTTCCTGTAAAACCCTCTTGCCCTTCCGGTCAAAGCACACCTGTTATGAAGTCTGATGGGATTACTGTTACGCGGAAGTTCGGTAAGTGCATCATAATCACCGCTGTCTTTCAGCTGTTTTCTCTTTTCAGCAAATTTGCTGACTAACTTCTTTCTTTTATTCTCTCTGGCTATCTGAGATGTCTTTGCCAATACTAACTCCTATGAATTAATTTGATCTTAGTTTAATTTACTGATGCTTCTCTTTTTACAAACGGCATTCCAAAAGCTCTTAGCAGCTCTCTTGCCTCATCATCCGAGGATGCACTTGTAACAAATGTAATATCCATGCCAAAATGTTTTGCAACATTATCTATATTAACTTCCGGGAATATCACATGTTCCTTCACTCCGAGTGTGTAGTTTCCGTTTCCATCAAATGACTTATCCGGTACACCCCTAAAATCTCTTATCCTTGGGATTGCTACATTAATAAGCCTGTCAAGGAACTCATACATTCTTTCTCTTCTCAAAGTGACTTTGCAGCCAATTTTCATGCCTTCTCTCAGTTTGAAATTCGAAACTGATTTCTTGGCAATTGTAATAACGGGTTTCTGACCGGCTATAACTTCAAGATCCTTAACAACTACATCAACAAGTTTCGGGTCCTGGGTTGCTAGTCCGACACCGACATTTATCGAAATCTTTTCAAGTTTAGGGACCTGGAATACATTCTTATATCCGAATTTCTTTGAAAGCTCCTGGATCACTTCTTTTTTATAGAAATTAAACAACCTTGAAGGAAGTTTTTCTTCTACATGAACTTCAGCTTCCTTGGATTTTTTAGGAGCCTTTTTGGTTTTTGCTTCCTCTTTATTACCCTGTTTCGGTGCTTTTTTTTCTTTTTTCTCGTCAGCCATCTAAATAAATAATTTTAATCTTTTTAACTAATAATGATTTCACCGCTCTTTTTGCCGTAGCGCATTCTTTTCTTTTTGCCGCTTTCATCTTCAATTATCTGCATTCCCAGCCTGCTCGGTTCACCGGCTTTAGGGTCAATAAGCATCACATTGGAAATGTGGACTGGTGCTTCCTTTTGTGATATCCCGCCCTGCGGATTCTTCTGATTTGGTCTTGTATGACGTTTTATAATATTAACGCCTTCTACAATAACACGATCCTTATCCCGGTAAATCTTGAGGATTTTTCCTTCTTTACCTTTATTATTACCGGAAATTACTTTTACTTTGTCGTTTTTCTTTAGTTTACTCATATGATTATAATACCTCCGGTGCTAATGAAATGATCTTCATGAACTGCTTTTCTCTCAATTCTCTTGCAACCGGACCAAAAATTCTTGTTCCTCTCGGTTCATTTTCTGCATTTATAAGTACTGCTGCGTTTTCATCAAATCTAATGTACGAGCCGTCTTTTCTGCGTGTTTCTTTCTTTGTTCTTACAATCACTGCTCTTGAAACATCACCTTTTTTAACATTACCTCCGGGTATCGCTGATTTGACCGAAACAACAACCAGGTCACCTACGCCGGCATATCTTCTGTCGGAACCTCCAAGAACCCTGATGCATCTGACCTTCTTCGCACCTGAATTATCCGCAACCACTAAATTTGTTTCTTCCTGAACCATTTTATAATCCTAGATATAATATTATTTTACTTTTTCAATAATCTCAACAAGTCTCCACCTTTTTCTGGCACTCAGTGGTCTCGTTTCCATGATCTTAACAATATCGCCTATGTTCGCAACGTTATTCTGGTCATGCGCCATGAATTTTGTAGTCTTCTTGAAATACTTTTTGTATATTGGATGAATTATCCTTCTTTCAATGGCAACAATTATACTTTTATCCATCTTATTGCTCACAACCTTGCCAATACGGGTCTTCCTCCGGCCTCTTTTAGAAGCGGTTCCGTTCACTTCTGCTGCAGTTCCGGTTTTAATTTCTTCAGCGGCAGTATCCGGTGTATTATTAACTTGTTCTAAATTTTCGCTCATTAGTTAATTATTTATCCTTTTTATCTGATAATTCTCTTTCTTTAAGGATCGTACTGATCCTTGCGATCAGCTTTTTGGTATTCTGTATGCCCTTAAAGTTTTCCAGCTGTCCTATGGACTTCTGAAACCTGAGATTCTCCAAACCTTCATTCTCTTCTTTGAGTCTGTTTTTCAAATCTTCAGTTGATAGTGTTTTTATTTCGTAATATTTCATTTTGCTATGACTGTGGTTTCACCTGTGATTATTCTGAGTAATCGTGTCTTACAACAAACTTTGTCTTTATTGGCAGCTTATGAGCTGCAAGCCTAATGGCTTCTTCAGCAACTGATTTTGTGACTCCGCCCACTTCAAACATAATGGTTCCCGGTTTCACAACTGCAACCCAGTATTCCGGAGCTCCTTTACCTTTACCCATACGGGTTTCGAGCGGCTTTTTTGTAAAAGGCTTATCAGGAAATATCCTGATCCAGACTTTGCCATCTCTTTTCATTTCTCTTGTGATCGCAACCCTGGCAGCTTCGATCTGCCTTTGTGTGATCCAGGCAGGCTCCATTGCTTTCAACCCAAAGTTACCGAAGGAAACAGTGAATCCCCTTGTTGCCTTTCCGGCCCTTCTGCCCCTATGGGCTTTTCTGAACTTAACTCTTTTTGGCATTAAAGCCATACAAACACTCTCCTAAACAAGAAAAATTCTAAAATTTACTTTAAACTACTTTCTGATGAGCTTATCACCGATACATATCCAAACTTTTACACCGATCTTGCCGTATATTGTGCTGGCTGCAAGACTTGCAAAATCAATGTTCGCGCGAATGGTCTGAAGAGGGATCCTTCCCTCTTTAAATTGCTCGCTTCTTGCAATTTCCGCGCCATTAAGCCTGCCGCCAACATAAACTTTTATTCCGTCGGCACCCATTCTCATAGCAGAAGCTATTGCAGTTTTGATAGCTCTTCTGTATGAAACTCTGTTTGAGATCTGGTTGGCAATATTTTCTGCAACAAGATGCGCATCAAGCTCCGGCTTTTTGATTTCTGTAACCAGGACTTTGATATCTTTGCTTGTAACTTTTTTTAACTCACCCTCAAGATGAGTGATCTCCTTGCCGCTTTTTCCAATTACATAACCCGGCCTTGATGTATGAATAGTAAGCGTGATCTTCTTCGGAGTTCTTTCTACTTCTATCTTTGAAATACCGGCATTATCAAATCGCTTCCTGATATAGCCGCGTATCATATTATCCTCCATAAGCTTTGCGGCAAAACTCTTATCATCATACCAACTGGAATCCCAGTTGTTGATAACTCCAACTCTAAAGCCTACCGGATGTGTTTTTTGTCCCAATACAAGTTCCTTTTATTGAATAAGATAATTTTTTTCTTAAATAATGAATTTAGCAGAGTTACGCCTGTTCCTTCTGTGCAACAACAATAGTAAGATGATTTGAACGTTTCCTTACTCTGTAAGCTCTTCCCTGAGGCGCCGGCAGCATTCTTTTAAGCACGGGTCCTCCGTCAACAAAAACAGTCTTGACGATCAGATCTTTTTCTTCGACCCTTCCTGATTCAACTTTATTTGAAAGGTTAGAGACTGCAGACCTTAAGGTCATTTCCACCACTTTTGAAGCATGCTTGGGTGAGAAATGGAGAATGTTCAGTGCTTCATTTACAGATTTGCCCCTGATAAGATCGACAACGAGCCTCATTTTTGTGGGCGAACTTTGAATATATCTTTTAATTGCTTTAGCTTCCATTGTAAACTATGTATTCCTTATTTTTCGTCTTTTCTGTTTCCTGAATGCGCTCTGAAAATCCTGGTCGGAGAAAATTCGCCAAGCTTATGTCCTACCATATTTTCGGATACAAATACAGGGACAAACTTGTTTCCGTTGTGTACGGCAAAGGTGTGCCCAACAAAATCGGGAGTAATTGTTGTTGACCTCGACCATGTCTTTAAGACTTTTTTCTGGTTAACTTTATTAAGCTCTTCAACTTTTTTCAGAAGTTTAGGATCAATAAACGGTCCTTTTTTAAGTGATCTTGGCATTTATAAATTTTTACTTTCTTCTCTTAACTATGAATTTATTAGACAGATTCTTTTTCTTTCTTGTTTTGTATCCCTTTGATGGCAATCCCCATGGACTTACCGGGTGACCGCCGCCTGAAGTTTTACCTTCACCGCCGCCCATCGGATGATCTACAGGGTTCATTGCAACACCTCTCACTTTGGGTCTTCTTCCCAGCCACCTTGAGCGGCCGGCTTTGCCGAGACTGATATTTTCGTGCTCAAGATTGCTGACAACTCCTATTGTTGCTTTGCAGGCATTCAGGATCATCCTTACTTCGCCTGATGGAAGCTTTATCTGCGTGTATTTTTCATCTTTTGCAACCACAATACATGAACTGCCTGCACTTCTTGCAAGCTGTCCGCCCTTTCCGGGCTTTAACTCTAGATTATGTATAAATGTACCTAGTGGGATATTTGCAAGGGGGAGCGTGTTTCCAACCTGAATATCTGCGTCAATACCTGATAAGATAGTACTGCCGACTTTCAGATTATCCGGCGCAATAATGTAAGTAATCTCGCCGTCAGAATACTTCACGAGCGCAATCCTTGCAGAGCGGTTCGGATCGTATTCAATTGCTTCAATCTTCCCTTCAATTCCGATCTTATCTCTTTTGAAATCAACAATCCTGTACATCCTTTTGTGTCCCCCGCCTCTTCTGCGCGAAGTGATCCTGCCGGTATTGTTCCTGCCGCCGGATTTCTTCAAGGGCTTGAGGAGTGACTTTTCAGGAGTAGTCTTAGTAACATCTTCAAATGAAGAAATTGTGTAGAATCGTGTTGAAGGTGTTATCGGTTTTAACTTTTTTAATGCCATCGCAATATAATCCTAATCAGATTGTGGTCTATTTTTAAAAATTACTGAAATTTGCAAAAAACGGTTGATTTTTATTGGTACAGAAGACAAATATAGCGGTTTTCCAAATCAAAGTCAACGCAGGTAATAGTGGTGAACCCCAAAGCTAAGACATTATATTACGTTAGATAGAATTGGTAAACAGCTAATAGAGTTAGCTTGAAACCGAACCGTAATTACAGGAAATGTTGTTTTTCTGCAAAAATCAATAAAAAGCAAAACGGAGTACTCTATCTATACTCCGTTTGCCATTCCCCTTTTGATCGATTGGGTCCATCAAATTCACTCAATTTAGCTCCAACAGAGAACTTATGAGTGAGGGTATTTCTACTTTACTAACATCATTTTTTTGGAGGAAATAATATTTCCATCTGAAATCAATGTGTAAAAGTATACTCCTGATGCCAAGTTAGTACCATCGAAACTATAAGTAACCGTTCCCGCATTAAGTATGGTATTGTTAAAAAGTGCTTCAACTTCTCTTCCAGAAATATCATATATCTTAAGGCTCACTTTGGAAGTCTTTGGGATAGCAAATTTTATGGTAGTAGTTGGATTGAACGGATTTGGATAATTTTGAGAAAGTGAATATGTGAGCGGTACTTCGTTGTTCCATGTAACTACTCCAACAAGACCCTGGACAAATTTAAGGATACCTGCGCTCGAACCGCAAACCCATGCAGAATCTCTGTGTCTTGCATAGATTCCGTTCATCGTAGCACCAGCTGTATTGAAAATTTCCCATGAAGCTCCGCCTGTTGTAGTTCTTAATGAAAGTCCAGCAGAACCGCTGACAAATCCAGTGTTTGCATCTACAAAGCTCAGGCTGTAAAGGCTGTTTGTTACCGGAGTAACAAGCGTATCCCAGTTCGTGCCTCCGTTGGTAGTTTTCCTCATGTTCCCGGAAAGCCCTGAAAGATAACCTGTGTTTGCGTTAATCATCTGAATCCAGTTAATGGTTGAACCATAATTTGAAGTTTGCGCCGTCCATGTTGTACCTCCGTCAGTTGTTTTTCTGACAGTACCTGATGAACCAATAAACCACCCCGTGTTTGCGTCCAACATATCAATCCTGTACAGAGTATTTGTAATGCCTGTAGTTTGCAAGGTCCAGTTTGCACCTGCATTTGTCGTCTTGAAAACCCTTCCAGATGAGCCCGAAACCCACCCGGTATTTTCATTGATGAAATCCGGGCAGTATAATGTGGTTGAAGATCCAATGGCAGTTGAAACCGAGTCCCAAGTTGCACCGCCATTGGTTGTTTTAAATACTCTGTTTGATGAACCCGAAACATAACCGGTCAATGAGTTTATCATTTTTATGCCGTACAATGTTGTAGTTATAGGTATCCCCGGGTCAGTTGACCAGGTGGCCCCGCCGTTAGAAGAATACATGATCGGAGTTGGAGAAACAGAACCGACTGCAATTACTCTGCCATTCATTCTATCACACCAAATATCATTTAGAGTGCTGCCGTATGGCAGTGTATTGTGTGCTGTCCAGTTGGCTCCTGCATTAGTGGAAGTATTGATCAATCCTAAAGCCCCGCCAGTAACCATCGTTGAACCGTTTCTATCCAAATTGTAGTAAGTCGAAGTAAAGACCTGTGATCCTGTAACATCTACAGAGTCCCATGTTAATCCGTTATTGATGCTTCTGAAAGCGTAGAAACTGTTACCAGAAGCATACCAATAGTCTGCATCAGTCAGGCCTGGAAAATAATTCAGGTTGTAAAGCGTGCTTGAGGGTAATCCGGTATTAGTGGCTGTCCAGTTCAATCCGCCGTTTGTTGTGTACCTGAGTGCTGTCGAAGACCCGCAAACTACTCCTGTATTTGCGTCTCTGAAATAGACATCATAAACCGTAACGGATGTTCCGGTCAGTTGAGTTGCCCAGCTTACTCCGCCATCAGTCGATACCCTTAAGTTCCCTGAAGTGGTTGGTGCGTAAATATTGTTTACATCCCTCGCAAATATATTGTTAATTGTTGTCGTGATGCCTGTTGTAAGCGGTAGCCAATTCAAACCTGCATTAGTGGTTTTAAGAACTGTTCCGGAAGCACCTCCGATAAACCCGGTAGTGTTATTAACGAAGTGAATTCCGTAGAGTGTCACAGTGACACCGGTTGAAACCGAGTCCCAGGTTGTGCCGCCATTTGTTGTTCTTACAAGTTTTCCAAGTTCGCCGCAACCGAAGCCTGTATTTACATCAAAGAACCAGCCATTGTAGAAAAAGATCTGGTCAGAAGTCATTGTACCGGCAATATCATGCCTGATATACCAGTTTGCGCCGCCGTTTGTTGTTTTGATGAAAGTACCGGC
>JAUQWS010000127.1 GCA_030835025.1 Ignavibacteria bacterium | reverse complement strand
CCCCGAATAGTTGAAAGGCATGACGGGCGCGAAGGCAATACTTTGCTTATCAATGGTAAAGAAGATCCGGTGATAGATATTCATGCAGGACAAACAGAGAGGTGGCGTTTTATTAATTCATCCAGTGCAAGATATTTTATGCTGCACCTTGAGGGAAGGGAATTCAGGATCATCGGAACTGACGGCGGACTGCTTGAACACCCGCGAACAGTAACCAGTGTATTGATAACTCCCGGAGAACGAATGGATATTGCGGCTGGCCCTTTTAATGCCGGGGAAACATTCTCTATGGAATCATTGCGTTACAGCAGAAGTACTTTCCTTAGGCCAAAGCGGCAGAAATTTGCAACAATTAAGGTTGGAGAGCAAAGACCATCTTCTGCCTTCATACCTGAAACATTAAGAAAGATCGAACCTTTGGCAAAGCAGGATGCGGAAATAACAAGAAAAGTCAAGCTTTCTGTGGGACCAAGCTTAAAAGACGGAATGACATTTCTTGTGAATGATGACGTTCATATTAATGACAAGCCAGTAAAAGTTGGTGAGCTTCAGATATGGGAAGTATCCAACACGAGTTTAATGGATCATCCTTTTCATTTACACGGATTTTTCTTCCAGGTGATTGAAGATAACGGTAAAGCACCGGAATACATGGCATGGAAAGATACAATTAATCTGCTTCCGAGAAGTAAAGTAAAAATTGCGTGGATGCCTGATAATCGTCCGGGTACGTGGATGTACCATTGCCATATAATTGAACATCATGCAGCCGGAATGATGGCTAATTTTGAAGTCTATGCTGGCGATAAACCGGATGAAGATAATATGCCCAAACATCATCACCACCATCACGGTAAATCATAAAGCCATGTCAGAATTAAGATGAAGGCAGGCTTGTGGCGGCTATTCAGAAAAATTGCTTAGAATAACGATATGAAAGCTTCAATTATAGGGATTTCGTCCGGAATAATTATCATAATCATCTTTGCTGTATTGAAGCGATTTGACAAGAAAATTATTTACGGGTTGATACTTGGAGGGATAGGATTTCTGTATGTTGGTTTTACCTGGAGTGATTTTGATCTTTTAATAATTACCTCAGTGCAGGCAATATTCTTTGTATTTCTTGCATATTGGGGAATGAAAGGGAATTTGTATTTTTTGGCAGCGGGTTATTTCCTTCATGGGCTTTGGGACATAGTTTATGGCCAGGTTGCCAGTATGGCTTTTATCCCGCCCCATTACGATTTGTTCTGTTTGACAATTGACTTCACAATTGGCTTCTATCTTTTATTCTTAAAGTACCGGTCCAGAGCCGGCAATGCAAGTAAAGTCACAGTATAGCTTTTGATCTATTAACGTAGATTCAGGCAGCAATTTTCAATTCTTATTGATTCTATACCACCTTAGATAGTCTGCGGGGTCACCGGAATCTAAACCTGAATATTTGAACAAATACTCTCTTGCTCTTTTTTGTTCATCAGGGTAGCCAAACCACATAACACCGATCTGGTTCAGGAATATTATTTGGCGCAGATTGACATCCCAAATTTCATTGAACTTTTTAAGTGTATCAGATACTTGAGAAGTTTCTAAATCACCAGATATGAAGCCAAACATATTCAGAAGTTTTTTTGATTTTGAGTGAGCATATAATTCGTAGATCCTTTTTTTGAAGCAATCACTCATCATGACTTCTATTCCCAGGTAGCTGCCAAGATCTTTGTACCCGGCAACTTCTTTTGGAAGGGTGAAATCATTGCACGTTATGAGATTGAAGAAGTAGATGAGGGAATTATAATACAGTTTGGTATTTTCATTCTGTCCTGTTGAGTCATAATTTTCCAGGGTGAGGCGGTACTTTTCAGCACTTTTCCTGGAGAAGACAATATCAAACCTGTGGGGAGGCATATTATCGAGGGTTTCATTCCACAGCACAAAATAGTCATATTCAGTGTATTTAAGCTGAGAAGTATCAATTGAAGAAGCCGGCGCTACGATATCAGAAAACTCTGCTTCTGCAAGGTTTGTTCCCCGGAAATATTCGGGGGGCAGCCACCTCTGGTCGAAAGTCAATACATACTCTTCGCCAAAATCTCTTTTGAGATAGTCAGCCATATAATAGCCAAGGCAATCACCGCACGTTCCGAAAGTGGCACGTTTGTGGCTAAGACCTTTTAATAAATGTCCTCCGCCATAGAATATGAGTGTCTTTGAATCAGGGTTATCTTTTATATACTTGATTACTTTTAAGCTTAAGATACTGTCTCTTAACATAGAAATTGAATCAATCTGCCGGCCGGTAGCTTTAATGATCTCAAAAGACGGCTCAGCATCCAATGATTCAAAACCGTTGATGTGAATTTTTAAATTGCTTTTTTCGGCTGAATACTCATAGAATTTCCGCAGATTTGAGTAGTATTCAAGATCTTCATAAAACAAATTGGGGGCCACTCTTTTTAGCAATTCATCCAAAGTACCGCCCGTTACATAATTTTCCAATGCCCGGGCATCACCGGGGCTCATTTCCAGAATAACAGACAGCTTTGTTGGTGTTTTTTGGCTTTGGGGTACTTCATCTGCCAGGCGGTACAGTACTTTAAGGAGTGAGTTATAAACATCAAAGTAATGGTGGCTAGCATCGGCCAGCATTACGATATTCCCTTCCAGTACTTTCTTCGCAATGAAGCTTTCAGGGTTCCTGTAATATGTGCTGTCTGCAGGCGGAACAGATGAAATTGCAAAGCCTGATGAACTAACCGCGCAGATCAGCGCAATGGTCAAGAAAGATTGAGCGGGGAAAATCCTGAAATGCAGCATAGGGAATCTTCTATTAATTCAGAATAACTCAGGCAGCAGCCTGATAATGTATACAAAGTTAATATTCGAAGTAAGGAGTATTCATGACTGCAATCAAACGAATTGATGATATTTATCTTAGGAGACAATTTTTGAGGTGCTTGAGATGCTGAGATTCTATTTCTGAATTGAAATTAAACGCCTGCTTGGCTAATTTTGTTACTGAAACAAGGGGGCTATAGCTCAGCTGGGAGAGCGCTTGAATGGCATTCAAGAGGTCAGGAGTTCGATCCTCCTTAGCTCCACAA
>JAUQWS010000126.1 GCA_030835025.1 Ignavibacteria bacterium | reverse complement strand
TGGGTCTTCCCTATGAGCGGTTGGACCAGCGTCAGCTACCGCTCAGGAGGCAAGGATTATAAAGATGACCGATTTGATTACTTCCAGGGAGGCGAGTTCAAAGGTCATCCCGCAAACGACATCTTCATACTTGATGAGAACAAAGATGTCATAGAGGATTCTGCAGGCATCAAGATCAACGCAACAGCAATGGTCACAGGAATAGTGATCTCGACATATAACAAATGGTTCAAACAGGACTATTTACGGAGTGGTAATTATGTGAAGCTGTTCGATCCTGAATCTGAAGCGATATTCTACTACTCACACCTCGATACTGTCTTCGTAACTCCCGGGCAGCTGGTAATTGCCGGTGAGCCTTTAGGCTATGTGGGAAGAACGGGAAGAAAGGCTATTAACGGAAGAACGCATATTCACATTGCATATTATAGGATCGATGACGGACATCCGATTCCTGAGGAGATCATAAACGATCTGTACAAAGCAGAGAAGAGAGTTAAGAAGTAGAAAAAAAAAGAGTCCCAAAAAACCGGGACTCATTAAATCAAAGGAAAAATTATCTAAGGTGTCTTAAAACCTGATCGAGATCTTGGTTCCGTTATTCCTGTCTAGCTCCAGATTGCCGTTAAGGTCCTTTACAAGCATACCGACAAGAACCATACTGAACGAATTAGGCTTGCCCTTTGCAGCAGCAGTGCTTGTGCCGTTATCGCGAACAGACAAATTGTACTTGCCTTCAGCATCCTTCTGCATATCTACCGTTATATTCCCTTTTTTCTTATTTGGGAAGGAATGAAGCAGTGAATGGCTGATAAGCTCGTTCACGATCAGAGCACAGGTTATTGCCCTATCTACAGGAAGAACTATATCCTTGACGTTTAAATAGGTAGATACCCTGTTCAAACTTATCTCATATGATTTATACAGGTGCGGAATAACACCGTGTAAGAAAGTTTCAAAATCTATCATTGAAGGGTCTTCTGTAGCGTAAAGCTTCTCATGGATCAGCGATACGATGCTGGTACGAGATTTAAGAATTTTGAAGTACTCGAACTGAACCGGGTCCCTTACATAGTCCATCTGGAACTGTATCAGTGAAGATACAAGCTTCATATTCTCTTTAACTCTGTTTGTCGCTTCATTTAGCAGAAGATTGCGCTTTGCAGCGGTTTCTTCAAGCTCCTGCTTCAGTGCCTCAATTTGCTTGGCATCACCAAGTACTTCGCCGTAAAGAATTGCATTCTTATTTGCAATTGCAGCCTGGTTAACAAGTGTTTCTATCCAGCGATGTCGTTCTTCATCAAACTCGTTTCCGTTCTTACTCATTATAGTGATAAAGCCAAGTATCCTGCCGTTGAGTTTTATAGGCACGATCATTGCTGACTGAATTGAATAACCTTTATCAACCTCAGTTTCAGATAGCGAGTTTTGGTTTGTGATATAATATTTCACCTGCGATTTCTTCAATCGTTCCTGGTAATCGTGAATTACTATCGTATCATTCTTGCGGATAGCTTCGCTAAGTATACCCCTTCCTTCAGGAGCAAGCGGTATTTCAGGTATTGGAGACGGATCGATCCTTTTTTCTTCAAGAACGGAACGCAGGTAGATATATTTTATCTTGCGCTCTTTTTCATTGAAGCGCGCAACAAACATATCCTGGAAATCGACTACATTCCTGAGTACATCAAAAAGCTTATCGTATAATTCATTTATGTCAAGGGTAGTCGAAAAGAATCTCGATGTTTCATAAAGCAGACGCAACTCGTTGTTCTTGGCATTCAACGCCTCAACGATCGCCTTTACAGACTCTTTTGGCTGTAAGTTTTGCATAGTAAATATCCCCCGATATTTTTAATACAATATAACGCTATTTTTTCGATATTTTCTAACGTAAATGGGTTAAAAAACTCGTATTTTAAGGTAATTTCCAGGGTTGGTTTTAATGACTTTTTGACGGTAATACTGTCTTTCAGTTAGATAAACTGAGAAATTAACAACCACCTAACATCAACTTTCAATTATCTAACTAACAACATCCTATTCATCAACAATTGCACACATAAACTCAGCCTCGGCGGCAAGCTCGCCATCTACACTGTTTTTGTGCACTTTACCTTTCAGCTTGAATATATTCCGTTTCCTATCCAACACTTCTACGTTAAAGAATAACTGGTCACCCGGAATTACCTGCTTGCGGAACTTCGCCTTATCTATAGAAGTAAAGTATGCAAGCTTTCCTTCGTAACTTTCAAAGAAGCTCAAGAGCAGCAAACCCCCGGTTTGTGCCATAGCTTCAACTATCAGAACACCGGGCATCACAGGCTTTTGCGGGAAATGCCCCTGGAAAAATGGTTCATTGATTGTCACGTTCTTAACTCCCGTGATACTTTTTCCGTGCTCCAAAGCTATGACCTTATCGACCAGCAAAAACGGATAGCGGTGCGGAAGCATTTTTTTGATAGCGTTGATATCAAGTATTACATCACTTTCTTTTTTCACCTGGTATTTCATCTTAAGTTTATTTTGCTTGTAGAGGTTGCGTAGCATTTTTACGAACTCTATATTATGCTTGTGCCCCGGACGTGCTGCCATTATGTGTCCCTTTATCGGAGCTCCGATAAGCGCCATATCGCCAATGAGGTCAAGTACCTTATGCCGCACCGGTTCATTGGGAAAGCGCAGCTGAGTGTTGTTCAGAATTCCGTTCTGGCCAAGAACTACGCTGTCATGTATTCCCAGCTTCTTCATCAGGCCCCCAAGCTCATTTTCAGAAAGGTCGCGGTCTACTATAACAACTGCATTATCAAACTTGCCGCCCTGAATCAGTCCCTGTTCATGAAGGTCTTCAACTTCATGAAGGAAACAGAAAGTGCGTGCCGGAGCAAATTCCGTGGGAAATTCACCCATATTAAACAGTGATGTGTACTGTGAGCCAAGAGCCGGATTTCGGTAATCTATCATAACGGTCACTTTAAAATCATCCAAAGGGAAAGCAACTATATCAACCTCAGCATCTTTGGCGCGGTAGTGGATAGTATTTTCAATAACAAGATAATCTTTTGGCTTTTCCTGCTCAGCAAATCCTGCGTTGATGAGAAGGTCGATAAAAGGTTTTGCACTACCGTCTATGACCGGCGGTTCGTTTGTATCAAGCTCAACCAAAATATTATCTATCTCAACTCCCATTATAGCAGCAAGCACATGCTCAACCGTCTTTACCTCAGCATTGCCAACGGCAATTGTTGTGCCCCGCGAAAGGTCAGTAACGTGATCAATATCAGCGGGAATCTCGGGAGAACCTTCAATATCTACGCGGCGGAAACTTATGCCGTGATCCTCCGGGGCAGGTTTAAATGTCATATTTGACTTATTTCCTGTATGGAGCCCGACGCCTGAAATTGATACTTCTTTTGCTATGGTTCGTTGTTTTGTCAGCATATATTCATGTTATGACTGCGAAAATACAAAGATTTATGATAAGTTTTAAGTGAATTTAATAAACCGCAATGTTTGCCTAATGTTTTGTGCTCGCGGCACTGAGAGTCATATCCAAACGAAAATTAAACCGGCTGATCTGCTTTTGAAAGAGGCGGCAATCTTCTAACGACTACTCCTAACGGGTTCCTGCGGAAAAATATCATAATGTGATAGGATAAGCACCGGAATTAAACATAATTTAGTGTAAAAGAAAAACCGCCTGACTATTGATCAAAACTAAAAGCCAGGCAAGGAGGATATCATGAAAACGCTTATAGCATTAGTTATAGTACTATTCACCTCACTGACTTTTGCACAGGATGAATTAACCCCTCGCGAAATTTACCAAAATACTAGCTCTTCGGTAGTAATGGTGTTCGCCTATAATTCCGAGGGAATGCTCTTACGTTATGGAAGCGGTGTTGTAGTATCATTAGGTGGAATTGTTTATACTAATTATCACGTAATTAAAGAATCTGCAAGAATTGAGGTCAGAAGCGATGAGATCATCTACGACAGCATTCCGCTCATTGGATTTGACCCGTTCATTGATGCAGCAATTCTTCAGCTCCCCTCCTCCCATGACTGCACCTACCCTGCTGTTGAGCCTGATACAGCTTCAAATTCCGCAGGCAGAATCTCAACCGGCGAGGTTGTTTATGCGCTTGGTAATCCTCAGGGCTACAAAAAAACTTTTTCTGAAGGTATCGTAAGCGCATTAAGGGATTATGACTACCCGGGACAGATTCAGTTTACAGCTGCCATAGCACCGGGCTCAAGCGGCGGCGCACTTCTGAACTCTCACGGCAGGCTCATCGGAATTACAACGTCTGCTATCACCACCGCACAGAACATGGGATTTGCAGTACCCGTGCACCGTTTCAGGGGTATCATCACAGTTAACCTCAACGACAGCGCACAGAAGCAACTACTTACCCGAATGATCGGCATGTATTCGAAGAATCTTGCCCTGACTTTTGAAGAGCGCATAAAAACAATCACAGAATACTGCTCACTCAAGGGAGATGATGAATTCAAGCTGGAGTTTGCAGGCAAGTTCTGCCACAGCCAGGGGGAACATGACAGTTCCATAGTGTATTTCACCAGGGCAATAGAGCTGAATCCCGGTAACCCCATGTTATACAGACTTCGTGCGAAAAGCTACGCAGAGTGTTCCGATACAATGCGCGTGCTGGAAGACATTTCCTTTGCGCTTGCACTTAAGAGCGATTATCTTGATGCCTATTTGGACAGGGCAAACTATTATGAGTACACTTTGAGGGATTACAGAAATGCCATCGAAGATTATGATAAGGTGGTTAAGATTGATCCCGAGTATGATTACATTTACACTCACACTGCATCCTGCAGGTTAAGCCTTAACGACAGGACTGGTGCGATAAATGAGCTTTCGCGCGGACTGGTTTGGTGCAATACTGACCCAGATGTTTACATACTTCGCGCGAAGATGTATAGCTCGTTGGGAATGTATGAGGAAGCAATTGATGATTACACTGCCGCGCTTGAAATTGCGCCGGCTTACACCGAAATTTACCTGAGCAGGGCTGTGCTGTACAGCAGACGTGAAGACATTACATCGGCAATAAGTGATTACGTTGAATACTTAAGGCATGACTCAGAAGAACCCCTTGCGAACAATAATCTGGCTTACTGTTATATGGATATCGGTGAGACTGATCTTGCAGAAAAGCATTTCAAGCGTTCCCTTGAATCGAACAAATACCACACAGATAGCTACATCGGACTTGCAATACTATACTACCGCCAGGGAAGAATAAAGCTTGCTGTTCAGAATATGTGCAGGGCAACGGAGATAAAAGATGAATTGTTAAGTGGCATGCCCGGACTGGCTTTGATGGAATCTGACGGCTGGTTCTGGAGTGATGACCAAAAGCAGGTGATAAAGAAGATTTTCCAACTTATGGGAATAGCGGATTCCATGCCAGAGCGCAAACGCAACATTAATCCCCGCGCCCAAAAAGAGCGTGCTGTAGATGCGGAGGAATAAGCTCTATTGATATTTTTTTAGTTGGTGATAACACCAACAACGGGGAAAATAGCCCACCCTCTCCATGTTGGAGAGGGGGCTAGGGGGTGAGGAGGGACATGGTCAATATATTACCATAGAAACAAATGTGAATTATAGGTAAATTTGTGGATAAATATAGCAATAAATCCCCAACTAATAATACTATTGCTTAACATCAAATTACAGACCCTGAAACAAGATCAGGGTGACGAAAGAGCATAAAATGGCAGAAAAATACAAGAATCTGATTAACGGCAAGTGGGTTGAACCCACGGGCGGAAAGTATATAGAGAACCGTAATCCCGCAAATTGGGATGACGTAATTGGGCTTTACCCGGCATCAACCGTTGAGGATGTTGATACGGCAGTTGCAGCAGCAAAGGCTGCATTTGAAAAGTGGCGGCTTGTACCCGCTCCCAAGCGCGGCGACGTGCTAAAGATAGTCGGCGATAAAATGCTCACCCGCAAAGATGAAATTGCATTTGAAATGACTCGTGAAATGGGTAAAGTCTTTGCCGAAACCAAAGGCGATACACAGGAAGGAATCGATACAGCATATTACGCCGCATCCGAGGGAAGAAGACTATTTGGTTTGAACGCGCCAAGCGAGCTCCCCAATAAAATGAATTTATCGTTCCGCGTGCCTATTGGTGTTGGGGGTTTCATCACACCGTGGAATTTCCCGATGGCAATTCCTACGTGGAAACTTTTCCCTGCGCTAATATGCGGCAACACCGCAGTATTCAAACCGGCAGAACTTACCCCTAAAACCGCGCATACGCTTGTTGAGATAATCGATGAAGCGATGCATGAAGTTCTGGGAAGGGATTATATACCGGGCGTAATTAATCTTGTGCACGGAAAAGGAAGCATCATCGGCGAGAGAATTTCAAATCATCCCGATATTGATCTTATTTCTTTCACAGGCTCAACGGCTGTTGGCAAGAGAATCAATGAAGTTGCAGGCGCATCATTGAAACGTGTATCACTTGAGCTTGGCGGAAAGAACGCGCAGATAGTAATGGATGACGCAAACCAGGAGCTTGCATTGGAGGCAGTCCTTTGGGGAGCGTTCGGAACAACAGGCCAGCGCTGTACCGCAACATCAAGACTTATACTCCACGAAAAAATTTATGATGAGTTTTTGGAAAAGCTCATCGCGAGAGCAGGCAAATTAAAGCTTGGCTACGGTAATGATAAGGGAGTTGATGTGGGTCCCTGCGTCAGCGAAAGCCAGCGAAAGACTGTTGATGAATATGTGCAGATAGGTAAGAATGAAGATAAGGCAAAACTTGTGCTCGGCGGTGAATTTGCATCGGATGGCACGCTTAAGGGCGGGTGGTTTTACAAGCCGACTATATTCGCAGACGTCAAACCCGAAATGCGCATTGCGAAAGAGGAGATATTCGGACCCGTGCTTGCAGTAATTAAAACGAATTCCCTGGAAGATGCGGTGAATATACTTAACAACACTAAATACGGCTTATCATCATCAATATTTACGAACAATGTGAATGATGCATTCCGCGCAGTTCGTGATATACGCGCGGGAATCACTTATGTGAACGGCGCAACTATCGGAGCAGAGGCACACATGCCCTTTGGCGGAGTTAAGG
This sequence comes from Ignavibacteria bacterium, assembly GCA_030835025.1. GTDB lineage: Bacteria > Bacteroidota > Ignavibacteria > Tepidaquicellales > OLB5 > OLB5. Next base: position 49,134 of record JAUQWS010000126.1, on the reverse strand, counting down.
AAACGGGCAACGGCCACCGCGAAGGCGGATGGACTGTGTATGATTTCTATACTGAGTGGAAGGCTGTGTATATAGATTACTCCGGTAAACTGCAAAGAGCGCAAATAGACAATTATTGAAGTTGGTTAAAGGCTGCAAGTTGCAGGTTAAAGGTTAAAAGATTTGAATTTTACTATCCCCTCTTTTTGGAGGGGATTTTTTTTGAGATGTATCACACCCCCTCATTACAAAGGATGGGGACGGGGGATGTGGAGATAAAAGAAATTCTACACCCCGTCTGCGACTTCGTTGAATCCTCCCCTCTCAAAAAGGGAATCTTTATCTGTTTGAATCTTCAAAGTCAATTAGGTGAGGTTAAAATCATTTATATTTAGCTTAATTTAGCTTATCATTGTGAATATCAAAAAAGTACATATGAAAAATCCTGAAATATACAGAAAAGGCACAGTATTATTCACATTTGGTGTAGTATTTAACGTATTGTTATGTACGGTACTTATAATGGGTTCGGTAATTCTGACCAAAAAGGGAAATGCGACCGGCAAAGAAGTTGTTGAGCTGACCAAGGAAAAAGGCGTTGAGATCTTTGAAGATGTTTACGAGCTCTATAAAGGCGCAGCCGGGGATTTAAGAGTTGACAGTGAAGAGACAATGAGAATGCTTGCGCAATATGATGCAGTGAGTTACGATCTGAACTTAAGCTTCGATATTCCCAATAAAAGTATCCACGGAATTAATTACATGACCATAAGGGCAGAAGTTGATACTTTCAGAACAATCTACATAAACCTTCACGATAACTTGAAGGTAAACAGTATCGGCATAAAGAACAAGATGCGCACGGGAATAAATTACCGCGAAGCTAAGGACATTCCCCAGTGGGATAGTTCTGCTTCATACACTCAGACGAAGGATTATATAGTAATAACACTTGCCGAAAGCGATATCCCTATGAAAGGTGACCTGCTTGCCATAAGAATAGATTATTCAGGCAAGCCCGTAAAGAAAGGATTCGATTCATTTTCATTCAAGGAGCTGTACGGCAATATGTATATTTATACCCTGAGCGAACCGAACTGGGGTCCTGTATGGTGGCCTTCTAAGGATTTCCCGGATGATAAAGCAACAATGAATATGCGTTTGACTGTACCAAACGGAATGAAGGGAATTTCAAACGGCAAACTTGAAAGCGAAATACCCAACGAAGACGGCACAACAACTTTCAGCTGGAGTTCATCATACCCTATTGCTACTTATCTGGTAAGCATAGTTGTTGGCACTTACACTTACTGGGAAGATACTTACACGTCTTTAGACGGAACTAAAGAAATGCCGGTAGTTTACTATGCATTCCCTAAAGACTCTGCAAAGGCAAGAATTGATTGGAAATCCACCCCTGAGATGGTGAAGTATTTCTCCGAAACATTCGGTGAGTATCCATTCATAAATGAAAAATACGGCAACGCTCAGTTCGGATGGACAAGCGGCGCAATGGAACATCAGACAATCACGTCATACGGCTATCTGCTTGTTACGGGAGATAACCGGTATGACTACGTAAATGCTCACGAGCTTGCACATCACTGGTTTGGTGATGCAGTAACTCTCAAGGACTGGAAGAACATCTGGCTGAACGAAGGTTTTGCTTCCTACTGCGAAGCACTTTGGATGGAGCACAAGGGCGGGACCGAAGCTTATTTGGCACACATGAAGGGTTTTGATTTCGGGTACTTTTCAGGGACAGTTTATGCACCGCAAGGCTTCATAGATAACCCGGCAATATACGCGACCATTTACCAGAAAGGCGCATGGGTGCTTCATATGCTGCGCGGTGTTATGGGTGACGAAAAATTCTTTGCAGGTATGCGCGATTATTATGAGAAATTCAAATACTCAAACGCGGATACCGAAAACCTTGTTGCGGTTATGGAGCAGCATTACGGCTCAAGTTTAAGCTGGTTCTTTGACCAATGGGTCTATAAAGGAACCGGCAGGCCGAAGTACGAATACTCATGGAAGTTCGAGGATTTCCAGGGACAAACAGGTTCCGGAGTATACACTGTAAGGCTTCAGCTGAAACAGGTGCAGAAGGAAACGATTGAAGTATACAAAATGCCGGTAAAGATCACTGTTGTTACAGATGCAGGTGAAAAGGAATTCAGCGTATTCAATGATACGCGTGAACAATCTTTCTTATTAACGGTTGATTCAAAGCCCAAAGAAGTCATTATTGATAAAGACGGCTGGATACTTAAGAAAGCAGCCAAAGGCACCTACGAAAAATAATGGGTGTTTCTGAATATGCTTTAAAGGCTTATTACACAAGCCTGCTCCACTTACACCAAGAGGCTTTCGGACTCGGGATCGGCGAGTACAAGGAAATGTCCTCGCACGGGTCTGACCGGATTATCTTAAGACTCATTTCTGCAAGCGGCAGCAGTTCCGTTGGAATCATTAATGAAAATATTTCTGAGAACAAAGCTTTCCTCAGTTTTGGTAGGCATTTCAGGAAGCACGGGCTGAATATTCCGAAAATCTTTGCAGAATCACCTGACTTGAAGACTTATATACTTGAAGATCTTGGTGATGAAACACTTATGAAATATGTTGCAGATTCCGGAAGCGAATTTACAGAGCAAAAAAAAACGCTCTACAGGTCAGTACTTACTGACCTTCCGAAGTTCCAGGTAACAGCCGGCAAAGGCATTGACTACTCGCTTTGTTACCAATATGGTGAGTTCGGGAAAGAAAATATAGAATATGACATTAACTACTTCAGAGAAAGATTCCTCGAAGTATTCTGCGGCGGTATGTATGACGCAACTAGACTTTTTATTGACCTTGATAAGCTCACCGGAAAACTTCTTGAGCTGCCGCGGGAAAACTTTCTCTATCGTGATTTCCAGGCGAGGAATATTATGATAAGAGATGACAGGATGTACTACATCGATTTCCAGTCAGGCAGAAAAGGCTCTATACTATATGATCCGGCATCACTTCTTTACAATTCACGTGCAAACATACCTCAGCCTGTTAGAGAAGAGCTTATCTGCTTTTATCTGGACAGGGTTTCCGAGTATTTGCCGATCGATAAGGATATGCACCTGAAGTATTTTTGGTATTTTGCAATTATCAGAATACTGCAGGTCTTGGGTGCTTACGGTTTCCTGGGAATTATCAAGGGCAAGGACCGATTCCTTGAAAGCGTTCCTTTTGCGATCAGCAACTTTTGTACTATTCTAAATGATAAGATATCTGCAAAAGACCTTATTGAGCTTCGTACTCTTTTTAACAGGCTGGAAGAAAAGAAATTTGAGCTAACTAAGAAATAAAACGTAGATCAATATAACAAATGACTAAACACATAATTAGAGGACTTAACGCGGTTGAATTCGGCGAAGGCAATAAGTTCGGCATTATTTTTGTTCACGCTTTCCCATTCTGTAACAGGATGTGGGATAAGCAGGTCGAAGCGCTCCAGGATAATTACAGAGTTGTAACATATGACCTTCGAAGTTTCGGGTACAGCGAGCTTGGCGACGGACACTTTACCATAGATTCACATGTGAGCGATCTTATTTCAATAATTGACAGCCTGAAAATGGAGAAGCCGGTTGTGTGCGGACTATCAATGGGCGGATATATTGTATTGCGTGCGCTGGAGCTTTACCAGAGCAAGTTCAAAGGCGCAATTCTAGCCGATACAAAAGCTGAAAGCGATAACAATCCGACAAAAATTGCGCGGGCGGAACAGATGAAGATGATCAAATCCGGAAACAGAGAGCAGTTCACTGAAAATTTCATAAAAGCTGCTTTGAACGAAGCCAATTATACCGGTAACGCGGAGCTTGTTGATTTTCTGAAAAAGATGATCAGCTGGCAGAAGAACGAAGCGATAACAGGTGCGCTTTTGACTCTTGCTGCACGTACTGATACAACCGAATCACTTGAGAAAATTGATATTAAAACGCTTGTAATGGCAGGAAAAGATGACAGGCTCACTCCGCCGGAGTTTTCAAAGATAATTTACGGCAAGACAAAGAACTCTGATCTTAAGCTAATATCAAATTCAGGACATCTGCCGAATATGGAAAATCCCGAAGAATTCAATTCCGCTGTGCTGGAGTTTTTGAAGAGCTATGAAAAGAAGCAATAAAAAGCTTTCATATGCTCAACCCCCGATTAGGATTTCCCCGGGAATAAACTTCAAAGTTAAAATCATTGAGCATAAGTATTAGAAAAGAAATAATAATTTATAAGCATGTCCTGAAGGATGAACGTACTCCTTTAAAAGCGAAAATTCTCTTGTGGCTTGCTATTAGCTATTTTCTCCTACCATTTGACTTAATACCTGACTTCATTCCCGTTATAGGTCAACTGGATGATTTAATAATTGTTCCAGTGTTGATTTATTTTGCGCTAAAATTGATTCCCAAGTATATTATTGAGGAATATCGGACAACTTGTGCTTAAAAATCCTCAACTTTCAATCTACAACACTCCAACCGGCACTAATTTCTTCTTCACTTCTTCCAGCATTACCCGGGTCATTTCGGCCAATCCGAATTCATGTTTCCAGCCCCAGTCTTTCCTTGCCTCGGTGTCTTCAATACTTCCGGGCCATGATTCAGCAATCTGCTGGCGGAAATCCGGCTTATATGTTATGGTAAATTCCGGAATGTGCTTTTTTATCTCAGCGGCAAGCTCTTTTGGAGTAAAGCTGATTCCGCTTAGATTATAGCTTGAACGTATCTTTACATGTGATGGATCAGTCTCCATTAAGTCGATTGTTCCCCTTATAGCATCGGGCATGAACATCATCGGCAGCGCTGTTTCTTCTTTCAGGAAGCATTCGTACTTTGAATTTTTTATTGCTTCGTAGAAAATTTCAACGGCGTAATCAGTCGTTCCCCCTCCGGCTTCGGTCTTATAACTTATCAGGCCAGGATATCTTACACTTCTTACATCAACTTTATGTTTTGCATAATAATACTCGCACCATCTTTCTCCCGCCTGTTTGCTAATCCCATAAACAGTTGAAGGCTCCATAACAGTTAATTGCGGAGTATTTCTTTTCGGCGTGGTTGGACCGAACACTGCAATTGAGCTCGGCCAGAAAAGCTTTTTGATAATACCTTCTTTTGCCATATCAAGTAAGGATAGCAGGCTCTTCATGTTAAGGTCCCATGCTTTTTTGGGGAATTTCTCTGCATTACCCGATAGCATTGCGGCAAGCAGGTAAACCGTATCTATATTATGTGATTTTATGACTTCAGGGACACGGGCTTCATCCATTACATCAAATGTTTCAAAGGGACCTGATGTCATGACATCTTCTGCAGCATTTTTTATATCGGAAGCAACAACATTATCATTTCCAAAGCGGCTGCGAAGCTCCATAGTAAGCTCAGAACCTATTTGTCCGGATGCTCCGATAACTATTATCTTATTCATTTCATTTTGTAAGTTTTGTTCACTAAAGCTTTGACTGTAAAAAATCTAGATTCCCTCAACTATAACTTTTGGTTCGACTTTGTTCTTTGGTATCAGTGCGGGCCAGTAGGCAACTACATCAGAAGGTTTTGGCCTGCCGCCTGCGAATCCCGTTACGCTTGGGGGTCCGGTTAAAATTAACGGAGCAATTTCTTTGCTGAATCTTTCAATAGTTGCCTTTTCCTTTGAACGCACTCCGACCCTAAGCACAACTTCACTTAAGTCATCGCGTCTTTTCACCAATGGTCCGTGGCAGCTATTGTAACCCAGGAATTCGGTCCGTACTTCATCGAACTTCAGTCCAAGGTCACTTAGCCTAATGCGCAGGATTTTATCAGCAGCTTCGGCTTTTTTCAGTGCATCGGGAGCGGAATAAGTAAGCGTAGTAAATGCGCTGTAGCCGTCATCGTAAGACATTGATACTTTGTAGAACTCAGTTGCAGGATTGCCTGTGATTCCGAAAACTTTTACACGGTCTTTTCCGTCAGCCTCAAGGTGAATGGAAGTAAAATCCGCAATGCAATCAGGAGTAATATAAACCTTCGGGTCACCTATTTCATAAAGAAGCTGTTCGCTTACGGTTTCGGTTGAAACAAGCCCCCCTGTACCGTTATGTTTGGTGATGTAGAATGTCCCGTCTGGATGCGCTTCAACTATCGGGAAGCCTATTCTTGCGAGATCTGGTACTGATTCCCAGTCCCCAAGGAAATTACCGCCTGAAGCCTGCCCGCCGCACTCTATAATATGCCCGGCGACAGTTCCGGCAGCCATTTTATTCCAGTCATTCATATCCCACCCGAATTCATAAATCATAGGTCCAAGCGTGAGACCTGTATCGGTCACTCTGCCTGTGATAACTATATCAGCACCCTGTTTTAATGCCTCAACAACAGGTGATGCCCCGAAATAGACATTTGCGCTGAGTACTTTTTCTTTTATAGATGCAGCGCTTTCGCCCGTTTCCATGTTCTTAAGCAAAACACCTTGGGCGAGCAGGCTGTCAATTCTATCCAGAATATTATCTCCCATCACAACGCCTATTTTGATTCTGCTAATGCCAAGCTTTTTGGCGACTTCAAACACCGCATCGCGGCAGGCAATCGGGTTCACTCCCCCGCCATTGGTAATGACCTTAAACTTTTTTTCTTTCAAGAGCGGAAGGAGTCTTTCCATAAGGGGTGGAATATCGCGGGCATAGCCAAAAGCGGGATTTTTCAGCTTTTGTTTCTGCAAGATAGACATTGTTACCTCGGCAAGGTAATCCATCATAAGGTAGTCAATCGGGCCTTTAGAAGCCTGGTTAACCGGCGCATCGATCATATCACCCCAAAATCCCTGTCCCGAAGCTATGCGAATAGTGTCTTTCATAAAATTGTGTAGTTGTTGGTGATAACACAAACAACGGGGTATCACTCATTCAGTATTATTTGATGTATTTAAACAAAATTACTGAAAAATGAGGAGATTAAAAATAAAAAAATCCCCTCCAAATGGAGGGGACTTCCGTTTCTGATGGATTTTTACAAACTACTTCACCAAAACCATTTTCTTTTCGGCCGAACCCCGGGTAGTTGTCATGCGGTAAAAATATACACCGCTCGGGTAGTTAGCTGCGTTCCATTCAACTGAATAGTTTCCTGCAGTCTTGTTTTCATTTACCAGCACAGATATTTCCTGACCCGTCAGGTCAAATACTGTTATATTAACAAAATCATTGGCCGGTACTGCATATCTGATAGATGTTGAAGGATTGAACGGATTTGGGTAGTTCTGCTCAAGAGAAAAGCCATCCGGTAACTGATTTCCGCCCGTGTTTATTCCGATAATTGAACCGGAGTATTTATATATAGTTCCGTTTGCGCACAATGTATAAAGCTCATTATTCTGGTCAACACCGTATGATAATACATTTGAAGGAGCAATTGCGAACATGCTTGTATCACTTATGTTTCCCCCACTCAAAAGGAGCTTCCATGTTTTCCTGCTGCCATAATCCGAATAAATATACCTTCCTGTTAAGCTGGGAATTCTTGGTCCGCGGTAAACATATCCGCCGGTTACAGATATATCCGACCCAATATTCTGATATTCCTTGATAGGGAATGTATATGTATTCTGCGGCTGACACCCCGTTGTATTGAACGGGTGATTGCCCTCATAGCATCTCCATCCGTAATTCTTGCCTACTGCTATTGTATCAATTTCTTCCCATGCGTCCTGTCCAACATCACCGCAGTAAATTGTGCCCGTTACGGGGTCTTGAGAAAAACGCCATGGATTCCTCATACCGATAGCAAATATTTCGGGCCTGCCGCCTCCGCCTGCAAACGGGTTAGTAGGCGGGATTCCGTAGTTATTGCCTCCATATGCAGTATCCACATTTATTCTCAGAATTTTCCCGAGCAGTTCGTTAAGATTTTGCGCTCTGTTACCGGGGTCACCACCTGAGCCCCCGTCACCCATTCCTATATACAGGTAATTATCAAGTCCGAACATTACCATTCCGCCATTATGATTAGAAAATGGCTGGGCAATCGTCAGAAGTATATACTCGCTTAGCGAATCAGCTTTGTTGGGATTACCTGCCTCAGTAGTGAATCGCGAAACGATAGTTGCACCATCAGGCTGCCGTGTGTAGTTCACATAAAAATACCTGTTCGTTTCATAATTAGGATGGAATGCCAGCCCCAGTAAACCGCGTTCGCTTCCGGTAAGTATCTTATTGGTCAGATTCAGGAATGTAACGGCACTTGTTGCTGAAGAATCATTTGGGAATACCCGGATTAGACCGTTCTGCTGAACAACAAATATCCTGTTCGTGCCGTCGTATGAATGCGTCAAAAATACAGGTGCTGTGAAGGTAATATTCGGAAAAGCGTTCGTGTAACTAATCTGCGAATTTGATGTCGCAGAAAAGAACGCAAGAAGAGCCATTACAAAAAGTTTTTTCATTCGGTTATATATTACTTATAGATTAATTTCGTTTTCCAAGCAGCCTTAAGAGGAAAAGGAACATATTGATAAAGTCAAGATACAGCATAAGCGCTCCCATAACCGATGCTTTTTTGCTTTCTTCAGAGCCTGCTTCCATAGAGCCTGCCATGTTCTTTATTTTCTGAGTATCGTATGCGGTCAATCCCACAAATATAACAACACCAACAAGCGAAATGATCCATGTCATCATATTACTGTTCAAAAACAGGTTTACGACCATAGCTACTACAAGCCCGATTAGCGCCATACTTAAGTAACCGCCGAATTTTGTCAGATCCATTTTCGTAATGAAACCCAGCACGCTCGTTCCGGCAAACATCATTCCGCAAACGAGGAATGTCGAGAATATCGAGCCACCTGTGTAGATCAAAAATATCGGTGAAAGCGTTATTCCATTAAGAGCAGAATATGCAAGAAAGAGCAAAAACCCGAGCACAGCCGGAATTTTGTTGAGCAGAAATGAGAGTCCGAGCACGATGAGGAATTCGACTATCATTAAGCCATATATTACATAGATATACTGATATATAAGGCTTTCGTATGTATTGGGACCGAGTATGATATAAGGCGCGATAGATATACCCGCTGTCAAGAAAAGACCGAGCGACATCCACATGTAAACTTTTACAATAAAGCTTCTAGACTGATCAACTGCGCCTGTGTAAGAATCCTGCATTACCGGAACCGGTTCCATTTCTTAAACCTCCTTAAGATTTAAAATTATGTAGTTTAATTGCGAAAATATAAATATTTTTAGTGATATAAAACTGCAAACTGATAATAATATACAGGTTTTTCCCGCAACTTATTGACCAAATCTAAAATAGCAGATTTCTTTAAATCGTTCCGGAAAAAGGCGCTTCTGGTTATTTCGCTCCTCGTAATAGCGGGCGTACTCCTTGCGGCAAAGTACTTCCTCGGCGGGGGTTCTGTCAGCGGTCCGAAAGGAGACCTTAGTGTAGACGATTCAGGCAGGGTCCACACTAAAGATACAGCTGATATCGGGAAGATACTTGACGAAGGTGTAGACTCTGTGTTAAGTATTTTCGGGATAAAGAAAGACTGGATAACGACTAGTTACAATCCTTCAAAAAAACAAACTGATCCAAAGCACATTACCAAAGATGCGGAATGGTTCAGCAAAAATGTGCTCATACCGGGCGAGCTCAGCTCAATAGAAGTAAATGCCGATCTGAGCAGTTATTTTAATTCTCTCGGTCTCATTACAAACGTAGATGAGGATATTTTGACAAAGAATATCATGCTTTCTGTGAGGCCGGGTGATACGCTGCATCATGAATTGCCGCTTGCAGTGGTTTCAGTTAAACATTCCGAAAAAGTGCACAGAGATAATGCAGTAATATGCGTGATAATAAGCAACATAGCCGATTACAAGGAAGAAGAGATCGAGAAGCTATTGCTTAACAAAACCGAGTTCAGCTATATTTTCCCAAGGAGCCTTGATGAGATAGATACACAGAACAAGCTGCTTCACAGCAAGAAAGATGTACTCATAAACCTGACAATAGGCGGTAAGGATAACTATGATACCGATTTCAATACAGATCTGGATGACAAGCAGATGCGCGAGAAGGTCAAGAGCTTTACATCAGATTTTCCGCTTGTGCGCTCTGTTGTGGTCACAAGATCAGGGCCTGAAGTGCCGCAATCTGAAATGAACCTGTTGGCTGATGAACTTGGCAAATACAATATCACGGTGCTGGGTGATAACGACCTTACAAAACTATTAACTCAGGCGGAGGAAGAATCAGCAGATAAGCTGAACATTGTTTTTTCAAACATCAGAAGCAAGGCTGCACTTGCAGGAAGCATGATAACTATGTTAAGGATTTCTCCCGAAGAATTTGGGTCATTCTATGAACAGATCAGCGTATTGAAAAAGCTGGGATATCGTTTCTTTGATTTTAGTGAGTTCTATTACCGCAAAACCGAAATGGAGAAGAAGAAAAAGGAACGGGAAGACAAACTGAAGCAGGAACAGGTTGAGAAGAAACTGCAGGAAAAGAAAAAGACAGAAATAAAAAAGAAAACCGAAACGAAGAAGAAAACCGATACGAAGAAACCAACTGACAAAAAGAAAACTGAATCCCCCACAAAGAAAAATGAAAAGAAGAAATAGCTTTCTATTTATTTTGTTCTGCTTCGTGCTCGTAGCTGCTGCGCTTCCGGGAGTTCGATCACAGCAATTGACAAAGGAGGAAAAAGAGCTGCTGCAGATCCAGGATACAAGGAACACTGAACAAATAGAAACTATTTTGAAGTATCTAAATGACCCGCTGAAGAAAGAGTATTACCGCGCAATATTAGCTGCAGCAAATTTGCAGGATACTTCAATGGTTAAAACTATTGGTGAAATGCTGAATTCAAAGTCCGCTAATTACCATTTAACAGGCTGGCTGCTTGGGAATTTAAGATCAGAAGAAAGTGTGAGATATCTGTTAGAGAAGATTAAAGCTGACGGAAAGATAAACACAAGCGCCTTTGAATCACTGGGTAAGATCGGTGATGAAAGTTCATTTAGATCAATGCTTGATTATGTTCCTCCTTATTTTGAAGAAGGCTATTTTGCAATGGCATTGGCGTTCTACGGCATGCGTAAAATAAAATCAGAAGAATCATTTGCCAGATTAAACGAAATACTTGAAAAGTGCGGAGTGAATTGCCCTTTTTCTTCAGTTGCTTATGCATTTGGCAGGATCGGAGAGCCAAAGTATTTATTGCCCTATAGGCAGCAGTTATTGAAATTATCAGCCAATGAAGATAAATTCACCCGAATGTGGTCATTTTCTGGACTTGGAAAGCTGCAGGATACTTCTGTAATAGAGTACATGCTTGAATCACTTGAGAAGGAGCAGGACTGGCGGGTTCGTGTTAACATATGTAATGCACTTGGTAATCAGAAAATTGATATGAATTCAACTTTAATCGATAAGGCTGTCTCCGCCCTTCTCATACACGCTGTCGAAGATCAGAGCACCCATGTTTCCATTGTTTCCTGGCAGGCTCTTGGAAAACTTTTTGCAGAAAGCGATACGAGGAATCCATTAACACGGAAGATTCAGCAGGATATTCAGTTTGTAATTACTCCCGGAAAAGCTATTGACTGGCAGATAAAAGCAGAGGCAATCAAAACCTATGCAAAGATATTTAAGGATGAATGCAGGGACGAGCTTCTCGCGCTTTTTTCACAAACGGATAATTATGATCTTAAAGCAGCAATTGTTGGTTCATTTGCCAGAATGCAAAGTGCTATGGTTTACAGGGAATTAAGGGATTCCATAAGCGCCGATGTACAGCGATACAATGCAATTCACCCGAATAAGGACGGCTCAATGATAGGCTCACGAGATCTGGCAAAAGTTTATCTCGCATTCGTTGAAACTCTGACGGAACTTGACGACAGACTTGATGATGAAAACAGGAATACGATACGCCTGATATTATCTGAGTTCTCTTCATCAAAAGATGCTGCAATAACGGATGTATGTTTGACCAATCTGCAGGATTCAATTTACCTTCAATACCGTGCAGAAACATGCCAGATAATGGTATTTGATTACAACGGGTTTGGATACCCCAAAGATAAAGATGTAATGCTGCAGTATATCCAGTTCTGGGATAAGATGAAATTCGAAGGGGTGAAAGATCTGCTGATAAAGAATCTAAAGCAAACTGATTATGATATTGCAAAGGCTTCTGCCGATGCATTATCGAATATTACCGGCAAAAACTTCGAAAAAGAAATTACCGCTCCAAAGTACCGTTTGGATCATGACTGGAGTTTCATAGAAAAGCTCAGCGAAAAAAATCACGCCATTATTAAAACAAGTAAGGGTGATATCAAGATAAGGCTTTTTGAACACATTGCACCATTTACGGTACAGAACTTTGTAAAGCTAAGCGAAAGCGGCTATTATAATAACACTGTGTTTCATAGAGTGGTACCGAATTTTGTGATACAGGGAGGTGACCCAAGTGGAACAGGTTACGGCGGGCCGGGTTACTCCATACGCAGCGAGTTTTCAGAAATGCAGTTTGATGCATATACGGTCGGAATGGCATCAAGCGGCAAGGATACAGAAGGCAGCCAGTTCTTTATAACGCACTCCCCGCAGTACCACCTTGACGGCAAGTACACGCTTTTCGGCACGGTCATTGAGGGGATAGAAGTTGTGGATATGATACAGATCGGTGACCGGATTGAAACAATTTCGTTTTCAGATAAGTAAGAGTATAAAGAGTCAAAACATAAAATAATAAGAACGGCATGAAAAAAATTACAATTTTAGCTTTTATTGCGGTTTCCCATTTCACAGCTTTAAGCAATTTAAAAGCAGACGACCTGAACACGAAAAAAATGGAGCAGATAACCAAAGAGATCTGTGAAATTATGGTCAAAGGAGGAAGCTCAGATCAAGACCTGAAGAAATATATCTCCGAAGACTGGCTGGATAGAAAAAACATTAACGTTAAAAAGTATAAGATAAATAATTACAGCCCGGAAAAATACGAGATAATATTCTCAGGCAGCGATATTTGCATAGCAACCATAGGCGGAAGTTCGTGGTCGCATCTCTTGATATTCAAGTTCACCGAAGAATGGGGCAATTACCGCGTTGTGCCAAGGGGAATTTCCGAAGCATCAAGTGATTATATCGATCCCTGGTGGAAAGTGAAAGACTATATCTGCAGTACAAATGATGTTGATGAAAAGTAGTTAACCTCATTTCCCTGCCCCTCTCCAAAAAAGTAGAGGGGAAAATGTCTTTTCCTCGTTCCCAAGCTCGAGCTTGGGAACGCGAGTGGAAACTCTTCCCAACCTGATTGTTTAATCCGTGTCTATCCAGCCGCTAGATTTGTCATCAAATGTGATGATTTTTGTTGCTATATTTGTGTTTTATGGATAAAATGAACGAAAATAATTCAATACTCCCAGGCGTTAAGCATACAATTGCAGTGGCTTCGGGAAAAGGTGGGGTCGGAAAATCAACGGTAGCGGTGAATCTTGCAATAGCCCTTGTTAAAGAAGGCTACAAAGTCGGGCTTATAGATGCCGATATATACGGACCCTCAATCCCCACAATGCTTGATGTTGTCAACGAAAAACCGAAGCTGGTAAAGATCAAAGAAAAGAACCGTCTGCTTCCGGTTGTTAAGTACGGAATGAAACTAATGTCTATCGGCTTTCTGGTCGATCAGAATGAAGCCGTTGTGTGGCGGGGACCCATGGCAGCAAGCGCACTGAAGCAATTCATGAGTGACGTTGAATGGGACGAGCTTGATTTCCTTTTATATGATATGCCTCCCGGAACCGGCGATATTCAGCTGACGCTGACACAGTCAATTCCTCTAACCGGCGCAGTGATTGTAACTACACCGCAGGATATCTCTATTATAGATGCGCGAAAAGGCGCAAAGATGTTTGAGAAGGTAAATGTCCCCGTGCTTGGAATAATTGAAAATATGAGCTATTACGAGTCCAATGGCGGCGGAAGAGATTACATCTTCGGGCAGGGCGGCGGCGAAAAGCTTTCTAAGGAACTGGGAATAAACTTTCTTGGTGAAATTGCTGTTGATACCAATATCAGAATTGGCGGAGATGAAGGAAAGCCTATTGTGCTAAAGGATACCTCTTCGGCAGCTGCGGGGCAATTCACCGCGATAGCGCTGAATCTTGCTGAGCAGATCAAAAACCGTGCAAGGCTTAATCCCCAATTGCCGGTAATTGAAATATAACATTTGATTGATGCTTTTTTAATAAAGTTTTGCTATTTTAGGGCGTAAATGCTAGTTACAGTAAGAACCGCAGAAATTGAAAGCAAAATAAATGCGGTTTTGGATAAAATAAGGCCCTTTTTGCAGATAGACGGCGGTGATGTTAGGCTGGATAAAGTGAGCGATGAAGGAATTGTTGAGCTGAAGCTGTTGGGAGCGTGCAACACATGCCCGCTGAGACCAATGACATTAAGAGCAGGGATAGAACGTGCGCTGATGCACGAGATTCCCGAAATAAAAAGAATTGAATGTTTTAATTAATATATGCTATCATTAGTAATTGTAATAGTTTTAAGTTATTTGGTGGGTTCATTCCCCACTGCCCTTGTTTTCGGCAAGCTGTTTAAAGGAATTGATATCCGCAAATATGGAAGCAAAAACCTGGGAAGCACGAATACTTACCGTGTGCTTGGCTGGAAAATGGGCGCGCTTGTACAGGTAGTTGATATTTTAAAAAGCGCAGCAGCGACTCTTCTGATATCAAAGCTTTTCTACGGCGCGCTGCCGTTTGAAAACCGCACCCCATTTGAAGATATTACTGTTGTGCAGATAATTGCAGGAATTTCTGCGATAATCGGTCACGTGTGGACTATTTTTGCGGGCTTTAAAGGCGGTAAAGGAATAAACACGGCGGCGGGACTTTTGCTAAGCGTTGCACCGGTAGATGCACTGATAGCAATAAGCATATTTATTGTAGTGCTTGTCTTTTCAGGTTATGTATCTCTTGGTTCAATTGCTGCAGCCTTTGCTTTCCCAAGCACGATGTTCATAAGGGAAAATCTTTTCAAAGTAGAAATTGATGGATATCATACATTGATATATTTCAGCATTGCAGTGTGTATATTTCTGATTTATAACCACAGAGCAAATATTAAGAGGCTGATGTATGGCGAAGAGAACCGTTTTGAGCGCTGGTGGAAAATTCGCTGGATAAAGATAGAAGCTCCATTTAAGAGAAAGAAGTAATAAAAGAGTTTTTTGGACTTACAGAAGGCGGGTTTAACCCGCCTTCTGTATTACTGCAATTCATATTTGGACTAAAAAAAGGAGCAATAAGGTTCGGGCCTTATTGCTCAATCATTAGGAAGTTAAGGGCTATTGTTGCTTAAAACCAGGTATTTTCACGGGCGCGCTAATCCAATTGATTCAGAAACTCTGTAAATACCCCCATAATGCACGCCTTGTTACTAATACCTGAAGCTGCTTTTTATCTCACTACAAACATCTTTTCGCCGATGATCTTTTCATTCAGCTCAACCTTCATATAAAGTACACTGCCTGAGAGATTGTATTTCGGCTTCCATGGTACAGTGTGCTCCCCCTTGCCCCTGTAACCTGCCGTTAATTCATCAAGCTTCAGTCCGATCAGGTTCATTATGATCAACTTTACATTTCCGGGTTTATCTATATTAAATCTCAGTGTTGACATTTTTGCTTTCTTACAATTTTGTTAAGGATTTACAGAAAAAATTACATCTGCTGGTCAATGATCTTTGTTACAAACGTACCGTCTTCAGTGTATACATAGACCCAAATCGCCCCGTTTTCATAGACTCTTACATAAATGTAGTTGGTGTTCAGGCTCTGTATATCCTGGTTCAGTACATTTGAAAATGCGGTGTTTGAGGTGAAACCCAATGCTAAACTAAGTGCAATCGCTAGCGTTAAGATGATCTTTTTCATGCTTTTCTTCCTTCCTGGCAGGGTGACCTAAATTGAGTGATTTAAGTTTTAGTTTATTAATGTTGGTTTATTGTTTTTTCCTTTATCAACAATACTAACATAACAGTAAAAAACACTCCCCGCCACCACATTTTTTGCCCAAAGTTGCTCATTTTTCACAAATCACGTGTCAAATATCCCGAAAAAAGGTTATTTTTGCACCATTTTCTAGTACAATTAGGTATTGCTTTTCGGATTTGAGTTGCTTATAATTGTACAGCAAAAAACTAAAGAAATGCTTGATTACTCATTTCTGGAAATTCTGGAATCCCTTTCAAGAGAAGAACTAAGATCGTTCAGAAGATTTATTCTCTCGCCGTACTTTAACCGCAGCCCAAAACTACTTAGGCTGTTTGATATCATTGCCAAATATCATCCGAATTTCGAGAATCGAAACCTAACGAAAGAGAAGCTCCACGAAAAGATAACTCCCGAACTTCCCTACAACGAAATTACTATGCGGCGTCTGTTATTTGATCTGCAGAAGCTTGCCGAGAAATTTATGATACAGATGAACTTCGAAAGAAAGAATGCAGAATCAGGTATAGCATTGATAGAGGAATTAGCAAGAAGAGGGACTCCTAAAATGCACTCGATGAGCCTGAACAATCAAAAAAAGGCAATAGAATCAGTGCCTTTCATCGATAGTGATTTGTGCATGAGCAAGTTCAGGCTGGAAACTGAAGACTTCTATTTTGGCGTGATAAATAACAAGATCAACAGAAAGAATTTCGTGAGCAAAGAAGCAAATAAGCTCATAAACGGATTGACCTACCTGATAAGTTACTTTTTGCTTGAGGCTGTTAAACATAATGATGTGTTATTAACATACTCCAGAGATTACAACGTAAAGCATAATATTAAGTTCATTTCACAATTCATAGACCTGTTTGATTTTGAAAGGCTCAGGATATTTATGAAAACAAGTGAGATGAAGGGTGCATCGGTTGTTGAACTGTATCTTAATACATTAAGAGCGTTTCTGTATTTCGAAAATAATGAATATTATTTTTCGTTCAAGAAATCACTCCGGACTCACAGGGATGAATTAAGTCCGGACGACCTTAACCACCTGTATGGCAAACTTGCGAGCTATTGCATAATGAAGAACTCGCAGAACGAAAAAGATCCGCATGATTTTGAATATGAATTGTTTGATATCTATAAAGAGATTGTGTCAAACAAATATTATGTTACGCACTCAAACAGTTACATTCCGGTTGACCTTTTCAGGAACATAATACTTCAATCAATAAAGGTTAAAGAGTTGAGCTGGATGGAAGATTTCATTCAGAATAACGGCAGGATGCTGCACCCCAACAGAATGAACGATATAATGAGCTATAGCTATGCAATGCTCAATTTCCACAGGAATGTATTTGATCGTTCACTTGAGTTCTTAAGCAGAATAAAAGAAGAAGAGTTTGTTTTCAGAATGGATGTTCGCAATCTTTACTTAATGAATTATTTCGAGCTCAGGCAGTATGATACAGCGCTTTCACTTATCAAGGCTCATAAGAAATTCATAAAAGAGAACAAGATCGTAAACGACGAAACACGTATTCATGTAGGTAATTTCCTTAAATTCATGCAGAAGCTGGTTAACTTCCAAAGCACAGATACAAAAACTGACCTGAAAATTCTGAAGCTGCAGCTTGAAAGATCATCCAGAATATCGAACCGCCAATGGCTCCTGGGCAAGGTTGAAGAGCTTTCCAAATCAGCCCGCAGAGCAGTATAAGCTCTAACTCAACTCAATTTAACATTTCTTAAGTAGATTTTTATAGATAAATTTGTATCTATGAATATAGCCATTTTGGGTTCCGGAGGCTGGGGCACTGCTCTTGGCGTACTGCTCTACAGCAACAGACATAAGGTTACTTTGTGGGAATATGACCGCGAATACGCACATACACTTGATGAATTCAGGGAAAATTTCTATTTTTTGCCTAAGGTTAAGATTCCCAAAGGAATACAGATCACAAATAACTTGGAGGAAGCTGCCAAGGATAAGGACATTATTGTGATATCCACGCCAACACAGTATATCAGAAGTGTAATAACGGAGATTCGAGATCTGAGCTTCATTAATTCGGTGATTCTGAGCGTATCAAAAGGAATTGAGAACCACACTTTAATGACGGTTTCGCAGATCTTCCTTGATGTTTTCAAAAAGATCAAGAAAAGTGATATAGTAGTGCTTTCCGGGCCTTCACACGCAGAAGAAGTTGCAAAAAAAATCCCTACAGCCGTTGTTGCAGCGGGGTACGATATTAAACATGCAGAGCGGGTCCAGAAGGCGTTTTCGAACAGGTATTTCAGAGCATACAGGAGCAGTGACGTACCCGGAGTAGAGCTTGGTGGTGCGCTTAAGAATGTTATAGCAATAGCTGCAGGAATAGCCGACGGCGCAGGCTTTGGTGATAACACTAAAGCAGCTATTATGACGCGCGGAATAAGAGAAATTACAAGGCTCGGAATGCAAATGGGTGCGCACGAAAGTACTTTCATGGGACTTTCCGGTATCGGCGACCTGATAGTTACCTGCATGAGCAAACATTCACGTAACCGTTTTGTCGGGCAGGAGATCGGCGGAGGCAAGAAACTTAAGCAGGTTCTAAGCGAAATGAAAATGGTCGCAGAAGGTGTCGCAACTACTGAATCTACTCACGAGCTTTCAAAGAAGATCGGTTTAGAGCTGCCAATAATTGAACAAGTCTACAAAGTGCTTTTCCACGGAAAAAACCCGCATGATGCGACCGAGAAATTGATGACGCGCGGACTTAAAGAAGAGAAATAATGAGCTCTCTTCTGTTCATTAACGCCAAAGTATGGCAGCCCTTCGGAAAGTTTGATGAGGCATTTGGTGTTAACGGAATTAAGATAGATTTTGCAGGAAGCAATGTCGATGCCCTTTCCATAAGACCTAAATATGAAAGAGTTATAGACCTTGGAGGAAAGCTAGTCCTGCCCGGTTTGATCGACGGGCATCTGCATCTTGTCAAAGGCTCAATTATGAGGCACAAGCTTGATTGCTCGGAGATAAGAACTCAGGATGAATTGAGAAATTCTATAAATGCTTATTCCCAGAATAGAGTTGCAGAGTGGATAATCGGAGGAAACCTTGATATTAACAGGGTATTTCCTCCATCGGATAGAGCCGGCGGGAATATTGCTGACAGGTTCAATATTGAAATACCGCTATACATTACAAATTACGATTACCACTCAGCCATCTGCAATTCAAAAGCATTTGAGGTAACCGGACTTAATGCGAAATTAAGAGATTATACGGGCGAAGAGATTGATCGGAGTTCAGACGGCTCACCAAGCGGCTTGCTTAGGGAAAAAAGCCTTAATTACATTATTTCAAGGCTGCCAGCTCCTAAACTAGATGAAAAAGTTGAGGCGACTAAGGAATTTTTAAGGGTTCTGCATTCATACGGAATAACATCCGTTAGTGATATAACACTTAAGGAAGATATTGAAGTTTACTCTGAACTCTATGAAAGAGGCGGGTTGAACATCAGAATAAATTCCTATATACCCTTTACAGAATTTGATAATTTTGAATGGTTTTTAGAGAACACAAAACACATTGATCCGGACCTTTTCACGATTAACGGGTTTAAAGCTTATTGGGATGGTGCACTGGGCTCTGAAACAGCACTTTACAGCAAAAAATACAGAAATGCAGAGCATTGCGGTTATAAAACTGAACTTGTGAGCTCCGGAGCAATTTTTGAACTTGCTAAGAGGATTGACGAGGCAGGTAAACAAATGGTCATCCATGCCATCGGAGATAAAGCAGTGAGCGAGGTGCTTGAACTTTATGGAAATCTGAAGAACACAAAAAGACTAAGGCACAGAATAGAGCATGCACAACACATACGGCCCGGGGATTATCCGAAGTTTGCACAGTTTGGAGTAATTGCATCGGTTCAGCCCCTGCACCTTAAATATGACGCACGGGCTGTCAGCGAAAAACTTCCGGATGAACTGATCCCCCTGACTCACAATTACCTTCATCTGATCAACAGCAGTGCTGTTGTGAATTTCGGCACGGATTTCCCCATAGTAGAAGTCGATCCATTTGAAAATATTCGGCTTGCTCTAACCCGTAATGCCGAGAACGGAGTATTTACCACGGAGCTAAGGATTCCCCTACACGAATGTATTAAATGCTACACTTGGAGTAATGCATATTCTAACAGCAATGACAATGCCGTTGGCACAATAACAAAAGCGAAAGTAGCGGATTTTGTTATAATGGAAGATGATCTCTTTGAAATGGATGATAATGATATCAATAAGGCCAGAGTCTACAAGACTTATTTTAACGGCAAAGAAGTACATTCTATTTCCTGAAAACTTTTACGAGCTCCATTACTGCTATACCATATGCAACAGCTACATTCATTGAGTGCTTGAAACCGTATTGAGGTATCTCGATCGAGAAATCTGATTCTTCTATGAGATCGTTCGATACTCCTGTCAGCTCATTTCCCACGATAAGACAAAGGGGAAAATCTCCTGTATTTATGCTTGTATAATTCCTGCTGTTCTTTGTTATTTCAAGAGGTACTATTTTGATTCCCTGTGACTTGAGTTTTCTTACCGCTTCTTTTGCGTCCTTTATGTATTCCCATTCCACTGCATCAGTTGCTCCAAGCGCCACCTTTTCAATCTCAGGTCTCGGCGGGTACGGGGTGTACCCGGTCAGATACAGCTTCTTGATCAGTGCTGCGTCACTTGTCCTGAAAATTGAGCCTACGTTGTAAATACTCCTGATATTATCGCAAAGTACATATATCGGGTGGCGCTTCACTTTCTTTGCGTCCGAAAGCGATAGTCTCTTCTTCCCTACTTCTTCATGTGTTAGTTTCTTCATGTCCGGCTTATATAGATCAATCCAATCTTTTCACTGATCATTGTATTTTGTTTATTGTTAACTGTTAAAAGTATGCTCTTATTTCCGCCGTGCCTGTGTGTATGACTTTTGACTTATCTTCCGCCCTGCCGAAATAATTTATTGTAGCCTGTATAAAATTACTTATCCTGTATTCAAAGTTCAGTGACCAAAAATAGCTTTTCCCTATAACCAGGCCATTAGTGAGATCAAACGGAACAAATGCAGGATTTGTGTTAATGAGAGCTTCATTTCTTGAGATCTCAGACCTGAGAGTACCTCTGCCTGAGAATGAGTATGAGAAGCGGAATGTCTGCACATTAATATCGACCTGCGTTGGTGATGCAGGATAAATATCTTTTGCGCGCTTTAGCTGAAGCTTGAATCCAGCTTCGATAGAAACATCAGGTTTGTAGATGATTTCAGAAGAAACACCTTCGGTATTTATGTTCCAGTTCCTTATTTCTACACTTTGCGCCAGGTTGCGCTCTATTTCAGTAACATAATCAGTTATCAATGCAACATCCTGTGTAAAAGAAAGTCTTAGCCTGGCAGTTCTTTCCACATCCAGCACTCTTTCATTACCTGAAAAATACTGATTCAATCCTTTTCGCTGAACGAACCTCAGCTTAACTCCAAAATATTCGGCGTTCTCAAAGATTCCGATATCCTGCTGAACAGTTGTTGAACCTGCAATTGTGTTGGAATCATTCTGAAATGTTTTGAACTTGAGAAAATATATGTTCTTCTGTTCCGGGTCCTTGCTTTTTTCAGCAACGCTTACGTATGTATCAAATGTCAGGTTATTAATTACTGCATTAAGCAATTTCCCGCTGCCGCCAGTGAACCTTGAAGGCACAATATTTATTGAAGCAGAGCTCTGCAAATCTGTCGTGGGAAAAAGCTGGTCTGTTGGCCTGATTATTTTGATATAGTCTCCGTCAAAATTGGTCAGGACAAATTCATTCTCATCTTGTATACCATTTCCGTTTTGGTCCCCGATATATTTGTAATTACCCTGTCCAACGGGCACGAGGATAAATACAACCTCTTGTTTTGCAGTCCGCTCGCTTGAGACCTTGTAGAAAAGGTTCGTATTAAATCCGCGGTTCAGGAACCATATGTTGCTTTGAGAAGTGACAAGTATGGTTCTGGAGTCAGTGAATCCGAGATTCCTAAAAGTTTCCGAGTATTTCTTGTCATAAAACACTACATCACCTGAGGCCGAAAGAAAGTTGAGGTTCTTGAGCCTTATGCCGACGGTATTGGTGTAAGAATTTGATTGTCTTGTAAGCTTGCCGGAGTTAAAGATGTCATCAAATCTGAAATTGAACTGGTAGGATAAGTCCAGATTGTAAAGATCCATTACTGCAAATTTCGGCCTGAACTCATAAAACCTGAAGCTCCCTATATTAGTTGTATCAAAATTCAGCGATCGGGTCTGTTTGTCTTCGCCGTTTAACTCGAAGATGAAATTATATTTGCCAAGATCTTCATTTTTAAAAGGGCGGAATTTATAATCAAGATTACCATATTGCCTTATCCACTTTCCGCCATAGTCAATGCTCTGGTCCTTGCTTGTGATATAGTCAATATTGTAATTCAAAGAAGGCGCTTTGAGGCTGTCTCCGGTGAACTTAAGATCAAATGATCCTCTTAATGAGTTGAATTCATTCCCGCGTTTTATTCTGCCCCCTCCTGTATTTAAGCTTAAAAACCTCCCCGGTCTTAAGCTCAATCCTGCTTCAGTTGTGACCTCCGTCAGATCAAGGCTGTCCTGAATGTCCCAGATCCTGTCATATTCTATCTTATTCAGCCTGTCAACTGCGTTATAAAGTTTATTCACAACTCGCTGGCGGAACATAACTTCCACTTCACCAAGATCAAGGTTTCCTAATTTTAGCTTTTTGGGATTGAAAAAAAGCGATGAGCTGAACGCTCCACCTTTATTATCGGTATCACCTGCCTCGGATAGCAGGTTGCGGTCAAAATCGCTCGCTGTACCCTCGATAACCAGTTTCAATGAGTTCGATATCCTTAGATCCATACCCAACACTGCTGATTGATATGCAGCCGGCAGCGGAAAGAATATTATGGGTAAATAGCCCCCTAACCCGATCCCGGCAAAACTATAAGCGCTGCTGCTTAAGCTGTTATAATCTCCTTTCCCCTGCCCGACAAAAGAAAAAGTTACCTGGTAAAGTGCGTTTGTATCACCGGGGGAATAGATGTACTTCAAAAAGTTCTGAGAGTTGATCAAAGTATCGCGCTGAATATATGAACCGAGCGGCGCCCCTGTTGAATCCCTGCCTACAAAAACCGCTCCCGGGCGCGATGCTTTAAGTTTATTATCACCTGCTTCGGAAATTATCGTTCTGTCCGAATCCGACAGCAGGAAATCAATTGGTTTTCCGGGGTCATCGCGTTCACGCAAATAAGAAACAGATATCTTCAGCCTTTCATTGAATACAGCTGTACGGGTTTGACCTGCAATAAAGCTCCGAGAGTACTTCTTATCGGAATATTCAAAATCCACCACGATCCTGGAAGCATTTGTTATCAGTCTGCGGTTTGTAAATTTTATCTGACCGTTGGAGTAGTCTATAACATAGTCATTCGATTCACCTCTTCCCATAAGCAATCCATCCAGGTAAACCTTCTCGCTTCCTGCAATGACAACGATGTTCACTTCATTATCAGCACCGACAAGCCTATAGGGTCCCTGTACACCATCAATTCCGTTCAGGCTGTTAGAATTGAATCTGCCGCGTGATATTGCACCGCTTAAGAAAAGGTCGGTTTTATCAAGATTAGCAAATCCTTTTGCTCCCTGAAGCTTTTTGTTAAAATTGAAAAAATCACTTCCAGTGAAATTTACTTCAATATCACCAAGCGTAGTTGTTACATTGCTTGAGCGAAGCTCGACAAATACTTTATCCAGCTCCTGAAGCTTCTGGGTGTTGCCTTCGGGCTGTATAGGTGTATTTTCATCTGTGAGGGCTGCTGTAATGTCTATATCACTCGAGAGCTTTCCGTTTAGCTGAAGCCGGAAACCGGATTGCAGGGTTAAGTCACGGTTATTTCCAATTGTGAAGCCCCGGAAGATGCTGCCGGATTTCTGCAGGTCGGTACCGGCAAAAATATCCTCTACAAAATCTGATTTGATCTCGGCAACTTTGACAGTATCTCCGCCCAAGGTATCAAGCTTGCTTAGTACTTCGAATTTGGAATATGAATCAGGAATATCGAAAGGGTAATTTCTGTAAGTAACAATAAGCTGCAGCTTTTCCGGTTCACCGCTTCTGATAATGTCATCAACAAAGAACTTCCTGATCCGGATCTTTCCGTAACGGTAATCAACTTCGTAATTTGCCGGGCTAACCTCCAAAGAGTCAGAAAACAATGTAAACGAACCGAAAATCAGGAATTTATCGGGAAGAGAAATCAGCGAATCCGCTTCATTAACAGTGGTAACAAATTTTTTGTAATTTACATCTTCGTAGGGTTTTTGCTGTGTTAGTGCCGCCCCGGTAAATATTAAAAAAATTAAAACCGCAATTTTAGGGTCCTGCTTCAAATAAAACCAAGCTGATTTGTTGGGAAAGATTACCCGCCGAGGCGCTAAAAGCTCCGGCGGCTAATTCCCCGTTTCGGTTTGAACGTTCTTTACAAGGTCATCAAAATAATACTTCTCGTAATCATTGTGATTTGAGACCATGCTTTCAATAATTGGTATTAATTTTTCATCGGAAAGTTGAAATTGATTTGGCTTGTGAAAAGCCCTGTAATCAGCTTTAATGTTCTCAACAGTAGAAAATGTCATTAGTTCTTCCTTATCGAACTTGCTCCACCTGTTGCCTCTTGCATATCCGTAAACATCTTTAAAAAAGATTATGTAATCACCGTATGAATCACTGCCGATCTGGTAGGTTTTGTATGTAATTCTAACCGGGAACTTCTGTTTCTCCTCTTCGGTGAAATCATACATCATCGATCTTTTACTTGTTGCCCACCAGCTGATATCCTGGCTTGTAACCATTTTCTTCACAATAAACTTCTTCATCTTCTCGATATTGGCATTATCGTTCCTTACACAGCCGTGAGATAGTGCGCGGTACTCATTCTTAAGCAGGTAGTTTTTATTTGTCCCGTGGAAGTAACGAAGTGAGTTTTCGTCATAGTGCGCTGCAAATAGTCCGAGCGGATTGCCGGGTCCGGGAGGTGTTGCCGGTTCAAGCGGGTCAGAATCCGGATCCTTCCAGGATGGCCAGTTGCGCAAACGGAAAATGTTGTAGAAACCTGTGTAAGTCTTGGTTGCCGGTGCGCCCACAACATTCGGCCAAACATCAATTAAGATCGTGTCGTTGTTATATATCTGGTAAATTCTTGAAGTAAACTCAGGTATATTTAGCTCCCAAAGCATTGTTGGTGCGGGATCCAGGTAGTGCGAAGGAACGTTGAAGCTTAGAGAAAACTCCACTACACCCAGGGTATCGTTAACAAGCTTCTTGCTGATCTCTTTAGAGCCCTGTATGGCCGCTATCTCGTTATCGCTTATAATGGGAAAAATATCCCTCAAATGCTCTTCGATCCGGCTATCAATATTCTCAACATCTTCAATTGGAAACGTGACTTTTGTATAGCCTTCGGGTGTATCCCTGCTAATTATCGATGTGGTTACGGTCTCTTCAGCTGAAATCCTTGTTGAACCTTTAGCTTCCTGGCTGTAATCAACCTGTGTGGAAAATACAGCTGCAGCAACGATCAGTACTGCAAACGAAATAAAAAACGTGTTTTTTGTTATTTTCTTCAACTTTTTCCTTTTAGAACCGTAAATTTACTGTAAATTCCGTACTTATTCAAACCATAATTTCCCCAATAATTATCCTCATAAAACGGGTCTGTTGGCAAAAACCAAGTGCTCATATTGAGTACATAACATTATATATTTAATTCGCATATTTGTTCCACAGTGGCAGATTTTAAACAAAAGTTTTTTGATATCACTAGTCTTGTGCAGATTGAGTTTAACCGCAATCTTGAGATGTACGGCGATAAGATCCAGTGCAGGCGAGGATGCTCAAAGTGTTGCAGCCAGATCTTCCGTATAACCCCGCTTGATGGCTGGATAATTAGTGAGCACATCAAAACATTGCCTGAAGACAGAAAGGCAGAGCTTAAACAGAAGGCACAAAATTATCTGAATGCACTTCCCGAAACTTATGTAACGTCTGTTCCCCAAACAGATATTGATTCAGTCCACGCTCTCCCCTGCCCTGCTCTTGGAGCTGAAGGCGAATGCACTATATACGAAGCCAGACCGGTGATTTGCCGCAGGTTCGGGATGCCGATATATGATTACAAGAATCCCCAAAAAGTACACGCCTGCGAACTGAATTTTCAAGATGGAGATGAAATAACGGATGCAGAGCTTATACCCAACCAAACTCTGATAGGCAGAAAGTGGGATGAACTGAAGGACGAGTTTATGGAGTCAAAATCACAAAGCGGGAAAGATCATACTACAATTGCCGATGCAATTTGTGATGCTTGAAATAGACCTCCTCAGGTAGTTCCTATCCGGCAGAACCTCAATGAGACTGATTTGAGCAAACTTATCAGGCTTACCTTTAGAAGCATCAACTCGAAATGCCACGAAAGAAAGTGTGCACATGGTAATTCAGGAGATTGGTTCCCAATTGCGTTTAATTTATTTCCCTTGTCTAAATCTTAAGTTTCGGGTAAATTTGTGCCTCAAATCGTTAATTAGTTAAGTTATCAAATTGTAAAGTAAACTAACAGTAATAAAATTAATGGTAATCAGCATAATCATAAATTCATAATAATCAGTAATACATGTACGAATCAGATAAAATAATGTTTGAAATATACCAGGATAAGCACTATAACGAAAAGTTTCACGTTGTTTACTATACCGAGCTTAATGAGAACAATAAACATGTTGAAATTAACCGCGCCCTTGCGGGTCTGAGCTATTTTGACGGGTTCATCAAAGATTTCCGCAAAGAAGAAGCCAAACAGATAATTGAAGATATAGTTAAACAGCTTAACGACGGTGTGCTTGTAAAAAAAGAAGAAATAAAAGAGAAGCTTAAAGAATTCACACCCTAAAGTTCGCGGGAGACAGGTTTCAGGTTGCTGCATCAAAAATATAGATTTTTAGATTCTTCTCATCTTTGTCAGTTCCCTAACTTGTAAAATGCGGCCTGCTTCCTGATACTCAAATATGGAACATACCCACGAAAATATTTTTGTAGATGAACTTAGTACTCACTGGCGCTTTACTGCCGCTGCTGTATTGATTTCCGGTGTGATAATTGCAGTCCTTAAGGTTGCTTACTTTCCGGAGGCCTCCCCTGATACTGAGCATTTGTTTGAAGGATTTTTCATCTCACATTTGTTTTTCGCAGCACTCACTCCTGCATCGCTGCTGGCGAAGTATAAGCGCGCATTATGGCTTGGCGTGATTGTCGCAATACTTACTTCATCGGTCACTTGCACTCTCAGCGATATAGTGCTGCCTTATCTTGGCGGAATCATCCTCGGTTACGACATGCATTTCCACGTTTGTATAGTTGAAGAACCTGTTACTGCGTGGTTCTTTATCATAATAGGTGCTTTGCTGGGATTCTTGCTTTCAGGACATGTAAGGAAACTTTCCCGTTATACACACGGATTCCATATACTGCTATCTTCCACTGCTGCCGGAATGTATCTTATTACTTATGGAGTAAGTGTGATATCAATTAAAGCTCTGCTTTTTCTCCCAATACTTGTAGTATCGGTACTTGTACCGTGTGTTATGAATGATATAGGTGTACCTTCATATATAGTCTCGATGAATAAGGGAAGCAAAACCCAGAAAAGAGAGCTGTTGGATGAGATTCACCATGAACATCATGATCATCACCATTAGTTTGTGAAAAGGCGAAACAATGTATGGTTGAATTGAGAGATTGAAGTTATTATGTTTTTTGGAAAAGTCTACTTGCCTTAAAGAGCCCGGAAATATAAATTACTGCTCCAGAGAATAACGCCGCAAGTATCAACCTATATCCAAGCCACATTTGCCCGAATGAAAAATTAAATATCAGTATCGCCAGAGTATTGATTGAAAGAAGCATAATTATCTTTCCGGTTTCGTATTTTACAGGATAAAACCTCTGCACCACAATGTACATATAGAATGCCATTGCGACATAACTGACCAGTGTTGAGATCGCGCTGCCGGTAATGCTCCACAACGGAATCAAAATAAAGCAGGTTATGATGTTAAGCGCTGCACCAAGTCCGGTTATGAACGGCAGAACTTTTGTCTTTTTCTCGATATAAATCCCGGCAATTAAATTGGTGTATATACCAAGGAACAAATATGCAAAGAGAACAATAGGTACAATTATAACACCGCCCCAGTATTTTGGTCCGATGATAAATCCCTTATATGGCAGCGGTATTTTTACGATATCTTCTATTGTAAAGGTAAGTATTATGAGTACGAGTGACGCGCCGCCTGTGAAGATCGTCAAAATTTTCGCAAAGAGTTCTTTTGCACCCTGCTCTTTAGCATTGTTAAGAAAGAAAGGGCGCCAGGCATACTCGAACATCGATACAACAAGCATCATGAATATTCCAAGTTTATAGTTTGCGTTATAGATACCCACGGTCTGGACGTCTGTCAAATAGCGCATAATGAGGATATTCACAACCTGCACCACCATCGAAGCAAGCGCTGCCGGCAAGTATGGGATCGAGAACTTCCATAGTTCACGGAACAGCTCGCGGTTGAATCTGAGAGTAAGGTTTCTGAATATTACCGGTGAAAGTATCAGCAAAGTTGCCAGTGAAGCAGCAAGGTTGCTGATAAAGACTGCAACGAGCCCCATTTTAAACACAAGTATCAGCAGCAAGTTTAGCCCGACATTTACAGAAATATTTATCAGCTTAATTGTGGCAAACAGCTTTGCTTTGTTTTTGAGTCTTAAATTAGCAAAAGGCACAAGAGCGAGGGCATCGAAGAACAGGATGAAAGCAGAATAAATAATTATATTCTGATCTTTCACGCCGGTCAGGCCGGAAATACCTGAATTAAATATAAGTATCATCGCCGATAAGAACGCGCTGTTACAGAGAATCGTCAAAAACGGCTGTGTGAAATTCTGTTTC
Organism: Ignavibacteria bacterium; assembly: GCA_030835025.1. GTDB lineage: Bacteria > Bacteroidota > Ignavibacteria > Tepidaquicellales > OLB5 > OLB5. Next base: position 20,036 of record JAUQWS010000126.1, on the reverse strand, counting down.
TCATCGCCAATTTCCTTACCCGAGGCAAACCGGAAATATCCGGCTTCAAATCCGAGTGAGTAAATAATGTTAAGGAATGCAATATATGCGAAAATAACTGCAACAATTCCATATTCAGAAGGCGGGAAAACGTTGGTATAGAAAGGGACGAGTATGAAGTTCAAAAATCTGCCAACAATGGTGCTTGTGCCGTATATCAGCGTTTGCTTTGAAAGACTTTTGATTTTATCCAGCATTCATTACAAATATAGGGAAAATTGGGGATTTATTGGACATATTTGGAACTGGTGTCCCGTTGCTTTTGCCTATGTTTCTTATTGGTTATGTTCGTTCGGGTTTACGCTTTTCTATCAACTAAACTATCTCTTAAACAAATTACATCGCATAATTGACAACCTCCCCTCATTCCCCTCCTTGTTAGGAGGGAATGAGAGAAGAGTATTCTACTTTTGCCTTCGCCTGCGGCAAATTACTTTTCTACTTCACAAGGATCATCTTCATCGTCTGTGTAAAGTCACCGGCTTTGAGCCTGTAGAAATACACTCCGCTTGAAAGATTCCCCGCATTGAAAGTTACTTCGTATCTGCCCTGTGATTTCTGTTCGTTAGCAAGCTTCATTATTTCCTTTCCCGAAATATCAAATACTGCTAACTCAACATATGAAGCAACTGGAATTGTATATGTTATACCTGTGGCCGGATTAAAGGGATTCGGATAATTCTGCGACAATGAAAATTCCGATGGCATATTAGGATCCGGATCACCAACTGCAAGCGGCGGCCACGAATATTCAAATACTCCCTGTCCCGCAGGCAGTGTAGGATGCGCAAGTGCTCCGAAGATCGTGGTATCACCGGTTGTTTTAAAATCAAGTCCGCGAACAGTGTAAGTGTTCAGCAGTAACCCGTTATTAAACGGCAACCAGCTAAGCCCGCGGTCAGTTGACCTGTAAACACCAATGTTCGAATTGGTGGCATTTCCAAGCCCGACAAAGAACTCGGTTGAGCTGCCGTTGCGTATTGCCTGGCTCCTTGGCAAAGTACCGACAGCGTTCGGAACACCGTTGTGTCTCCTGGTCCATAATCCACCGCCGTTGGTGGAAACATACATTCCGCCACCCAATGAATCAGTGTTTATGAACAGACCTGCCAGCAACACTGCAGTATCGCTTCTGCTGATACTTATGTTCCTTACCGGCTTAACATCTGTTGCCAAAGATGGCAGACCGGTGCTTATATCTGTCCAGGAACCTCCCGCATTAACAGATTTGTATATCTTGGAGGGTCCGGTTGAAGGCGGCGAGAAAGATGTACCTGCATATAAAACGTTTGCGTTAAGAGGATTTACGATTACACACAGAAAATTTTTGATAGTACCGATACCGGTCGTTACAGGAACCCACGTTGCTCCTGCATCTGTTGTTTTATAGATTCCGTTCGGAGAATTTGTTGCACCGTCAAAAATTGTACAGTAGGCGATGCTTGGATTGACCGGGTCAATGGCAAGAGACTGGATATTGATAGCAGTTTCAGTGATGCCTGTAACAACTCTGGTCCAGTTCGCGCCGCCGTCAGAAGAGCGGTAGACTCCGGGGTTAGTGCCAGTATTGGTAGTGCCGCACATCACAATATTTGCATTTGAGGGCGCTACGGCTACGCATTGCAGGATAAGATTGGTGAGCCCGTTATTCATCTGTACCCAGTTCAGACCCGCATTGGTGCTTTTCCAGATCCCCTGTGAATTGCTCGCCGCGTATATCACGCTTTGGTTGGAGGGGGCAACTGCGATGCCCCATATCTGTCCGGCATTGCTTAGTGATTGCGTCCAGGTATTCGGACCATCAGTTTCGTACGTGAAATGGATTACTAATAATGCCACAACAGAAACAAGAATAGCTTTCTTCATTTGTGACCTCCTGTATAATTTAGGTTGGTTAAATTACAAATGTAAATTACTGACGTAAAAACATACGTAATCTATTCTATGAAACAGGACGATGTGTATATATTAAACTAAGCTATTTCTTTTGATAAGTCAATTCTAATTTAAGGGAATAAGCGGGGATAAATGTCAGGTTTTCAGGGTTTTTACAGAAGAATCGTATTGTCGGAGTAGATCAGAAACGACATCTTTGACGCTTTTGATTTCACTAACCAAACCGGATGACTGCCCCATTTCCAGCTCTCCTTCATCAATATCACCTTCGAAAATCCCTTTCATTTCACGCTTTTTGCCGAGCAGTTCTTTCATCTCTTCAGCTGTCGCACCGGAAAGTTCTGCATTGCGGGCTTCAAGTGCGAATTTGTTCTTAAACAGACGTACCGGATTCAGTTTTTTCATCGTTAAGATAGTTGAATTGTCTCCTGCTTCAATTATCTTCTGTTTGAATGCGTCCGAGCTTGATGCCTCAATTGTTGCAGCAAACCGTGTGCCTATCTGAACACCTTCGGCTCCAAGCGCAAAAGCTGCCGCGATCTGCCTGCCATCGGCTATTCCCCCTGCCGCAATTACAGGGATTTCAAGCGCATCCACTACCTGAGGAACGAGTGAAAGTGTCGTTATTTCATCAATGCCGTTATGACCGCCGGCTTCAAATCCTTCAGCAACCACTGCGTCACAGCCTGCATCCTGTGACTTTAATGCATGCTTTACTGATGCAATGACGTGAACAAACTTTATCCCGTTATCTTTGAATTTTTGAGCATGAATTTTCGGGTGCCCGGCCGAAGTGAAAACAATTTTGATTTCTTCATCGATTGCTGTTTTGATCAGCTCTTCAACATCTCCGCGTATAAGAGGAATATTCACTCCGAAAGGCCTATCGATTCCATTTTCCTTGAAATAATTCCTGAGTTTTGTAATGTGTTCGCGAAAAAGCCCGGGTTTCATTGAACCGGCACCGATGAGTCCAAGGCAACCGTTTTCCGATGCTGCCGAAGCAAGGCGCCAACCGGAGGTCCATACCATCCCGGCCTGAATTATCGGGAGCTCAATATTGAAGAGTTTATTTATTCGGGTTTGGATCATTGAGATGAAAAATGATTATTAACGTGAAAAGTAATAACCAGTTTAAGATTACACACCCTGTCTGCGCCTTTGGCGCATCCACCCCTCTCAAGAGGGGAATTCTCTGTGCTCAGATTTCTTTCAGAAGTTTTATCATGTCAAGCACGGCACCCGCTGCCTCACGGCCTTTATTGTGGGCGTCGTCGGATGAACGCTTTGCTGCCTGTTCATCCGTGTAACAGGTCAGTACACCATAAGAAACGGGAATTTCAAATTCGACGTTTAACAGCATTATGCCCTGAGTAACTGCATGAGAAATATATTCAAAGTGTGCAGTCTGCCCTTTTATCACTGCTCCAAGGCAAATGATACCGCAATATTTGCCTGAGCGGCATAAGTGCTTAGCAGTTAACGGAATTTCAAACGCCCCCGGGCAATAGACAATTTTGAGATCCTTTTCTTCGTACCCGTTTTCTGTTAAGCAGCCAATAGCTCCCTTAAGCAGCCCTCCGGTTACTTCTTCGTTAAACATGCTGACTACAATCGCGATTCTAGCGTCTTTTTTCTTTTTATTTTTTGCCATAATTGTATTTCCTCACCCCTAGCCCTTCTCCCAAGGGAGAGGGGAAGAAGAGGAAAAATCTCAGTTCTATTATAAAATAATATTAAGTACTCACCAAATCGAATCACATAACAATCATGCCTTAAAAAGCCTGTTTTTCATTGCGATTATCTTCTGCTCGCCGACAAAATACCTTCCAAGAATGGACGCATCATTAATTCTGCCGCCGTGAAAATCACTACCTCCGCTTTCGAGCAGGAAGTACTGACTGGCAATATCTTTGAAGTATTCTATGTCGTAATCGGTATGTGAAGGATGAATGACTTCAATACCGTCCATACCGAACTCGATCATTTCGAAAAGTGAATTATTGTTCCTTAGACTCTTGCCGGGGTGAGCAATGAAAGAAAGTCCCCCGCACCTGTTGATAAGCTTAACGGCTTCCTTAGTCGAAATGTTTGGCTTCTTAACATATGCAGGCTTATCATCACCAATGTATTTGTTGAATGCGTCGTAATAATTATTAACATGCGAGCCTTCCATCATTGCGATGGCTATATGAGGTCTGCCTACGGAACCGTTGCCTTTTACATTCGCCAGAACATCGTCTATCTGTATAGGCACATCAAGCTCGTTGAGTTTTAATACAATTTTCTCAGCGCGCTTAAGCCGTTCATTCCTGAAATTCTTAAGGTAATCAAGCAGCTCCACATTCCTGTGATCGATGAAGTAAGCGAGTATATGGGTTTCTTTTCCGTTGTGCTCTGCGCTCATTTCAACGCCGGGAATAATTTCTATGCCATTCTCTCTTCCGATAATAATTGCTTCTTCGACCGCATCAACATTATCGTGATCGGTAATTGCAAGGTGTGTAATACCTGCTTCTTTGGCTTTCAGAATTAATTCCTCGGGGGTGTGGTACCCATCGGAATAATATGTATGCGTATGAAGATCAGCCTTAATTTTAGCGTTAAAGTTTTCCAATGCGGAATTGACTTTTAGCGGATAAATGGCATCAGGAAATGCTCTGTTTCAAGCAATTGATAAAATGCAGGATTAGGCCATTTTTCAGCGATTTTTCTTCATAATACAGAAGAATTTAATATCCACCCCCAGCGGGCAGAAGGTTAGTTGTACCGGAGGAGGGACTTGAACCCCCGACCTGCGGATTATGATTCCGACGCTCTAACCACCTGAGCTACTCCGGCTAAAATCTTGTGATAAGTTACAAATATAGCGGAATTTGGGGAAATAAAAAAGGAACAGCTTAAGAGCGCTGATCCATCTAATACACCTATTAAAATTACTTATTTCAGTAGGATCATCTTCTTAACAGCTTTAAATTTTCCGGCCTGTATTACGTAAAAGTACACACCTGAGGCAATATTTGACCCGTCAATTTCGGCGGAATGATACCCTGCTTCTTTTACTTCATCCATAAGCTTCAGCACTTCTTCGCCGAGCAGGTTATAGATCTTAATGTTAACATTTGTTTTTTCGGGGATCTCAAAATCTATTCTGCTTTTGGGATTTGAAGGATTAGGATAATTTTGTGAGATACTGAATGAGCTTGGATTCTGAACAATAACATCGCTATTGAGTTCAAAATATTCGAAATTGCCGTTGTAATCAATCTGCTTGAGCCGGTATCTATAACTCCCTGATTTGAGTTTCTTATCTTCATAGGAATATGTTTTCGTTTCTTCGCTTGTTCCGCTCCCTTTGACAAACCCGATATGCTCCCAATTCTTCATGCCTTCGGCTGCGGCATGGAGCCTCTCTATATCGAAAACTGAATTGTTCATTTCATGGGCCGTGCTCCAGCTTAGCGTAACACTGTTCCTGTTTACGCTAAACATGAACGAAGCCAGTTCTACCGGCAAAGTTCCGTTGCAGATCGTGCCCGTGCCTGAGTATGTGCCGTTGATCAGGATCGAATCAGCGCAAACATCTGCACCCGAACCGATTTCTACTGCAGCACCGCTTTCGTAACTGAGCCTGCTGAAGACCTGGCAGTCTGCTTTCACAGTATGCAATACCGCCAGAACCAAAAATATTATTGCCGGAGTTTTCATTTCTCAACTGATTTTACTTCAATCAACTCTTCTTGACGGTGGATTGTTTTTTCAAGGGCAGCAATTCGTTCTTCAATCATTCTTAGTGAATCAACCTTCTCTTTAAGAGCTTCATTTTCTGCTTTTAATTCCTGAATCGCTTTCACCATTACAGGAAGAAGGTTACCCGGAGTTGCTTCCCATTTTTCAGGGTTATCCTTCAATACAAGATTAAGCCATGCTGCATCTTCTGAGTTTTGCACTTCATCAAGCTCCTGGGCTATGAACCCTGCTGTTTGAGTTTCCTGGATCATGCTTCCGTCTGAAACGTTATTTTCATACCATTCTCTTTTATCCCAATTGAATAACCGCGGCTTTATCATCATCAGGAATTCAACGCCCAGGTTCAAATCCTTAATATTCTTCTTATCTCTGGCATCAGATAAGCTTGTAATTGTTGTAACATTGCAGCGAAGTGAGGTAACGAAACCATTTCCAAGTGTGATCTGGTTACTCGTCGTGCCTGTTGTAGGTTCGGAGCCGAAACCAAGCAGAGTGAGATTTGAACCTGTGGTGACTGTGTAGCCAGAAGAAGAACCGAAGGCTGAGTTCTGATAACCGGTAGTATTTGAGCTAAGGGAATTTACACCGAATGAAGAGTTTATATATCCGCTGGTGTTGTTATAAAGAGCCATTTTGCCAAAAGCTGAATTCCCGAACCCGTCAAGATTATAGTAGAGCGAACTTTGACCAAAGGCTGAATTATCTCCTGATGTGGTGTTTGAATATAGAGAACTTTCACCAAATGCAGAATTATTGCTGCCGACAGTGTTGGCATTAAGTGTCATAAATCCAAAGGCTGAGTTATGAGAGCCCGTTGTGTTTCCCGACAGTGAGAATGTGCCAAACGCTGAATTAACCTCCCCTGAAGTATTTGATGTCAGAGAATAACTCCCAAAGGCTGAAGCATCACTACTGGAATTATTATATAGTGATTTAAAGCCAAAAGCTGAATTATAAACGCCATTATTATTGTAAAGAGAATTAAAACCAAAGGCTGAATTAGAAAAACCGGTAACATTTGAAGCAAGTGCAAATTCTCCAAATGCAGAGTTTTGGAACCCCATATAGTTTGATTTAAGAGAGCCCATGCCGAAGGCAGAATTTTGGTACCCTGAAAGGTTGGATATGAGAGAAAAGCTGCCAAAAGCAGAATTATTATACCCAGTAGTATTTGAACCCAAAGCACCAAATCCAAGAGCTGAATTATCGTACCCTGAATATAAGACAGATAATGCACCGTAACCTACCCCGGTATTATCACTCGCAAAATTTGCAGAAGGACCAATCATTGTAAAGTTACCGGAATTAAGTCCGACGAATGTATTATATCCGTCAACGCCTACAGGAGCATAATTATGAATAAATCTGGTTGAACCAACGAAAATGGCACCATTTTGTGAACCTGCTGGTGCAAAAGGCAAAATGAGCTTCCTACCGAGTGTCAGGTCACCGGTTGTTTGATTCAATGATAAAAAAGTTGTGGTGTTATCTTTAATAGTAAAAATACCGCTTGTTCCAAGCGTATTTGTAATGTTCTGCGCATTTACAACAAATGAAACAAGAATTCCCAGTAACAATATTTTGGATTTCATAAAAACTCCTTTAGCAGCCTGGGGCAGGCACGGTTCAACGGGACAAACGCTGAGATGTGTATGTTGCCCGCCCTTTGGCATTTAGTTAAATTCTGATCTTTTCATTTGAAACTTGTCCCGCTATGTAGTAGTGCAAAGTTACAGTTCGAATATCAAGTTGACAAAGAAACTTTAGGGGTTGAGTCACCCCCATAATATGAACAGAATTCACAGAAACGTTAAATCTGTTTTGTTTTTAAAAAATATTCGAGTATTATTGCCAAATTAAGTCATATCCATTTGGGGGTGAGATTTGCATAACAGTAAATTAATCAGCGTATTAAAAACCTTTAGTGAAAGAGAAAAAAAGAAATTTGACGAATTTGTTTGTTCGCCTTATTTCAATAAAAACTCAAATGCGACAAAGCTCTACAGGTATCTCCTTAAGTATTCGCCTGATTATTCAAGTGAAAAGCTGGAAAAGGAAGCTGTCTATGCAGGGATATTCCCGGGCCGGAGTTACAACTTAAAGATAATGAAGAACCTGATGACAGAGCTTTTGAGGCTTGCAGAAAGATTTATGGAACAATCAAGATATGAAAAAAATGATCTTGGCAGGCATAATTATCTGCTAGAAGAACTGCTCAACAGGAAACAGTACACATTATTTTCCGGAAAACTGAAATCTGCAGAAGAGTTATCTTCAGTACTGAAAAAGGATGAGAACTATTTTTATAATAACATGAATCTTTTTTCGCTGAAAAATTCTTATCAACTGAGGACGAGCCCCGGTCTTGAAAAAATCCAACTTATGGGGAAACCGGTGGAATATCTGTTCGGTTCATTTTTGATCTGGTATTTCAAATTCAATTACAACCTTCTGAACAGGAAGATTGGATACAACTTTGAAGCAGATTTTGAATTTATTGAGAAAGTTGTTGAATTTGTGAAGGAACGCAGCTTTGAGAACAAAGATATCATTCTACTGTATTACTATATGTTCATGATCAACCTGAAATGGAACGAAGAAGAATACTTTTATGAATTCAAGAATTTGTCGGAAAAGTGCTGTGATATGCTGAGCTCTGCGGAACAGTTCAACATTTATACTGCTATTCAGACTCACTGCATGAGAATGCTCGGCGGAGGCAATACCAAATACAGAAAGTACTTCTTTGAATCCGGCAGGGATATGATATCAAAGAACGCCTACTCCGGCAGTTATGATGATGTCATGCATCCGCTAACGTACAAGAATATTGCAAAAGCAGGTGCGCAGGAAAGAGAATTCAAATGGACATATGATTTTCTGAACGAATTCAGAAATAAACTACCTGAAGAATATCAAAACAATGTTTACAATTTCTGCCTGGCATACCTGGAATTCATACAAAAAGCCAACGAAAAATCTCTCAATTACCTTTCGCAGGTGAAATATGAAAATGTATTCGATAAGGCAGAAGTGAACAGACTTTTATTGCAGATATATTTTGAAACTGAACACACAGAAGAACTGTATTCATTAGTAGATACTTATAAACACTTCCTTCACAATGATAAGCTGATTGCCGGTGATCAAAAAAATGCAGTGCTGAATTTTGTTAACTTCCTTGTCGTCCTGTACAAGCTTAAACTAGGGATTCATGCACTGGGGGTACCAAATCAGCTGAAAAGTGAAATAAGCGAAAGCAGAACATATGAAAAGCTCTGGTTATTACAAAAACTGGAGGAAATAGAAGAAAATGGAGCTTTTTAACTGTTCATAAGATGACAAAGGATTTGCCGCGACTTTGACATTCTGATTTATTGAATTTCACTCTCACATTCTATTAATTATATTGAACAGCAGGCAAGTTCGTCTGCAAATCTCTTTAGGGGGCAATATGAAATTAACCTTTTTGATTGCCGCTTTTTTCATCCATCTAATTTCCTACGCGCAGCCTTTCTGGATATATACAGAGCAGAATTCAGGAGTATCAACAAATCTCACATCTGCAAGCACAGATGGCAGGTGGGACAATATTCATTGCTGGGTATGCGGAAGCGGAGGAGTAATCCTTAAAACAACTAACAACGGAAACAACTGGAGCAATTTAAGCGGTGGCGGAATTCCCAATACTGTAAACCTCGCGACTATATGTTATATTTCCCCGGATACTATTGTAACAGCGGGAAATACCGGTACTGTAACTTACGTTTACAGGACGGTCAACGGCGGTTTGAATTGGACGCAAGTCTTCACTCAAACAAACGGTAAGATAAACGCAATTGCTTTCAAGAATCCGCAGCTCGGTTTTATGACCGGTAATCCCGTTGGAGGCAGATGGTCACTGTGGAAATCGACTAACAAAGGATTGAACTGGGATTCAACCGGGCTCTACATACCCCAGGCAGGAAGCGAAACAGGTTATCCGAATTCGATATCGATCAGGCATAATTATGTTCTTTTCGGAACAAATAACACTCGAATATACAGATCGACCAACAGCGGTGTTAACTGGTCATATGTTTCTTCGCCTGAAGTTAACTCAACTTCTGTTTGGGTGCATAGCGATACCACAGGTTACCCGACTGCATATTCATTTATATTCAGCGGAGGCTACAAGGTTTTCAGAACAACCAACACAGGGAACAACTGGACTCAAAGCCTTTGCCCGGATTCAACATTCAGCATTGTAGGTTTTTCTCCCGGGATTTGGGGGGTAATGGACGGTATGCCGATGTGTGCTTATGCAGCCCGGAACAATAATAAGATATATTTTGCAAGTTACGGCAACAGCAACTTTATTTCAGAGTACACTGCACCTGCCGGGACTTATAATCACCTGTCAACTGATCAGAGCACAACCCCCGGGGGTACGCGCTACTCTTTTGCTGTTCGCACAAATGGCGGTATTACCAGAGTGGATTACTGGAGAGGCGGGGGCATTAAACAGATTTCAGCGAAGCTCCCCGAGAAATTTGAATTGCAGCAGAACTACCCCAATCCATTTAACCCGGTGACATTTATGAGATTTGCCGTAAAGAATAACGGGTTGGTAAGGATAACGATTTTTGATGTCACTGGAAGAGAAGCCGCAATGCCTGTGAACGAAATGTTGAAGCCCGGAATTTATGAAGCTTCATGGGATGCATCGGCTTTTCCCAGCGGTACATATTTCTACCGCCTGGTTGCGGATGGATATATGGAAACTAAGAAGATGATACTGGTCAAATGATTATGATATCCCGCCTAAGGCGGGACTTCGAAAACCTTTCGGTTTTCTCGAAAGTAAAAAAATAAAATTGAAACATCTCGCGGGAGGCTGGGGTGCCAGCCTCCTTTTTTCCATTTTGCTTAAATACTGTTTATGAGGTTACTCCGCATGATTTCAGCACTGCCCTTATACTTTGTTTATTCCTCTCCTTATAATATAGCCTGGTTTTGCATCTCAATCCGGAAGTTTCAGGGAATAAACACTCCAGCTTTTGCTTCAGTTCTTTAATAGCATGGTCATTATCAGCCTCATTATATTTTCCAAAATCGGCTTTTGTTAATTCCTCAAAATGCTGAATGAGAAGGGATACTCCTTCTTTCTCTAATACATTCTGTAAAAATCCTTTTTTGCTTAAATGATGAAGTACAGATATAAGGAAATGATTTTCTTTATGCCAGATTAATTTAGCATGGCTGATCTTTTCTATTCTGAATTTTTTGCCGGTAAAGTGCGAGGTGAATTCATCAATATCACATGATATGAATTTCTCTGCCATTAAGAGGTAGTATAATTCCGTTAGATTGCGTTTAAACCCGTACCAGAAGATTTTTTCCTGCATAATTTTTTTATTCAATTGTTGTTGGTCATAAGACCAACAACGGGGAATGAGACCCAATTCAATGTAGGCAGGCAAGCCAGCCTTCTACATGGATCCCTCGCTATCGCTCAGGATGACACTATAACTTCTCGATCAATGCCTTCATATCATCCGGGAGGTCGCTTTCGAATCTGAGCGGTTTACCTGTAATGGGATGAGTGAATCCGAGAACTTTTGCGTGGAGCGCCTGGCGCGGCATAAGCTCAAGCAGATTATTGATGCGGTGCTTGAGGCTTGAGGTTAACTGGACTCCGTGCGGTACAGTACCTTCGTAATCAAGATCGCCAAACACCGGATGTCCCATTGAGTACATATGCACACGTATCTGGTGCGTTCTGCCGGTATGGAGCCTTAACTTTACAAGCGTTGTGAAATCAAATTCTTTTTCGACTTCGTATTCAGTGATAGCATGTTTGCCTGATTCAACTATAGCGAATTTCTTACGGTCCCTGGGGTTACGCCCCAGCGGTTTTTCTATCTTCCCTTTTTTTGTTTTGAAATGACCCCATACAACAGCCCAGTACTCACGCTCAATATCGTGCTTTGAAAAGAGCTTTGAAAGCCTTCTCTGAGTATCCTCATCCTTGGCTACGACCATTATTCCGGACGTAAGCTTGTCAAGGCGGTGCACAATTCCCGCCCGCTCATTGCCGCCGTCATCTTCATCGCCGTTAAGCTTTGGGAGTGACTCCCCTCCATCACCCATGTAATACATCAGCGCATTCACCAAAGTACCAGAGTAGTTTTTATACGCGGGGTGTGTAACCATACCAGCCGGCTTGTTTACTATCATGAGGTAATTATCCTCGTATAATATATCGAGCGGAATATTTTCGGGTTTAACATCTTCTTTTGCGGGGAGATACGGAAGGGTAATTTCTATTGAGTCATTGGGCTGGACGACGTAATTGGCTTTTATTTTTTTGCCGTTTACTTCAACACAGCCATCGTTCATTGCATTTTTTATTTTTGTACGGGAGGAATTCTCGATGTGGCCGGCAAGATACTTGTCAATCCGTATCTTTGTCTGTCCCGCCGGGACCTGCATCAGCATTTTTCGTTGTATCTTCAATTTGAGAAGTTCCTGAGAGTATTTCCTGTGTTATTGGTTCCTGTATCAGTTTTTCTGAGGGTATATTATTCAGTGCAAGTTCTTCTTCCTTTAGCTGCTCTGCCGTAAGATCCAATAATGACTTATCCTTTACACTATATTTATCATCAGCAAGCGGGTCCGGATATTCGCCATCAACAGGCGGCGAAATAGCAGATGTATCAACAGGCTGGACTTCATCATGCTTAAATATCCTGTTATGAAAAAACAATATTATCAAAAATCCAACAGAAACAGAAGCATCTGCAATGTTCCATATTGGCCACGTAGTATAGGTCCGCCCCAAAAAAGTGAAATCCCAGAACTCGACCTGCACAAAATCAACAACCTTACCCTTAAAATAAGGAGCATAATCATAAATCACACCGTAAAAAGTTCTGTCGATAAGATTACCAACTGCTCCGGCAAGTATCAAAGCCAGAGAAAGCCTGATAAGAAATCCGTCATTGCGGTGCTTGTATATATAATATAAGATAAATAGCGAAGCTGCTATTGTGAAAATCGTGAGGAAGAGCTTGGGACCTACATCTATTCCGAATGCCATCCCGGGATTTTCTATGAATGTTATCCTGATAATATCGCCAATCAAGGGTTTAGATGAACCGTAGGGCATTCCTTTAAGATCGATACCAAGCCACTCAACTTTAAGACCTTTGACCATAAACTTTGTCAGCTGGTCAAGAAATACAACAATAAGTGTTACGAATAATATTCTCAATTAATATGGTTGATTAAGAATTAGCTGGATAAATTCTGTTTGCAATTGATGCAGTGCGAAGTGATGGGCACAGCTTCAAGCCTTGCTTTGCTGATTGGCCTTCCGCATGAAATACAGAGTCCATACATCTTCTTTCCGATCCTTTCCAGCGCATTTTCAAGATAGAAAAGGTGTTTCTCATCTCTTTGTATGAACATATAGGCTTTTTCTCTTTCCATTTCATCGGATCCCTGCTCTGCCATATGCATTGAAAAAGTTGAGTTATCGCCAACATAATCACCCGCATTATCGATCAATGATTCCCTAAGCCTGCGGGCATTCTCGAGTATCTCATTCTTCTGTTCTACAATAAGCTCTTTAAAGAACTTCAGCTCCTTATCGCTCAGGTAAGTTTTGGTCAACCTCTTATCAAGCAATTTGGAATTATTGTTCTTAACGGCTGTTAATTTATTAACAGTCTTATTCGCCTTAACGGTTCCTTTTTTTACGGTTTTTAGGTTCTTCGACCCGCTATTGGAAGTCTTCTTCTTTGCATTACTCACTTTTTTCTTTGCTCCTGTAACAGATTTCTTTTTTGTTTTTTTGCTCACAGCCATAGTATAATCCTTCCATACTACAGTTTATTTAAGTGGATTTCTTTTTTATACTTTAATAATAGATACTTTACACTCTTTGCCGTTGATATTAAGCTCATCATATCCGTTGAGCCCTTCTGAACCGCTCACTATATCAGCAGCCATGGTCTGTTCAGAAATATACTTCTTCTGAGCATCAATAATACCGGAAAGCTCGCCATCGGCTTTGTAAACGATCCGTATTTTGTCATTAACATCCATTTCACGTTCCTTGCGGATATTCTGCACTTTGCTGATGAACTCTCTTGCAATACCTTCGCTTATGAGTGATTCATCCAGAGTTGTATCAAGTGCTATAGTCAGATTATCCTGCGATTCAATTACCCAGCCTTCTATATTCTCAGTCTGTATAAGAACATCGTCAGCAGTTAACTCATAACCCTTGAAGGAAGTTCTTCCTGCCTTCATTATTTCGTCAATGTTCATTGCGGGTAATTCCTCTGCTGCTTGCTGAACTTTTTTGACTTCTTTGCCAAACCTGGGTCCGGCGACCTTGAAGTTAAGCTTTGCTTTTCGCTTGATCAGCTCACTTCCGCTATCTATGAACTTAAGTTCCCTTATATTAATTTCCTCGAGGATAATACCCTTCATGCTTTCGATAGCTTCGCGCTCCAGATCATTTGAAATCGCAACAAGTATCTGCCTCAGCGGCTGGCGTGTTTTAAGATCATTTTTAACACGCATAAATCTGGCAAGCGAAACTATCTTCTTGGCAAGATTCATATTATAATTAAGCTCAGCGTCGATATTTTCTTCCAGCGTTTCAATATAACTTAAGTGAACTGAATCTTCTCCCGTTAAACTGCGGTAAAGGTGATCCGTCATAAAAGGAGATACGGGCGAAACAAGCTGTAGAAGTCCTGTCAAAACTTCATACAGAGTCTGATATGCAGAATGCTTATCCTGCACATTTTCGGGATTTCGGAATCGCTTCCTGTTGCGCCTTACATACCAGTTCGAAAGGTCGTCGATCGTGAAATCAGAAAGAAGCCTTGAAGCTTTTGTGACCTGATATGAATCCATAAGGTCGATATACTCCATCCTGCATTTTTCGAATGCAGATAGTATCCACCTGTCTACTTCGGGACGGTCCTTATGAGATACCTTACCAGAGGTCAGATCCCTTCTTTCAACTCCAAGCAAGTTGCAATATAACACAAAAAACCTGTACGTATTTATAAGTGTATCAAAAAACTTGTTTCTGACATCCACCAGGTCATCTTCTTTGAACATCTTCGGGCGCCACGGAGGCGAAGAGCTTATTAAATACCAGCGCAGTACATCAGAACCGAAACGATCCATGATATCGAACGGGTCAACAATATTGCCAACGTGCTTGGACATTTTCCGTCCGTCCTTATCGAGGATCATATCATTAACAATAAGATTCTTATAGGCTTTCCTGCCGAAGAGGAAAACTCCAATAGCGTGCATTGAATAGAACCATCCGCGCGTCTGGTCAACCCCTTCGGCGATGAAATCAGCGGGATAGTTGCGTTCAAACAGATCCTGATTTTCAAACGGGTAATGATGCTGTGCAAAAGGCATTGAGCCTGAATCATACCATGCGTCAATCACTTCAGTAACACGCCTGAGTTCACATCCGTGTTTTTCGCACTTAACTATGATCCTGTCTATATACGGCTTATGCAGATCGATGCTTTCTTCAGTCGGGAAAACTTCATTGAAATTTACTGCTTTTTGCTTCAGCTCTTCGATTGAGCCGATTGCCATATATTTACAATCGCATTTATTATCATCCGTGCATCCCCAAATGGGCAGCGGAGTTCCCCAGTACCTGTCGCGTGAAAGCGCCCAGTCACGGTTTTCCTGGAGCCAGTTGCCGAATCTGCCTGAACCTGTTTCGGGGGGGTACCAGTTGATCTCATTATTCTCGCTTATCATCTTATCCTTGTAAGATGGCGTGTTGATGTACCAGCTTTCACGCGCATAATACAAAAGCGGTGTGTGGCACCTCCAGCAATGCGGGTATGAGTGAACAAACTTTTCTTTTCGGTACAGCCTGCCTTCGGATTTCAGCTTTAGTATTATGTCATCATCAGCTTCCTTAACGAAGCGCCCTTTGAAATCGGTCACTTCTTCAGTGAATTTTCCGCTTTTATCAACAGGCTGAAGTATCGGGAGATCATATTTGCGCGAGAGCTGATAATCATCTTCCCCAAATGCAGGAGCGATGTGTACGATACCTGAACCGTCTTCTGTGCTGACAAAATCACCTATTGTAACATAGAACGCTTTCTTATCAGGCTTAACGTACGGCAGAAGCTGTTCATATTCAATTCCTTCGAGCTCACTCCCTTTTACTTCGCCTACCAGATCATACTCTTCTTTGATCACGGATAGCCTCTCCTTAGCCAGCACCAGAATTTCGCTGGTTTTTTTGAACTGTATCTTGGAGTAAGTGATATCTGCCCCGACAGCAAGTGCTACGTTTGAAATGAGCGTCCACGGAGTTGTTGTCCATACAAGGAACTGAAACCCGTCCATTCCCTGCCCGTCTTTTATCTTAAATGCAACATATACCGAAGGGTCCTTAACCTCTTCGTACCCCTGAGCAACTTCGTGAGTTGAAAGCGGAGTTTCACAGCGCGGACAGTAGGGCTGGATTTTATATCCTCTATATATGAGACCTGCATCAAAGAACTTTTTTAGTGACCACCAAACAGATTCAATATACTCATTCTTATAGGTAATGTAAGCATCATCAAGGTTTATCCAGTAACCCATTCGGGTTGTGAGCTCTTCCCATTCCTTAAGATATTTAAAGACGGATTCCCTGCAGGCTTTGTTGAAATTCTCAACACCCAGCTTTTCGATATCATCTTTAGATTTGATACCGAGTGATTTTTCGACTTCTATCTCAACCGGAAGTCCCTGAGAGTCCCAGCCCGCTTTTCGGTAAACCTGGTATCCCATTAGCGTTTTATACCGGCAAACCAGATCTTTGATAGCGCGTGAGATAACATGGTGGATGCCGGGTTTACCATTTGCAGTAGGAGGACCATCATAGAAAGCAAAATGCTTTTTGCCTTCTCTTGAACTTATACTCTTATTGAAAATGTCATGCTCTTTCCAGTAAGAAAGAACTTCTTTTTCCAGAGCCGCGGAATTTATTTTATCAGGTAGTTCCTTAAACATTGTAAGTAAAAAAATCAACACTCCCCGTTTGTTAAGCGGGGCTGTAAAAATCCTAAATGCTTGAAATTAAATAGTTTACAAGCGGGATAATCTTAAATATAGCGTAATTTTAGGGTTTATACAATGATATATATCAGCGGAGGTTTGATTGTTATTTACAACAATCCTGCGGATGCAGGTTCCTAGAGTGAGATTTACAAAATCCGGAAAAGTAAGCGAAATGAAAGATTCCTAAAAACTTGTCATTAGGTAAATTTCAAATAGGTTTCGTTCAACTTAATTTATAAGATATTAGTCTGGACCACTGCCTGCGCAGGGGTAAGAGAACAGATTTAAGCAGGTATTGAAAAGAAGAACTCGCTTCCTTTACCAAGTTCGCTCTTTACCCATATATCACCTCCATGTGCGTTGACAAACTCCTTCGAGATGGCAAGTCCAAGTCCAACTCCCCTGTTTTTGCTCTCAAGGTTTTTGGAGCTTACCTGAACGAACTTATCGAATATCCTTGATACGTACTGAGGTTCAATTCCTGCTCCATAATCCTTTACGGAAAATATCACCCTGCCCGGATCTTTGAAGACCTTAATATCTATTTTACTGCTCTCTTTTGAATACCTAACGGCATTATTCAGCAGGTTAATGAGTACCCATGCAATTTTATTGGCATCAAGCATCAAACCGGGCAAATTAGGCTCAATCATCGTATCAACTGTAATATTCTTCTGCTCAAACTGCATAAGCAAAGGTGTTACCGCCGCGTCGATAAGCTCTTCTGCCCGTACGTTCTGGAATTTAAGTATATCTCCTCCGGATTCTATTTTTGAAAGATCAAGCAGCTCACCGACCAGTTTCAGCAGTCTCTTGACTTCCTCTTTCATTGAGTTAGTTATGCGGAGCTGTTCATCGTTAAGTCCGCCTATTCGTTCATCCTGCAAGAGCCTGAGGCTCATATTCATTGCCGAAAGCGGTGTTCTAATCTCATGAGAAACAGTAGCAACGAATCCGCTTTTCAGCTCATCAAGCTCTTTAAATCCTGTAACATTTTTCAAAATTATTATGCTTCCCAGCAGATTTTTTGAATCATCATGCACCCTAACGATTTCCTTCAGGAAGAATTCTTCTTTTTCGCGAAAGACAATTCTCAGGTATTTAAGTTTTGAACGGTCTTTTTCTTCTGTTGAAAATTCGCGTGTAATGTTGTTAATGAGATTATTTTTTTCCGAAAGCTCCATTATATCCCTGCCAAGCAGTTCATTTTCACCGGTTCCCAATAACTCAACCCCTATATTATTAACCAGTATCACCCTGTTATTTTCATCAAGCACAATGATGCCGTCGATCATGTTCTTAACAATAGCTTCAGTACGTTTTTTTTCAGCTAATATCTTTTCGAGATTGCTCTTATCATATTCTTCAAGCTTTTCAGCCATGATGTTAAACGACACAGCAAGCTTACCAAGCTCTCCTCTGGGCAGGTTCTCAATGCGCTCGGAGTACTTTCTTTCTGCTATAGCACCAACCTTTCTGGTGAATTCCGAAATCGGGTTAGCAACCATAGCCGGCATTTTTATCACTGCAATTACAAGTATAATAAGCGAAATGACGGCAACAGAGATCATGTATAGTTCAGCTGATTCCGATATCCTGACTGTTTCATCGCGTCTAATCAGCATTCCTTTATGGTTAAGGTTCAGCAGATTGTAACACTCAGCCTTTAGCTCTGAATATACCGGGGCAACCTGTGAATCGTATAAAGTGATATCAGCAATGCTCTTGCTATTATAGAGCGCGATGTAATCTGATGCATGACGGCGGAGCTTAGCAAGAAGTTCAGTTTCGCCCGGCTCCGTGATGTTGCCTTCGCAGACAGTGAGATTATTCAAAAAACCGCTTCCTGCCTTACTGAACAATGAATCCGCATAACCCCGCTCTTTTTTGCCTGCAATAACTATAATAAAGGCATTATCCATGTTATCCAGTTCATCAATCATATTCTGCGCGGCTAAAATGCTTCCGTAATTATCTTTCAGAATTCTGTCAGGAGAGGAAGAAAGCCTTTCTATGAAATAAATACCCGTTGCTCCAAGCAGCACGGCAATTAACCCGAGCAGCAAGTAGCCAAGCAGGAATATTGTTTTAAGTTTCATTTCTGATCCATTTATGCAATAATTTCAACATCGTAATCAAACTCAGATTCTTCTGCCTTTTCAAGCAGTTTGTCAAGTATGTTCACACGGGAAATTCTCTTAAGGTAACTTTTCTTATCGGGTTTGCCGAGAATAATTTTCGTGATATTTTTCGCTTCTGCAAATTCAAGGATACCGCTCACAACATCTTCGCTTTGGATCTTTTCGCTCATAGCTCCAAGCTCTGTTGCCATTTTGAAATTATTCATTATGAACCGCTGAAGCTTAAGCTCCATTTGGGCAAATGAGTTAGCGGGTGTTTCAACATAAAGCACATACCATTTGGAATCGAACCTTTCGGCAAGCCTTGAGCTCCGGCGGATGATCTTCTCATTTTTATCGGAATTATTGCCAATGCATACAAGAATTATTTCATCCTGAGCTCTATCCGGAGGAGAGACTTCATGATCTATCTTTCTTTCAAGCTGGTTGGCAACTTCCCGAAGCGCAAGCTCACGAAGCTGCAGTAAATGCTCCTTCTTAAAAAAATTTGTGAGCGCAGTCTGAATTTTATCTGCCTTGTATATTTTACCCTGTTTAAGCCTTTGGATCAACTCATCGGCAGTAAGATCGATGTTCACAACTTCGTCGGCAAGTCCAATTATCTTATCAGGAACAGTTTCGGTTACTTTTACTTTGGTAATTTCTTCTACAATTGTATTAAGGCTTTCAATGTGCTGAATGTTCACTGCACTTATAACACTAATCCCGTTAAAAAGGAGCTCTTCAACATCTTCCCAGCGCTTTTTGTTTTTGCTTCCGGGTACATTCGTATGCGCAAGCTCATCCACAATTACAACATCGGGCCTGCGGAGAAAGACTGCATCAATATCCATTTCTTCAAGCTCTTTGCCTTTGTAGTAAATTTTTTTTCTGGGGATAACAGGAAGCCCGCTAACGAGCCTATCGGTCTCAAGCCTTCCGTGAGTTTCGATATAGCCGATAATTACATCCACCCCGCCCGCCAGCAGGTTTTGGGCTTCCTGCAGCATGCGGTAAGATTTGCCTACCCCGGCAGCAAGCCCAATATAGACCTTAAAACTCCCCTTCCTTGATCTTTTCAGAAGGTCAATAAAGCTTCCGGTTACAGGAATTTCTTTTTCTGGGGACATAAAT
>JAUQWS010000125.1 GCA_030835025.1 Ignavibacteria bacterium | reverse complement strand
CAGGATCCATCCGACAAGAATAGAGGAAGTTGTTGAAAAAGTCAGAAAAGAGCTTGAAGAAGAAATTATCAGGATCGGTGAAAATACAATTATTGAATGCGGATTGCACGGGCTGCATCCTGAAATGGTAAGGCTTGTTGGTAGAATGAAGTATCGCACAAGTTACGGGCAGAACCTTCTGCAGCACAGTATTGAAGTTGCCCATCTGTGCGGAATTATGGCTGTGGAGCTCGGGCTTGACCCGGTAATGGCAAAAAGAGCAGGTTTACTGCACGATGTGGGTAAAGTGATAGATAGAGAAGTCGAAGGTCCTCACGCCATACTTGGTTACGAGCTGGCAAAGAAGTATAAAGAACATCCTGTTGTTTGTAATGCCATTGGAGCACATCACGAAGATATGGAGATGGAAACTCCAATTGCAGTCATTGTGCAGTCATGCGATGCGATCAGCGGTGCAAGGCCGGGGGCAAGGCGTGAATCGGTTGAAGGCTATGTAAAAAGGCTAACTAAACTGGAAGAAGTTGCAAGGTCATTTGAAGGCGTTGGCAGGACATATGCAATTCAGGCAGGAAGGGAAGTGAGAGTAATTGTGGAGCACGATAAAGTCAGTGATGCACTTGCCGACCAGCTTTCAGTAGATATAGCAACAAGGATACAGGACGAGATGGAATACCCCGGACAGATAAAAGTAACTGTCATTAGGGAAAGACGTTCCGTTGCCTATGCGAAATAAGAAGCTGCTGATAGGATTAACCGGCGGCATTGGTTCGGGTAAATCACTTGCTGCTGAATACTTCAAAAAGCTTGGTTACCCGGTAATTCATGCCGATGATATCGCAAAGCAGCTTTACAGGACCAATAGAAACCTGAAGAGCAAACTTGTTAAGGAATTTGGCAGCGATATTTTGGATGAAAAGGGTAATATTGCAGGAGCTAATGCAAGAAGGATAATACTTTCTGACACAAAGAGCATAAAAAGGGTGAACTCACTGGTTCACCCTTTTGTCGTTAAAGAAATTGAAAGACAGGTAAGAAGACTTAAGAACAGGATTATAATAAAAGAAGCGGCAATAATGTTTGAATCCGGTTACTCTGATACTGTTAATTATGCCGTGCTGATCTATGCAAATAAATTGCTCAGGATAAGCAGAGTTGCAGGCAGGGATAAACTTCCGAAAACATACGTCAGCAGGCTTATGTCACTTCAAATGCCGGAAAGAGAAAAGCTGAAACTGGCAGATTTTGTTATCAAAAATAACGGAAGCAAAAAAGAACTTTGGAATAGCATAAGATCATTTAACGAAATTCTGAGAGTTTTAGCATGATTGATAGATTAGACGAATTCAGATCAACCGAGGAGCATGATTTCTTCAGAACCTATAAGCGCCTGCCCGTAGCAATTAAAAGAGGGGAAGGCTGCTATCTTTATACTGATAAAGGTGATAAGATACTTGATATGTTCGGAGGACTTGCTGTGAATGTTCTGGGTTATAATCACCCTGCAATAAACGAAGCAATTGTTAAACAGCTATACAAATATATCCACATCTCCAATTATTTCTACCAGGAAAAGCAATTAGAACTGGCTGAGAAGTTACTTAAACGCTCAGGATTCAGTAAATTGTTTTTTTCAAATTCAGGTACGGAATCAACCGAGGCTGCAATCAAAGTAATCAGAAAGTTCTTTCTTGGTACGAAGAAAAAGACGCTCATTTCATTCAGCGGTTCATTCCACGGAAGGACTATGGGAGCACTTTCGCTGACTGCCCGGAAAAAATACCGCGATCAGTTTGCACCTTTGCTGCCTGAGGTAAAGCATTTGGAGTTTAATTCACCCGCTGATCTGGACAAGAACATCGACGATAGTACAGCCGGAGTTTTTATTGAAAGTATACAGGGAGAAGGAGGCGTTAACCCTGTTAAACAGGAATTTGTTGATAAGCTGAATTCTCTGAAAAGTAAATTTGGCTTCATTGTTGCAGCAGATGAAATCCAAACAGGTGTGGGCAGAACAGGAAGACTGCATGCATTTGAGCATTACGGTCTTAATGCTGATATAGTTATCCTGGCCAAAGGAATAGGAGGCGGGCTTCCGCTTGGTGCGATACTCGGCAATGCAAGAGTTGAGGATGTGTTCACTTTGGGAGAGCACGGTTCCACATTCGGAGGAAATCCCGTTGCTGCCGCATGCGGAAGTGTAATATTCGATATGCTCAATAACGGGTTGATGAGTAAGATCACTGAACTTGGAAATTACTTAATTGCAAGGGCCGAATCTCTAAAATCCCAATTTCCGGAGATGATTAAAGAAGTCAGAGGTAAAGGGTTGATGGCCGGAATTGAGCTTAATAAACCCGGTGGATTCGTGGTAGATGCGATGATGGAAATGGGTGTTTTGGTGAACTGCACTAATGAGAATGTAATAAGGCTGCTGCCGCCGTACATTATTACAAACAAAGAAATTGACATTTTTATTGAAAGGTTTACCGAAGTTTTAAGATCTGCTAATTAAGAAGTTTCTCAATTTTCCTGACCAAATCGTTCGGAATTGATTCACCTAATTCGGATTCATATGATTTTTTAAGCTGATCGTATTTCTCCCTGGCTGATTGCTTCTTACCCAGTTTAACAAGCGCTGAAATAACTGAAGAATATGCTGCGGTGTTGAGTTTATCAGTCTGAATCAGTTTTTCCGCAAATTTCGGGATTACTGATGTCTTGTTACTTACTTCCAGAAGTTCAAGTAATTGTTCGATAATGTTTATGTATTTATTTCTGTACTCTTCCCTTAGTGATTCACACCAGTCTTCGTAAAAGCCTTCAAAGAGTTCACCCTTATAAAGTTCCACGGCCGACTCCAATAACATTATTTTGTCGGAGATTTCGACGGCGGAATGGCTCTTACTTATCAGTTTATCAAATTCTTCAATATCGCAGTAATACGTATAGTCAGGATTCAATCTTAATGATTTTCCTTCATACAATATGTAATTTTCCGGGTTGGATTGTTTTTCTTTTGTTTCCTTCCCCGTCTTTAATGTGCTTCTGATATTTGAAACTGCCTGGTGAAACAGGTTATCAGAACTTTCTACGCCTGCGGTTTGGAAGAAGCTGTCAATTATCCTGTCTTTTGAAATTTGCCTCCCGGTTGAAACAAATAACATACAGAGCAAGAGCTTATGTTTCTTTCTTTTCCACTTTGATTCTTCGATCAGTTTACCTTTCAGAGTGAATTCAGGATTCCCGAAAGAAGAAAGCCTGATGTCATAAAGTTCCAGCAATTTTGACCTAAGCTTGGTCCTGTGTGAATCAGTTATCCATGAAAGCTCTGAAATCTCTTTTACCTGATCTGCAAGTGAGCGAACCAGAACTTTCTCGGATTCATTACTGATCAATAGGTTAAAAAGGATCGAATTGTACAGATACTCCCTTATCAGAAATCCGTAATACTCCTTTTCTCCGGCCAATGAAATGCTTTTTTTCAAGTATTCAAGCGCAGTAGTGGGTTGGTTGTTCAAATAATAGTACAAAGATAAATGATATCCAGTTGATGTCTTATCATAATTATAACCCGTGGCATCCTGGAAAGCATATGCCTTCAGCAGTTTGGATTCTGTATCCGGCCTTTTAAGTGCTTCTTTTTCGGATATGATCATAAGTATTTCAAGATTAAGCTTTTCAGCTTCGTTAGAGTCATCAATGTAATTTTCAGCAATTCTATAATACGCGGTTGAGTTTGAGGGGCTGCCGGAGTAGTAGTTAACTTCTCCCAAAAACTGGTAGCTTAGAAAAATGTAATTGTTCAGATTCAGTTTCAGCGCCGCTTCATTGATCTCTTTTGCAAGCAAAGCTGCTGAATCATAATCGGTGATCTCAAATGTAAGGGTATAGTCTATCATTTTGATGACAAGATCAATTATAGGTGTTCTAAAGAGTGTAACCAGCTTTCTTGCATCATCCAGATACTCCTTAGCTTTCTGGAACTTTCCGCTTCTTGAGTATAAAATTGAAAGATTCCCTGATGCTATTAGCTTCTTGTATAAGCTGTTTGTCTTGCCTATTGTAAGCTCAAAATAATGCTTTGAAAGAATGAACTCGCCCTTATTTATATTTATGCTTCCCAGCAAATGGTAAATATCCGGTACAAGTTCGGTTATCGAATGTTCTTCGCAAAGCTCAAGTGCCTTTTTCAGGTAATTCTCAGAGATATCATACATATTCACCGTAAAATTTGCATTACCCAAATAAAACATGATCTTTGCTTTGTTTTCAGCCGATATGCTTTTCGTATCAAGTTTTGAAAGCAATCCCATTACTTCATTTGCTCTAGACTGGTTAAGGAGCAGCTCGGATTTGGCAATAATGCACGTTATCATGTAATCTTCATCACCTGCAATCACTGTCTTTTCGATCGCCCTGTTCACATAGTCCAGTGCAGCATCAAGATTTCCTTTATAATATTTCCAAAGGAGAGCATTGTAATAAAGCAACTCACTGTTCGCAGAAACTTTATCCTCGGGAAATGAAGAAACAAGTTCCCAAAGCTTACCGTATTGACCGCTGAGAAAGAGCGGCTGAAAGCATTGTTTTAGCTGTGCCAGTGATTTATCAATATTACCTGCAAGCTGGTAATACTTCGATGCTTCATCACTAATCCCTTTCTCTTCAAACACACCTGCAATTGCGAGGTAGAGCCTCTTTAATTCACCTGCGCCTAGCTCACGGGTTGATTTGTTAAGCAGGAAATTCCGGAAAAGCTGATTATAACTGAATTTCTGGTCCTGTATGCCTCCCGTACTTGGCTGCTGAATAGTTTCGATGAAGATGTTCTTCCCAGATAGATACTTCAGTATCTCCCTGCTGCCGGAAATTCCCGGGAGTGAATTGCACAGTTCCTCTCCGAACTCATCAAAGTAAGCAGTATGGATAAGAAAACTCTTAATTTCTTCTGTCTGTCTTTCAAAGATCTCATTTGCGAAGTAATCGAACAGGTTTTCCGGAATGAAACCTGCTGACATCTCTCCTGAAGTTATCCTGTCTCCGTAAGCCTGGATCATAAGGTGGATGCCGGTTACCCAACCCCCGATAAATTCCTCGAAGTAATCAAGCTCTTCATCGCTGTATGCCTTATTGTAAATGTCTTTGGCTAAAAGCTCGATCTCATTTCGGGCAAACAACAGATCTTTCTTGTTTACTTCAAGTAAGTTCCTTTTTGAACGAAGCGAAGAGAGATTTATTTCCGGAAGTGACCTGCTTGTAATTGCAATGTGCAGATTATGCGGAGTTTCCTCAATAATTGAATCAAGCAGGTACTTGTGCCAGCTGTAAGGAATTATTTCATGAATGTCATCCAGAACAATTGTAATATCCTCCTTAAAACACTGCATAAATTCATTAGTAAATGAACTTGTGATCTGATCTATAGCACGCTCCGGTTCGGATATTTTTGATGAGTCTTCTTCGATTTGTGAAATAAGCTTTATGGTTGCATCCCCAAATTCACTTTTAACCTTTCGAAGTGATGCAATAACATACCTGTAAAAAAGATAAATGCTGCCGATATCTTTTTTGATCTGCATCCAGGCATAACTCATCTCACTGCCATAAATGTGATCTATGATAAGTGTTGTTTTGCCGAAACCTGCAGGACCCGTGACAAGCAGAAGCTTTTTATTCTTGTTTTCCTTTAGTTTTTCAAGCAAATCCTGCCGCCTGATGATTCCTTCAGGGAATTTCGGTGCAGTGATCCGTGTCTGATTGATTACGCTCAGCAATGGTTCGTCTTAAATTCGCTAAATATAATAAACTAAACCTGCAAATAACACAACAATAGCAAAACAGCAATCCTGCGTAATACGGCCTTAAAATAGAATTTTCATACCTGATAAGGTTTTTGCTAAGGTTTCTGTAGGGTCTGGAAATAAGTTTGTACATGATTGGTTACCAATCCACAATTCCTAAACTAAAACCCCAAAAAAACAGGGGTAGGAGAAACCAAAATGAAAAACAAAATTTCAAATTTCGTCATTTTCTGTGCATTTTTCATTCTGATAAATACATTCCATTTGAATGCACAGTATTTTCTTAAATCTTATGACCTGCCTCCATTCTCAACCAGAACAGAGCTGGGTTATTCGATAGAGAAGAACTTTGATGGCACTGTTGCCGGCAAATGGAGTGTGGCCGGTGTATCAAACTCAACTCCGAATGCAGGAAGTTTTGACTGGATGTATCTGAAATTAACAAACTCAGGTGCAGTGTCATGTGCGACATTGCTGGGCTTTTCACTGGCTGATTCGTGTTTTTCGCATATTCAGCAAAGTGCTTCACAGCGAAGGAATGTTCTTGCCGGTTTTTACCGGGCACCAAACGGCAGGGAAAAAGCATCTTTCAGCATGCTGGATACGAACTGCTTTCATGTTCTTTCAAGGCAGATAGTTGATTCATTAAGGCATGAATACCGCCAGGTTGTAAAGAACACAGCAGATGTTTTCACAATGGCGGGATATATTGAAACATTCATACCCGGATCAGTAACCAAGAACCATATTCTTGCATCTCAATATTCTCCTGCAGGAGGATTGATGTGGGCTTTCAATTATGTTCCCCCGTTTCCATGGGTGGATGAAAGAGCATTTTCAATCGTGTACCAGCCTATAGACGGAAGTTATGCAATTACAGGTATAACAAACCGATTCACAGGCGCTGCCGGACCCTATCAGGTCTTCATAATGAAAATTAATTCTGCAGGATTTCCTGTTTGGTTCAAAGGATACAGTCCGATGCCCGGTGCACCCAGCGACGGAAAGAAGATTGTGGCATTGCCTGACGGCGGATTTGCAGTTACCGGTAACAGCACTGCTTTTGATCCAATGGGGGATGTTTATGTAATAAGAGTCACCTCAACAGGTGCTGTTGTATGGCAGAACACTTACGGTATGCCGGGTGTTATGGAACAAAGCCAAAGCATAATATATCAGGCATCAGATATGTCCCTCGTTTTTACAGGTTCTGCAATTCCAGGTGGAAGTACGGAAGACATTATCCTATCCAAGATCACAGTTGCTGCCGGCGCTCCGGTTTGGACAAGAAGATATCCAAACACTGCCGGAGCCGATAGAGGCTATGACCTTAAGGAAGCTTCATCTCCATTGGGTTATAGTGTAACCGGAAAGTTATTCCATTCCACAAGCTTAAGCAATGACCCGTTCTTCCTGAAGACAGACGGTTTCGGCAGAGTAACTGCAGCATGCCAGGACTCAACTGTGTTCCAGCCAAGACCGGGACAGTGGAGCGACAGCTGTCAGAGACAGATACTGCAATTAAGCGACGTTAGCATTCAACCGCAGGTCGTTAATCCCACAACTGCAGAAAGAGTTGTATGCGGCTCACTGACAGGTATTGGCTCAAACAATGAGATTGCTAAGGAGTTTTCACTTGCACAGAACTACCCCAATCCGTTCAATCCTGCTACCAGGATCGGTTTCTCATTGCCCAATGACGGTATCGTATCACTTAAGGTTTACGATATGACAGGTAAAGAGGTTAAGAGGATAATTGAAGGATTCAAATTGAAAGGGAACTATTCAGTTGATTTTGATGCAAGTAACCTTTCCGGCGGAGTGTACTTTTATGAATTAACTTCGGGCAATTTTGTTCAGACTAAGAAAATGGTCCTGGTTAAATAGGAAGATTAACAGGAATTAAATTAAAAAGGCCGGAGATTTTGTCCGGCCTTTGCTGTCTTAAAAACTAAGTTTTAAGCGTATCCCCATTTTTTCTTATTAGCTTCTATCTGTTCAGGTGAGGGGTTCTTGCTTATCGGGGTGACTTCTGTTGTAAAGTCCTCCGGCGGATGCTTTTCGAAAATATTTGCGTTCAGTGCAATATCATCGGCAAATATAGTAGGTACCTGTGAATCTTCAAATATTGCCTGCCATGGACAAGCGGGTTCGCATGCTGCACAATCTATGCACTCAGTAGGGTGAATGTAAAGCATGTTCTTCGAAAAATCAGGGTCGTCTACAGTTAACTCATAAATGCAATCAACCGGGCAAACTTCGGCACATTCAGTATCTTTGCAGTCAAGACATAATTTTGTTATAACCCAAGGCATAATAGTTTTCTCCTGTTTATAGTAAGTTGTTCATACAAATATATAAAAATATTGAGATATCTTAAAGTGAAGTTTACCGGTATATGATTTTTATCGCCCGGCAAATGAAGATTAAATATACTTTGTTGTATAGATTGTTCCCTCCAGCGTTAAGCCAGGTTATTTCTTTTCCTCAGAATCCATTCAGCTGCAAAAAACAAGATAATAATTAACAGGACATACTTGTTTTCCCAAAGATTAAAACGGATTGGTCTTTCCCTTTTTTGTTCACTCAAAGAGGGATTCTTCACGTTCTTAATGATATTCACAATTTCATCCGCCTCATCACCTGTAACAACTCGCCCGCCGGTATTTTCGGAAAGCTCCCTTAGCGCAGGAGCATCTGTTTTTGTTTCGATAAATTCAGTGTTTAAAGAATCAACCAGAAACCTGTTGCTTGCCGCGGATAAGAACGTGCCATTAAAATCACAGTTTGCCTCTATGCTGTATTCACCGATGCCAAGGGCGTGAGTGCGGGCAATGAATCTGTTTTCAATTGCTTCAAATTTCAGGTCGGCACTTCTGTTTCCGGACTTATCCTTAATGAATCCGCTCACCTCTGCATTCCGTGTTGGAATGTAATTATCATCAAATACTTCTGCATATATAACCGGTTCTTCTGTATAATCAAAAATATCTTTGGAAGGATATACCCGGAATCTTGTTTTCTTTTCCTTCTGCAAAGTCAGGTTTATCATTTCAGGGATAAAAGACTCAAGAGTTTTTCCCAAATCTCCTGAGGCATTTAGACGCCATCTCCACAAGCCGTATCCTAAAAGCGCAGCAGATCTTGTGTCCCCGTTGACCCTTGTGATCATGACCGGTTCTCCTGAAATTTTATCAGTAGCCAGCACAATTGAGCCCGGTTTGGTCTGAATACCCGAAACATTCCTGAAGAGCTGCGGAGCAGAATTGAGCCCTGTAATTTTGCTTAACGGATTTTCAACAGAGCCGACAACCTGCAGGCTGAATAATGATTCCCCTGAATTTGGCCTGCTTAATCCAAATGGCAGCAGTTCTTCAAATGAATTTGTTTTCTGATAATCTGTGTTTTTGCCTGCAAAGAATATAAGCGGAATATTATGCTGCTTTATTTTTTCTGTAATGCTGCTTACAACATTTGCCGCACTTTGACCTGTAGGGTAATTAAGGAACAGCACTGCAGATTGCTCTGGAAATAACCGCTCATCAATTCCGCCTTCATAAAATTCTGACTGGTTCTTTGCCGTCCTGAAAGTGAGACTGTAATTACCGATCCGTTTGAGAACTGATCCGGCAAATTCATTATCGTAACCCGGCCCGCCGGATATAACAAGCAAGTTTGTTTTGTTATCAATAAATGTTATATAGAAGTCTTCATAATTATTCTTCCCTGACAATTCGCCGTCTGTGAATTCGGTTTCGATCTTGTATCTTACCTTACCCGGTGCGGATTCGGTTATTGCGAATTCAACTTCTTTCAGGGCATCCGTTTTACCCTCGAATACAACATTCTTAGTTGATGAGAGGGATCCTTCTCTGTACAGGTTTACCTTCACCGATAATGCAATATTGAAAAATGAGTTAACTCCCGCTCTAACTGTAGTTGGCTGATCTATGAACGCTTTCTCGTTATAGTCAACTGATCTAAGAAGTATATCTTTCTGCTGTATGGAATCACCAATTGCAATTGTCAAGAACGGAGACTGCAGAATCTTTGCTTCGTACAGCGGGTTTCCTCCCGCATTAAAGATGCCGTCAGATATAACGGTGATGCTGTTGAAAACTCTATCAGGGTAAGATGTTTTAAGCTCTCTAAGTGCATCTGAAAGGGATGTTTCGCAACCTTCAGAAGTCAGTGAATCTGCATTTTCTATCCGCTTAATGTTGTTTGAAAATGCAATAACTTCCAGATCACTGTTAAGCATAGCGCTGTTATCTATAATTCGCTTCAGCTCAATTTTCTTATTTAACAGCTCATTGCTTCTTGAATTATCAACAAGCACAATATCCATCCTGTCATTATCAGTATCTATCAAAGAAGAAAGCACCGGCTCAATAAACAGTGTCAACAGTAAGAATATCCCTAGGGATTTGAGAATTATGAGCAGAAGTTTCTTTTGTTTTGAAAGAACAGTATTTCTATAGAACCAGTAAGAAACTGCGGCTGAAACAATGAGAAAAACCAACAGGAAAAGAGGGGAGTAAGATGAAGAAAATCCTGGCATTAATTTATATTAAAAAGGCAGCAACTCTGCTGCCCTATTTTCATAATTTAATTTCTACATAGATGGTCTTCTTAAGCTCATCTATCCATTCACTAAGCAATTTCTGCTCTTTATACCGCTGAGCATACTGCTGCAGAAGTACATAGTCACTTTCAATTGTAGCTTTATGCTCGGGGAATCTTTCAATAAGCCGGTACAGATAATAACCATAATACCTGCTATCACCTACTTTAACAGGGTCTGAGATCTCGCCCTGGTTAAGGTCTTTGATTGCCATTATCTCAAGGCTATCAAGATTGTTTATGCTTAGCTTTCCTACATATCCGCTATCGGCTGCAGATTTTGGCTCCTGTGAATTGAGCACTGCTGCCTGTTTGAAAGTTAACTTGCCTGAAAGTATATCACTTTTAAGATTCTTTAAGAAAGCTATCTCGGTAAAATCTGCGGCTTCAAGCCTGGGAAATTTCACAAGAATGTGCTGAGCCGTGATGAAATCACCGGACTTTTCATTCAGCTTGATGATGTGATAGCCGAACTCGGTTTCCACTATATCCGATACTTCGCCCGGCTGAAGAAGGAATGCTGCGTCTTCAAACTCCTTCACAAAAGAGCCTCTCTTGGCCTTCCCAAGACCGCCGCCCTGAATTGCCGAGAGTGAATCATCAGAATATTTCTTAGCAAGCTCAGAAAAGTCCCTGCCTGCCTTAACACTATCAAGCAGCTGCAGCGCTTTTTCTTTGGCGATAAACTTAGCGTCTTCGCTAATTTTGGGAATCCTGACTATTTGCGACAGCTCAAATGTTTCCGGTACAGGCTGGAGCGAATCCCTGTAATCATTATAGAACTTTACAACTTCCGGCCTTGTAACCGTAATGCCGTAACCGAACTTTTCCTGCTTTACACGGCTGATCTTGGTATTGCGTTCAACCTGTTCCTGCAGCAGCTTCCTTATCTTCGGAATGGTCAGCCCGTATGCCTCTTCGACATTTTTTTCCGAGCCCATCTGCCCAACAATTTCCTTTAGCCTGCCTTCAACCTGCTTGTTGATCTCATCCTGTGAAACATAGATGCTGTCCTGCTCGGCCTTTGCGAGCATAAGTTTTTCGGTCAGAAGATTCTGGAATACTTCCTCTACTATCTGGTTATTGATCTGCTGAAGATTGTTCTGGGTGAGATAATTATACAACTGGAAATTCAGGTCAGATTGCAGAATAACATCGTTCCCTACAATTGCGATTATCTTGTCGCCTTCTTCCTGCGCGTAAGCTAAATTACACCAGAAAACAATAGCCAGAACGGCAAAAACACCAAAAATACTGTGAAGCTTGAATTTTACCAATATACTCTCTTCTTAATCTTTAAATGCTTCGTTCAGGATATCCTCGTGCATCACTACGGGGTATTTCTGCCTTAGTGATTCAAGATAAGCCTTTTCTGAATCTTTATACTTTAACTGTTGAAGCTCGTTAGAAATTTCAGGCTTTGCCTCATCAAACGGCTTTACAACCTGTGCCCCGGTTGAATCATTCTTAACGTATTTCGATTTGTTCGATTCATAGAAACTCAGCAGATCGTTATCCGAAAGTTTTACCTTAGACCACAGTTCATCCTGGTCAATTCTGAACACCAGAAGCCCGTTTTCGTAATCGGTTATGCTTGCAATATATTCGTCATCATCTTCAATGCCTGACTCAACGGCTTTCTTGTTAAGTATCGGGCTTTCTGAAGATGAGTTGATTATCGAAGTGATAGTCTGCAAAGTCAGCGCCATTCTTGAATAATCCCTGTTCACATTCAAATGATTGATAATATCAATAACCTTAACCTGTCCTCCGTCATAAGAAGCTAGAACTACTTCTTTATCCTGTGGAGAGAAAAGGCTGTCAACATTATAATCAGAGATAGTCTTAACTGTATCAAACTTTGACCTGAGGAAGTTCAGGCCTTCATCTAATATCTTATAACTGTATTTCTGCTTTAATGTTTCAACAAATTTTGCATAGTCATCCTTATAATTCTTCGTCTTCTTGTATTCATTCTTTATTGATTCAAATTCTTTTTCAAGAGAGCCTACTTTTTTCTCTCCGAATTTCTTTACAATATGCCAGCCGTATGGTGACCTGACCGGTCCTGCTATATCACCGACACTCATCACAAAGCTAACCGAGTCTAAAGGCTGTGCAAGGCGCCTTCTTTCAACATTTCCAAGATCACCGTTAGATGCCTTTGAACCCATATCTTCGGTAAATTCCTGAACAAGTGCCTCGAAGCTATCGCCCTTTTTGGCCCTGTTGTAAATATCAAGCGCTTTCTGGTAGGTACCGGCAGAATCTATCATATTGCCTAAGCTGTCTCTTTTATCCTGGATCAAAATATGCGAAACTCTGACTGATTCAGTCCTTGGTTTTCTATCCGTAAGTTTAATGATATGAAGCCCGAACATTGTTCTGATAGGCTTTTTAGAGAATTCACCGACCTTCATTGCATACACTGCATCTTCAAATTCAGGAACGGTCATTCCGGCAGTGAAGTAATACAGATCACCTCTGTTTGATTTCACAGTCCTATCCATTGAGTACTGAATAGCCAGTTCTCCAAAATCACCACCTTTATCAAGCTTCTGGATGATCGAATCAGCGGTTTGGTAAGCTGTTATGGAATCCTGCGGAGGAGCATTCTCAGGGAGGTTTATCAAAATGTGCGAAGCCCTTACTTCGTCTTTTCTTTTATCGTAAAGCTCCTCAACTTTTTCCCTGACAATTTCTTTATCTACCAGGTAGGTAGGGGAGTAGTTCCTTTTATATTCTTCAATATCTTTCTGTATCTCGGGGTTATTAAGGAGTCCTCTTTCACGGGCATCTTTTACCTTAAGCCTGAAGTTGATGTACAGGTTCAAAAACTGCTTCTTTTCTTCAAGAGTTTTTATCTTGGCGCTATCAACACTGCCAACAGTTTTAAGATACTGTTTTTCAAATTCACCGAGTGTGATCTTTTCGTCGCCGATTTCAACAAGGGTCTTGTTAGCCCTGCCGCAGTTTACAGCAGAAAGCGTTATAAACGCTAAAACCAATAGAATTCCGTACATTTTTAATGTATTCAGTTTGTTCATAGAAAGTATGTAAATGTTTTGATTTTCAGGAAAATAGTCTACTATTTTAGGCATTAATATATATAGTTTCAATGCAATTAGCTTAATATTCAGGCCATCAAATCTCCCTTTTGGTTTTCTTATCACTCCACAATGGTTTTCTCCTCACCCCTTCGAAACAGTCTGTACGCACCGTACTTTGGTCAAAATCTCGAGTACGCAGCGTACAAAGAAAGGTCCCGTGTTGTAAAAACAGATATTTTACCGGCGTACGCAGCGTACTGACACATTTTTTTTTCTCCAGAACCAACCCTTGGCGATTGCGGTGCAAAAACGAAACATTTCAATTTCAAAGCGGCACAAATGACCGCTGTACGCAGCGTACTGAGTCCCCCAGAATGCGTACGGGCTTTCATGTATATGTTTTCCATAGAATTTAAAAGAACGATGTTTTGAAATGAGAAAGAACATAACAATGCTAGATTAGTTAATCAGTTAAACTCCTCACCCCCTGCGCACCATAGGTGCGCCTTCCCCCTCTCCAAAAATGGAGAGGGGGAGGAGAATATATGCCACAAGCATATATTATACAAATATAATAGGGAATTCGCATTTGTCAAGAGCAGGGCAAGATATTTTATGATAAGTGTATGGTTTTCATGCCCCCTTTGCCTCTGAAAAGGGGGGATGTTGTACGTGATCACCTATGTAATGCAAATAGAATAATGCATAAAGGTATTCTGAAGACAATGATGGGGGTTGCTTTGCTATGGTCAAAAGCTAAACCCCCTTTTAGGATCTTAGATGGAAAATAAAACAGGATAAATTATCAGTATTAACATATTTTAGACCCACATCCCCCCTTCACAAAAACGAAAGGGGATTGAAAGCTAAAAACTTTGTGCTTACATAACCAAGTAGGAATTTGTGAGAGAGTTTCACGACTACATATTTTCACCGGCAGGACTTTATTACAAAGAAAATACAGGCCGGAACCTTTGACGAATTATTCATAGGCAATTGATGAATAGTGTGTTGTTGGTGACAACACCAACAATGGGGAGAAAATTACAAAGAGGATACGGGCCGGAACCTTTGATGAGTTATTCAGAGCGATTGATGAGGTAGCGCGTGTTGCTGGCTGTATTTGTTGTTGGTGAAAACACCAACAACGGGGGAAAAATAAGAACTCCCCTTATACGGGATTACAGGATGAAGTTTTCTATTTTATCATAAGCATTTTCTTTGTGTCAACTCTAATTCCATTTATTATCAATGAATAAAAATATACTCCGGATGAATATCCGGCAGCATTCCAGTCAACCACATAAGTACCGGCGCTTTGCTCCATATCTACAAGCTTTACCAACTCTTTTCCTGTAATATCAAATACTGTTATCTTGACATTCGATTTGTTATCTGGTATCTGGTATATAATATTTGTTAACGGATTGAATGGATTTGGATAGTTCTGATAAAGCTTATAATCTGTAGGTATTTCAGTACTGATTTGATTTATACCTAAGAACAATGGTCCTCCGCCGTCAGTAGTATGGATAAGGATTTGCTTACCCGCCCAAGCATTTAGAGTATCATTACAAATAACAGATACTGAAATGTCCGGAGTTACTTGTGCTGATTGATAACCCCAATTTTTGCCGCCATCGGTAGATTTAATTATTCTAAGTGGCTGACTTCCACCTCCGGCATATCCTATCGAATCAGTCATAAATTTGACATCATAACCTCCAATTTCTCCTTGTCCGTTTATCCAATTTAGTCCGCTATTTGTTGTAAAGGCTATTCCATTAGTACCCGCAGTCCCTCCTCTGATCCATCCTTTTAGCGTTGTTAAAAAAAATATTGATTCAATATGTGCGATCGAGGTAAACTGTAAATTCCAATTTGCTCCGCCATTTACAGTTTTAAAAAGTCTTCCATTTGTCTCTGATGTTCCTACCCACCCAGTATCACTGTTTATAAAAAATATACTTACAGGCTGGTAGGTTTGGTTTAATTGTGTTTCCCAGTTTAAACCACCGTCTGTTGTCTTAAACAATCCCCCATCCAATATATCATCACTGCATATCCAGCCAGTGTTTACGTTTACAAAATGCAAATCCGTCATCGGGCTTGCTGAAAAATTTGATACAATATTCCAGTTTATCCCACCATTAGTAGTCTTCCACATTTTCCCAAAACCTGTTGAACCGGCAATATACCCAGTATCATAATCTATCATTTGTATCACAGTAAAACTCGCCGGATACCTGTATTGAAACTCCCAATTATTGCCGCCATTACTTGTTCTAAAGACATAGCCTGTATCAAAAGTTGGACCCCAATCAGTTGCAGCCCATCCGTTCAAAGAATCAAGGAACTGAATATCTGAAATTAATTTATTACCAAGAGAAATGCTCTGCTGAAACCAACCAGGAGGAGAGTCACTCTCAAAGGTCGTGGCTAAAAATATTAAAATTAGTTCAAAGAGTATGAGGCGTTTCATATTAATTAGCAGTTTTGTTCAGGTGTGCACTCATAATATTGAGCACATAATTAAGAGAAATAGAATTCGCTTGACTATACTTTCCGTTACATACGCCTGTAATAACACAATCGAATAACCCCGGCGATGAGGATTCAATTATTTTTGAAGTGTATTGCCCTTCCAGAAGCTGATTTGCGATTTCATCATCGAGCATTACTTTTTCAAGCCAAAGATCAACTTCACCGAACCAGTATATCTTTATATCAAAAAGTGCGGAGGTGCTGCTTCCTGCAAACATCTCACGGTTTGAAATGCTAAAATTGTCGCCCGGCTTTTCATACTCAGTCATGAATCTATTCTTAAACCCGCCGTCGTATTTGCCCTGCAGATCAGAAAAATTCCTGACTTTCAAAATAGTTGAATCAATGACCTTACCTTCAAAATTTACGGTTACAACCGCTGCCACTG
Organism: Ignavibacteria bacterium; assembly: GCA_030835025.1. Taxonomy (GTDB): domain Bacteria; phylum Bacteroidota; class Ignavibacteria; order Tepidaquicellales; family OLB5; genus OLB5. Next base: position 43,450 of record JAUQWS010000125.1, on the reverse strand, counting down.
GCCTTGTATCTGCCGGACTGAAATCCGCTTTCCTTATCTTCAGACTTGGCTTCAGATACCATGAGCCAATATCTGCAGAATGAAGCAAAGTTCCGGACTGTTTCCCTGAGGAAACATTCTGTGCAATGTAACCCTTCTGAAGAGGAGTTCTTCCGTCTTCGTAATTCCCGGTTGATACATATATTATTTCTTTGCCGCCTGAATCCTTTTCAAAATACCCGTACAGCTTTCTGAATCCTAAACCCATGCCTGAAATATGTGAAGTATCATGAATGACTTTAATATCAAGTCTTTGAGAGAGAACGAGCCTGTTAATAAGTACAGAGGAGGCTGAATCACTCTTTTCTTTCCCGCAGAGACCGGTTGGCTGAATCTTCTTATCCGCAGCATAGCGGAGAAAATCACGACTGATGACAGACAAGGGATCAATGATTACCTGTTCAGTTTGAGATGGTGCAGTACTGTTGAATCCGCCCATTAAATAAAAATATACAACCGGCAGTATAACTGCAACTGCTGCCTGAAATATTTTATTGATCTTCAATTGAAATACTTAATTTATTTTATCATAAGCATTTTCTTTGTGTCAATCAGGTTATCTTCAATCATCAAAGAATAAAAATATACTCCTGATGAAAAGCCGGAAGCGTTCCAATCGACTAAATATGTACCTGCACTCTGATCTTTATCAACAAGCTTTTTCACTTCTTTTCCGGTAATATCAAAAATAACAAGTCTCACGTTTGACGTTTGACGTTTCATGTTTGACATTATGCTGTATTTGATGTTTGTTACAGGATTAAATGGATTTGGGTAATTCTGATAAAGAATAAAATTATCCGGTACTTCGTTACCTATCCACTGTATGCCAATAGGCGGTCCACCGCCATCTGTTGTTCTGACCAAACCAGTTCCACCCGCCCATGCTTTTAGAGTATCAATTGCCTGTGTTGATGAGTTATCAAAAATAGGAGAGGCCTGCCTGAACCAACTATTGCCTCCATTCGTAGTTTTCATAATTCTGTTAAAGTTACTTCCTGCCCAGCCAAGCGTATCATTTGCAAATGTAATCTTAATACCTCCATCATTTGAAAGAACCCAGTTGAAACCTCCATTTGTCGTTTTATAGCTGACACCGGATGTTAATATACCAGTTAACTGGTTAAAAAAATATATATCGTTAAGTTGTTGAGCGAGAGTAGCTTGTAATTCCCAATTTAAACCACTATCTGTAGTTCTGTATAATAGATTGGAGTTGCAAACTACCCACCCTGTATCTTTATTTAAAAAGAACAGCTTCTTTGGAGAAAAACTCGCCCCCAGCTGCGGCTGCCAGGTGCTGCTTCCGTTTGTTGTTCGCCATAAGCCGCCGCCAATTGGATCGTCATCACACGCCCATCCGGTGTCTTTATTTATAAAATACATATCTGTAATCGTTACATTACCTATTGGTGTTGTGTTATTCCAGCTATTGCCTGCATTGGTTGTTTTTATAATCCTTGGGAACCCATAGCCACCGCCTGCATAGCCTGTATTTGCATCTAAAAACTGCACAACATTCAAATTCAATATCTGGTTTAGCTGAACCGACCAGCTATTTCCGCCATCGGTTGTTTTCATTACGTACCCTGTATCACTTCCGGAGCTTGCACCGGCAGTCACTACCCAGCCTGTTAAACTATCCAAAAAAAAGATATCATTTATCTGGTCATTCACCGGCAATACCTGCTGAAACCAGCCCGGCGGAGAGTCAGTCTCGAATGTGGTGGCGAAGAAAATTAAGATTAGTTCAAAGAGTATGAGGCGTTTCATAAATACAGGGCCTTAGTTACCTTAAATTAACATATATTTAAGGGGTTTTCAATGAAATAACTTTATTCAAAAACAAAGTCCGGACAAACAAATAGCCGCGCAAATCCACAAACAACTCAATAAAATGCGCAGAATTTGTGGTGTTTTTAAATTATGAAATCCTTATATTTGTAAGCTAAAAATCATAAATAACACGGTCAAAACCAATAAAGGGGTGAAAATCATTTGATCAAAGTAACAATCCAGGAAAACGAGTCCATTGATAAGGTTCTCAAGAGATTCAAGAAGAAATATGAAAAAGCGGGAGTACTTAAAGAAGTAAGGAAAAGGGGCTTTTTCGTGAAACCTTCAATCAAGAAAAGAATGAAAAAGGCTAAGGCTATCCGTAGGAACAAGAGAACTCTTGCTGAAGAAAGTGTAAGTTAAAGAACGCTTCTTGCTTAAAGATTTGCCCCATCCGGTACTGAACAAACGAAGGATGGGTTTTTTATTATGGATATTTTTCATCAATAAAGCTGATTTTTGAAACTGCTTTTATCAAAAAGTTGTTATAAATTTTGAATTTACAGCAAAATTCCGGCCTTCAAAAAGTAACCGTAACAGGAGGTGAAAAATCATCAGCTCAGCTAAAAAAAAGCAAACTGAAACGGTACATCAGCAGGAAAGAAATAAAAAGCAGGGTCAGGAAACTTGCTGCGAAGATCGATAAAGATTACAAAGGAAAGATACCCATCTTTATCGGAGTTTTAAACGGTTCTTTTATTTTTATCAGTGACCTTGTAAGAGAGGTGAAGCTTGAAACAGAAATAGATTTTTTGAAGCTTTCAAGCTACGGTGATAGCAAGATTTCATCGGGTGATGTAAAGCTGCTTAAAGACCTGAACTGCACAATCGAGGGCAGAGATATCATAATTGTTGAAGATATAATTGATTCGGGGCTTTCGATAAAATATATAAGAGATCTTGTGCTTTCTCATAACCCGGCATCGCTTCAGTTTGCGGCGCTCTTGTTTAAGAAAGGAATAAGCAGCCTCGATTTCGGTATCAAGTATGTTGGATTCAAAATTCCGAATAAGTTTGTTGTGGGTTACGGACTGGACTATGCGCAGAAATACAGGAACCTTAAAGAAATTTTTATTCTAAGAAATTAATTAATTAGATGTCTGACGATTTTCAAAATAACGGATCTTCAAATCCGAAACCTCCCAAAAGGAGGCGTAATGAAGAGTTTAACTGGAACAGGGTTTTCAAAGTAGTCCTGGGCTGGAGCGCTATACTGTTTGGTTTCTTTTTGATAATGATATGGTCAAAATCAGGCGACAGCGGTGAAATAGAGATCGGGTTTGACCAGTACCAGAGATTGCTTCAGGAAGATAAGATCAAAGAGGCAATTGTTAAGAAGCTTGATAATACATATACATTCCACGGAGTGCTAAAGCAGCCGGAAAGCTTAAATGCCGGTTCGCGCCAGATAACTGCCGATAAATTTTCGGTGTTGCTGCCCTATACAAATATTGATGATGCTGTAATAAAATCGTGGAACGAGAAAAATATTGCTTTCAGAATTGAGAAAGAGGATACAAGCTGGATAGGTCCCTTAATCGGCGCACTGCCGTGGATACTCATTATCGTTTTCTGGATAATTATAATGCGCCGTATGCAGGGGCAGGCGGGCGGCTCAAAAGGAATCTTCTCGTTCGGGAAATCGAAAGCAAAAATGCTTACGGAAAGCCAGCTTCGCGTGACGTTTAAGGATGTTGCAGGCGCTGATGAAGCAAAGTATGAGCTTGAAGAGATAATTGAGTTTTTAAGGGAGCCCTCAAAATTCCAGAGGCTGGGCGGAAAAATTCCGCGCGGTGTATTGCTTTTGGGTCCCCCGGGAACCGGCAAAACATTGCTTGCCCGTGCAGTTGCAGGTGAAGCAGGAGTTCCATTCTTTTCCATCAGCGGTGCAGATTTTGTTGAAATGTTCGTTGGTGTGGGCGCTTCCAGAGTACGCGACCTGTTTGAAAAAGGCAAGAAGAATGCCCCGTGTATAATATGCATAGACGAAATTGATGCTGTCGGAAGGCACCGCGGTGCCGGACTTGGCGGCGGACACGATGAAAGAGAGCAGACTCTTAACCAGCTGCTTGTTGAAATGGACGGTTTTGAACAGAATGCCGGAGTAATTATCATAGCGGCAACTAACAGGCCCGATGTGCTCGATCCTGCATTACTGCGGCCGGGAAGGTTTGACAGGCAGGTAGTTGTAGACAGGCCGGACGTGAAAGGACGTGAGGGAATATTCAAGGTCCATGTGCGGAATATTCCGCTTGAAAAGAACGTTAGCCTGGAAATACTTGCCAAAGGTACTCCGGGGTTATCCGGTGCGGATATTGCCAATCTTGTGAATGAAGCCGCTCTGCTTGCAGCAAGGAAGAATCAGGATAAAGTGACGATGGCGGACTTTGAAGAGGCAAAAGATAAGGTTATGATGGGAATGGAAAGAAAGAGCCTCATAATTTCTGAGAAAGAAAAAAAGACCACTGCGTATCATGAGATAGGGCATGTACTGGTTGCAAAAATGACGCCGGAATCTGACCCTGTGCACAAAGTAACAATCATCCCGCGCGGCAGGGCTCTTGGAGTAACTACATACCTGCCGATAGATGAAAAACATACATATTCAAAAGAGTATCTTGAGGCAATGATTGCATACGCAATGGGCGGGCGCGCTGCCGAAAAAATAGTATTTAACCAGCTTACAACCGGTGCCGGCAATGATATTGAACGGGCTACAGCACTTGCGAGAAAAATGGTATGCGAGTGGGGGATGAGCGATAAGCTTGGACCGCTGACTTTCGGGAAGAAGGAAGAAGAGATATTCCTTGGCAGGGAAATTTCCCAGCACAGAGATTACAGCGAAAACACCGCAATTCTGATAGATGAAGAAGTGAAGAAGATCGTTAACAGGGGTATGGAAAGAGCAGAAGCGGTCTTATTGAACAACATGGATACTCTGCACAGGCTATCTGCAGCATTGCTTGACAGGGAGATCCTGGATTCAGATGAAATTGACAGGGTTATGAAGGGTGAAGACCTGCCGCCTTTTGAAAAGATAAAAGTGAATGGCGAGATGACAAACGGAGAGGCAGAAACAGAAGAAGTGAAAACAACGGAAGTGAAACAGGAAGATAATATTTCCGATACCAAAAACGAATAAGACTTTATCCCACTATTTGAATTTATTTTTTTAAGCCGGTCCGCTTAAGGCGGACTTTTATTTTGTTACTGTACAGGACTTGATGACAAACGGAATAACGGAAAATAACTCAACTCCCTTTAAAGGTGAGATCCTCAGGAAGATGATCCACTATTCTTCCGCTGCAATACCCATAGGCTACCTTTTCATTGAAAGAAATATTGTCTTACTTATTCTTGGTTTGCTCCTCTTTTTTATGGCACTTGTTGAGCTTGCTAAATATAAAAGTGATGCCGTTTACTGGCTCTACCTTAAGTATTTCAGAGTTATGCTGAGGGAGCACGAATACGATAAGCAAAGGTTCAGGATTAACGGTGCATCATGGGTGATCCTCTCAGCAATTTTCTGCATACTTGTTTACCCGAAGCTGATAGCCGTAACGGGATTATTAATGCTCTCATTTGCAGACAGCACCTCTGCACTTCTTGGCAGGCTTTTCGGAAAGAAATTATATGCACCCAACAGGTCATATGTAGGTACCGGTGTTTTTTTTGTTGTGGGCCTGCTTGTTGCGCTGCTCACTCCGAAATATTTCTATTCAGCAGGGGAATATGTATTGGGTATCATAATGGTTATTGTGACAACAGTTGCTGACGGATTAAGCCTGCCTGTTGACGATAATTTTACAATTCCCGTAGTTTCGTGCACGGTTTTGTATGTGCTGTATCTTTTGAATTACCCGGGAATAATTTTCTAATTCTTAGAATCTCTAAATCAAAGATCTGAAATGTCATTAAAATGCGGAATAGTAGGATTGCCCAATGTAGGCAAATCCACATTGTTCAATTGCCTGACCTCATCTCAGCAGGCAGATGCTGCAAATTATCCGTTCTGTACAATTGAACCAAACCTTGGCGTGGTGATAGTTCCGGATAAGAGAATAGATGAGCTTGTAAAGATATACAAGCCCAAGAAAACAGCGAAGACAGTAATTGAATTTGTTGATATTGCCGGTCTGGTTGCCGGTGCATCCAAAGGCGAGGGACTGGGGAACCAGTTCTTATCTCATATCCGTGAAGTTGATGCCATAATCCACATTGTCAGGTGCTTCGATGATGAAAATGTTATTCATGTTAACAACAGGGTGGACCCGAAAGCAGATATTGAAATAATTGAAACGGAGCTGATACTTAAGGATATTGAAACAATTGAGAACAGGATTCAGAAGACGGAAAAAGGGCTGAAGAGCGGTGACAGGAAAGTAAAGGAAGAGTACCAGCATTACAACGATCTGAAAAAGCATCTGGAATCAGGCAGGCTGGCCAAATACTTCATAGATGTGTTCCGCAAAAGCCATGCGCCGGATGACATCAAGCACCTGAATGACCTGAACCTTCTGACGGATAAGCATGTGCTGTATGTTGCAAATGTTGATGATAAGAGTATTCACGGCAATGAGTATTCAAAAGTGGTGGAAGAAATTGCAGGTAAAGAAGGAGAAATGGCAATTGTACTTTCAGTTGAAATAGAGGCTGAACTTGCTCAGCTTGAAGCCGAGGAAGAACAGGAATTCCTTAAAGAGCTTGGAATTGACGAACCCGGTCTTGATAAGCTTATACACACCGCTTACAAACTCCTTGGCTTAAGGACTTTCTTCACAGCCGGTGAAAAAGAAGTTCATGCGTGGACAATTACGGGCGGGATTAAGGCACCCCAGGCTGCAGGTGTGATACATACTGATTTTGAACATGGATTTATCCGCGCAGAAATTATGAGCTACGATGACCTGATCGCATGCGGAAGTGAACACGCTGTTAAGGAAAAAGGTCTGATGAGAGTTGAAGGCAAGGATTATGAAATCAAAGACGGTGACATTGTGTATTTCAGGTTCAATGTATGATATTTTGAAGATTTAATGCAGAGCAGAGTTTCCTGAGGCTGAACTGCAGATTTTGGTTCTTGATTAGCTCAGGCAGTCACACTTACTCTTTCTTAATGTCTAAATAATTGAAGGATACATTGTTACGGAACTGAATGTTCGTTTTTTTACATTTGATATTCCTAAACAATGTATTAATTTTATGAACAATTGATAATCTCATAAAGCCAAAAATAATGAGAGCATTATTTACTGCTACTTTAGCAGCCCTTCTTCTTCTTAACAGCCCCTCGTTTTCGCAGATCAAAAAAGAGAGCACGGATCTTTTTAACCTGGATGTACTGAACTTCTATTCCACAGAAGGCACACGCTCAAGAGTTGATGTTTATGTCGAAATTCCGCTCAAGAATATGGAATTCAAGCGCTCAAAATCGGATAAAGAGAGCTACATTTCGAAATTTGACCTTAATATAGATGTGATGGATAAGGATAACAGCCTTGTCTATAACAACCTTTCAAAAGAAGAGGTCAAAACGAAAGAAACCGGCCAAGAATATCTTTCCCGTAATTCCCAGATACTGACAAGGAATCTCTTCCTTCCGCCCGGTGAATATGACGTGAAGGTGACGGTTTTTGAGCAGAGTACCAAGAAGAAGACAGAAAAGGACAAGAAGATCAAAGTAGAAGACTATTCAACACCGCCGCTCAGCATAAGTGATGTTATGATTGTATCGAAGATTTCTTCATCAGAGGGCAAGAAGATCATCACACCGGATATCCAGAGAAATGTCGGAATAGTTGATACATTCTTCCTGTTCTTCTATGTTTACAAGAATAATGATGACCAAAGTGTTAACATAAACTGCCGTATTTCGGACGCTGAACAGAAAGAGGTCTTTGCAAAAAAAGAGACAATAGATTTTACAACCGGTCTCAGCTTTCAAAACCAGGTTTTTGTTGCCGTACCCACGGCTGATATGGGTTTTGGCAAGTACTCCGTAGAGATCTCGGCACTCAGCACTAACTATAATGCATCAGAATCTTCATCATTTGAAAATGTAAGCCCTGATTTTCCGGCACCGCTGAAGAATATTGATGAGCTGATAGAGCAGCTGCAGTATATTGCAAAAGATGAAGAGCTTGACCATATGCGCGACGGAAAGACCGACGTTGAAAAGCAAAAAAGATTCCTTGATTACTGGAAGAAGAAAGATCCAAGCCCCAACACGAAACGGAATGAAGTAATGCAGGAGTATTACAAGCGCCTTATGAATGCAAACAAGTTCTTTTCAACCACGTATACTCCCGGCTGGAAATCAGATATGGGAATGGTCTATATAATCTTCGGTGAGCCAAGCAATATTGAGCGCCATCCGTATGATATGGATACTAAACCTTATGAAGTATGGGATTACTATGGAGAAAATAAGCAGTTTGTATTTGTTGACAACACCGGTTTTGGCGATTACAGGCTTATCACGCCAATTTGGGACACATTCAGATTTGAGAAGTAGCCAGCTTCAGTGATCAGTATTCGATTTTAATATCCGTCAGGTTTTCCCTGAACAGCGGTAATTGCTGAAAAGAGGTTTCTTAGTGAAACTTCATCTTTAATCTTATAGTCACCGTCAATATCTACTGTCTCTACCCTGTGGGTAGGTCCGCCGATTGTTATCAGATTGACTGTCTTTGCATCGGTACTATCAACTTGAATTGTATAATCTTTTTTCACACTCCTGAATTTCTGTATCCTCGCAATTTCATTTTCAAGTGCACCTCTTCCGGATTTTCTCATTTTCTCCCCAAGACCATTGTAATATGCCTGCAGTTCGGGGCTTAGGATGTTCCACGCTTTGGTCATATCTCTTTGTTCGGCTGCGACAATAAATGCAACTACTGCACCGTCAGGAGATTTGTGAATATTTTGGCACGAAAAGAGAATCAAAGTAAACATTGAAGCTGCAAGTAACCTGAAGAAGTTTCCTGCGTAATTTCGGCGGCGTTTAGTATGCATTTTCGTTGTAATCCTGTTATTATTTCTGTAAATTTACGAATATATTTCAACTTTTTGTGCAAAAATATGACATTTAAATTCCGCTTTGTTCACAAAACAAACTCTTATAACGGGAAGCTTTGAACGTGGTTAGACCTGCCGTCAGCACGCCCATTAAGGGGAACCAATTGTATTATTATCTTATCCTTGCAATTATTGCTTTTGCCGTATACGCAAACTCTCTTAGTAATCAGTTTGTTTTTGATGACGAATCACTCATCTTAAGTGATCCTACCATAACTTTGCTTTCAAATATTCCGCTTTTCTTCACAGGTGAAATGGGTTTTCATAAAGTCATTGGCGCTTATTTCAGACCGATGGTTTCAACTTCGTTTACCGTTGATTATGCAATTTGGGGATACGATCCATTCGGTTTCCATTTGACAAATGTATTGATACACATCATTTGTGTACTTCTTCTTTACAGGCTGCTTATGATGATGTTTTCGGGCAGTCATTCAAATATCAAAGACCACTCGATACTTCTTGTAACTGCATTGTTTGCAGTGCATCCCATCCATACCGAAGTGGTTTCCTGGGTAAGCGGGCGTACCGATGGACTGGCATGTGTTTTCTACTTACCGGCATTTATTTTCTATCTAAGGTTTGCAAAGAGCAGAAGAACAAATGACCTGGTCTTCACAGGAATTTTCTATTCGTTATCGCTTCTATCCAAGGAAATGGCAATTACTTTCCCTGCCGTTGTGCTGCTGTATGAGCTGATTGTGAACAAGAGGGGAATAAAAAAGCTAATTCGATCTGAAAGCGCTATGTATATTACCCTTATACTCATTTCGCTGATATATATTGTATATCGAAGTATTGTTTTAAGCCAAATTACACCAAGGCAATCATACATATATTTCTATGGCAAGGATTCAGCGACTGCCTTTTCCACAATGCTTCAGACAATTCCGTTATACCTTAGACTTATGGTTCTTCCGTACGGATTACTGTATCATTACAGCGGCTATTTGCCGGATATCTCTTCGCCGCTGGAAACCGGCGCATTGATTGCAATCGGAGTAGTGGCAGTTCTTATCTTCGCTGCAATATGGCTGAGAAACAGAATGCCGCAGTTATCTTTTGGATTGCTTTACTTCCTTGTTACGCTTCTTCCAGTTATGAATATCATACCAACTCCCAATTTTATGGCTGAGCGGTTCCTTTATATTCCCTCGGTCTTTCTCTCGATCGTAGTGTGTTCAATCCTGCTTAAGCTCGCAAATTTTAATTATTCAAAATATGTATTGGGAGCAGTGTTCCTAGCTTCGGTAGTGTTCGGGTATATGACAATTGCCCGAAATGGTGACTGGAAAACAAATGATGCTCTGTTCTTAAGTGCGCAGGGCAGGCAGGGAGTTTTTACGTATATCAACCTTGGAAATGTTTCAGCAAGGAAAGGCAATATGGATGAAGCAGAACTGTATTTCAGGAAAGCGTTAGATCTTAGGCCAGAAACCTTGATTGCCAATAATAATCTGGGGAAGGTATTTATGGTCAAGGGACAATATGACTCAGCTTTGTTTTACATGAACAAGGCTAGGCTTCTTGATACACTATCACCTGAACCTGTCAGTTCTATTGCCGAGCTTCACGAGAAATCCAATATGACTTCTGAAGCCATGGTTTGGCTTGAGAAGCTGAATGCAATGGCGCCGCAATATATGAATGCAAAACAGAGGCTGGATAATATTAAAGCTCAGATGCTTGCCCGTGACACAATTAACAAAGGCAGTACTCAGCCGAAAAGTGACAGTACTGCGCATAGTTCAAGTGATATATACGAACTTGAGAGGTTATCGGGGATTAGTTACAATAAGAAGAACTACTCAGAGGCAATAGAGCAAATGAAAGAGCTGATCCGTATTAATCCTTCCAGGTCTTCGGTATATTACAGCAATATCGGAATGTGTTATATGGATCAGAACAGGTTTTTTGAGGCAATAGGATATTTTCAGTCTTCGATCAATAGTGACCCTAAGTTCTCAACAGCATATAATAACCTCGGATATGCCTTTGAAATGTCCGGTGATAAACAAAAAGCAAAAGAAAATTACGAAAAAGCACTGCAGCTCGATCCGGGAAACCAGCTGGCAAAACAAAGACTGGAGAACATAAGGTAGTGTTTCTGATTTATGCCTTGACTATTTTTGATGAATGAAGTCTAATAAGGAAAAGAAGACAGCTTCCGGCAGATTCAATTCACTTGGCGTAAGTGTAATACTTGCAGTAATCACTTTTGCAGTATTTGCCAATTCACTTTCCAATGATTTTGTGTTCGATGATGAATCTGTAGTTGTCGGTGATGAAACCATTACTTCTCTTTCGAATATACCCAAATATTTTACCGGAGAACTGGGTTTCCATAAAGTCATCGGGAGATATTACAGGCCCATAGTATCAGCAACATATGCGCTAGACTATTCAATTTGGGGATTGAAACCGTTTGGTTTCCATTTGACCAATGTTCTCATCCACGTAATAAATGCTCTGCTTTTATTTGCACTTCTTAAGCTGATCTTTGAATCTTCCTCTTCAAAATTCAAAGATTACGCAATATTAATCGGAACATTGACCTTTGCCCTTCATCCGATCCACACTGAAGCAGTGGCCTGGGTAAGCGGCAGAACTGACAGCCTCTCGTGTACATTCTTTTTTGCGGCATTTATATATTACCTCAAATACTCAAGACCGGATGGAAACCGAAACAGCAATCTTGTATTCGGACTGCTGTTTTACCTGCTGGCACTCTTATCGAAGGAAATGGCAATTACGATTCCGGCGGTGATAATTCTCTTTGACCTTATTATTAACCGGATGAGCATTAAGCAGATGATAAGCGAAAGATCCAAAGTCTATGCAGCTTTCATTATTCTTTCAGTAATTTACCTTGTATTAAGATGGGCCGTTCTGAAAGACGTTCCGCAGAGGGAAAGCTATTTCTATTTCTATGGCAAGGATTCAGCAACAGCATTTTTTACAATGTTCCAGACTCTGCCGTTTTATTTCAAGCTTGCGGTTTTCCCCGTTGGAATGCTCTATCATTATGGCGGATACCTGCCGTATGTCAATTCGATCTCAGAACCTTCCGTAATTTTTGCAGCGGGTTTTGTGATTGTTGTTGCGTTCATCATTTATTACCTGTATAAAAGATTTCCCATGGTTTCTTATTCGCTGATCTTCTTCTTCCTGACTCTTTTGCCGGTGCTTAATATTGTGCCTACAATGAATTTTATGGGTGATAGATTTCTTTACATCCCGTCATTGTTCCTGAGCCTGAGCCTGACTGCAATAGCAATCAAATATTACACAAAGGAAAACGTCAAGCTGATCTACGCACTCAGCGGGATACTGCTTTTTGTGTTTGGATTTATGACAGTTTCAAGAAATGCTGACTGGAAAACAAATGATGAACTATTCTTAAGTGCAGAGGGAAAGCCGGGTTCGGTCTTGTATGTTAATATCGGCAATATTTATGCAAACAAAGGTGATTATAAGACCGCTGAAGGGTATTACAGGCTGGCGATCGATCTGAATGTGCCGAGCGTACTTGCGTATAATAACCTGGGGAAAATATTTATGGTGAACAGCAATTATGATTCAGCATACTTCTACATTCATAAAGCCCATATGCTTGATACTTTATCCCCTGAGCCGATGCATACTCTTGCAGCATTGTTTGCCAGGTTCGATAGGCTTCCGGAAGCGATACACTGGCTTGAGAGGGTGCAGAAAGTCTCGCCGAATTATATGAATTCAGAGCAAATGCTTAGTGAACTTAAGCTTAAACAGGAGACTAATCCTGTTCAGCCGGATCCAAGAATGCTGCTCGATCCGAAATCTCTTTCAAGAATAGCAGAGCTTGAAAGCTCCAGCTATACAAATTATTCTGCAAAAAAATATGATGAAGCCATAAAAGATCTGAAAATGCTTATCGAAATGAACCCATCAGGCTCAAAAGGTTACTATAATAACATGGGAATGTGTTACTTTGACGGCGGGAAAATTGATGATGCTATCAGCAGTTTTGATATGAGCGTTAAAGCAGACCCGAAGTTCTCAACAGGGTACAACAATCTTGGTCAGGCGTATGAAAAGAAAGGGGATAAGGTCAAGGCAATTGAATTTTTTAAAAAAGCTCTTGAGGCAGATCCTAATAACACAGCAGCAAAGGATAACCTGAACCGGCTGCAGTGAAACTCTAAAGCAGGTTGCTTGCCATTTCTGCAAGCTCCGAACGCTCTCCCTTAACAAGGTTTACATGCGCATACAGATTCTGCCCTTTAAAATGCTCAATCAGGTAAGTTAAACCGTTTGATTGTGAGTCAAGGTACGGATGGTCAATCTGGTAAACATCACCTGTAAACACAATTTTTGAGCCTTCTCCGACCCTTGTAATAATTGTTTTTATCTCATGAGGCGTCAGGTTCTGTGCTTCATCTACTATAAAAAATATTCTCTGCAGGCTTCTGCCCCTGATGTAGCTAAGCGGTTCAATTACAAGTTTCTGCTCTTTAACCATCTGTGTGATCTGCTGATGTTGCTTTTCTGTTTCGGAATACTGGTCCTGAATTACCTTAAGATTATCCCATAGCGGCTGCATATACGGAGCAAGCTTGCTTTCAACGTCTCCCGGCAGGTAGCCGATATCCTTGTTGCTTAAGGGAACGACAGGCCTGGCAATATATATCTGCCTGTAATATTTCTTTATGTTCAATGCCGAAGCCAAAGCAAGCAGCGTTTTTCCGGTGCCGGCTTTTCCGGTTATTGTAACAAGCGGAATATTAAGGTTTGAAAGCGCATCAATTGCAAAGGTCTGCTCTGCATTGCGCGGCTTTATTCCATATACCGGGTTTTTATCAACTTTCCTCAATATTTCGTTTTTCAGGTCAATTGAAGCAAGCACTGAATGGCTGGAGTTTCTAAGAACAAGATACTTGTTCGGAACGATCTCGGTCCTGGTCTTCTTGAGTGTACTTTTTATGGGAATTTCAAAAGGGGCCTGGTAAAGCTTCTCGATAAGATCGTGATTGAAATTTTCAATAGTGTCCTTTCCGCTGTAAAGCTCTTCAACATTTATTATCTTATCGGTCTTATAATCTTCTGCCTTGATACCCACTGCTTTGGCTTTCATCCGCAGATTAACATCTTTGCTGATGAGGATTACACTGTCTGAATTCTTCTTCTGCTTTATATCAAGGGCTGTGCTGAGTATTCTGTGATCAGGGTTATCTTCCTTGAAAATATCTCTAATTTCGTCACTCAATCCGCGGCTTAATGCTATTGAAACTTTCCCTCTGCCTTTTCCAAGAGGTACGCCTCCGTTGAAGAGGGCAGAGCCCGTCAGGCTGTCCAGTGTACGTGCAAACTCTCTCGCATTCAGATTGATCACCTGGCTGCCGCGCTTGAAGTGGTCAAGCTCTTCTATGACCGTTATAGGTATAACGATATCATGTTCTTTGAACTGGTTTATACAGGTTGAATCGTGAAGTATAACGTTAGTATCTAAAACAAAGGTCTTCTTTGGAGATTTATTGATCTTCATTAAATAGGTATTGGTTGGAAAATAGGATAGTTAATGCAGGGGAGATCTTTTTGAACCTCGGTACAGCAGTAAACACGTGATTTGATTTTTCAGAACTTTGCAAACTTTCATACAAATATAATCATTATTTCAAAATATTACCAAATTAATTTTCAATTGGGTGTAACACATCCTTAACACAATATCCGGGGGAAAACATTACTAAGTTCATGCAGCTGTTTACTGATTACTATTTTTTTAGAATTGCAGGGTTATCAGGATTCTTTTCAAAGGGGAGAGTCATTATGCAAATAACAGGCATTAAAGCATTACCCTCAATAGAATGATCACAAAAATGATTATTGTGACAAGAATTACTATTTTCTGTTCTGTTCCGGACAAAAATATTAGATTATGCTCTAATATAATGGCTCTATTATTTAATTGAAATTAACTAATTTTGATGACCATGAAAGAATTTCGAAAGATCCTTTTCATCAAAACCATTGTAATTCTGATATTGGCAGGTTTTACAGGCTGTGTTACTGCTAAAATTGAATATGTTAAAGAAAAAGATTTCCCGCCGAAAGAAGTTTATAAGATCTCGACTATATATTTGAAAGACGGGTCAATTATAGAACTGGCCGGCAAGGACGTGAAATTCATGAAGAATTATGAAGCGATGGAAAATGTGCTGGTGTATGATGCAAAAGGAAAGCGTGAGATCATAAAGCTTACTGATATTGATAGAGTTAAAGTTGAAGTGTATGAAAATAATGTGCTCTTAACGGTTGGAATAATCGTCGGCTCAATTTTGCTGGCCGTATTTCTTATCCTCATACTCACAGATCCTTTTGAAGGAATGAAAATAGGCTGAAAATATCGGTAATGAAATCCCTGAAACAAACGTTTACGTATATTTGTTGTAAAGTTAAATAACAAATAATGAAAAAAATGTTTATTTTGGGGTTTGTAATTGCTTCAATAGTGCTCTTTGGCTGTTCGGCCAGGAGCGGAATGACCTTTTTCGGGGAAAAAGGACCGGCTGCGGATTCAACCAAATCAGAAAATCAAACTGATTCAACATATATGATAAACAAAGAAGAATTGAAAAAACGGCTTTCAGAGGA
Organism: Ignavibacteria bacterium; assembly: GCA_030835025.1. Taxonomy (GTDB): domain Bacteria; phylum Bacteroidota; class Ignavibacteria; order Tepidaquicellales; family OLB5; genus OLB5. The sequence continues at coordinate 27,865 of JAUQWS010000125.1, read as the reverse complement.
GTCGTTTTGCGTAACTCAGCTTGGGGCAACAGAACGCCCGTTTGATAATAAATACTGGAACAATCACGAAGATGGGACATATCACTGTATTGTCTGCGGTCAGGAATTGTTTGGCTCTGATACTAAGTATGAATCAGGCTCAGGGTGGCCCAGCTTTTTTAAGCCGGCAAAAAATGATGCCGTGAAGGAAGAATCGGATAACACGCTTGGGATGAAGCGTACTGAAATATTATGTTCCAAGTGCGGTGCTCATTTGGGCCATGTATTCGATGACGGCCCGGAACCGACCGGATTAAGGTACTGCATGAACTCCGCATCACTTGAGTTCAGGAAGAAAGAATAAGGATTTAAACATAAACCTGCCAGGTCTGGTATACTTTAACAATTTCTATTTCCTTAATAAACTCACTCTGTAAGGATAGATCTCAGGGGTCATTAGCCCTATTGCAACAGCGGGATCGTTATACACAATTTCTTTTGCTGCTTCATCTGATTCCGCTTCAAAGACACTGACACCGAATTCACCGGTTGTAACGGGTCCTGCCATGATCAATACTCCGTCAGCCAGCAATTGTTTCATGTAGGCAAAATGCACACTCATTATTTCAGCTTCATCATCTGTCATAGAATCAGCAAAATCCTTACGCGGAGGCCTTTTTATGCAAAGATACTGCTGTTTTTTGTTTTCAGGCATCTGGAATATCTATTGTATTGAAAATATTTATTTACGGAGCAAACTGACCCTGTAGGGATACAGCTCGGCAGTGACGATTCCGTTAACAACGGCCGGATCGCTTTCCATAATATGCCTGGCTTCGTCTTCGGTATCGGTTTCAATAATACATAAGCCGAATTTACCCGTTGTTTCGGGTCCCGCCATAATTAAAATACCCTTTTCAAGCAGGTTCTGTAAATGCAGGAAATGGATACCCATTATCCTGTTTTCTTCTTCAGTAGCTGTTTCAACGAAATTTTCTTTGTGGGGCTTTATGATGTAAACAAATTGTTTTTTTTCGAACATTTACAATTCCTTATTAAATGATCATAGCAATGATCAATCCGCTGATTATAATTGTTGTAATTAACAGAATGAATATTATGTAGAATTGTGAGGAGCTTTTTAAGTGCTTATTCTTAAGGATCACTTAACCTGCTTGGCGAGTTCTTCTTTGGCTAACTTTATCTTTGCTGTCAGTTCATTTTCATATTCAGGGTTGAGGTCTATGGTCTTCTGCCAGTCACTTGCAGCTTCGGAATAATTGCGCACCCTGAAATTTGCATAACCCCTGTTATAGTATATGTCGTAATTATCCGGTTCCTGTTCAATTGCCTTGGTGTAATCAGTTATTGCGCTTTTGAAGTCTTTCAGAGAGTAATAGCAGTTTCCCCGGTAGAAATATGATTCGCTTGATGCGCCCTGTTCAAGAACAGTAGAAAAATCGCTGATAGCCTTCTTGTATTCCTTAAGTTTAAATCTGGCATAGCCGCGGTTGTAATACGCATTAACATCGTTCGAGAATTTTTCTATATACTTCGAAAAATAAACTTCCGCATCCCTGTAATTCTTGTTTTCTTTTGCAATTGTGCCGATCTGAAAATATTCCGCAGCATCCTTTGTATCATCTGTAGCAGTGTTAAGTTCAATATCTGCAAGCGCAAATACTTCGCTTACGGGGATGGCAAAATAAAGATTACCTTCGTGCTGTCCGCTGACGCTCAGCCCTATCAGTTCACCTTTTGAATTTAGCACTGCGCCTCCGCTGGAACCGTCAGTTATCGGGCAGGTCATCTGGATCAGCCTGACACCATTTTCGTCAGTTCTGAATCCGCTAATTATGCCTTCTGAAATCGAATTTTCATATCCTTCCGGACTTCCGACAGCGTAAACCCTTTGTCCGGTTTTTAGTGAAAGGCTGCTGCCTTGTGTAACAGGTGTTAAGGTCAAATCGGCCGTCTTAAGAAGTATTATATCTCTGGCTTCATCAAATTTTAAAACCTGAACATTGATGATCTCCTTTGTATAATGTTTTATCTCTATCTTTACTGCGTCCTTGCAAACGTGGTGGTTGGTTGCAATAAGTCCGCTTGAGTTCAGTACTACGCCTGAGCCCTGGAAAAGATTTCCGTTATTATCATAAGCAAGCACTACTACTACAGAGTTATCTACTTTCTCGTAGATCTGCTCTGCCGAAAGTTCATCGGCTGTCTGAGCTGATACACTTATGCAAGCAAAAATGAAATATAGAGTTAATACGTAGATTTGAAGCCTTAACATTTACCTCCTTAAGGATATTTCCTAGACAAATATAGTAAAAATTGTTGATTTATCAATTCGTATTAGTGGTAACCTAAATCAGGGAATTGCAGTATCACTTGTAATTCGCCTAAAAACTTTGAATTTTTGTTCCGGAAGTAAGCAAAAAAAAACAAAACTTATACAATATGACTCCCTGCACTTATTTTTTTGCCATAATCATAGTATTTTCTTCAATTTTAATATCGGGCTGCGATGATGAGAAGCTTGTTCATACCGGCGGTTTTGATCTTCCTGCTGATCCGACAATACTTGAAACAGATGAATTAGGGAATATTTTGAGAGGGGATACGACTGATTGGTGCCAAGATGGGCTTAGCCTTTTCCGGTTTAGACCTGCATATCCGAATCCAAATTACGGGCCAACAAATCTAAGGTTCCAGCTCCCTGATTATGATACATTGAGCATTTTCTTTCTTAGAAGTTCTATTGATACCGTTTTTGTTATGAAGGACCAAAGCCTAAGCGCCGGTTTTTATACAACAAGCTTTAACGGGCGGAGCCTTGGGTTTGGACTATCAGTTCAGAGAATATATGTTAAGACTGCGAATAACCACAACTCTGGTCCATATTGCAGGAATTACGGGGATATACAGTTTTATTGATTCGAATAAGGACCCTTAATGATGTATGCTAAAAAACTGAAAAATAGTATCTTTCTGCGTTTTGAACATTTTTGAACCCATTTTCCACAAACTCGGACGGAGTGCTTTACCACATTATCCTATATCTTGACTATTTCGTAAAAAATCGCTAATTTTGTAGTTTCTAATAATAAGGCCGCCCAAAAACCTTATGGGGCGGGTATATTTATTTTAGTAAATTAAAGCTAAGACAGGAATTTTACGTGCCAACAGTTAATCAATTAGTACGCAAGGGAAGAAAAGTTCTAAAGTTTAAGAGCAAGTCTCCCGCGCTTGAATCATCACCGCAAAAAAGAGGTGTCTGCACAAGAGTATATACAACTACACCCAAGAAGCCGAACTCGGCACTTAGGAAAGTTGCAAGGGTTCGCCTCAGCAACGGAATGGAAGTAACAGCATACATTCCCGGAGAAGGCCACAACCTTCAGGAGCATTCAATTGTTCTTATAAGGGGAGGCAGAGTCAAAGATCTTCCCGGAGTAAGATATCATATTGTAAGAGGTGCAGTTGATTCCTCGGGCGTTGCCGATAGGAAACAGTCACGTTCCAAATACGGCGCAAAGAGAGCAAAGACCGGCGGCAAGTAATCTTCAGTTTGCATCGCGAAAGAGCGATGCAGAATATTTTATCCGATAATAATAAATAATTCATAAGCATAGCAATTGAGAAAAAGAACAGCAAATAAAAGGCATAGATTGACCGATAGAATGTATGACGATATTCTTGTCGGCAGATTCATTAACTGCGTTATGAAAGACGGCTTGAAGCAGAAAGCCGAGAGGATTGTTTATGATGCATTCGGCATCATAAAAGAAAAGCTGAATACTGAACCCGTTGAAGTGTTCAAAAAAGCTATTCATAACTGCGAGCCGTCACTAGAAGTACGCTCACGCAGGGTTGGCGGTTCAAATTACCAGGTACCGACAGAAGTAAGGCCTGAGAGAAGAAAAGCGCTCGCAATTAAGTGGATACTTACCTACGCAAGGGATAAAGCAGGAAGATCAATGGCTGAGAAGCTTGCGGGTGAATTAATGGCAGCTGCCAATAACGAAGGCAGTGCGGTTAAGAAAAAAGAAGATGTACACAGAATGGCAGAGGCCAACAAGGCTTTTGCTCATTTCAGGTGGTAATATGTATTGCGAGCGAAGCGAAGCAATCCGTAACTGAAACAGGATGCTTTGTTCGTGATAGACTTAACAAAAAGTATAATAAGAAAATAGAGAGATTGCTTCACCCGCGTTTGCGGGTTCGCAATTAAGGATAAAATGCCCAGAAAAGTAACATTAGAAAAGACACGAAACATCGGTATAATGGCGCACATTGATGCCGGTAAGACTACTACGACCGAAAGGATACTGTATTACACCGGGCGTCTTCACCGTATGGGTGAAGTACACGAAGGTGCGGCTACTATGGACTGGATGGAGCAGGAAAAAGAGCGCGGTATTACAATTACAAGCGCTGCTACAACCTGTTTCTGGAAAGATCACAGGATCAATATTATAGATACACCCGGGCACGTTGATTTTACGGCAGAAGTTGAGCGTTCTTTAAGAGTGCTTGACGGAGCCGTTGCATTATTCTGCGCGGTTGGCGGTGTTGAGCCGCAGTCTGAAACCGTTTGGAGACAGGCTGATAAGTACGGTGTACCTAGACTCGCATTCGTGAACAAAATGGATAGAACCGGCGCTGATTTCTACCACGTGCTGGATATGATGAAAGAAAGACTGAAAGCCAATGTTGTTCCGCTTCAGCTTCCTATCGGGCAGGGCGAACTATTTGTAGGCCAAATCGATCTTATCAGAATGAAAGCGCTTATCTATAATGCTGATACTCTGGGGCAGACGTGGGAAGAGCAGGAAATTCCTGCATCTCTGGTGGAAAAAGCAAAAGAATACAGAATAAAACTTCTTGAATCAGTTTCGGAAGTTGACGATACTCTTTTGACCAAGTTCCTTGACGGTCAGGAAATCAGTGAAGATGAGATAAAGAAAGTACTAAGGGAAGCTACCTTAAAAGTGAAAATTATTCCGGTACTTTGCGGTTCTTCATTCAAGAATAAAGGAGTTCAGACGTTACTTGACTCCGTAATTGACTATTTGCCTACACCGCAGGATATTGGTGAAGTCTGGGGACATCACATTCATACAGATGACCATATTACCAGGAATATCGATGACAAGGAGAAGTTTTCTTCACTTGCATTCAAGATAATGACTGACCCGTTTGTCGGAAAGCTCACGTTCTTCAGGGTTTATTCAGGCGTACTTAAGGCAGGCTCGTACACTTTTAACCCGGTTTCAGGGAAGAAGGAAAGAGTCGGCAGATTGCTTCAGATGCATGCAAATCACCGTGAGGATATAGAAGAAGTTTATGCAGGCGATATTGCTGCTGCTATAGGACTGAAACACACAAAGACAGGTGATACTCTTTGTGATGAAACTGATCCGATTGTTCTGGAAAGAATGACTTTCCCCGAACCGGTTATTCACATTGCAATTGAACCGAAGACCAAGGCAGATCAGGATAAGCTCTCGGAATCTTTGACCAAGCTTGCTGATGAGGACCCGACTTTGAGAATATCTTCGAATGAAGAAACGGGACAGACTATATTAGCAGGTATGGGTGAGCTTCATCTTGAGATAATTGTTGACAGACTGAAAAGAGAATTCAAGGTCGAAGCTAATATCGGCAAACCGCAGGTTGCATATAAGGAAACTATTACCAAAAAAGTTGAACAGGAAGGCAAGTTCATCAGGCAGTCCGGCGGACGCGGACAGTTTGGACATGTTTGGATTACACTTGAGCCTAACGAAAAAGGCAAGGGATTTGTATTTGAAAATAAGATCGTTGGCGGTTCAGTGCCGAAAGAATACATTAAGCCGACTGCTGAGGGTATTGAAGAGGCAATGAAAAATGGTGTGCTTGCAGGATATCCTGTAGAAGATGTTAAGGCTACATTGTTTGATGGATCGTTCCACGATGTTGATTCGTCTGAAATGGCATTCAAGATAGCCGGTTCAATGGCATTCAAAGCGGGAGCTTTAAAGGCCGGTCCGGTCATACTTGAGCCTATTATGAAAGTTGAAGTCACTACACCCGAGGAATATATGGGTGATATTATGGGTGACTTAAGCTCCAGAAGAGGAAAAATTGAAGGAATGAACCAGCGTGCAGATGCTCAGGTTATCCGTGCTATGGTTCCGCTTTCAGAAATGTTCGGTTATGCAACGTCAATGCGTTCTATGACACAGGGACGCGCTATTTATAATATGGAATTCTCTCATTACGAAGAAGTACCGAAATCGATTTCGGAGCAGATCGTTGAGAAGTTCAAAGGCAAAGAAGCTGTCGGGGCATAATGGCTTTTTTTCCGTGTCATCCTGAACGATAGTGAAGGATTCATAAAAGGTTTTTTCGTTCTTTAATAGAATTTGGGGTCAATCTTTAAGTAGATCACCCGCAAGAAGATCAGGTGCAGCAAATTGCTTTGTAAAACAGACTGTATATAAAGAGTCTTTAAATACAGGATGTTTCCTCTTGAACTACTGGGCCAGTAGCTCAGGTGGTTAGAGCACGCGCCTTATAAGCGCGGGGTGGGAGGTTCAAATCCTCCCTGGCCCACTTATTTAATTCAGTTTAAGTATTGATCCAAGAATAGCATCTAAAACGATAAATTTTCACACAAGTAAATAAAACCAAAAAAATATAAAATCATTTTTAGGAGATCCAATCAAAAATGGCTAAAGAAAAATTCGATAGAAGTAAACCTCACGTGAACATCGGCACGATCGGTCACGTTGACCATGGTAAGACAACACTTACTGCTGCTATCACTATGGCGCTTGCCAAAAAAGGAAAGGCAAAAGTCAGAGCTTTCGATTCAATCGATAATGCACCTGAAGAAAAAGCACGAGGAATTACGATTGCTACAGCGCACGTTGAATATGAGACAGAAAAAAGACATTACGCGCATGTCGATTGTCCCGGTCATGCTGATTACGTTAAAAACATGATCACAGGTGCTGCACAGATGGATGGCGCTATACTTGTAGTTGCGGCTAATGACGGTGCTATGCCTCAGACTAAGGAGCATATCCTTTTGGCCAGACAGGTTGGAGTTCCCAGGATCGTAGTTTTCCTAAACAAGGTTGATATGATCTATGAGCAGGAGAAAACAACTGATGACGCTGAACTTCTCCTTGAAGTAGTTGAATCAGAATTAAGGGATATCCTGAACGGTTATGAATTCCCCGGTGACGAAATTCCTATCATCCGCGGAAGCGCTCTCAAAGCAATGGAAGCCGGTTTGAAAGAAGGTTCTACTACCGATGATCCTGCATTGAAGTGTATTTATGACCTGATGGAAGCAGTTGACAGTTATGTACCGGAGCCGACCAGAGAGATCGATAAACCGTACCTGATGTCAGTTGAGGATGTGTTCTCAATAACAGGGCGCGGAACAGTTGCAACCGGAAGAGTTGAAAGAGGAAAAGTGAAGATGGGTGAGGAAGTTGAGCTTATCGGCCTTGGACAGCATAAGAAAACAGTTGTTACCGGTATTGAAATGTTCCAGAAAGAGCTTGATGAAGGTCTTGCAGGCGATAACCTTGGAATGCTTCTTAGAGGTGTTGAAAAGAAAGATATCGAAAGAGGAATGGTTATTGCCAAACCGGGATCGATTACACCTCATAAGATATTCAATTGCCAGGTTTACGTTCTTTCAAAGGAAGAAGGCGGACGTCATACTCCGTTCTTCGGGAATTACAGGCCCCAGTTCTATTTCAGAACAACTGACGTAACAGGTGTTGTTCACCTGCCTGAAGGTGTTCAGATGGTTATGCCCGGTGATAACGTAGATAACCTTAAGGTTGAGCTTATCACTCCGATCGCTATGGAAGAAGGATTACGTTTCGCTATCCGCGAAGGCGGAAGAACCGTAGGTGCCGGTGTTGTAACTAAAATTATTGAATAATATTAAACCAGGTAAGGAATAACGTGGCTACCCAGAAAATCAGGATTAAATTAAAGTCATACGACCACAGGCTTATTGATAAGTGGACAGACAGGATCATTAAGACGATAAAGTCTACCGGAGGAGTGGTATCGGGTCCGATACCGCTTCCTACCCGGAAAGCTGTGTATACCGTCTTACGGTCTCCGCATGTTGATAAGAAATCCAGGGAGCAGTTCGAGATCAGGTCGCACAAAAGGGTGATCGATATATTGAACTCAAATAAAAAGACAGTCGACGCTCTTACAAAGCTGGATCCCCCGGGCGGTGTTTATATAGAAATAAAAACATAAGGAAAGTAATGAAAGGCTTAATAGGAAAAAAACTCGGAATGACTTCGGTGTTCACGGATGATGGAAACAGTGTTCCATGCACGCTAATAGAAGCCGGTCCGTGCTATGTGACTGCAGTAAAAGATAAAGATAACGACGGTTATGTTGCACTTCAGCTTGGATTTGAGGAAAGAAAAGAAAAAAGACTTTCCAAACCTGTATTGAAAAACTTCAAGAAAAAGAAACTGCCTGTTTTAAGATTTGTTAAAGAAGTAAGGGATTATGACAACGCTGCAGATTTCAAGATAGGCGATGTACTTAAAGCTGATATTTTCGAAGAAGGTGATACCGTAAAAGTAACTGCAACAAGCAAAGGAAAAGGTTTCCAGGGTGTTGTGAAAAGACACGGTTTTGGCGGCGGTTCCGTTACTCACGGACAAAGTGACCGTTTAAGGGCTCCCGGTTCTATCGGGGCAAGCTCGTATCCTTCCAGGGTCTTCAAAGGCCAAAGAATGGCCGGAAGAACCGGCGGGGATAAGGTTACAGTTCGCAACCTTACTGTTGTTAAAGTTATACCTGAATCAAACTTATTGTTAATAAAGGGTGCAGTTCCGGGGGCAATTTCCGGAGTTGTTGAAATTTACAAGGTGAAATAAGATGCAATTAAGCGTATATAAAATAGACGGAACAGATTCAAAAGAAAAGATCGATTTGCCGGCCGGTGTATTTGAAGTTGAACCGAACCACCACTTGATCTACCAGGCTGTAAGAACTTTCCTTTCTAACCAGAGGCAGGGTACACATAAAGCCAAGGAAAGAAGTGAAGTTCGCGGCGGCGGAAAGAAACCATGGAGGCAAAAAGGCCGCGGCACTGCAAGAGCAGGTACGACCCGTTCACCCGTCTGGGTAGGCGGCGGTACAATTCACGGACCGAGGCCTCATACTTATAAGCTTACCATGACCAAGAAGTCAGCCCAGCTTGCCCGGAAAAGTGCACTCAGCCTTAAAGCTAAGAATGGCGAAATTATGGTTGTTGAAGATATAAATTTCGAGAAACCTAAAACAAAGGATTTCAGTTCTATTCTTAAGAACCTTAAGCTGGAAGGCAAAAAAGTGCTCATGATAACAGCTGTTAACAATGAGAACGTGTACAGATCCGGCAGAAACATCAGCAAAGTGAATGTATTGAATGCAGCAAGTGCTGCAACTTATGACCTGGTGAATAACCAGCTTATCCTTATCCAGAAAAGTGCAATTGATGAATTGTGCAAGCCTTTTCTTAAGTAATTGAACTTCTAAAAGAAAGCAATAATCAGATCATGATAAGAAGTATAATAGTAAAACCTGTCATAACCGAAAAAATGACTTTGCTTCAGGAGCAGAAGAACCAGTATGCGTTTGAAGTCAGTGTGAATGCATCAAAGGTTGAAATAAAAAATGCGATCCAAAGCAAGTTTAACGTCAAAGTTGACAGCATAAGAACTGTATTAACCAAAGGCAAACGCAAATCTCAATTCACAAAACGAGGCAGATACGAAGGCTTTAGACCGGCTCGCAAAAGAGCAATTGTTACACTTGCAAAGGATAACAAGATAGATCTTTTTGAGACCTCGGCTTAAGTTTTTCCCTGAATTTATTCATAAATTAAACCATTCTAACTGCCTATGAAAATTGGTAAACAATTTACAAACAGGGAATCCCAGTCAATTGACAAGTATTTGCAGGAGATCGGGAAAGTTGAGCTTCTGGATGTTGAAGAAGAAATTGACCTTGCAAAGAAGATCAAATACGGCGACGAAAAAGAGAAACAGAAAGCCTTAGAGAAACTTACAAAGGCTAACTTAAGATTTGTCGTAAGCGTTGCCAAACAGTATCAGAACCAGGGACTTTCCCTTGGAGATCTTATCAACGAAGGAAATCTTGGACTGATAAAGGCTGCCAAAAGATTCGACGAAACCAGAGGCTTCAAGTTCATTTCATATGCTGTTTGGTGGATAAGACAATCAATACTTCAGGCACTTGCAGAGCAGTCACGTATAGTCAGGCTCCCTCTTAACAGAGTTGGCGCGCTGAACAAAATTGGCAAGGCTTACAGCACTTTGGAGCAGGAATTTGAAAGAGAGCCAAGCGCTGATGAGCTTGCAGAGCAGCTTGATATGTCCTTATATGAAGTATCTGATACTTTGAAAATTTCAGGGAGGCATTTATCTATTGATGCTCCTTTTGTACACGGTGAAGACAGCCGGCTTGTAGATATCATGCCTAATCAAAACCAGCCCCTGCCTGACCATTCATTGATTAATGAATCTTTAAAGATCGAGATCCAGAGGGCGCTTAACACTTTAAGCCCAAGGGAACGTGATGTATTGAAGCTTTATTACGGATTGGATCAGGAAAATCCGCTTACTCTCGAGGAAATTGGCGAGAAATTCAAGCTGACAAGAGAAAGAGTAAGACAGATCAAAGAAAAAGCTATTAGAAGGCTTAAGCACGCTTCTAAGAGCAAACAACTTAAGACATATCTCGGGTAGAGTCAACTAATTCATTAAAGCCCCCAATTTTTGACAGCCTGCCAAATTAACTGATTCGGGTTATGAACAACAACAAAATATTCAGGACATTCTATATCTTAATGCCGCTACTTCTTGTGGGCTTAGGCTGCGGGAAAAGAACGGGTGATGAAACACTTGTTGAGTTAAAGGGCGGTATTAAAGGAGGCGGAGTTTATGTTTCAAATGAACAGGAGAACATCAGAAGTCTGGACCCTGTCGGAATAAACGACAATGTTTCTCACCACGTAGCACACCAAATATATGACCTGCTGATAGATCTTGATACAAATCTTAAGTTAAGACCTGCACTTGCAACCAGATGGGATATCAGTCCCGACGGGCAAACCTATACTTTTCATCTCAGAAAAGGAGTATACTTCCATGATAATGCGTGTTTCCCGGGCGGTAAAGGAAGAGAGTTTAGAGCTGAAGACGTGAAGTACTCTTTCAACAGGATCCTTGATACCAGGAACGGAAGCTTAGGGTTCGATTTCTACAGGAATTATGTTGAAGGTGCCAAAGAAGTAAGCGAAGAGATCACGAAAGCAGTGACAGAGAAGCGGGAGCCAAAATCAGTTGAAGCTTCTGGTTTTATGGTCATCGATGATTCAACTTTCCAAATAACGATAATTAAACCATTCGCCCCGTTCATTTATTACATGTGTCTTGGTTTTGCATACATCGTTCCGAAGGAAGCTGTTGATAAGTACGGCAAGGATTTCTTTCAGAATCCGGTAGGTACCGGTCCTTTCATTTTCGAAAACTGGACACCCGATCTTGAGATAAATATGAAAAGGAATCCTAATTACTGGGATAAAGACGAATTTGGCAATTCAATTCCTTATCTCAGCGGAGTCAAGTTCCGTTTTATTAAAGATCTTTCACAGCAGCTGCTTGAATTTAAGAATGGATCGATTGATGAATCCTACAGAATACCGAATGAACTGTTTAAGACGATAGTTACTGACCAGAAGACACTGACTCCAGAGTATTCAAAATACATACTTCAGAGGAAAACCTCACTTGCAATCCAGTATTACGGATACCTGACAACCAGCAAAGCTTTTGAAGATGTCAAAGTCAGGCAGGCATTCAATTATGCAATAGATAGAGATAAAATCCTAAAATATGTAATGCAGGGTTCGGCTTCAGATCCGGCCATTCACGGAATAGTACCTCCGGTTATGCCTAACTACAATGCGGGTAAGATAAAAGGGTACAGTTTCGATCTTGAAAAAGCAAAGCAATTAATGAATGAAGCCGGCTATCCGGGCGGGAAAGGTTTTCCGGAAGTAACCCTTCATATAAATGAGGGCGGTGGAAGGAATACTCAAATAGCAGAAGCTATTCAGAACATGCTGAAGGAGATCGGAGTTACAGTAAAGCTTCAGTTGCTGCAATTTGCCCAATTACTTGATAATATTGATGCCGGCAGATCTGATTTTTACCGGCTGGGATGGATAGCGGACTATCCCGACCCCGAGAATTTCCTGAATCTGCTGTACGGCAAGAATGTCCCTGATAATCCTAAGGACAAAAGCCCTATTAATAGCTTCAGGTACAAGAATTCAAAGTTTGACGAACTGTTTGAAAAAGCACTTGCAACCACTGATATTAACGAAAGAAACAGGATCTACGAAGAGGCAGAGCAGATAGCTGTAAACGATGCACCGCTTCTATTCATCTACTATGATGAGGATTACCGGCTTGTTCAGCCTTATGTTCGCGGTTATGCACTAGATCCGATGCATCGTGTTAATATGCGGTTTACGTGGCTTGATAAGTAACCGGTTTAACAGTAGTTAACAAAATACTAATTGAGTTTTAATAATTAACATAATCAACTATATTTTCAATCTAAATATCTCAGAAAGGAGAAAAAACTATTTGATTAAAAACATCAGAAGCATTGCTGTTCTGATATTGCCGGTGGTAATAGCTGGATTTATCGGATGTTCCGGAGCAAGCGGAGATGGAGAGTACAGTGTCAAAACCAATAAGGTCAAGAAAAAACAGGAAGTCGCCAGTTTAACTGGTATTCAGAAAAAGAGTTTGATAGAGCAGTCTAGTTTAGAGACACTCACAAACATTGTTTCCGAATATTCCAACAAGACCGTTGATAGAGATGCTGTAATGATCAGGATCATTGAACTGATCAATACTCCATATTTGTGGGGCGGAACAACTACAAACGGCATCGATTGCTCTGCCTTTTGCCAGAGAGTGATGAAATATGCCCTTGGTATAGATATACCAAGAACATCCATTATGCAGTCTACGGTGGGAGATGAAGTGGACAGGGAAAACCTGCAGTTTGGTGACCTTGTTTTCTTTAATACTATTGGAAGAAGGATCTCGCATGTTGGTATATATTTAGGTGAAGGCGTTTTTGCTCATTCATCCTCAAGCGGTGGAGTAAAAACCAGTTCTTTAAACGAAGACTATTATAATGCTAAGTACGTAACTGCACGAAGAGTCATAAAGTAATTAATGGCTACTTATATTCTCAGAAAGTTACTGTATTCAATACTTATACTTATAGGTGTTATTACAGTAACTTTTTCTTTAATGTATGTTATCCCCGGTGATCCGGCACGTCTGATGCTTGGACAGCGGGCTGATATTGCCTCTATTGATGCCGTGCGAAAGCAGCTTGGGCTTGACGATCCCCTGTATGTACAATACGGCAGGTTTATGTATAAAGCTGTACAGGGAGATCTCGGCAGGTCCTATTCATCCAATCGCGATGTGCTCAAGACGATTCTTGATACTTTTCCTGCAACCGGTTTGCTGGCAGTTTCGGCGTTGATCATATCTTCAATTATTGGAATTCTCATTGGTGTGATTTCATCAGTCAGGCCGTATACTGCCGCAGATAATATTTCAATGCTGGTGGCCCTTTTCGGTATTTCATTCCCGCCGTTTGCGCTTGGGCTTATAATGGCCCTTGTATTTGGTGCATGGTTAAAATGGTTTCCGATATCCGGGTATGTTAACAACGGAGCAATCTACCTTGTTCTGCCCATGTTAACACTGGCATTAAGGCCTTTATCTATCATTGCGCGACTTACCAGATCCAGTATGCTTGATGTTCTGGGGCAGGATTACGTAAGAACTGCAAGAGCAAAGGGAGTCAGTGAGTGGCGCGTGATAATAAAACACGCACTTCGAAATGCACTGAACCCGGTCATTACAACTATCAGTGCGTGGCTGGCTGCACTTCTTGGCGGAACTTTCTTTATTGAGTATATATTTAACTGGCCCGGGATAGGGTTGCTTGCGATCAATTCAATTCTTTCACTTGATTTTCCGATGATACAAGGTACAGTATTGTTCACAGCTGTGATATTTATAATAGTAAACATGATCGTGGACATCGTTTACGCTTTTCTTGATCCGAAAGTGAAATTATCATAAATCTAAACTATAACCAATGAGAACTACTTTCTCCGTCTTTTGCCTGGCAGCGGCTTTCACATTAAGCTTGTTTTCCCAGCAAAGCATATACTCACCGTTTTCGGTGAATTTCGTTAAAACAGGCTCCTTGCCATCTGAAATAAGAAATGCTGTTGATGACGCTAAGATAATTAATGTCGATTTTGGCACTGTTAAACAGATCGTGAATCTGAAATCCCGGAATATTTCAGTTCAGTTGCCATTGAACGGCAATTTGGTCAATATTGAGCTTGACAAGTTTGACCTTCTTGCTCCGGGAGCCAGAATTGTCGGCGGAACGCAGAATGGCGATAGACAGATCGATATGAACAGTTCTTTCGTTGTTTACACATCTGATCTTAAGGATAAAACTGCACCGCTTGTAGTGATCACATTTTTTGAAGATGAAGTCTCTGCATTGATCTCATCAGGCAGTGAAGTTTCTGTACTTGCCCGCCTGAACGGCAACAACCTAAACTCTGATTATATCTTCTATAACAGCAGCAAGATGAAAACGAGGTCAGAATTCAAGTGCGGAACGGACGGACTTGAAATGCCGAATAAGATCATTGATATGCAAAATGATCTTCGCGGAAATATAAATGATCTCGCCACTTCGCAATTGTTGAAAGCAAATATTGCAGTTGAAACTGATTTCGAGACTTTCACATACTTTGGAGGCACTAATGGGGCTGCCAGGTATATACTAAGACTTCTTGCACCCGTATCAGCACTTTATGTCAGGGATATTAATGTTCAGCTCCAGTCAACATATCTGAGGGTATGGGAAACTTCAGCAGATCCCTATACCGGAACAACTTCAAGCACTCTTTTGAACGAGTTCCGTAATTACTGGAACGGGAATATGACATCTGTTCCCAGAACTATTGCACATTACATAACAACCCGCCCAGGCGGATTAGGCGGAATTGCGTGGGTAAACGTGCTTTGCGCAAACCCAAACAACGGCTATGGATATGCATTCAGCGATATTGACGGTACGTTCAATAATCTTCCGACTTATTCCTGGGATGCAATGGTTGTTGCACACGAAACGGGACACAACTTCGGTTCACCCCACACACATAGCTGTACCTGGCCGGGCGGACCGATAGATAGCTGTTATGCAGTAGAAGGAGGATGTTACTCAGGACCTGCAATTGCAAGAGTTGGGACTATAATGAGTTACTGTCATTTGAACGGTTCAATAGCGCTCAATTTTGGTCCTCTTCCATCTGAACTTATCAGGACCAGGGCAGAGTCTGCATCATGTTTGACTAATCTAACAGGTTTCCTGGTTGCAACACCAAACGGCGGCGAGTTATTCAGAAACGGCGGTACGAACGGCTTGATAATCTGGGGTACTGATTATGTTGGGAATGTTAATGTAGAATACTCAACTAACAACGGTTCTAACTGGAATACAGTGCAAAACAATGTTTCATCTACTTTGCGAAGTGTTAACTGGATCATCCCGTATATCCCGACCACTACTCAGGCAAAAGTCAGAGTCTATCAGGTTGGTAATGAATCCAACGGGGACTTAAGCGATAGTGTCTTTCAGATCAGGCCGCTTTTAAACCAGTTTTATCTTGTGGATCCGCCTCAGCTTCACAGCACCGTAGTTTCCTCCGGAGATACATCAAGAATTCATTTTGTTTATACAAAAAGCGGTACTTTACCTGAGATCAAATACAGGTGGTTTTTAAGCACTACAAACAATTCGAATATCTATTCCGCTTTAAGCAATAATAATGGTTCTGATTCTGTATTTTCTATTACCCGGGGCAGAATTGACTCTATCATAAGCACATGGGGAGCTGTTAACGTAGGTGATTCGCTCAGGCTCAGGTGGAATGTCAGGTCTAACTCATTGCTCGATTCTAACCAGACTGCGAATTTCCTCATTACTTTCAGAAGGGGAATAATTGGGATTCAGAACATTTCATCTCAGATACCAAGGGAGTTCTTTGTTAATCAGAATTATCCTAACCCGTTTAATCCTGTTACAAAAATAAAATTCGGATTGCCCAAATCTGCTTTTGTGAATATCAAAGTTTACGATATTCTTGGAAGGGAAGTGGCAGTACTTGCGAATGAAGAGCTGAAAGCTGGTGAGTTTGAAGTTGACTGGAACGCAACGGATTTCCCAAGCGGCATATACTTTTACAAAATCGAAGCCGGGAATAACATAAAGACATCGAAAATGATGCTGGTTAAATAGTATCGGTTTTGTTAAAGAGCCGCTATTTTTAAAAGTAGCGGCTTTTTTTATTTTGGAATTTATATAATGGAAATTTGTTAATAAATTTGGTACGCAAAAATGGCACTTAATTTTAATACATTTACTATAAAAGCTCAGGAGGCTGTGCAGGCGGCCGGCGAAATAGCCGCCAATTACTCCAATCAGCAGATAGAACCTGAACATCTTCTTGCCGCACTTATTCAGTCAGATGATGGGCTCGCTTCTTCATTGTTAAAAAGGATAGGTGCTCCGATTGATCTTATGAGGATCAAATCTTCAGCTCTAATTGACCGCCTTCCAAAAGTGTCATCAGCAACATCTTCAAATCAGTTTCTGTCCAACAGCCTTCAGAAAGTGCTTGATGAAGCTATTCGTGAAGCGGGGCAGCTGAAAGATGATTACGTAAGTATTGAGCATCTTTTGATTGCAATAGCTGAAGATAAAGGTGCATCAGGGAAGCTGCTTAATGAACAGGGAGTGAATAAAGAGTCTGTTCTGACTGCGTTAAAAGATATCCGCGGGAACCAAAGAGTGACAAACCAAGACCCGGAATCAACATATCAATCATTGAAAAAATACGGGAGGGACCTTAATCAGCTGGCGAAGCAGGGAAAACTGGATCCTGTGATAGGAAGAGACGAAGAGATCAGGAGGGTGTTACAGGTACTATCCCGCAGAACAAAAAATAACCCTGTACTGGTAGGTGAACCCGGAGTTGGAAAAACGGCAATAGCAGAAGGATTGGCATTCAGGATAGTAAAAGGAGAAGTGCCTGAAAACCTGAAGTCAAAAACCGTAGTTGCTCTGGATATGGGAGCGCTTATAGCCGGTGCAAGCTATCGCGGTCAGTTTGAAGAAAGGCTTAAAGCTGTTATAAATGAAGTTAAGCAGAGTGACGGCGAGATAATACTGTTCATTGATGAAATACATACACTTGTTGGAGCCGGCAAATCAGAAGGCGCAATGGATGCAGCAAATATACTTAAGCCTGCCCTTGCAAGAGGTGAACTTCACGCAATTGGTGCCACTACACTGGATGAGTATCGGAAGTATATCGAAAAAGATGCAGCGCTTGAAAGGAGATTCCAGCCGGTCATGGTGGATGAACCTTCGGTTGAAGATACAATATCTATACTGAGGGGATTAAAGGAGAAGTATGAAGTTCATCACGGAGTCAGGATAACCGATTCGGCAATTGTCTCGGCTGCAGTCTTATCTCACCGGTACATTACAGACCGGTTCTTGCCTGATAAGGCTATTGATTTGATAGATGAAGCGGCAAGCAAGCTCAGGATTGAAATAGACTCAATGCCTGAAGAGCTGGATATAGTTGAGAAGAAAATAAAACAGCTAGAGATAGAGAGGGAAGCTCTTAAAAGAGAACTCTCAGCCTGAAGATGCCGGATATGAGCTAAGATTTTTCTTTTGCCGTCTTCTTGGTTTTGGTTGTTTTTTCCTCAAGAATGGGAAGCGTAAAGAAGAACGTTGTTCCCTTGCCTACTTCGGATTCAAACCAGATCTTTCCGCCGTGTTTTTCAATAACTCTTTTACAGAGGGCTAATCCAATTCCCGAGCCCGGATATTTTCTGTGATCGTGCAGCTTCTGGAAAACAATGAATATCCTTTCCGAAAACCACTGTTCAATTCCAATTCCGTTATCTTTCACAGCAAATAGCCACATTCCGTCTTTCTTTTCCGCAGAGATATCTATCGAGGGTTTGCTTTCGCCCTGGTACTTTATGGCATTTGCGATAAGATTCTGGAATACCTGGGTTATCTGCACAAAATTACCGTGAATTCTGGGAAGAGTGAATTGTTTTATGCTTGCCTTGCTTTCTTTAATAGCTACTTCAAGGTTTGCCATGGCATCTTTGAGTGCCAGATTGCAGTCAATATCTTCTTTGGTTGCACGTTCAGTTCCCACACGTGAATACATAAGAAAATCTGTAATCAGCCGGTACATTCTAGTGACACCGTCATCGGCAGAAGCGATCTGTTCTTCCATATCCGGGCCCAGCCTCTTTTTATACTTCTTGTTCAGCGTCTCAAGGAAGTTCTGTATCGAACGCAATGGTTCCTGAAGGTCGTGCGAAGCCGCATAAGAAAATACATAAAGCTCTTCATTTGATAATGCCAGTTCCTCTGCGTATCTCCTCAATTCTTCTTCTACCTGTTTCTTGAAAGTGATATCTCTTGAGATTGCTGAAGCCCTTGTAACCATACCCGATTCATCTCTGATGGGGGATATCGTCAGCGAGACGTCAAGTGTACTCTTATCTTTTCGTTGTCTTTTAGTTTCGAAAGATTCAATTCGCTCACCCTTCGCAACTTTGCCTAAGAGGTGATTAAGCTCTGCCTGCTTAAAATCAGGAACAACTATCGAAATATTTCTTCCTATCGCATCTTTCTCGCTGAAACCATACAGGTTTTCCGCCCCCGGATTCCAGCTAAGTATCATTCCATCCATGCTCATTGCGTAAATCGCATCAACTGAATTTAGAACTATCGAGGCTAATTGAGATTTTATCTCTTCATTTCTCTTCCTCTCGGATATATCTCTTAATATTGTTATCACGTGGGGCATTGAGTGATACAGAACCGGAGTGGAGGCCACACTAACATCAAGATACGAACCGTCCAGTCTTTTTATTGCCACATCTATCACCGGAACCTGCTTCATATACTTTTCCATTTCTTCAAGTCTTTTTGAGACTTTTTCACGGTATGAGTAATGAAGCAATTCATTCATTGTTAAACCCAAAAGCTGATCTTCGGATTGAGCCCTGAAAAGGGCAAGACCGGCCTTGTTCACAAATAACAGCTTGCCTTCCCTGTGTACTGTGATAGTATCCGGTGAAAGGTCCACCGTACTGCGCAACCTGTTCACGTTATCATGTAATTCTTCAATTTCTTTGGTAAATACCGGCACGAGCTTTTTGAATGACTTTGCCCGCCTTCTGGCAAAGATTGAATAGGCAAATCCAAACAGCATCAGAACAAAGAACAGCTCAACTATTCTGAAACCCTCGGGGTTTGCGGCTACAACTCTCATCCACTGAAATATATCCAGCATGGATGCTGCGACAAGAATGAAAATGATGACTGAGAATATTATTACAATATCCCTGAGATCACTGGAGTCTTTAATTGATTTATTTTGATCTTCGCTCACGAAGTTCTTTCTTTATTTCTTTTTTGAAATCAATTATTTCACCGATCGTCCTGAAGATAATTGAAGGCCTTGCGGCTGTTGAAACGCCGTCAACCCTCGGAAGGTGTTTAACACCCAGCTCGGTGAACGAGTACCCTAAAAGGCTGGCCCGTATCATGATCTCAGCATCTATGAATGCGTCCTTTGTGTTTACCTTTATCTTTTTGAACAGGTCTGTTTTGATTATTTTAAATGCACAATCAATATCGATGAAATCTATATCAAAGTAAAAACGAAGCACATAATTATATACAAAGCTTGTAAATTTTCTGTATGGCGAATACTGTTTCTTTTTTCTGTAACCAACTACCATATCACCGAACGGTATCAAAGCAACAAACTTCCTGAGTTCTTCCAGGTCAAACTGGTTGTCACCATCTGTATAGAAAACATATTCAAATCTTGCTGATGTAAAACCTTCCCATAATGTTGCTCCGTATCCCTTGTTCACTTCATGATGGATCACCCTGACTTTCGGGAATCGTGCTGCAAGCTTGTCAGCAACTTCGCCCGTTCTATCCGGGCTTCCGTCCTCAATAATGGTAATCTCATAATCTTTCAGTTGAAGGTCTTCAAGAACTTCAACAGCTTTGCATACAACTTTATCTATGTTCTTCTCATCATAATACGCCGGAAAAAATACCGATAATCGTATATCTTTATTCTGAATCAAGAATATATCTCCATGTGTTTTTCAATGCATCATTAAATTCGTATTCAGGCGACCATTTAAGAACTTTGCGGGCCAGTGAGTTATCAAGGATATTTGATTTAACGTCAAACCTTCTTGTAGCAGTATATTTAACTTCAAAATCAAGTTTCAGCACTCTTTTGAACTTATCCAGTATTTGATTTATTGAAAGTCCCTTTCCGCTGCTGATGTTGTAGATAGTGTTGTGCGATCTGTCAGTGATTGCCTTGTAAACTGACCTTGCCCCATCCTTAATATAAAAATAATCCCTGATGATCTTTCCGTTACCCCAGATCTCAAGAGGTTCATCATGTTTTATCTTATAAAGTAAGTGAGCTATGAGTCCTTGACTCAGAAGCGGATTCTGCCTTTCTCCGAACGGATTTGAAAACCTCAATACTCTGTAATCAAGGCCGTTTAGATTTTTGTACAAACCAAGATATTTCTCAATGGTTAGTTTTATTATCCCATATGAACTCATCGGTTCAGTCGGGTGAGTTTCTTTGATAGGCAGTTTTACAGGATTGCCGTACACTGTACCGCCGGATGAAATGAAAATTACCTTCTTGATCTTGTTTTTCACGCACTCATCGAACAGATTCAACGATGAGATAAGATTCGATTCGGCATCGTATACGGGATTGAGATTGGAACTGGCGGGCAGCGTTGAACTTACAAGGTGTACAACATAATCTGCGCCTTTGAGAGATTTTTGTATGTCAACTTCGTTAATGAAATCGCCCTCAATAAAATCAATTTTGTCTGTTAAATGCTGAATATTCTTCTTTGAGGTATTTTGCTTGTCGAATATCGTCACATTGAGCCCTTTTTCCAAAAGGTCCTCGGCGATATGTGAGCCTATGAATCCTGCTCCACCGTAAATTATGCAGTTCTCTTTCAATTTCCCTGGTTGCTCGTTATTTTTCGCAATTTCAATACATATCTGTAAGGGAAAACCGCAGAAGGTATCTTCCTGAGTTCTTCGGTCAGGAACAGACCTGCAACCAAATCCTGAATGAGTTTAAGGCTGAATTCATGCAAATGCCACTCATCCAGATTGTTCTTAGCAGCAAGATCCCACCCGCTTCCTTTCGGTATCAGCATCCTTTTCAAACCAATTCTGAGTAAGATCTTCTTTGTCAAAATAATCAATTTTTCATTTGGAATTGATAGAGAAATTATTCCATCATCTTTAAGTACCCGGTTCATTTCATTCAGCAGAATCCCCGGTTCCAGTACATGTTCCAGGACTTCGCTGCAAATTACCCTGTCAAAATGTCCGTCTTCAAAGGGTAAATTTTCTCCATGTGCTCTGATAAGAACAATGCTATCCCGCAATTTAGCGGACGCCCTTTTGACCTGTGTTTCTGATGCATCAATTCCTGTCAGGATACCGCAGTTGATCTTCTCCAGTACATGCCCTGCGCCGCAGCCGAGATCAAGTACCGTACTGTCTTTCCCGATCTCAGCAAACTCAATCAGTGTATTAATTCTTTTGTTTTCAATGTACCTGAATAACCTGTTTGGATGATTGTAGAACTTTTCAAGATCGTATTTTATTGCATTTGTTTCATTCCACTCGTCAAAGTTTTCTTTTGTCGGCCTCATAGCTTTTCAAAAATGAAAGCCCCAAAACGCTTATCGGAAGAAACGAACTGTTTGAATAGTTTATATTTTGCTGTATCCTGAAGCGATGTGATCTGAACATCATTCAGGAATTCAGGCCTGTAGCCATAATGTGATTCCCATATAATTATCGCTCCTTTGGGTGCCTCGGCAAGATTTTTCAGGTCAAGCTTTCTGAATGAAACAGTATTTTCTTTGAAAGTCTTTGAGTAGAACTGAATAAAAGTGTGATTAGTAAGCTTTACTCTGTCTTTTGCCTCAGGCATTGTGTCAAGATATTCTGCAGTTTCTTTCACTGTTATATTCTCGGGAGAAAGTTTCTTAGTCTCTACAAAATAGAGATGAATAACAGCCAGCAAGACCGCTGCGATACCCAGATTCTTCAGTGAACCGGAACTCCGTTCTTTCCAAAGCACAACGCTTAGGATCAGAAAAATGGCTACAAAGATGAATTTGATGTGCTCGGGTTTATCAAGCAAAACAAAGCCGTCAGTTGAATATGACAGGAAAAGCAGAACTACAATGGCTAAACCGGAAGTTATGACATAATTCGTTGTCCTGAAATTCCGCAATGTTAGATTGGCAATCCCTGCTGATGCAAAGAAAGCGCAAATGGGCGATATATGCAGCAAGTATCTCCAGTTTCCCGGGTTAGGACCGTCACTAACCATTGTAAGCATTTGAATTACAAAAATTGATACAAATATGATGTAAAACTCAAAGTACTTCTTCAGGTATTCTTTGAACTTGGATGTTTCGTTCAGGAAACCGAGAAAACCAAGCAGGAAGAGAGTCAGGCACACAGGTCCGACAATGAATATATATACTTTGAAATAGTGCAGGATGCCCTGAGACTTGTAATTAAGTCCGGCAACTGAACTCATTTCCGTAAAAACGAAAAACATGTCACCTGTCTTGATAAAGCCCAGTAGATTATAGAGGACAGGAAATACAAACAGCAGTGCTGCGCTGAGATACTGTTTTCTTAATACGAAAATCACTGCAAAGACTATGATCAAAAGTGCGATTTCCTGTCTGATAGTATAAATATAACCAAGCAGCAAAGCACTATAGAGATATTTCTCTTTCTTAAATAGAATAAGGAAGCTGACAAGGCAAAGTGCAGTGAATATTTCTGAATATGACCTGAACGAAAGGTCAACATAAAGCGGTTGGGTTCCGAGGAGCAGTGCACCAATAATAGCGTAATTCACTTTGTAGATCTTTATAAGCAGGTAGGTTAAATATACGGTTGTTGCGGCAATTAGAGAATTAAAGATCAGTACAGCGTCATAGCTGATAAGTGCAGGTATAACCATGAAGATCTTGTAACCCGGTTTAGGCCCGTTTCCAAGTATAACCCATGGATCATGCCAGAAATTCAGCATATTGATATACTGCGCCACTTCATCATCCTGGTAAAATCCTACCGCCACCATCCTGTACGAGTAGTTAAGTACTGCCAGAACCGGGATCATAAGCCAGTAGTATCGGGAATACTTCTTTTCAATTTCTGATTCGGAATAAGGGATATTAAGCACAGATTCCGATTTCTTCAGTGTATTATCGCTGGTCTTTTTCTTGCTCATAAAAAACAAATATATACAAGATGTGTCTAATATTCTATTCATTTTATAGAATTTCGCAATTGGTTATATTCGAATTCTGCTGCGCATCCGGAATTAAATCCGTAACTTTAACATTTGGAATGATATGGCTAAAGAGAAAAAAGAAAACCCGACCAGGAAAAGACTCGAAATAATTGAAAAGGAAATTGCCGAGTTATCCTCTGAAAGAGACGTGCTTAAGGCTCATTGGCTGCTGGAAAAAGAGCTGATATCTTCGATACGGTCTATGAAAGAAGAAGTCGAAAAGCTGAAAAATGAAGCCGAAACATTTGAGAGGCAGGGAGAACTTGGAAAAGTTGCCGAAATAAGATACGGAAAGATAATAGAACTGCAGAAGAATATAGAATCCAGCTCTTTGAAACTTAGCGAACTTCAAAAGAAAGTTAAGATGCTTAAGGAAGAAGTTGATTCAGAGGATATTGCCGAAATTGTTGCAAAGTGGACAGGAATACCTGTAACAAAAATGCTTGAAAGTGAGCGCGAGAAGCTCCTCCACATTGAAGTCAACCTTCACAAAAGAGTTGTCGGGCAGGATGATGCCATAAACGCAGTTGCAAATGCTATCAGGCGCAGCAGGGCAGGGCTACAGGATGTTAACCGGCCTATCGGTTCCTTCATATTCCTTGGTACAACCGGTGTCGGGAAAACTGAACTTGCAAAGGCACTTGCGGAATTTCTGTTTGATGATGAACATAATATGGTCAGGATCGACATGAGCGAGTATATGGAAAAATTTTCAGTCAGCAGGCTTATTGGTGCGCCTCCGGGCTATGTTGGATATGAAGAAGGCGGACAGTTGACCGAAGCCGTAAGGAGAAAACCTTACAGTGTAGTATTGCTGGATGAAATCGAAAAAGCGCATCAGGATGTGTTTAATATATTGCTCCAGCTTTTAGATGACGGCATTCTTACCGATTCACAGGGCAGGACAGTCAATTTCAAGAATACTATCATTATTATGACTTCGAATATCGGCTCGCATTTGATCCAGGATGAGCTTCGGTATATGACCGAAGACAACAGGGAGGAAATAATTGGCAGATTGAAAGAGAGTCTCTTTGAGCTTCTTCGCCAGCGAATCAGGCCTGAGATACTTAACCGAATTGATGAAGTTGTAATGTTCAAACCACTGATGTCCGAAGAACTCAGGAAAATTGTGGATATTCAGCTTGACCAGATAAAAAATATGCTGTATAAAAACAGCGAAACTCTGCTTGAAGTCTCTGATGATGCCAAGGATTGGCTTGCTAAAATTGGGTATGATGTAACTTTTGGTGCAAGGCCGCTAAAAAGAACTATCCAAAATCACATTGTAAACAGGCTTTCTGAGAAGATTTTGGGGGGTGAAATACTGCCGGGAGACAAGGTCAGTATTCTAGTTAGTGATTCGGGGTCTTTTATCTTTGAAAAGAAGTAGCTATTTTTGAATGTGCTCAATGTTTATGGTTAGCAGCAACCAGTTGATCAAATCACCTTTTATCCTTCCAAGAATTTTTTAATTTTTTTTAATCAAATACGGGTCCATCAAATTTCTTTACTTAATTTAACTTCTTTCGAAAGGGGGAACTCATGAAGAGATTTACACTCTTCTTTATTGCTTTTACCTTACTTTCAGCTCTAACTTATTCACAATTTAATTGGCAATGGAAACATCCTTATCCGCAGGGAAATACACTTCGTTATGTGAAGATATTTTCAGCAACTGAATGGGTTGCAGTTGGATATGGCAATACTTTCATGCGCACAACCAACGGGGGTGCAAATTGGTTTGTTACCTCTGATGCTGCTGGAATCCGTGCCAATACACAAATTTCATTATACACTGCGTGGTTTTTTAACGTGAATACCGGACTTGTTGCCGGCAGCTCCGGAAATATCTGGAGAACTAGCAATGGCGGTTTGAACTGGGATTCAATAGGTACGTCTTCTACCGGGACGCTGTATGGGATCCACTTTATTGATGCGAATACCGGATTTATCGGCGGCACCAGTGGAACTGTTCTAAAGACCACTAATGCAGGTGTAACCTTCACATCACTTTCAACCGGGGGTACGCAGTCCATTTACAACATCTTTGCCCTGAATAATAGAATTTATTGTCCGCTTAGTTCAGGCGGAATTGTACTAACCAGTTATGATGGAGGCACTACGTGGTTCAATGATTCGACAGGTGCATCATTCACAATGTATGATGCTTGCTTTAAGGATTCACTGAATGGAATGGTAGCGGGCTCTTCAACAATTGTACGAGTAACATCTAACGCAGGTCTTAGCTGGAATTCTTTAACAACCGGTCTGCCCAGCTCAACATTTTACGGTGTTGAGTACCGCTCAGGTGCTCATTATCTTGTAGGTAATTCATTTTATATTTTCAGGAGCACAAACGACGGAGTGTCATGGGACTCAGTTTCCTTCAATGCAACTCAGTACTATACTTCAACTCATTATGCTGTTGACAGAAACGGCAGCAATATGATAATCGGTGGTGCATTTGGATTACTGAATACTTCAACCAATGCCGGTACCAATTGGACAGCACATAACTATCTGGGATATTCATCCACACTGAATGATATCTGGTGTGATAATATGAATGGTAAAGTAATTGCAGTTGGATCAGCAAGCCCAACGCCGTTCTTATATTCATCAAATGGCGGCAATACGTGGATCTATGATATCGGTAACGGAATAACCAATGCAGTCTATGGTTTGAAGATGATTAATTCAAACACCGGTTATGCTTCCGGCAGTTCCGGTAAAATGTTCAAAACTACCAACGGAGGTGCAAACTGGGATTCAGTCTCTTTTGTAGGGGCAACAAGCACTCTGTACTGCCCTGATTTCATAGACGCTAATACCGGATGGGCATCAGGTTCTTCGGGGACAGTTTACAAAACAACAAATGGCGGCTTGAACTGGGCACTGCAGACTACAGGAATAACTTCAACTCTGTACAGGATTGATATGGTAGATGCAAATACCGGCTACATCATCGGTTCCAGCGGTGCAGTAAGAAAAACTACCGATGGCGGCACTTCATGGGTTGCTCAGGTATCAAACTATAGTTCAACACTATATTGGATTCAAATGCAGAATGCCACTTCCGGTTACCTTGTAGGAATCGGCGGAACCTTGAGAAGGACAACAAATGGAGGGACCAACTGGGATACTGTAATGACTCCGGTTTCAGCAAGCCAATACTCAATCTCGTTTACGAGTATGAATACGGGCTATGTTGTAGGAGCAGCAGGCTATACATTCAGGACTTCGAACGGCGGAGCAGATTGGCAGATACGTAACAGCGGTTCTTCAACAATAAACGCTGTTTATGCCAAAGGATACGATTCAGCATGGATAGCATGCTCAGGTGCAGGTATTATGAAAATGTATAGTACACTTGTGGGCGGAATTACATGGAGTAATGAAGTTCCTTCAGGATATTATCTTGGTCAGAATTATCCAAATCCGTTCAATCCTACAACAACTATAAAATTTGCTATTCCAAAAGCAGGAAAAGTGACCCTTAAAGTATATGACGTTGTAGGCAGGGAAGTTGAAATGCTGTTTAACGAAGTTCCGTTTAATGCGGGGACTATTTTATATGATTTCGACGGCACAAATCTGGCTTCTGGTGTCTATTTCTATTCACTTTTTGTTGATAACAGTATGATAGATACTAAAAAGATGATCCTTGTAAAATAGGTCCTCTTGGTAGTTTCTTTTGGAGCGTTTCTCATTCGATAAGTTGAGAAACGCTTTTTTTTTGTTCTTCTCCTCATTTCTTGCTTCTTTTTAGTAATCCCGAGCACACCTTATAGGAAAAATCGAACAATGTTGTAGGATAATTTGCACCTTGTTGTAGGATTAATTAATGCCTATCTTTGCCTAAATCACGGATAAAATAAACAGACCTATCGGAGGAATCCTATCATGAAAAGACTTCTAACGATTTTCGTAATCTTAACATTCTTTGGCATTTCTGCACTTTCTCAGATCAATCAGCTTTGGCAATGGTCACACCCAAAACCTCAGGGCAATACACTTAGATTCGTAAAGGCATTTTCGCCAAACAGCTTTGTTGGTATTGGCTACGCCGGTACTTTCATCAAAACAACAAACGGCGGCGCAAACTGGTATATCAGGCATGATATTGCCGGTACAATGACTTCTGACCAGATCTTTTTCTACAATGGCTGGTTCTTTGATGTAAATACAGGCTTCGGTTGCGGCGAA
>JAUQWS010000124.1 GCA_030835025.1 Ignavibacteria bacterium | reverse complement strand
TTTGTATCCGCAAAGAATACCGCTAAGGTCAGCACGGCCCAGCTTATTATTATGAAAGAGATCGTTTTCTTATCACCAATCTTATCAGCTATCCACCCAAACAGGAATGAACCTAATAACGCCGTTACCTGTACGATGATGAAAAACAAGATCAAGTCAGGTATCTCAAAATTCAGTGTTGTTTGTGCGTAATTTGCCGAAAAAAAGATGATAGTGTTTACTCCGTCGATATAGAGAAAATAGGCTATAAGGAAAGTCTTGATGTTACTATAACGGGAAATATGTTTTAACGTATCAACTGTACGCTTTATGCCAATTGCGATGAAATTTGAACTCTCATCCGGCTGAAGTTTTTTGTTTTCTTTTACAAACAGGAACATTGGCAGCGAGAATATCAGGAACATAACTGCACAAGCTACGAACGTCATCCTTGGTTCATCCTGAAGCACTATTACGGCTGCCAATGAAGCAAGTGAGCCCAAATACCCTACAGCATAACCAAGAGATGATACTTTGTTGTAATTGCTGAATTCTGATATTTCCTTTATGAATGCATCATAGAAACCAAGTCCTGCCTGGAAGCCTATGTTTGCAAGAATGAAAAGTATCATTCCCCAAAGGACCATCCCACCGGTAATGAAATACAACAAAGCTGTTGAAATGATGCAAAGGTAAGTAAAGAACACCAGGTATTTCTTTTTATTTGAATAATGATCAGAAGCTGCGCCAAGTATCGGACTAAGGAAAGCTACAAGGATCATTGAAATATTTATTGCTGTTGACCAGTAGAAATCAGCAATCGGCTGGTTAAATGCAACAACCTTCTTGAAATAAATTGCATAAACGAACGCAACAACAATTGTTGCAAAAGTAGAATTGGCAAAATCAAAAAGTGACCAGTTAAAAACCTGCTTTGTAAACCATTTTTTGGTGGATTCAGTTGTAGCCATTCAATAATAAATTAGTTCAAACAGGAATGATTGCAGGGTGTTAAGAAAACTGTTTACTGTTATGCGGGCTTTCCGGCAGTCTGCTTTCTTCCGCCAATCAGCCCTTTGCCTCTTTTGATGATCTTGTTTTCTTTATCCAGCTTTTCCAGGATCGCATCAAGGACGCCATTTACAAACTTGCCGGAATTCCTCGTGCTGAAATCTTTAGCGATATCTATGGATTCATTTATCGAAACTTTCGGGGGAATATCTTCGAAGTGGAAAAACTCGGTAAGGCACATTTTGATTATTATGGAATCGATCAGTGCAATCCGTTCCATATCCCAGTTGTCAACTGTCTTTGTTATAATTTCCTCATACATTTCATCGTTATCAATAGTCTGGTCAATAAGTTCCTCACAGAATTTCCTGTCGTCCTTCTTTTCCAGGTCTTCCATCTGCATCAGCTTGATCTGGTCAATGGGGTCTTTGGTAAGCTTGTACGCGTAAAGAACCTGTAACGCTTTTTCTCTTAAGTATCTTCTGGTTAAAGCCATATTGCAAAGATAATTTATCCTATTCCAAATAACCAGAACAAAATTACGGCAAAGCTTTCCTTAACACAGAAATTGAATGAAGATTCAGCTGATAATGGTGTATCTGACGCAACTGTATATGCATTTATTCCGAAGAAGCTGCAGATCTGCTGCGTTCTTAACAAATGAAAGTTATCACTTATTATCACTATTTCTTTCCAGTTGTTTTTCTTATACAGATTGTTGTTCAGATAAGATATCTGCTCGAGCGTCGAATTGGATTTATTCTCTATTATTATATCTTTGCTCTTAACTCCTTTTTTGAGCAGTTCATTTTTGGAAACTTCAGCTTCTGTCATCTCTCCCGGTGCACCTCCCCCGGTGAGTATGATATACTTTATTATTCCGTAAGAATAGAGGTCGTAACCTTTATTTATTCTCTCGCGAAGTACCGGTGAAGGACGGTTGCCTCCCCAGACAGCTGCCCCAAGCACTGTGCCTGCATCAACTGTCTTCCTGCTTTCTACCAGCAGCTTATAATCATCGTTATGATTGTACGCGAACAGGAATACAACCGTGAAAGCAAGAAGCAGGACAATTATGGTTACCCAAATGCTGCGGAATACGTAGAATTTCATTAGGACTGAAAACGAAATTACGCAGGAAGATATTGCAATGAATAAATGCATGAGAGCAAAAACACTCAGGCTAATTGTCTGAATGCCTTTTTGCGAGAGATTCACCAGGTTCTCATACAGTGTTTCTCTCGGCAGTCTTCCCTGGAAAACTGCAAATGCCAAGAAGACAATCGATACAATTGAGATGACAACAAGTGAATTTAAAGCCGTTCTGTTCACCTTTTGGAGCTGAAGAGAAATGTTTATTACTGCGATTATCGAAATAAGGCAAATTGTTATCCAGAACAGATTGCCTGTGTAGAGCAGGCTGAAGTTCTTAAGGAAAAGCGAAATAAATCCGCTTGAAAACATCGAAGAAAATTCGGAATTGAGCCAGTATTTATAAGCTTCCATGAACAAAAGGACAAATAACTGGTAGCCAATCAGCCAAATAATGGGAATCTTTGATGCAGAAGATCTAGGTTTGTTATTCAAAAATATCTGAACTCAATTTACGAAAAATGTGATGCGGGTATCAAATGATCTTACCAGCCCAGTAACCATGCAAACATCAGCGGAGCTACTATTGTTGCATCGCTTTCAACAATAAATTTAGGAGTATTTATATCCAGCTTGCCCCATGTTATCTTTTCATTCGGTACAGCTCCGGAGTATGAACCGTAACTTGTTGTTGAATCCGATATCTGGCAGAAATAGCTCCAGAACGGAACATCATGCCACTCAAGGTCCTGGTACATCATAGGCACAACACATATGGGGAAATCACCCGCAATACCGCCTCCGATCTGAAAGAATCCCACACCCTTGCCCGCCGAATTTTTTCTGTACCAATCGCTAAGCGTTACCATATATTCAATTCCTGATTTCATGGTTTGAGCTTTCAATTCACCCTTAATGCAGTATGAAGCAAAAATATTACCCATTGTTGAATCTTCCCAGCCCGGTACGATTATCGGCAGATTCTTTTCTGCGGCTGCAATCATCCATGAATGTTTCGGATCTATTTCATAATACTGCTCAAGCACTCCGCTTAATATCATCTTATACATATACTCATGCGGGAAATATCTTTCACCCTTTGAATCGGCATCTTTCCAGAGTTCATAAATATGCTTCTGCA
>JAUQWS010000017.1 GCA_030835025.1 Ignavibacteria bacterium | reverse complement strand
GATTCTTCTTCGGTTGTTTCTTCTTCAGATGTTTCTTCCGGAGTCTCTTCGTTTTGCAGTTCGTTTTTATTTTGTAATTCTTATGCCATATATAACTTTTTTTATAATGCTTTTTTTTCTGATTTTCTGTGATGCTTATTTACTGCTTTCGCTTCAGCTTTGTTGCTTCTGCTTCTGCTTTTTGATTTGTGTTTTTTTTGCTTTTTTACTTTTGCCTTTTGCCTTTAATTACCATTTTCTGCTCTCAAGCGATACCTTTGTTAAGAACAGTGTAAAAAATATCATTGAGAAATAATAGATAAGCACTCTTGAATCTATAACCCCTCTTGAAATATTTGTTAAATGATAATCGGTTGTCAAATATTCAAAGACAGATACTACTGAAACGGGGAAAACAACAAGCAGCTTGCCTAACAGAAAGAAGAACAGGCATATCAGCACGCTTACTATGAATGAAATAATCTGGTTTTCGGTGAGTGATGATACAAATACTCCGATGCCAAGGAAAAATGCGCTCATCAGGATATATCCCAAAAGACTTGTCATAAAAGGCCAGAACGGTATTGGTCCCAGCATCTTAATTACTATGAAGTACAATACAGTTGGCGATAGTGTGATAATAACGAGTGTCAGGGCAGATAAGTATTTCCCCAGGATAAGCTCAATATCCGTTATCGGTTTTGTAAGAAGCAGCTCAAGCGTACCCTGCTTTTTTTCTTCGGAAAAGCTCCTCATAGTAATAGCTGGGATAAACACAACAAACAGCACAAGCTGGATAAAGAAGCTTCCGAAGAACTCGCGCATTGATGCGATGTTTATCTGGAAAAAGCTCATCGAAAAAAGGAAACCCGAGATCACCATAAATACTATCATAACAATATATGCTATGGGTGAATTGAAGTAGCTTTTCAGCTCCTTGGTATAAATTGTTTTTATGTTGCCTGTGTTAATATTCATTATTTTGTTAACTCCCTGAATATATCTTCTAATGAAGAAATCTTAGCCTGCATTGAAAGAACTACTGCTTTATTCTGTGTAACTTTATTTGAAATCACTTCGCGCAAGTCATGGCCTTTTTCACCGTAAATATTGAAGATGAATGAATCACCTGTATCTTTTACAAATTCAACTTTATTAACGTTCCTTATTTCCTTCAGGCTTCCGCTCAGAGCGTTCTTATCGCAATTGTTCTTAACTTCAAGGGTGACCATGCTCTGTCCCTTTGATTTTGCCTGAAGTTCCTCCGGTGTGCCGTCTGCAACAATTTTTCCTTTGTTGACAATAATAACCCTGTTGCAGGTTGCGGTAACTTCGGAAAGAATGTGCGTTGAAAGCACAACGGTTTTTTCCTTGCCAAGCTTCTTGATAAGATTTCTTATCTCAATTATCTGGTTCGGATCGAGTCCCGATGTCGGCTCATCAAGTATCAGCACGTCGGGATTGTTTATCATCGCCTGTGCAAGTCCCACGCGCTGTTTGTATCCCTTGGATAGAGTTCCGATATCCTTTGTGCGCATTGTTTCAAGCCCGCAGACCCTTATCATTTCCTCACGCTTCTTCTTTATCTCGCCCGTCGGAATTCCATCCAGTGCAGCAACAAAATCCAGGTATTCTACCGGAGTCATATCGTAATAAAGCGGATTAAGCTCGGGGAGATATCCCAGCTTCTTGCGTACATCCAGTGACTTTTCCTCTACATCAAAACCGTTTACCTCAACGGTACCCGATGTCGGTGGAAGATAAGTTGTGATTATCTTCATTGTTGTGGATTTTCCGGCGCCGTTGGGCCCCAAAAATCCAAGGATCTCTCCTTTTTTTGCCTCAAATGAAATATCATCAACTGCGAGGTAATCGCCGTAATATTTCGTTAAATTCTTTACTTTTATTGACATAATTATAGGTTTAAACTAAAAATCAGTTCATTAATAACATTAAACTGTTATCTTTTTATTTCCGGCAGAGCCAGTAATTGGTGACTTTGCCAATAGTGGTGTCTGGAATAATCACAATTATATGAATTTAATGATTATCAAAAAAGGGATAAGTTGAGTATAAAAGCACTATTTCAGCAAAATCATCTTCTTTGCCTCAGAAT
>JAUQWS010000123.1 GCA_030835025.1 Ignavibacteria bacterium | reverse complement strand
GTCCTAGCAGATGTTGTGTTGAATCCGGTTTTTGACGAGGAAGAAATAAGCCGCGTAAAAGACCAAAGGCTGTCTTCGATCCTTCAGGGTAAAGATGATGCAGGCAATCTAAGTGACAAGATGTTCAATAAAGTGGTTTTCAAAGAATATCCGTTTGCTTTTCCTTCCGAAGGAACAGAGCAAAGTGTAACAGCTCTCAAAAAAACTGACTTTGAAGATTTTTATAACCGGAAATACACTGCAAATAATCTCATAATCGCGTTTGTCGGTAACATTACTAAAGAAGAGGCTCTTGAAATAATGGAGGAGTACTTTAAACCTCTGAAAGTGAAATCCGGAACTACTGAAAGCACGATAAACGAACCTGAGTTTGACAAAAAGAACGCTGTATTTATCGTCAATAAGCCCGGTGCAGTTCAATCAAATTTGAGGATAGGGCACTTAGGAATATCCAGGAACAATCCGGACTTCATTGCAGTAACAATAATGAACACTGTTCTTGGCGGATATTTCGGCTCCAGGATCAACTACAATCTACGCGAAAAGAACGGTTTTACATACGGCGCAAGGAGCAGCTTTAATCCCAGGAAGCTTGGGGGCGATTTTTCGGTGGATACAGATGTAAGGAACGATGTAACGGATACATCGGTTACGTTGATTATCGGAGAGCTTAAGAGGATTATTGCCGAAGAGATAACTGATGAAGAGCTTCAAACGGTTAAGAATTATATGACGGGGGTGTTCCCTCTTCAGCTTGAAACTGCAAATTCAGTTGCTTCAAGGGTAATAAACCTGAAGCTTTACGATCTGCCGAAAGATTATTACAATACTTACATAAGCAAGATAAACAGTCTTACCAAAGATGATATTCTTGAAGCAGCAAAAAAATATATCCATCCTGATAAACTTAGCATTGTTATCTCAGGGGATGCAGGAGCAATTAAGGACAGGATGAAAAAGTTCGGAGATGTCAGAGTATTTGATGCTGACGGCATAGAAATAGGCAGTAAATAAATCAATCAGTAAATGCAAGAGACCAAAACCGTAATTACTAAGTCCTCCAGTTCGGCAAACGGGAAACCATCCGGCGGTGATGTTGAATTAGTTAAATATTTGAACAGTAAATACAGCGAGCTGAAAAAAGAGGTTGCAAAGGTTATCGTTGGGCAGGAACTTATAATTGATCAGATCATAGTTGCAATACTATCCAGAGGTCATTGTCTTTTGGTTGGAGTGCCCGGACTGGCAAAGACCCTGCTTGTGAAAACCCTGGCCGATGCTCTTGAACTGAAGTTCAGCCGCATTCAGTTCACCCCTGACCTTATGCCTTCGGATATAGTTGGGACTGAAATTCTGGAGGACAATCTATCTACAGGCTCAAAGAGCTTTAAGTTCATTCACGGACCGGTTTTTGCGAATATGGTGCTTGCAGATGAGATAAACAGAACACCACCAAAAACACAATCAGCGCTACTTGAAGCAATGCAGGAGCACAAAGTTACTGCTGCGGGAACAACTTATACGCTCGATGAACCTTTTTTCGTATTGGCAACTCAAAACCCGATAGAGCATGAAGGTACGTATCCGCTTCCTGAAGCACAATTAGACAGATTTATGTTCAACATCTGGCTTGATTACCCGTCTGT
>JAUQWS010000122.1 GCA_030835025.1 Ignavibacteria bacterium | reverse complement strand
AAAACCAAAGGTCTTTTATCCTGCGGCTTCATTATTCCCTGTGGATATATCCACAAATGGCGTGCTGTCCCTTTGATCAGTTGAGCGGCATATCTGACCGATTCTACTCCTTCTCTTGGATTATCCCTGTCAACTGAAAACACTCCAACATATTTGAAGAAACGGTATTTCTTCATCTGGCGGATATCCATCATCAGGTAATCATCTGCACGAAAGTATTTTGTTGTCAGGTAATAAGAAATAAATCCATCCCACCAGTTGGAGTGATTGGCGTAGAGTATAGTTGGTAAAGCAGGGTCGATACCTTTGTAATTCTCTTCTCCCAAAAGGTGAATTTCATAGAAGTGCTTTTTCAGCAATCTGTCATGATAAATTGAAAAAACTTTGCCGATAATCTTATTTTTTTTAGCAGGAATCATTAGGTATGCAAATTTACGGAATACAGATATCTATTACTGTGGAATAATCTGAACCTTCAATACTCAGAAACATGTATGCGCACATGACTTCTGATTATCCAGTAATCCGTACTTTTCTACTACTTCATTTTCCCCGGGTAGAGCTTCCTATTCAATGTCACAAATCATTGGAATCGAATGTCAAAAATAACAATTTTGTTATGTTGAACCGGTGAACTCTGGATTTTGGTACAATTGTTACTCCCTTTCATACAATTCTCATTTAGAAAAACACATAAAAATCAACTAATTGTATGATTTTTTGCAGCGGTAACAACTTAATATTAAATGGTTTATGTAAAAATTTATCAAAAAACTGTAAAAAAGCCTTGACAAATGCATTTTGAAATGCTATTATTGCCGTAGTTAAAGGTACGGCAATATTTAAATGAATGAAATAATCAAAAATCTCGAGGCTTTAGGGTTCACAAATTACGAATCAAAAGTATTCTGTGTTCTCTTCGAAGGCAATTTGCTGACAGCCAGCGAAATAGCGAAGAAAGCCGAGATAGCCCGCTCATCTGCATATGACATATTGAAGTCATTTACAGAAAAAGGGATATGCAATGAGATCCAGACAAGCTCGGTTGCTAAGTATGAGATAATAGACCCCAAGGTTGTACAGGACAAGATAGAAAAAGAAATACACGATGCTTACAGAAACAAAACGACTAAGCTGAAAGATTCATTTGATAAGCTTACTCCCATATTCAAAGCAAAAGAGCTTGAAGCAGAAAAAGTTGATGTTGAGCTAATTAAAGGATTCAACAAACACCGTTATGCAAAGCTTATGCAGCTTTGGGAAGGCTCAGAAAAAGAGCTTCTGCTTATGAATAAGCTTGAGGGACACGTTGACAGCACAACCGATGAATTCACAAGAGAATTCATCAAAAAAGGCGGAACAGTCAAGACCATCTATGAAGCATCAAAAGACTTTAAGATAAAAGTAGAAGGCAACTGGCAGGTGATAGCTCCCGATAAGCTTGCAGAATTTGTTAACGAAATGCAGGGTGAAGGCGGAGAGGTTAGATTAACCGATGAAGTAAACCAGTTCATGGCGATATTTGACAGAAAAATTGTTTACATATCACTAGCTGACCCGACAGTATCAAGATACAACAGGAGTGATATAGTTGTTAAGAATAAGAATTTTGCTGAGTCAATGGCTCAGTATTTTGAGCTTACGTGGGGAAATT
Organism: Ignavibacteria bacterium; assembly: GCA_030835025.1. Lineage (GTDB taxonomy): Bacteria > Bacteroidota > Ignavibacteria > Tepidaquicellales > OLB5 > OLB5. Next base: position 65,987 of record JAUQWS010000122.1, on the reverse strand, counting down.
CGCTCCCCGCTGATGAATATCAGAAGAAATTCAACAATGAATCAAAGGGATAATAACAGAGGAAGAAAAAATTGAAAAGGTCAATTTTATATATACTCATAGCGCTCAGCCTGAACACCATAGGGATATTGGCACAGGCATTTACATGGGAGCAGCTGGGTATCGGGCTCAACAACGGCACAAACGATACAGTGAATGCCATTACTTCTTATAACGGAAAGATCATTGCAGGCGGCCTCTTCACACAGGCTGGCGGAGTTAATGCATCGAATATCGCAATGTATGATACTCTCACCAGATCATGGTCTGCACTTGGCTCCGGAATAAACGGTGAAGTTTATGCTTTGGCAGTGTACAACGGCAATCTTATAGCCGGCGGTCAGTTTACAGTTGCCGGCGGAGTATCTGCAAATAACATTGCTATGTATAACGGTTCAGTTTGGCAGGCACTTGCAGGGGGTACAGATGGCGAGGTGTATGCGCTTATGGCATTCGGGGGAAATCTTATAGCCGGCGGTGATTTTGGCAATGTAGGGAATAACATAGCAAGCTGGAACGGAACCTCATGGTCAGCACTGGGCAGCGGACTTCACAGCGGAAGCGGAGACAGAGTAAGCGCTTTAACAGTATATGGCGGTTATCTTGTCGGCGGCGGAAGGTTTACGAATTCAGGTACAACATCCATCAGCAACGTTGGCTGGTGGAACGGAAGCACATGGAATGCATATAATAGCAGCGTATTCGACGACAGGGTAACTTCTGTTAGATCATACAACGGAGAGCTATATGCTGGCGGTTACTTTCAACAGGTTGGAAGTTTAACAGCTAGATACATAGTTAAATGGACAGGAAGCGCATGGCAGGAGCCCGGGCAGGGACTATACGATGGAAGAGTGGACGCACTGGAAGTCTACAAAGGCAGTCTTATTGTGGGCGGAAATTTCAGGGAAACAGGCACAGGATTATTTGTTGACAGGATTGCAAGATGGGACGGCACAAACTGGCACAGAATGCTTACGGGAATGAATGACAGGGTGCAGGCGCTTTATACCCATACAAGCGGTGATTCAACTCTATATGCAGGCGGTGAGTTTACTTCTGCAGGCGGAAAGTGGTCTTATTTCATAGCTTCATGGGGCAGGTTTTCAACAAGCAGCGTTTCAGGAAAAGTAAGATATGCAGATAACGGTGATACTGTGCGCTTTGGCGAGATAAAGATAGTCAGGCTTGACGTAAGCACAAAAGAAGTTGTTGCAGTTGATTCGGCGCTCGTTGATGCATTTGGCAATTATACATTGAACAGGGTTCCGAGAGGAGATACTCTCCTTAGAGTGATTCTATTACCCGATGATGAGCTTGATGCAGGAAGCGATACAACTTATGTACCGACTTATTTCCCGTCAACAACAATGTGGTTCAATGCGGGTATAATAGATCCCCAAACTAACCAGGGGAATGTTGATATAAACGCAATCAGAAGAACAGGCGGGGCACAGAACTTTTCAAGCGCAGCTAATATCAGCGGATATGTTTACCTTAATATTCTTCCTCCTAACCCGCCTTTTGGTGCCGGCGGATTCCCATATTTCAAAAATTCTGTTGTGTATGTAAAACAGGGCGGACAGTACAGAGGATTTGCAGTCAGCAACGGACTTGAGCAATACACCATACCCGGACTCGCTCCCGGTACATATGACGTAACTGTATCAAGGCTTGGATATGAAACCGAAACAAAAACCATTCAGCTTGGCACAATAAATCAGGATACAGTAAACTTCTATCTTGATACTATGAATGTGATCGGTATTACGAACATATCTTCGGAGTCACCAAAAAGTTTTATGCTGGGCCAGAATTACCCGAACCCGTTCAACCCGGTGACAAACATCAGGATCCAAATGCCTAAAACGGGATTCGCAAAACTAATTGTCTTTGATGTACTCGGAAGAGAAGTAAAAACTCTGGTTAATGAGGAATTAAAGGCGGGTTCATACAGAGTAGATTTTGACGGAAGCAGACTCTCGAGCGGAATCTACTTTTACAGGCTTGAGACTTCAGGCTTTACTGAAACAAGAAAAATGATTTTAATAAAATAATTCAATAATTCAATAATCTATAATCAAAAAGCAATAAACGGTAAAAAAATGAAAGTCACATTTATCACACTTTTTATTGCCCTCAGTTTCACAACGGCAGCACAGGTTACGCAGCAGTGGGCGGCAAGATACGACGGCCCGACAAATTTTATTGATTCAGCAAGAAACCTGATCGTGGATAACTCAGGAAACGTCTATGTTACAGGAAGCAGCAGGGGCACGACCGGCTGGGATTATACAACACTGAAGTATAATTCCGCAGGCGCCTTGCTGTGGGAAGCAAGATATGACGGGCCAGCCCACGGTGAAGATGACGCCAGGTGGATAGCATCGGATAATTCAGGTAACATTTATGTTACCGGGTCAAGCAGATCGATTACCGGATTTGATGATTTTGCCACGGTTAAGTATAATTCAGACGGCGTAATGCAGTGGGATGCAAGGTATAATGGTCCCGGAAATAATAACGACAAGGCTTTGAAAGTAATTGCTGATAATTTTGGCAACGTATATGTAACCGGCTTGAGTAACGGCAGCGGGACATCCCTGGATTACGCGACAATAAAATATAACTCTGCGGGAATACAGCAGTGGGCAGTCAGATACAACGGTCCCGGAAATGCCTTTGACTCTCCGGAAGGAATAGTTGTTGATAATAATGGAAATGTTTTTGTAACCGGCACAAGCCAATCTGCAAATGTGATAGGTTCAGAAGATTATTTAACCATAAAATATAACTCAAACGGTGCAGAACAGTGGGCTGTAAGGCACAATGGTCCCGCAAATTACTCAGATGTTGCTGAATCGATGACTATTGACGGCTCAGGTAACATCTATGTAACAGGTTCATGCTATTCAACCGCAACCCTGAATGATTACGTAACAATAAAGTATAGCAGTTCAGGTCAGCAACTATGGCTGGCAACATATAACGGCCCGCTTAACAATTCAGATATTCCGGCTATGATAGTACTGGATAACAACGGAAATACTTACGTAACAGGAAGGAGCCCGGGCAACGGTACCAGCATTGATTATGCAACAATAAAATATGATCAGCAGGGTATTCAGCTGTGGGCAGCAAGATACAACGGGCCTGAAAACAATTATGATATGCCGAACTCAGTGGCAGTCGATCAGGCAGGAAATGTCTACGTGACCGGCAAAGAGGTAACATTCGGAGCGATATATGATTATACCACCGTGAAATACAATTCAGCAGGCACCGAGCTGTGGGTTACGAAATTTAACGGTGCAAGCAATTTAAACGACGGTGCAACATGCGTCAAAGTTGATGATGTAGGAAATGTTTACGTTACAGGGAACAGTGTGAGCGCAAACGGTTCTGATTTTCTTACTTTAAAATACAGCGGAAGTGGTTTTACGGGCAATAACGGAAACGGTTCTGAAATTCCCGATAATTATGCATTAATGCAGAACTATCCTAATCCGTTCAACCCGGTTACAAATATCAGTTTCCAACTGCCCAAAAGCGGGCACGTTAAACTGACTGTTTTTGATAATCTGGGCAGTGAAACGGCGGTACTTATGAATGAAAACCTGGTGCCCGGTTCATACAACGTCCGATTTGATGGCAGCGGTGTTTCAAGCGGAATTTACTTTTACAGGCTTGAGACTCCGGATTTTGCAGAAACCAGAAAAATGATATTAATTAAATAGCATCAATTCAAAAACTTTAATTAAGGGGGAATACTATCATGCAGCTTCAGGATGTTGTAACAAGATCACTAAGGAGCATAGTATTTGCAGTGATCGTGGCAGCAGTAACACTCCCCATTCTGCTTTCCATCCCTGTTGTATCGGGATACATATTCAGCGCATTAAGCCTACTCGGAATCGGAGAATAAGATGAGCTTAAAAAGCAGGTGGGAAAACTGTCATATAGAAAAACACGATCCGTACATCTGGATATTTGTTAACGGAAAGATGTTTGTTGTAAATGACAGGTCATATAAAAGGGCTATTAGGGAGAGCTACATAAATAAAGAGAAATTTTACGAAGGTACAAAAATCAAAAAAGAAAGAAGGAATTAACATGAAATCAAACAGATCTCTCAGAAGCACAGTTCTCCTGGCAGCGCTTTTTATCACACTGCTTGCTATGGCATCGGGCTGCGGTGAAAACAGCTCTGCCGTCAACAGCTCAACAGGCAGTAACGGAACCGATGGCAATACATCTGTAAGTGTTATGCTGGATAATTCTGCAACTAATCCCGCAGAAATAAGCATCACCGAAGCAAAAGCACTCATTACCGAAGTTGAGCTTGAAACCGAACCTTCGGGTACCAGTCAGCACATCAGGATTACACCATTTGTTATCTATTTCAACACCGGCGGAGCAGTTGTAACCGTAACATCAGGCAATCTTCCTAGCGGTACGTGGAATAAAATTAAGTTCAAGATCCACAAGCCCGAAGATACAGAGCAGATCCCTGATCCGGAGTTCCGCGAAGGCTCCAGCGGGAACCAGAGATATTCATTCATTATCAAGGGTACTTATAACGGAAACAGTTTTGTATTTAAGTCTAGGAAATCCGTGAACATGGTTATTAATCTTGCAACACCAATTGTTACGGGAAACGGAAGCAGAAACATAACAATAGCTGTAAACCCAGGTTTATGGTTCAAAAACGGCACGGTCATTATCGATCCGGGTAATCCTGAGAACACCGATATCATTGACGATAATCTTAAGAATTCATTCAGACGTGCATTTAAAGATGATGATAAGAACGGATTACCTGACGGTAATTGACCATAAGACAAAAATGTAAAGCCAAAAAGCAAAAGGACTATCATAAATTAAACCCCGGGCGAAAGAGCCCGGGGGAATAAAAAAGAAACAACAAAGTATAACCGCAAGAAAACAAGAAATGAGAATAATAAACAAATATATGCTGCCGCTGCTGATACTTGTTTCATTTACAGTCAGTTCACAGCAAAGAAACACCGCCGGTCCTGTTACAGGAGAAGAGACAAAGACAATTTTTTTCATTGATGAGAACAACGGCTCGGCAGTTGATGAGAGCGGCAAAGTACTATACAGCACTACCGATGGCGGTTTGAGCTGGGTTAATCGGCACTCACCCGCGCCGTGGCAGATCAGGGAAATAAGAATAAACAGCATAGAGGATAAAAAGAGCAGTAAAAAGAAATTAAATCCCCGGTCCGGAGGCAGCAAAGATGATTTTGGCAGTGGTTTTATGCCGGCAGATGACTTTGCGGCTACCGAAGTATCTTTAGTCGGAATAAAGTTCTCGCTTCTGAATCCCGGATTTGTTAGCATTAAAATATATGATTCACAGGGCAAAACGGTTGACGAACTTGCAAGAAGCAGCTTTGGTGCAGGATCTCACGATATAAAATGGAATGTCTCAAAATTTCCGGGTGATGTTTATTATTACTCAATAGTATCAAACGAATTTTCGGAAACAAATAAAATAACTACTTCAAAATAGGAGAGCTTAAAAGAATGTTAAGAGCAGAAATATTAAACAAATTATTTAAACCTGTACTATCGTACATATTGCCATTTGTTGTTCCGGTATTGATGGCATTTTTCCAGGGCTGCGACCCGGCAGGCGGAATACTTGTCCCAAGCGGAGCAACAGAGCTTTCCATAAATATGAAAGCTGATGACAATGCATCGGGTAACCCTGTTGACGTGGTCGTTATCACAGAGGTTAAAGTACTGCTTACAAACATTCAGTATGAGCGCGAAAGGGATGGTTTAAATCAACTTCACCATTCAGGTCCCTTTGTTGTTAATATGAACCTGAACGGAGGTTTAAGCGAAATTCTGAACGGTTACATTGTTAGGGATATTTACACGAAAGCCAAGTTTCAGATACATAAAGCGGGTGAAACAGAAACCATTCCGGATGCAGAGTTCAGAGAAGGTACCGCAGAGAACCTAAGGTACTCTATGATAATAAGGGGTACATATAACGGAGCGCCGTTTGTATACAGATCAAAACAGAGTTTAGAGGTTGTGGCAAATTTCAATAAGTCAACAAACATTAATTTAAAAAAGCAGAACCTCACGGTGGTTTTTAACAAAACAACATGGTTTAGAAGCGGCAGCAATGTGCTGAATCCAAACCTGGCTTCAAATGCAGCGTTAATAGACGCAAATATAATGACATCGTTCAAGAGTGCGTTCCAGGATGACAATAAAGACGGAGAGCCTGATTAGGGCAGAGAGCAATCGCAGTCTTGTCAGCTTAATTCAAGACTTGCGCAGCGGGTATTAGCGGAGAAAATAATAACCAAAGCGCAAAAAATTGAAGCATCAAAATAAAAATAAAAACTGGCAAGAATTCCAGCGGAGAAACAAAATGAAACAGAAAAAATCAATACCGGTCATCTTAAGATTCGTCATTGTTGCAGCAGCGATCCTGACTCTCGTTAAATTTTCGGGTGCAGTGTCCTGGGTGCAGCAAACCAGCAACACAACAAACACACTGCATTCCGTTTACTTTGTGGACGTGTTCAAGGGTTTTGCAGTTGGTGATGTTGGTACATTCAGATATACAACAAATGCAGGAAACTCATGGCTATCAATAAACGGAATAACAAATGAAGACCTTCATGACATAACTTTCTCAGGCACACAGCTTGGGATCATGGTTGGCGATAATGGAAGAATATTCCGCTCCACAAACGGTGGATTGAACTGGACCCTGATTGCAAGCGGTACCACAAGCAACCTTGCATCAGTATCGTTCGGAACAGGACAAATGGTTTATGCAGGCGGCAGGGATGGAGTCATACTGCGCTCAACAAACAACGGTATAAGCTGGAGCGTTGTTACAACCGGAACCGTGAGATACAGAGGTTCTGCTGCGTTCAGCAATACCAGGTCATGGATCGTCGGCGAAGGCGGAGTGATCCAGGCAAGCAATAACGGCGGGACTTCCTATTCACCGCAAAACTCAGGTACGGGAAGTGATCTGCATAATATTTTCATGCTAAGCGATTTGATCGGATACATCGGCGGACAGAACAGCACAATAATCTATACAAACAATGGCGGTTCAACCTGGTTACCCCGAAGCAGCGGAATTAACCAGGGAATCGATGCCATTCATTTTTCTAATATTAATACCGGCTGGGCAGTTGGAAACGCTGGTGCTGTTTATATGACTACCAATACCGGAACCAGCTGGTTCACCGAGCCAAGCGGAGTTACAACAGAGCTTGAAGATGTCCATTTCCCGGATATCAATAAGGGCTGGGCAGTTGGTTTAGGCGGAAAGATCATAGTCAGAACCGGTACAGTTGGAATCAGTACAATATCCTCCAACATTCCGGATAATTTTTCTCTGAATCAAAACTATCCGAATCCATTCAACCCGACCACAAATATTGAGTTTAATATAGCATCAGGTGGATTTGTAAGCCTTAAAGTGTATGATATTACAGGCAAAGAAGTTGAAAATCTCGTAAGTGAAAATCTTGAAGCGGGTTCATATAAAGCCGATTGGCAGGCTTCCGGCTATCCAAGCGGAATATATTTCTATACTTTGAAAACAGAGGGATTCACCTCAACAAAAAAGATGATGCTGGTAAAATAAAGACATCTTCTTAAGCAAATTTCAACCCCCTCTCTGCAATGAGAGGGGAAATTGAAAATTTCATTAGCGATAAAAGAATGAAAACAATAATAAACAAAAAACTAAATAATATAATATCAGCGGCTTTTATCTTGCTGGTGTCAGCGGTTTCAGTAAACTCCCAGTTTGTACAGTGGACGCAGACTTTCGGCGGACCCGGACAGGATGGCGGTGAATCGATGGTACATACGGGCAATGGCGAAACAGTCATAACCGGTTTCAAAAGCGCAAATGAACGCAAAGACATTCTGCTGATGAAAACAAACGCGCAGGGTAATGAGCTGTGGAGCCGGGTATATAATACCGGGATAAATGATATAGGCCGTTCAGTCAGGCAGACTGCTGACGGAGGATTCGTAATAGCGGGAATGACTGAAGTAAGTCCGCAGATTTTCGATCCGATTGTAATTAAAACAGATAATGCCGGTAATGTACAATGGCAGCAGCATTATGACTATGGTTTTGGAGATGATGACAGAGGACACTCCGTGTGGCAGACTTCCGATGGCGGGTATGTTGTAGCCGGACAAACCTGGCTTATGCACGGACAATTCGGCAATTATGATATGTATATCATAAAGACCGATATGAACGGCAATGTTGAGTGGAAAAAAGTGTTTTTCAGGCAAAACGAAGGCGGTGATGTTGCGTTATCAGTTCAGCAGCTTAATGACGGCGGGTACATAATCGGCGGATTTACTCACAGCACACCCTGGGCTTCTTACGTTATCAGAACTGACAATCTGGGAAATGCAGTGTGGAGCAATGTTTACCCCGGTTCCTGGCAAAGTGAGTGTTATGATATTCAGCCCACTCCGGACGGAGGATTTATATTCACAGGCACAGAATCTTCTTTTGAAACAGATACCGATGTTCTGATAACAAAGCTTGATGCTAGCGGTAATCTTACATGGAAGAAGATCTACGGAACGGTGGACGCTGAACAGGGTGAATCCATTCTGCAGCTCCCGGATGGCGGATACATAATTGCAGGAATGTCATCTACTGAAACAAGCAGCTATGATATGTATGTTATCAGGACAAATTCTGCAGGTGATTCACTTTGGTCAAGGACCATAGGAGGCTCCAGTGATGACCGCGCATTTTCTGTAGTGTCGCCTCAGGCAGGTTCATATATTGTTACCGGCTGGGCGTGGTCATATGGCCAGGGTGTAGGTGATGTTTATCTTGTGAAGCTAAGTGAATTACTTACGGGGAATATTGGAAATAATACTGTTCCAGGTGAAATAAAATTGGGGCAGAATTATCCTAATCCGTTTAACCCTGTTACAACCATAAGTTTCGGGCTTACTGGTTCACAGAATGTAACACTAAGTGTTTATGATATAACAGGTAAGCTTGTAGAACAGATCCTGAACAGGAATATGAGTGCAGGAAACTATGAAATCAGCTGGAATGCGGCAAATTATCCAAGCGGCATATATTTCTATACGCTGAAGACGGCAGGTCTTTCTCTAACAAAAAAGATGATGCTTATAAAATAGGATTTTTTAAGATAAATCAAGAGTTCTCCTCTAATATCCCGGGGTGCAGATGTGTTCAAGGCTGCGCCCCATTTTTTTACGGCAATTTTCTGCAATGATAAAACACCTTCTCTCCGTCAGCATTTGTTGTGAAGTACAGGTATTCATTACCGCCATCGGAAATCCTGTATTGCTTGCGGATTTCTTCAACGGTTTCGGGAAAATCTCTTCTTGATAAGTTCGCCTTTTGTATTGAGTTATCCTTGATGTATTTTCTGAAATGTGATTTGGCAAAAACAGCACAGTATTGGGTACAGAATACCCTGCCCATAAAATTGTTAATAAGCCTGTCTCCGGTCATGTAAGGAGAGACTTTTCCGATTCTTTTCAAATTCATGTAAACCATATATTTCTCAGTCAACCCCGCTTTTATTATACATTTTGCAGGTTCATAGAAGTATTCGCCTCCTGTTGGACCTTCGGTTTCCATTCCAATATGAACAAAAGATGAAAACAAATCCCTCTTCATTCCCGGTTTGAGGTCAACGGCAATTATCTCCGGCTCGCTTGAATACCCCTTTTTGAGTTGAGCAAGAATTTCTTTGACTTCGTTTTCAAGTGAGATAACATATAACTTTTCAATTTCGGTAAGATTTTTTTTAAGATATGTTAAGTCAATAATGGGTGATAACTTGAGTAAAACCGAATCGGACAACTCAAAAAGACGGTCCAGTATATCAGGAACAGGCGGAACCGAATCAGCAAGGGTTACAGAGCGAGTACTTCCTGTTCTTCTGTCAGGATCCAAATATATCAGGTCGGCATTCCCGGCAGTTTTTATGAAATCTTCTGCAGTTGAATCGATTCTTTCGATATTCCTTAAGCCAAGTCTGTCAAAGTTAATTCGGGCAATCAAATTAAGCTCTTTGTTGCTGTCAACAGAAATGACCTTTGAAAATGATCGCGAAAAAGCCGCGTCATCTGCTCCAAGTCCGCCGGTAAGATCTATCAGCAATTGCCCCTTAAACAATGAAGCCTTGAATTCCGCCAATGTTTCACCTGTTGACTGTTCAAAACCTTTCCTTGTGAAAAAGCAGTAGTTTGCGGTAAATGATGGAAGTTTTTTGCCGGCTTTCGGATAAATATCTACCTGATCTGCCAATAACCTGTATAGCTCAGGATATTGTTTCTTAATCTTCTGAATGTCTTTTCCGGAAAATGTTTCAAGAAAAGATTTCAAATCAAAATTTATTAAGGTATTTTTGTGTTCAGGAGAGTATTCCATTACCGCAATATTTGAATATTCATAACACTATTAAATACTAAATTATATATACAAATGAAAAGGGTGATTTTTCTATTAATATTTTTTGTTGTTGTCAATTCAGGTGCACAGGATCTTAAGAAGTATTTTGAAGAATATAGTGTTACGGGTTCTTTCGTTATGTATGACCTGAATAACGATAAATACACTTATTATGATTCAACGCGCTGCTATAAGGGATTTATACCTGCATCAACTTTCAAAATACCGAATTCTATTATAGGATTGGAAACCGGCGTAATTGAGGATGAGAATTTTGTTATTTCATGGGACGGAAAGAAAAGAAGGGAACAATGGGATAAAGATCTTTCTTTGAAAGAAGCCATAAAAGTGTCATCTGTTCCGTACTACCAGGAGCTTGCCAGACGCGTGGGTGAAGTGAGGATGAAAGAAATGCTGGAAAAACTGAATTACGGAAATAAAGATATTTCGGTGGGAATTGATAAATTCTGGCTCGAAGGAAATTTCCGGATATCACAAATGGAACAAATAGATTTCCTTAAACGAATGCGCTCCGGCGAACTTCCGGTATCGAAACGGTCAGTTGATATAGTTGAGAAGATAATCATTCTGGACGTTACCTCAGAGCAGGTGCTGCGCGGCAAGACCGGATGGGGATTCCAGGACGGCAATAACATCGGCTGGCTGGTCGGCTGGGTTGAAAAAGGAGGAAATGTCTATTTTTACGCAACGAATATCGAAAGTGAGAGGGAAACCGATACTTTTGCGCTGGCTCGCCGTGAAATAACAGAAAAGATATTAAGGGAACTTGGCGCGCTGAATTGAATTATATATTAAGTAGAGATGTGTCTGTGACCTGTCTCTGCAAAAGCAAATAATTGGCAAAAACATTCTTAATAACAGGTGCAACCGGCCTCATCGGCAGATCAATTACGCAGGCAATAGCTTTGCGTGGTGATGAATTCATAGCAGTTTCAACCCGGCCAGCCGATGCAGCCGGAAAGCTTCCGGGTGCCAAAAAGGTAATTGCATTAAAAGAACTCTACCTGCTTAAGAATGAAAAGATCGATGCAGTAATAAACCTTGCAGGAGCTAATCTGGGTTCAAAAAGATGGAACAGGAAGACAAAAAAAGAATTTTATGATTCAAGAATAAATACCACCGGCAGGATAGTTGAGCTTATTTCTGTAATGCCGCAGAAGCCCGAAGTATTCCTAAGCGCCTCGGGGGTTGATTACTACGGTGACTGCGGTGATAAGGATGTTTATGAAGACTCCCCGCCGGCAAACAGCTTCCCTGCCAGACTCACCCGTGACTGGGAAACTGAAGCCCGCAAAGCCGAGCAGTTTGGCGTTAGAGTAGTGAGAGTACGAACCGGGTTTGTACTTGCAAAAGAATCCGAGGCAGTCAAAAAGCTGGTGCAGCCGTTCCGGTTTTTTGTTGGGGGACCTATTGGCGGCGGAAAACAATACGTTTCATGGATTCATATAGATGATATAACAGGGATATACCTTTATTCTGCAGATAACAGCTCGGTAAACGGTGCGATAAATGCAGCCGCACCTAATCCGGTTACAATGAAAGAACTTGCGGTGAATATCGGAAGAATTCTTCATCGTCCTGCTTTTTTTCCGGCTCCCGCTTTTGCAGTAAAGATCATTGCAGGCGAAATGGCAGAGGTTGTGCTAAAAGGCAGGAAGGCAATGCCGAAGAATCTTTTGGACCTGGGATATCATTTCAGGTATGTAGATGTAAATAAGGCTTTGAAGGATGTGCTTGAATGATGAAAATATTGTGATCCTATATAGATACGAAATAGAGGGACTTAAGCCAGAAGATTTGCTTGGGTTTTTTGAGAAGTGGCCAAATCCCCCAAACCCGGATAAGAGGCTTGCTTTACTTAAGAACAGCGAACACGTATTGATCGCCTTTGACGATAATAACGGAAAGGTCGTTGGTTTTATAAACGCAATAACCGATAAGACATTAAGTGCATATATTCCGCTTCTTGAAGTCTTGCCTGAGTATCGTAAGAGAGGGATCGGCGGTGAGCTGGTTAAGAGAATGATCGGGATTCTGAATGATCTTTACATGATCGATATCTGCTGCGATGATGAACTTGCAGTCTATTACGAAAAATTCGGATTCCGGAAAGTTGCCGGAATGGTTTACAGGAACTATGACAAAGTGTAAATTTATTGCTTAGGTTCTATTTTCAATCCCGCCGGACCGTACCATTTTTTTATCACCGGAATAAGCCTTCCGTTTATTACTGCCGGATCCTTACTGCAAAGCTCCTTAGCTTCTTCTTCAGTCGCAACATCAAGTATCCATATACCGCGCATCTCACCGCCATCCATAAACGGACCCGCGAGTCTTAATTTACCCGCCTTGAACATTTCGTTCATATTTGCCATGTGCCCTGCCTGTATTTCCATAGCACGGGCTGAATCTAAATCAGGCCGGTTGGGAACGGCGTTCAGAAATACAAAGTAATAGGTCTTCATTTCGAATTTCGGCTCTGTATCATCCTGGCATATGACGTTTACGGTTATTATTGCAGAGAAAATGATTATTAATGCTTTCATTACGATCAGAATTTGTTATTCGTTTCCTTTTTTGTAAAAGGACAAAGTAAATTATATGCAAATTAACCTAAAGTTACATCCTGTGCTTCCTTAATCCTGCTATTTTGTTCTTACAAAGACCGGGGCTTGCTCGACCTTCTTTTCGTTGGTAAGCCTGTTCACATTCTCACCATTGGCGTCCATTATATAAATATCATAATTGACATTCCGGTCCGTTCCGTCGTAAACCACCATTTCGCCGTCAGGTGACCACGCATGCCAGCCCTCATCGTTCGGGCTTGATGTCAGCTTTTTCAATCCCGTGCCATCAAGATTTACTGAATATATATTGTAATTGCCTTCCCTATACGAAGTAAACGAGATCTTCTCCGTACCCGGTATCCACGATGGCGGTCCTGCGTGATACTCGCGCCACGAGGCTGAAGTATCATTTGCTGGGTATTTTGTCAGCTTATCAAGAGCGCTTCCGTCCGGACTCATTGTGTACAGCTCATCAAAATCCTTGCGGTATTTATCATAATCATCCTTACACCCTCTGAAAATAACTATTCCTCCATCGGGAGAAAATATCGGGTCATTAATGTAAGCAAGGGGTGGGGTGACTTTTTCGTGTATCTCGCCGCTTGAGGCATCAATTATGTAAAATGCCCGCCTTCCTTCATGACTTGATGCAACGATCAGCTCAAGGCCTTCGTATCTTACTCCCAGCCAGCTGTCATCAACACTGTAATTTGTAATGCGCTTTACATTGCCGCCATCTGCATCCATTTCATACAGGAAATACTTTCCGTGCACCGTATCTCTATCAGATACAAAATACAGCTTATCTCTGAATCCGAGGTAAACCCAGTCTGTACCTTTTGAATTGGAGATATTCTTCTTGTTATTGCCGCTAAGGTCCATTACATAGATCTCATAGTCTCCTTCTTCCGGATTATCCAGCACATTGTAGGCAATTTTAAGCTCGCCTGAAAGCTGGGCAAATATTCCTGATACACTGAATATTACAAGTAAAATGAACCTGTTTATGATCTTCATTTGTAGATTATATTCTAATTGTTATGATTAACAACAATAACACAAATTAATGAAATATTATGTTTTTTTCTCTTTTAAAACTTCTATCAGGGTTTTACTTTCTGCTTTTGATTTTGCCCATGAAACAAGATCAAACATGCTGAAAAGATTCTCGATATGTGCATCGGTTTTAAGGCGTCTTAGCTTGTGGTGCAGTTCACCAAAAATTTCTCCGGCCTCTCCGGGTGCGGATTTCACTGCCATCTTCAGGCCTTCAATAACGAGGCTTTCCGGTTTATGCAGAGCCCCTTTATCTCTAAGGAATTTGTAAGTATTGTTCAAATGATACTCAAGCAGGTCAATATTACCAAGCTCATAATGAATGATCAGATCGAATAATCGCCCAAAAAAGTGAACATCACTTTTAAATGTAAGGCTTGATTCATCAAGCAGCTTGTTATTCAGCTTTAATGCTGCATCATAATCTTCATCAATGAAGCGGAAACTTGCTGCATTGCTGAGCAATGAAATTCTGAGCTGGGGCGGAACTTCGGAGGAATACTTCGGGAGCTCGGATTCGATCCTCTTCATGACATTTCTGCCTCTTTTCATATCGCAGATGTTGCGATAAATAAGCAGTTCTGTATTTGCAGCATGGAAAAGTATGTGCAGTTCAAGACTCAATGGCACTTTGTTCTTTAACTTCTTTCTCAGGCGGTTAAGCTTTACAACTGCTTCAAGCACGTCGCTCCTAACGCCTGTTATATGCGAAAACAAAAGAAAATTTATCAGCGCGCTTGCATAATTCTTTGGATTATCATCTATAAAATGCCTGTTGCTTTCCTGCAGTTCTAATTCTTCGCGGAGTATATTGCTTACTTCCTTAAGGTTATTTTTGCCAAGCTGATAGAAGAGCCGGGTATGCAGCATATAGAATTTCATATTGATGTCTTCAGCCAGGCTGGGATCACTTATCAGGGGTGAAGACATGATCTTTTCCATTTCCTTCAAACGGTCTTCTTTGGCAAAATCACCCTGCTGTTCAACGCAAATAACCATCTGGTCAGAAAGCCAGCTGTACTCAAAAGTTTTTATCAGTCTAAGTGCAGCAGTTCTCTGCTCCCTGTAGATCTTTTGCCTGTTTTCAAGAATATGCTTATCAGGCGAAACTGTTATGATGCTCCTTTCCGCAGTGAGGATCTCCAGCAACAGGTTAAGATGGCCGAATTTCAGTGCAATCTCTTTGGCTTTCTTAAGCTGTTTCATTGCTTCCCTGAAAAGCGCCTTTGCCGAAAGAGTTTTAGAGTTTTCAAGGTGTTCCCGTATGCGGCTGGCAGAACTTTCAAAGGCGCCGTACTGGTTCATCGATTTAAGTATAAGATTGAAAAGGTATACCTTATAAACAGCAAGCTGTTTCAGTATGGGCTCGCCCGTAAGCTCTTTGCGAAGCAGGTCTTCATCATAACTTTCCATCTTTTCGATGGCATCAAAGAGCACAATGTAGTTTGCCTTGCTTCCCGCGGCATTTTTAGCGGCAAATTTCTTGAAGTATCCCTTTTCGGACTTGTTCAGCGCCTTTATCAGGCGGAAGAGATCATCACTAACTGTTTTCATTTTAAACTTTACTTCTGATAAGTTCTACAAGTTTTTTGCCGTCTGCCTTGCTTTCTGCCCACGAAACAAAATCAAAATAAACCTGCGGAGTATTGCCGGAAAGATCTTTCAGCGATGCCTTGAGCCTGAATGCAAGCTCATCAAAAAGCTCTTTATGTTCATCTGCCGGGTGCTTCACTGCATTCCTGAAGAAATCAACAAGAATGTTTTCAAGCTTTGGTGAATGTTTCTTAGCCTTAAAGAACTTGCGAGCAGATTCTGCAAGATACTCCAGCAGATCATAATTCCCAAGTTCATAATGGATCAATAGCTGCAGCAGCCGGGCGATCTCTATCACATCGTTCCTTAAACTTAGCTTAGGATCATTCAGGACTAAATTGACCGATTCCAATGCTGAATCATGATCATCATCGATCAAATAAAAACAGGCAAGGTTTACAAGCATAAGCGCTTTAATATTCACCGGCACGTCATTGCCGTATGCGGCAAGGTCACGCTCTATCTGCTTTGCCTTAAGCCTGCCTTTGTGTATATCACAGTTTTTTTCAAAGATTATCATTTCCACATTTGATGCGTGGAAAAAGATCTGCATTTCAGTTTCACGGGGTATCTTGTTCTTGAGTCTTTTCTTTAAGGTATTCAATTTTGCAATTGCAGTATCTACATCCTTTTGTCTTTTCTCATAGCTTGAAAAAAGCATGAAATTTATGAGCGCGGAAGCATAGTTGATGGGATTCTCTTCCACAAAAGGGATATTTGTTTCGTAGAAATCGATCTCTTTCTTCAGGTAATAAAAGATTTTGTTATTATTGTTTTGAGAACCACTGTAAATCAGATGTGTATGATAAAAATTCATTTTGGAATAGTAACCCTGCGGTATGTTTTCATCAGCAAGGTAGGGATTTGACATTATCTCCTCTATCTTAGCCGCGTTTTCTGCGGTTTTGTAGTCAGCCTCGTAATCAACAAAGATCGTCATCTGGTCGCACAGCCAGCTCTGAATATGGAAATCACTGATATACTTAAGCAATGCCTGCTGCTCTTCAAATATTTTCCTTCTCTTTTCCAGTGCATTCTTGCCCGGCATAAGCATAAGGATATGTCTTTCTGTGCCGAGGATTTCGTAGAGGAATTTTGTTTTATCAAACTTCAGGGCCAGCTCCTTTGCTTTCTTCAGCACCTTATCCGCTTCCTTATACAAATGCTTCGAAACAAGGGTCTTGACATTTATCAGCATTTCCGAAAGCCTTGATTCCGAATTTTCATACGCGCCGTAAAGATGCAGTGATTTCAGTATCAGGTTGAAAAGGTAGACTTTATATACGGCAAGTTGCTTAACCAGTGAGGGGTCTTTAAGTTTCTTCTTTAATAGGTTCTCGTCATAACTTTCCAGTTCGTCAATCGCATCAAATAGCAAAATATAGTTTTGCCGGCTGCCGGAAGCACTTTTTGCTGCAAATTTCTTGAAATAGCCCTTTTCTGACTTATTAAGGCTCTTTATTAACCGGTACAGATCGTCGCTGACTGTTTTCAACTGGCTTTAAATTTTCACTTGAGTCGTAGGGTAGAATCTTGCCAAATTTAAGGATTTTTAGCGTTTTTTACAACTTACAAAGTCACTTGGCCCTATGCGGGCTTTAATTTATGGAAAAACTCGATTTTTTCTGCCGCCAATTGAGGGCTATCTTTGTTCATCAAAATTAAATGACAATAAAATATGCATCATAAAATATTAAAACACCTGTTGACACTTTTTTTCGTTCTGATACTGCTCTCGATCCTGGGGATGCAGTGGATGGTGATGGAAAACACCCCAAAGCTGAACGAAGAGTCAAAAAAGGAAATCCGGCAAAAGCAAGAACTACCGGTTCAAAAAAGTCCGCTGAAGCAAAATCTGGAAATAAGAATTTATTAAATAATAGAAAGAAGAAAAAAAAATGATCACAATATTTGCAATATTCTCTATCATCGGAACACTCATCGTATCAGAAGTGTACCTGATGTACAAGAACTACAAGCTTAAGTAATTACCCTCCAGGTAATACTTATCCCGATTCCCCCGAAGCAAACATTGCCCAGGGGGATGAAGGATTTAATCAAACAACAAATAGTAGATAACAAATAATAAATAACAATAAAAATTTAACCATAATGAAAAAATCAATAAAACCGATCTTATTTGCAGTCCTTGCAGGGATTGTTTCAATTGGCGGTGTTGTAAGCCATAGCTGGGAAGGGGTTGCATCTGTTAAAGATAAAGAGATCCCCGGCAATAACATGAACACAGAAAATGTAAAGTACAATGTCGTTGGATTCGGCACGATCGCTAAATCGACCGATGGCGGCAAGACATGGGATGTGAAATAAAAAAGAACTATTAATCATAAAAAAAGAGGAAGTATTTAAACAGCATGAAAAAATTGTTCAGAAAGATATTAATTATAGTGTTTGCAGTTTTTGTTTCAGGAGTGAATACTTTCAGCCAGAGCTGGGAGTGGATATCACCCAAGCCGCAGGGTAACAGTCTTTATGATGTTAACATGACAGGCAATTTTGAAGGTTTTGCAGTTGGAGCCTATGGTACAATAATGAAGACTACGGATCTTGGTTCAACATGGGTAATAAAACCCACAAACACCAAAAGAAACATTTTCGGAATTTCTTTCGGGTGGATAAATGAAATGTACGCCTGCGCTGATAGCGGCGGAGTACTTAGATCCCTCGACGCAGGAAACACATGGTCGCTTCTGAATACCGGAGTCAACAGATCATTGAGGGGTATCTATTTCACCAGCAAGGATACAGGATACGTAGTTGGTGCTAACAGTACACTGCTTAAGACCACTAATTACGGTGCCAGCTGGGTAAGCTATTCTTTACCGGTGAACAGGTTTTTGAATTCAGTTCTCTTCATAAACAAAACGACCGGATTCATAACTGGTGATAACGGATATTTTGCAAGGACAACCAATGCAGGATCAACATGGGATAGTGTTTCAACTGGTACGACCTCAGCACTTTTCAGGACTTACTTTCAAACCGATGGCACGGGATATGTAGTTGGGACAGGCGGAAGGATTATGAAAACAACCGACTGGGGTGCATCATTCATGATGAGCCAGTCCGTTGGTTCATCCGGTATATATGATATATCTTTCACAGGCCCGATAGGTGCTGCCGTTGGAGAGAGCGGTACTATCTGGAGATCAACAAATGCAGGGCTCAACTGGACTCCGACTTACATACCATTTGCAGTTGTACGGGCCATTACCAATAATTATACAAACAGCTTTGTAGCAGTTGGTGAAGGCGGAAGAGTTTATAAATCAACCAACAGCGGTGCAAACTGGGAATACCCGGTTACATCTCCTACCGGAACAATCTATTCAAGCTGGTTTACTGACCAGAATACCGGATACATCGGAGCATTTGCAAATAAATTCATGAAGACAACCGATGGCGGGCTTAACTGGACACAAATGGTTAACAATACCAGCAGCTATATTTATGATATACAGTTCATTAACAGCCAAAAGGGATATGCCCTCTCTTCAAGCGGAATGCTGGGAATCACCACAGATGCCGGCAGCAACTGGAGCTACACGCAAATAGCGGCAGGTTTTTCTTCATGGTGTTTATATTTTAATTCAAACGGAACAGGGTTTGCTGCAGGCAACCAGGGTAAAATATACAAAACAACTAATGACGGTGCAAACTGGATCTTATACCAGACGGGTTTAAACAACGGGTACCTGTATGGAATAACCTTTGTTAACGGCAATACAGGATTCGCTTGCGGGCAAAGCGGAGCTTTATATAGAACAATAAATGCAGGCTCAAACTGGGATTCTATTCCTTCAGGAACCTCTAACACATTAATGAGCATAACATCAACAGACGTGAATAATATATATGCCTCAGGTAACTTAGGAACTGTTATCAGGTCAACAAATGCAGGAGCGAACTGGAGCTTGAGCCCGGGACTAACCAATTATACAATAAATGATATAAAATTTATTAACTCAAATTACGGATTCGCTATTGGAAGCGGCGGTGAGCTGTTCAAGACAACCAATGCAGGCACAAACTGGATCAAAGAATCATCTTTAACAAATCAGACCTTCAGGACTTTCAGCATCGCCTCAACGGATAGACTCTTTATGTTTGGCGAAGAAGGAGTAATGATGAAATACACTCCCGCAGCAATTCCAACCGGAATGATTGAAAATGGAATTCCATCTGAATTCAGGCTTGAGCAGAATTTTCCGAATCCGTTTAACCCGGTAACAAATATCAAATACCAAGTGATCAGCAATAATTCACAGGTTAAATTAACTGTATTTGATGTAACAGGAAGGAAAGTGAATGAACTTGTTAATGCAAAGCAGAATGGCGGAAAGTATGAAATAGCATATGACGCCTCAAACCTGGCTTCAGGCGTCTATTTCTACAGGCTTGATGTAACCGGAAATGACGGTATGAATTTCAGCGATACAAAGAAAATGATTCTGGTAAAATAACAAAGTATAAATTACCTCCCCCGGTAATTCTTTCTGAAGTCTCCCGCAAAAGCATAAAGGAGGGAGACACAGAAAGAGAAAACAAAAGAGTATTAAATCAAGATTAATAAATAAAAAACAAAAAAGGAAAACAATGAAAAAACTATTTAAAATATTCAAGATCTTCCTGGTTGTCATAGCACTTCTTGGAATTTCGGGATATGTATACTTCAACCAGGTATTCCCGAAGGTTGAACAGGTGGAAGAGCTGAAAATTGAGCTTACACCGAAAAGAATCGCAAAAGGCAAATACATATTCAACCATGTGGCTGCATGTGTAGATTGTCACTCTGAAAGGGATTTCACAAAGCTTTCCGGTCCGGTAAAACCCGGAACAGAAGGTAAGGGCGGCGATAAATTTGATGAAGAATTCGGGCTCCCGGGAACATTCTATGCAAGGAATATTACTCCATACGCATTGGGCACATGGACAGACGGCGAGATATTGCGTGCAATAACCGAAGGTATCAGCAAAGACGGCCATGCGCTTTTCCCGATAATGCCATACCTGGTCTACGGAAAGATGGATAAGGAAGACATATATTCTGTTATAGCGTACTTAAGGACACTTCCTGCAATCCAGAACGATCCGCCGCCGTCGAAGCCGAATTTCCCGATGAGCATGATTATGAAGACTATTCCGACCAAGAAAGAGTTCACGCTGAAACCTGATAAGAGCAATTCCGTTGATTACGGCAAATACCTTGTGACAATGGCTTCATGCACTGATTGCCATACACCGTCCGATAAAGGCGAGCCGATACCCGGCAAGTATTTGACAGGCGGAATAGAGATAAAATTGCCGGGAAATACTGTCGTCAGAACTGCAAACCTGACACCCGACAATGAAACAGGGCTTGGATTGTGGACAAAAGACCAGTTCATCAATCGCTTCAAGATGTGTACTGATCCTGCATATACCACTCCGTACACACCCGGCCAGTTCCAGACTGCTATGCCGTGGACTGTTTATGCCGGAATGACTGAAGAGGATCTTGGCGCAATTTATGATTACTTAAGATCAATTCCCGCTGTCAAAAACCAGGTTGAAAAATTCAGTGTAAAATTATATTAGGATCAGATTCAAATAGTAAATCTAAAAAGGGGTCAACGACCCCTTTTTTTGTTTTCGATTTCCTGTCGCGTCCGCTCGCAGGGCGGACATTTATTTACTATCTGTTCACAAGTGACTCATCTTCAGATCCGGTTTCACGAAGATCAATGCCATGCTCTGCAACTGATTTGAGGTTTGTTACAAAAAAGGCCCAGCAAACGCAGCAGTTGATATGCGCGAAATCATTCCTTGCAGCGCCTGGGGCGTATTCCTGCTTCAGGGTGAAGAGGGTTCTTGCCCCATGTTGTTTTACGATAATGGTAACAATAAATAAGGGACCGAAAGTGAATCTGAACACGGAATTATCTTTGACTTCAATCACTTCGCCGTTTACGCTAAGATCTTTGGCAAGCCAGTCAATTTGAAACTTATCTCCTGCCTGAGCTATTTCGCCCTGGTTCCTTTTAATATTATCAGGTGATCTGAATTCAGCCTTGCCGATAAACCACTTTTCAAGTCCGCCCCCCGTTGCAGCGAATGAAAATATTTCAGAAGGGGTTTTATCAAGCAAAATGCCGTGATAGAACTCATTACTGTTATAATTCTCTTCGGTCATTTGAGTAACAAAAATTTTACGTAATTAAAAAGGCAGACGGGAAAGGTCCGCATTACCGCCGGAGATTATGATTCCGGCCTTTTTGTTCTTATAATCTTCAGCTTTTTGCATCAAAGCTGCAAAAGAAACAGCGCCGGAAGGCTCAACAACTATTTTAAGCCTCTGCCACAGCAGTTTCATTGCGGATATAATCTCGTCTTCGCTTACCCGTACAACTTCACTCACCAGTTCTTTTATAATTGGGAATGTAACATCACCAAGTGATGTTCTGAGTCCGTCTGCTATTGTATCGGGATTTCTTTGCGGAATTATCTTGCCCGCTTTAAGGCTTTGATATGCATCATCAGCACCCAGCGGTTCACCCGCAACTATTTTTGTTTTTGGCGAGAAATTACGGAATCCGAGCGAAATACCGCTAATCAAACCCCCGCCGCCAACCTGACAGAGCAAAACATCCAGATCTTCAGTGTCG
Source organism: Ignavibacteria bacterium (assembly GCA_030835025.1). GTDB lineage: Bacteria > Bacteroidota > Ignavibacteria > Tepidaquicellales > OLB5 > OLB5. Next base: position 43,566 of record JAUQWS010000122.1, on the reverse strand, counting down.
CTGATCAATTCAATGGCGCAGGATGAATGCCCTTTAATGACATTTAAATCATTTGAAGGATGAATAAATACCGCTCCGGTTTTTTCTATGACTTCCCTGCATTTATTCTCACGGTCTTCAGGTTTATTGCCGGAATAGATGATCTCGGCTCCATAACTTAAAACTGCATCACGCTTTGCCTCAACAACTCCCTCAGGCATTACGATAATTGCCTTTGTCCCCGCCATTAGTGCTGCGTAGGCGGCAGCCTGTGCAAAATTGCCCGATGAATGCGTGGCGATTCCTCTTTTAAGTTCATCTTTGCCAAGCGATAGCACTGCATTCATAGCGCCGCGAATTTTAAAAGAGCCTGTCTTCTGAAAATTCTCACACTTAAAGTAAAGATCGCATCCCGTCAGATTGTTCAAAGACGTTGATGTTAAAACGGGAGTCCTGTGGATATAAGGTTTTATATTATCTGCAATACCGGAAAGTTCAGCTTTGCCCGGAAGTTCTGTCATTTTGTGTGTTCGTTCTGTAAATGTTTACAAGTGCAAATATAGCAATTAAGAGCCAAACAATATTTACAAATGTTGAAGGATATGCACTGTAGAAAAAGGTGTTAACTATCAGCATCAAGCTGCCAAGGATGTTTAACAACTGGTAAAGCCTCGAGCCGGCCGTTATCTTATGCAGACTTATCAGAAAATACGCCAGCAACACACACACGGAACCTGTCCAGCCGATGATATCTATAAAAATTCGTTCCGTCATTCTGAAATTATGTGTACTTAATGTCAAATGTCAAAGCTCAAATGTCAAAATAACAATGTTGTTAGTATAAGCAGTTTTTTCAATGAAAACATTAGTTAAAATATGTACTTAAAATATCCGCTTTCAAAACAACTGACACACCTACCAATTCATTCTCTTCTTTAATTCGGTAATGTGTGCCAGATGATGCGCACAGTGCCAGCCGTACAAACTCATCAGCCAGTCAAGAGAAAATTCCTTCTTCTGCTCCGGGTGATAGAATTTTCGTTTCATTTGCTTTGGGGAAATGGAGCGAAGCATTGTAACCCACCGTTTGTGGAGTGATTCTAAAAGCGGAAGAGACAGCTCAACCAGTCCCGACTTTGCTTCAGGCAGCTCAGCCCACCGGTCTTCAAAGTACGGCTTGATAGTTGGTGTGTCCTCGGTCAATGCAAGTTTGAACCTGAGATAACTGTTCAAATGGCTATCAGCAACGTGATGAACAACCTGCCTAACCGTCCAACCGCCGAGGCGGTAGGGAGTATCAAGCTGTTCGTCCGTTAATCCCTCAATTTCAGCGCGGATTTTCTGCGGAAAAGCTTCAATAGTGCTGATGTAAGCGGAAATTTCTTCAGCTGTGTGTTCCGTTTTTGATACAAATTCACCAATAGGGAAGCGGAGGGCATGAAGTTCTTTATCAGTCATTATCCTTAAATATACTTTTTAATTTTTTTTCTCTGTAATCAAAAATATCTTCCAGTTTATTTTTAATTAACAGTCTGTGTATGACCGGTTCAATTATCCATCCCGGCGCAAGATATGAAACGGAGTCCCTTACAATTGTGCCCGAGTCCTTTGGTATGAAAGTGTGTTCATGAATCCAAACCCTGTATGGACCTTTTAACTGCGTATCAACAAATCTGAAAGGCGGCTCCCATGCGGTAATTTCAGTGCGCCACTTGAATGGGATCGCTCCAAGTTTTATGGAGTAATCAATGATCGTACCCTGCTTCATTTCAAGGGGAAGTGCGGAGAGTATCCTGAACCGAAGCGAATCGGGAGTCAACAGGTTCAGATTCTCGGGTTTACTGAAAAAATCAAAGATCTCTTCAGTTGAAAAAGGTACAAATGTTTCTTTAAACAGGTTTCTCATTAAGATCAGAAGTAATAAATACAGAATTTTTGGAGGTTCACGAACATTGTGAAATTTTCAGCAACAGGATATTCTGAGGTAAGCTTTTAACCGGATAAACCGGGTGCTTCTTCTCAAACAGAAGAAGCACCTTAAAATCAGTAAATAATGTTACATATTGCCCGTTATAGCAACAATTATGTTTATTACAATTCCAAGACCGAAACCGATCAGTGCAAAAGTGCAAGCTGATTTAGCAGCCTTCGGGTTCTTATCCTTGTTTATAAACCATAATATTGCTCCTACAAGCGGTATACAGAAGGAAACTATCTTGAGTATTACACTCAAATCTTCCTGGCTGCTTCCTGAATCGACCGGCGGTGCTGGAGGCGGTGTTGTTGGTTCCATGTTATTCTCTCCTTTAGAGTTTGTGTTTATGGATATTATTTATTCCGGGAATTATTCCTGTGATCATTTTATAACAAGGAGTATTAAGTGCCCTATCCACTTTCCGATCACCGCAGCAAATGCTATTGCGCCGGTCCCGGCAAGTATACCCGTTGCAAACCGCAGCCAGTTAGTGCTTTCACGCCCCATAAATGCCTGTGTCAGTCCGTCAATCAAAGCAGGAACCATTAGCAAACCTATCCACAGCAATCCGGGCTCCCAAATTGAGAATGTAAATACGGGAAGTGCAATGTAACCGGCGTAAAAGCCCGTACAGCGCGCACACACAGGGAATTGTTTTCCTTTATAGAAGAAAGACCGCTCCGGTTTACGGTGGCACAGAGTAAACTCGAGCTTTACTTTCTGTTTCGGTTTATTTAATACTGCTTCGGCCAATTCTTAATGCCTGAATTATTTATTCTCGTTTGCATCTTCTATTTTCTTCAACTCACGTTCTACCCATGCACATATTATATCTTTATCTGCCTGCGATAGCTTTGCATCACCGTGCAGAATAAGATACTTCGGCAAAGGCATTTCGTCTGCTTTTATCTCTTCACAGATCTCGTTAAGCCTGGATTCGCGCTTTGACTCAGATAACGCGGTCCAGTCGCTGAAATTCATTTTCTTCCTGCCGCTGGCAACATCATCAGCTACAAGCCACGATGCCGGGGCAACACTGCTGTACCACGGCCACGTTGTATGGTTGCTGTGGCAGTCATAACATGAGCGTTTGAAAATGGCTTCAACATTCGCCGGAACCTGCAGCTGCTTAGTTATATGAGCCGGCGTAACTTCGGTTGTTGTGGATTTATCAGGCCTGTTTACGAACTGTATAGCAATAAATCCTATGATCAATATTATCAGTATATACTTGATTATTTTCTTCATCAAAAAGAATTAATTAGAATTATTAAATATCCATTTCCCACAGCTTTTTACCGGTTTCAAAGTCATACCCTATTATACCTTTGTTCTTAAGCTGAAGAAGTACAAGCCCGCCGCGTCTTTTAACATCAATATTATCCTTCGTGAAAAACAGGCTTGAAAAAGTATCATCTTCTTCATCAATTTTCATTTCATCAAACATTTCATCGGGCTGGATAGTCCATTTTTCTTTTCCGGTTTTCAGGTCAACACATGTTATCAGCCTGTTTGATTTCTTGCCGAGTTTATCAAGGTGAATTATTATCGCGCAGTCTTTATCTGTATAGTAAAGTATACCTTCCAGGAAAACCTTTTCAGACATTAACTGAGATTTTACTTTTTCCTTCATGAACGGGTGGTCTTCTCTGCCAATGTAGGATACAAGGCTGGACATGTTATCTTTTATTATGGAATTTGGTCCGGTTGCCTTGTATAGTTTTTTCCTCGGACTCGAGGAGTTATCCTCGGGGGTTAGCACCCCGATAACCATTTCTGTTGAGTCTTTTTCCCAGGATCTTCTGAAATCAGCAGCATTCTTATAAAGTTTTCCGTCTTCAAGGTTGTAAACTCCCTCTCTTCCGTCTTTGGTTTTCAGCCTTAAGGAAAGCTCTTTTGCATCATAATGCACTTCTGTCAGGCCTGCAGATAGCTCAGGGAATTTTGAAATAAATTCCTTGGTATCCATCACTTTCTCGCCCGTTTCTGCGTCAAAAGCCTCTATTTTTGGCTCATTCTCGCCATATTCGCGTGTAAAGGTCCATACTTTGCCCTCGCTATAATATAATTCAATTGTTGTAATGATATCCTCATACTCGGTCTTTATCTTCTTTTCAACTGATTTATCTTTCGGGTCAATTATATATGTCCACGTTTTGCAGAAATAACATTCCCTTCCGGTTGAAGTTCTCCCCGGGGATTTAGTTGTCTGTATAAAATTAAACGAGCCGTCGGTCAGAACCCATACCCGCTGTTCACCGCTTTTGGTCGGGACTATTACCGCATCAAGAAACGAACCGCTGACGCTGTTAGGTGTAAGTGCCGGTAATGCGAAGAAGTAACCAATAACTGCAATAACTGCGATTACTACTATTGCGCCGATAATTCCAAAACAGCCAAGGCCTGCGCAGCCTGATTTTTTGCCGTAGATTTTTCTGCCCTGATAACTGTCTGATTGAGGATATGATACAGGAGGTTCCATAAATTTGTGTATTAATTATTTCGTAAATATATGAAAAATTGTTGAATATAAGGGTAAAAATTTCGTTACTCTATTATGTTCTTAAGATTTTCAGAAGAAAATAATGAAGGCTGCGCCAAGCGAGATATCGTTAATATCAGATTTGTTTTTATCTTTTATGAAGGTGTGGCGGTACCTGAAATACGGGTGGAGTACAAAAAATTCGCTTATTCCGAAAAACGGCCCGGCAGATGCATGCAGAAACCATCCATTTTTCTTTGTATCCGTAAAATAACCGGCACCCGGAGATGCTATGACGCCAACAAAATCGCTGGCAAGAAGAACAATATCATAATTATATGCAAACCGCAGGTGACTTGTATTAGAGTCACGAAAGACGTAAGAATACTCAAACGACAGCCTGCCGTAGGGGAACTTGCCAACAGAAAGTTCTTTAGTAAGTGCGAAGTATACTTTCTTATCCTCAAATACAACCATCGGGCTGATAAGCGAAGCTATACCCAGCAAATACAGCGAAATCGGCAGGTCAGCCTTCTTATACGATCGCACCTGGGTTTTGAATGTTGTGTTATCTTTCAGCTTCAGGTTTAAATTGAGATCCTGTGTGTAAAGATTGCTGTAAGCGAAGAATACAAAAAGCAAAGCTGCCGGGAATTGTAGTTTCATATTGTTCAATTATTTGATACCAGCTTTAGCCCGATTATTGACGAGATCAGTGTCAAAATGAAAAATATACGCCAGAAATCGGCGGGTTCTTTAAGAAAAATGATGCCGATAACTGCAATACCGCAGGCGCCGATACCCGTCCATATTGCATACGCCGTGCCAAGCGGTATTGTTCCAAGCGCTTTATTAAGAAAAAAATAGCTTAAGATAGTGAATACTATGAAACCTATAGTTGGCCAAAGTCTTGTAAAGCTTTCGGAATATTTCAGCGAGAGCGCGAAGCTTATTTCAAATACTCCGGCTATTAAAAGGTATATCCAGCTCATTTTTTTCTTTTTGAATTTTACAAAGATAGGGGATTAAGAAGAAAAATGAAATCTTGTATAATACTATGAGAGAGGACTGCTGCCTCTCTCACTTTAAAACAACAATTACTTTTCTACGTTCTCTTTGAGAAGGTAGCCAAATTCCTTATAGAATTTCTTGACTTTGGGTGCGATGACTATTGAGCAGTATGAATTTCCGGGATTATTATTGAAATAATCCTGGTGATAATCTTCAGCTTTGTAATAATCCTTTAGCACGGTTACCTCTGTTACTATCGGGTCATCCCACAGCTTAGAAGCGGTTATATCGGCAATTACTTTCTCTGCAGTTTTCTTCTGCTGGTCATTAGCATAAAAAATCGCTGAGCGGTATTGAGTGCCGGCATCTGCGCCCTGGCGGTTGAGAGTAGTCGGGTCGTGAACATGGAAGAAAACAGTGAGTAACTGCTCATATGTTATAACCGATGGATCGAACTCAAGCCTTATGACCTCGGCGTGGCCTGTTGTGCCGGTGCATACTTCCTGGTAGGTCGGGAATTTTGTAGTCCCGCCGGAATAGCCTGACTCAACTTTTTCAACCCCTTTTAAGTCCTGAAAAATAGTCTCTATGCACCAGAAACAGCCTCCGGCCAGTACTGCAGTTTCAAGTTTCATTGTGTCTGTCATTTTATCGTTATCTGAATTTGATGATGTCTTTACGGTTTGGAATCCTTGCTTAAGTGAGCACCCCAAAATTGCTGCGGTCAAAAGCGAAAATATGACTATATATTTAAACATTGTAGTGCCTTTGCTGTGTATTATTTTATAACCATATGAATATACGAAACGTTTCAGGATAGGGATTGCAGGGGGTAATAGTACAATTAATGCATATGCCGGACACCTTTTTTGACAAAAATATAGTTTATCGGATATGCTGCAATAAATCCCGCAATTAAACCAAGAAGCATTCCGTACCAGAAGATTGCATCTGTGAGTCCCGCCTCCATAACTCCGGGCGTATAGACCTGTACCAGCACTTCAAAAGTTTCCATAACAGCGATACTCAATCCCTCAGCAATGAAAACTTGTTTTATTGCGAACTTCCATGAAAAGCCTGCGCGTTTAAGTGGAATAATACCAAGCCCGAATCCGCCGATGAATCCGAGTATTATAGCAAGTATCATTGTTGAGTGGTTATCCATGGCGAGCATTGTGCCGATTATCATGCCGGCAACTTCACCAAGCCCGCAGCCAAGCAAACAATGCAGTGTGGCGCTGAATGCCAGGCGGAAGTATGATACTTCTTTATCGTTGTGTTCAGTATGAATGTGGTCCATTTGATTATTCATCTGCAAATATAACTTAATGTTTGTGAATATTGGTTTTGGCACTGCCAAACATAACACCTGGATTCAGTTTCAAATACATCTGGGCCGAAAGCGGATTCTTTCCGTAGATCGGCTGCAATTCTTTTGGAGTGAAGTATATACTTCCCTGTAAACCAATTGAAAGATCTGTGTTTGAAAAACTGAAAAGCCTGTAATTTGCCCCTAAAGTCAAAGCGTTAATGCTGAACTTTGCGTCATGTTCAAATCCGCTTAGAGAAAGTTCTTCAGGGCCCTTCTGAACAAACTCATACCTGCCGTATATTGCAGCCCTTTTTACCCGCAGGTTGCTTTCAAGCAGAAAGGAGTGTTCTTTGTGTCCGTGCCCTTTGTCATTCAATCCCCATGCAGCGGTTGTGTTAATGTTCATGATACCCGAAAATTTACGGCTGTGAATAACCGAAGCGGTGGTTCTTGTTACATCAGCATCTGGTTCCAGCGCCTCGGGTGATTTGATGAATCCCTGAGAGAACTGAAAAGCAAGGTCATTTACCGGATTTACCGAAAGCCTATAACTGTATGAATCGAATTTTGCTTTATCGAAGTTGTACCTGTTCTCATCAGGCTCGCTGCCGGTGAAGATCGAGCCTTCTGCTTTGAATATCCCGTATCTTAAGCCAAGCGTGCCAACTCCAAAAGTTATGTGCGATGCGTCCTGCCAATGGTGCGATAGCGGTGCATCCGGATTGTTTGAGCTTGAAACCCTGTGCATAAATGCAACCGGTCCAAGCGCCGGCTCGCCCGGATACCCGAAGTAACCCGTTATATCAACATCCTTGCTCAAGCGCTGAGTGTATGCAATACTGAGCTCACTGAAGAGATCATGCGGATGCTGCCTGTCAACCAGTGGTTTGCCTTCCCATGTTTCACCGGACTGGTAAAGCAGCGGGTATCCGTTTCCTCCCTCTGTAAGCCGGTCAAGAGACATCATTAATCCGAATTTGAATAACCCGTTATTGCCGATTTTTGTTTGTGCCATACCCATGAACCAGTTCGGTGCATCCCATTTTGAAAGCCCGCGCGAGCCCTCTTTGGTGATATCGCTTGAGGTGTAGCGAAAAAAGATACTTCCATGAAACATGAACATCCATTTTCCTGAATGAATCATATATCCGCTCATGGGCGAGGAATCAGGTAGCCAGCCTGTTCCGGAGCCGTTGCGGTTCATCGGCAGGCTTAAGGAATACGAATGCGGCATACCCTCTTCATCAGGATTATGCTGATTCATGTTCATCATATCATGATTATTGTGCTGCATATTTGAAGAATCCGTTTTGACAAGTGAATCAACAACCATTCTGTTTGAATCATTTTCATTCCCGTGATGCATATGACGGTGGTCATCCTGGGAGAAAGCTACAAGAGCAACCAGCGAGATCAGAGTTAATGCAATTTTTATTAAACCCAATTTTGTATATTCTCCTTTTAATTGTTTAAATTACAAACATAACTGCTGACATTGTTACCATTAAAAGGTCTTCTGTCAAAGTTATGTTAGACATCGGCAGGTTAAATACCGTACCCAGACATGCACACTGAAATTTCTTTTTGGCAAGAAGGCTTTGGATCACCCCGACACTGCTCACACCCATTACAAGTATTGTTACAATACCTGCTGCAGTGATCTGAAAATGGAAGAGGTATGCGAGTCCCAAAGCAAGCTCAATGAACGGATAAACATATCCCCATCCGATCCATTTATTTGCAATGATATCATATGACATGTATGAATATGCAAAACCCTTAAGGTCAAGCATTTTGAAAAATGAAAATATCAGGAAGAAGCCACCCATGAACATATGCATGAAGCGCATAATGTCAAAACTGCCGTGATATGTTTCATTCAAAACAGCAGCACCTGTTATATATGAAAATACCAGAAGTATTGGCTTGTAGGCTGTGAAAAACGCCTTCTTTTCTGCTGTCTGACCCTGAGCTGATGCAACTGAATGATTTCCACCGGTTTCAAGAAGTGAGAACTCACCGGCTTCGGCAAGCATCTTGTTCATAAATCCGGTTTCGATATGCTGCTGCATTTTAACAACAGCCTGAGGCGGGTCGAGTGTTACCTCGGCTTTTTCGATTCCCTCAATGCTTTCAAGAGTCTTCTTAACGGTTTCTGTGCAGTGATTGCAGGTCATTCCGCTGACTTTATATGTATGGACCATTTATTGTACCTTTCTAAAGTTATTAACGGTACAAAAATAGCTCATGATTAAGCCCGTTGCGTTACAGGATTTTAATAAAGTTGTATAAGATCTTTAAGGGGCAGAATTGGTGATTTTATCAATGGATTGGCGTTTTTTCTCCTTCAGCTCTTTAAAATAGCTTGGAGTGAAACCCGTAGTTTTCTTGAATTGATTCGAAAGGTGCTGAGAGCTGCTGTATCCGAGCCTGTAAGCTATTTCGCTTAAAGTAAGCTCCCCGTAGACCAGCAGTTCTTTTGCACGCTCGATCTTCTGCGATATTATGAATTTCTCTATAGTTATGTTTTCTACAGAAGAAAAAAGAGCGCTTAAGGCTGTATAAGGCTTACCGGTTTGTTTGGATAGATGATCAGAATAATTTATTGTCTCCGGCTTATCGTTATCATAAATAGAGCGTATTATGAGAGTCTTAACCTGCTCGATCAGTTTAGTCTTTGCGTCATCTATTAACTCGAAACCGCTATCGAGAAGTGTCAGGCGTAGCTTTTCCAGTTTTTCGGGTGAAACCGGCGAGGCTAGTTCAACTTCCCCTAGCGTTACAGATATGTAATCTATTCCAAGTGCAAGCAGGGTATCTTTGACCGACTTTATGCAGCGGCCGCAAACCATGTTTTTGACATACAGCTTCCGGTTCATTTGTATGATCTCATCCTGCTTCTTCTTTCATACAGAACTGTATCACGCCACTTACCATCCAGTTTTGCTATCTTTGCGCGCAGCCCCACTTTCCTGAATCCGCAAAGCTCATGCAGATGAACGCTTGCTGTGTTCTTGGGGAACATTGTCGCCTGAAGGGTCCAAATGCCTTTTTTCTCGCTTTCCTCTATCAGTTCCTTAAGCAGTTGTTTGCCGATGCCTTTTCTTATGAACGCGGGAGCAACATAAAGGCTAAGCTCAGCAACGCCCTTATATGCATCTCTATCTGATACAGGTGAAAGAGCTGCCCAGCCCACAACTTCGTTTTCATATTCCGCAACAAACCGGCACAGCGGAAGATGTTTTCTATCCCACTCGATCCACGAAGGAACATTTTTCTCGAAAGTTGCATACCCTGTTTCGATACCAAGCCGGTATATTTCGCTTACGGGCTTCCAGTCCTTGATATTCAGTTTTCGGATTTTGACTTCGATCATTTGATTTTATAAGTCATTTGCAGTTTGTACAGAAAGCATTTTTTCAACAAGCAATTCCCACTCCTCTTCAATTGTCACCTCAGGTAAATTTGTCCCCGCATGCCTGTGCCAGTATTCGGCATTTAACATATCCCCTTCTTTTCTGTGGAGGTAAGCATGTACTCTTGAAGCTTCGGGGGTCAATATTTCCTGTGTTATAAGGTGTGCTTTATTCCAGTCACCTTTAGCATCGTACCAAAGTGCTGTTAATAAAGGATGAATATTCAGCGGCGGCCGTTTAGCTTTAAGCGTGGCTTTGAATTCAATAACATTCATAGTTGCGGATATGTTTCAAGGAAAAAATGTCTCAGAAGTATTTGCAGAAGAACAGATTCATAATATGCGGAAAATTTCCGAAAAAGACTCTACCTGCTTTTACTGTTTTTGAAGAAATCCCATATAACCTCAGTTGCCCTGAAATCACGGCAAACCTTACCAACTATGAACTTCGGAAGGTATTGCGACGCACCGGGCCAGGTATGGCCTCCCCCGGTGATCTTAACCAGTACAACTTCTGTATTATCAACGCAGCCGGTGTATGTGTATCTGGAGGCACTGCAGTCATCTTTCTTATTTACATCGGGTATTTTCTCAACTGAACTGCCTGTAGCACATTTGTTGTTTTCCAGCCATATCTTAATTGTACTATCAGTGGATACGCTTCTGCCCCTTCCGCCTTCGTCATCTTTGAATCCGACAAAACCGCCCTCATACTTTACCAGCGGGTCATCCGTACCGTTGATGAGCAAAAGTGAAACAGGATATTCAGGCTTATAACTATCCTTCAGGTTCTCGGGAATATTTGCAGTGACCGGCGCGACCGCAAGAATCTTGCCCGAGAGTTTAAGTGCAAGATAAAAAGAGAAGAATCCGCCGTTGGAAATTCCCGTTGAAAAAACCCGTTTTGTATCAATCCTGTATTTTGCGCTTAACGTATCTATCAGGTTTGAAATGAACTTTACATCATCGCGCTCCATCGGCAGTTTATCACCAATTCTGCCATCGCTCCAGTTCTTATCCACGGAATTGGGATAAACGACTATAAAATTCTCCTTATCCGCCAGCTTGTTGAATCCAGTATGCGACTTTATCTGCTTTGCTGTTCCACCTCCGCCGTGAAAAACCATTACCAGCGGAAGCGGGATATCCCCTGCGTATGACTTAGGCAGATGCAGGATATATTCGCGTTCAATGCCGTCAATCGTGATGGTCCCGTTAATGTCTGCTCCATTGCAAAACGAAGTAAAACATATGCTTAGAAAACTCAGGAAAAATATAATTACGTTCTTCAAATTAGTGGATATATTTTGAAACCTTTTAGCAGCAAATTTCCTTTTAAAATATGAAATTATTTTGAAAGAAAATGTTAAATAAAGAAGAACATACAGTAACCAGTAATATTCCGATGTTCCCGCTTGGTATTGTTGTTCTGCCCGGTGAGACGAGATTTCTGCACATTTTTGAAAAGCGTTACAGAAATTTGTTTGAAGATCTTGAGAAATTCGATAACAAGTTCGGAATACCATTTTTAACCACAGGCAGCCTTCCCGGTACAGGCTCATATGTGAAGCTTGAAAAAGTGCTTGCCAAATATCCTAATGGCGAGGCTGATATTGCCGTCAAGGGAATTGACATCTTCAGCATCGTGAATTACTTTGATGAACATCCCGATAGAATGTATCCGTACGCAGATATTGAGCTTCTGAATAAGTACTCCGTGTGTGCATCTGCAGCGTTGATAAGTGCGTTTGAGAAATATAATGAAAGAGTGTTAAAGCTTGACCTTACAAAATTCCCCGGAGTGGGTTTTTATTTAATAGCCAACTCGATCGGGCTGAATGACCTTGAAAAATATGACCTTCTCATCCGCGGAAGCGAAGAAGCTCTGAATAAGACATTGACCAACCACCTGAACCTGCGGTCTCTTTTTGCGCTTCAGAAGAACTCACTGCAGGAATATTACTGTTTGAATTAGCTTGAATGAATAGTTCCGTCCCCTGCCGGAATCGAGCTAATTCCCCAGTTTTTCAGTTTTAAATTTCTCCCACTCTTCTTTGGCATAAGGCAAAAACTCTTTCGGTGCGCTATCAAAAGAGGGGTCAACTTTCATATCATTGCCGAATTTTCCTTCGGGAGTCTCCAGAAGCATCATGCCGCGTATTGCATACTTTGTTTCGGCTTCATGCATAATAAGCTTCATATCATCGGGCGAAACATCACCTTTGCACGACATCTTATATATTAAAGTATTCTCTGCTATTCCGTTATTATCAAGATCGGTAATTGTGAGAGACTTCGGAATGAAGCTTAGTGTAATATCTAATGGGCAATCTTTGATCAGGTCATTAAGCCTCCAAAGCAGCTTTGTTTCTTCCCCGTTTACGATAAATTGATATGCAAAGAGCTCTTTCATCCGGAAATCTTCCTTCTGTTTAACCTCTTCAGTCTCTGTAATAATAAGAAGATTGTTCCCGTTTTTGTCATCCCATTTTGCGCCTGCAACTACCTTGCCGCTGTATTTTACCGAAGCTGGTAACTTGCCCGGTTCGTAAGAAATGTTCCTGAGCCCGTCGTCACCCGTTTTTGAACCTGTGCTGCTTAGCGAGCCCTGGGGATCAGTTTGAGAATCAGTTTTTTCTGAATCCCTTACAGAATGATTAGTCTTATTATCCTTACCGCAGGATGTGAAAAGAACAACTGAGATCAAAAAACTCAACAGAAATTTCATGGATGTATTTTCTATTTACCGGATAACATATTAAATATACTGCCAAGGTCAGAACCGCTCTCTTTTTCCTTTTCGCCGCCCAGCAAACTGTTCATGTCAAATCCGCTTGATTTGCCGCCGGTGAGCGATCCGAAGATCGAATTCAGGTCAAAACTGTTATCACCCGGGTCATTTGTCTTGCCTATCAATTTTTCAAGAACGACCGGAACAAGCGATGCTGCAACCTGCTTTGCTATCGGGCTGTCTATTCCGAGTTTTTCCATCAGTCCGTTGGTTACATTAGTTGTTAAGTCCCCCACTAATGGATTTCCCTGAACATTTGACTTTCCGCCAAGCAAGTTCAGCACATCTGCACCGTTGCCGGATGCAACTTGTGACTTCAATGTATCAAATATAGAGTCTGTTGTAGTCTGTATAGCTGCTTCATTGTGGTCATTTGGAATGCCAGGGTTATCAACGATCTGTTCCTGTGACTGGCCCGAAACAAGCTTAAAGAGTTCTTCCAACATTACTGAATTCCTTCTAAAAAAAGAAAGAGGTCCTAAGGCCTCTTTCCGGATTTATTTGTATGTGCAAAGTTAACTCAATTTTTCAAGAGTTTAAATGCATGATCCCATTTGCCCTCAAGAAATCCCCTTGCGCACCAAATTATGCACAATCCTTCAAGTGCGTTTGATGCCTCGATAGAGCCACAGTCCAGAACGTCCCATCCGAAATCAGCAAGAATTTCAGTCACCTTCTTCTTGGAGCCGGCGTCGTTTCCGCATATGAACATTGTCGGCTGCCCGTCCCTGAATTCCGGTTTATACATGAACATATTTCCAACACTGTTAAATGCCTTTACTACATGCGCTGAAGGCAAAAGCTGCTGAATGAACTCTCCTGCAGAACCCTGCGGGGTCTTCACGTATTTCAGAACACCGTTTACCGGGGGTTCGTCCGATAGCGGGTTTGTAGTATCTATTACTATCTTTCCCTTGAAGTTCTCTTTGCCCGCCAGAGAGATGATATCTTCTACGGCACGAAACAACGGGCATAGCACAATGATCTCGCCGAACCTGGCAGTTTCTTCAAATGTGCCGGCTTTAACTCCTTTGCCGGTATCCTTCACCCAGGCTTGTATCTTTTCTGCATCCGGAGTGCGTGTGCCCAGCATCACTTCGTGGCCGCTATCTGCAAACCCGGCACCAAGTGCTTTGCCAACTACCCCCGAACCGATAATTCCGATTTTCATAGATTGTTCTCCTTAGAAAATATTATTTTGCAAAGTTAACACTTAAAATTAAATTTCACAGTTTAAGCTTTTATATGTTGTATCAGCTTCACGGGTAAGCAGACAAAAGCGGTCTTTATCTCACATCGTAGAATACTTCTATGGATTTTATTTCTCCTTCATCTACTACCATCCACTCAACATAAGGTTTTTTTGTGCCGTCCGGAGAGGTTATCTCATACCTTATGCAAACAGTGTCTCCCTGTGTAACAAATTTTTTGTTTTCCATCTTAGTTCCTGCAAATTGCCAGCAGGCGGTCAGAAAATCCTCTGCGAAGTGAAAATCCGCATCGGGACTCCGGAATTCGAGTCCGCTGAAAAGCTTTAATTTTGAGCGGTCCTTTGTTTCCCATGCTTCGTAATAATCTTTTGCTATTTCAAGAGGTGTGTTCATTTTCCCCTCCTTCTCCGGTTTCGGGTAATTGCAGATTTGACGATACACGCCCGTAATACAGCACTGTTAATTGTAAAACACCCGCATTTTAATTGGGGTTTCAATAGTAATTTTAGATAAACGCAGAAATTAATGCAATTTACTCTTCAATTCTGATCTTACGGTTTGCGTAATCCATACTTTCCCACCTGTGATCAGTTGGAAACGAAAAGCTTACTTTCTTTGATTCGGTATTTGTTGAATATTTTATTATACCTGTCAGTTCAAAATAGCCCGGTGTAAAAGATATCTGACCGAGATCCAGAAAAGTAACAAATGATTTAACAAGTATCGGGAATACAATCGTCATAGAATCAGCAATTCCGAGATAGTTAATCCTTACAATCTTGTACCTGAAGATCTCTTCCCAAGCCATATGCTGAACGGAATAATTAACCTCCTGGCTATCGATTACGTGCTCTTTGCAGTTTAGCCTTTTGTACATGCTGTCAGGTAGCGCGTCCCAATTCAACTGTGATGTATCGAGTCCGAACCAGTAATCACCTGAAGGAACTTTTGGCTCATAATCAAATTCGCAGACCTTTTCATATATAGTTAACTTCCCGGCCGGGTTCTCGTTTCCGGGATTATCAATTACTCTGAATTTGATATTAGTAAATGGTGTTTGGCTTGCTGCCGGCACGGCTAGAGCTGCTATGATCATGGCAGCAATTAATATAATTAGCGGCTTATCCATAATAGCTTAACAGTTTATTATGACCCGATGTTCTGGTCAACCACAAATATCTTAGCAGAATGCGCGCCAGTAAGCGAAATATGAGGTTCACCTGCGCCGTGTATAAGCGATTCCCCTTTCCTGAGCCTGAATTCTCTGCCATCCTCAAATTTCACGGTAAGCTCGCCTTCAATGCAGTATAGAATATGCCCCCTTGAGCACGGTTCTGCTGACTTGTAGCCGGGAGAAATTTCTGCTACCGCTGCCCTGAAGCCTGGAAATATGATCTCTTTCCATATTGCAGTTCCGCTTTCGCCCTGGCGAGTAACGGGTTCGATATTGCTCCAGTCAATATGTTTAAGTTCTGTATTTGTGAAATCCATTTGTAAAATGCTTTTTTGTAACCACGACCTTCAAGTTGCGGCGATTTTTATTTGAACTTTACAAATCTAATGAATTTTTCTTATTAAAAATCATCAGCTGCAACTCTTTGTATTTGAACCTTATTACAATTCAAAAACCTATTAGCTTGAATAATCCTTCTTCAGGAGTCCGCGGCTTTTTATGAAGATCCATGCTGTAACAACAAGTGTCATTATTCCGCCAAATACAACGGAGGGGACAGTTCCAAGTAATTTTGCAGCTAAGCCTGATTCAAATGCACCAACCTCATTTGATGTACTGAGAAATATACCGTTAATCGCATTTACCCTGCCACGCATATTGACCGGCACTAAGAGCTGCAAGAGCGTTGCGCGTATTACCACGCTTATGCTGTCAAAAGCACCGGTCAAAAATAATGCTGCAACAGATAATATGAAGTTTTCAGAGAAAGCGAAAACCAGCGTTCCGATACCGAATCCCGTGACAGACCAAAGCAGGTTTCGCCATGCGCGGTTCATGGGAGAGAATTTTGAAAGAACAAGCAGCACAAGCACAGCCCCTACCGATGGAGCTGCACGGAGAATGCCCAGCCCGTCAGGCCCGACGTGAAGGATATCTTCAGCAAATACCGGGAGTATCGCAACCACTCCCCCGAACATAACACTGAACATATCGAGCGATATTGAATAAAATATTACTTTGGTCTTCTTTACATAACTGAATCCATCTTTGATCTTCTCAAGCATTGTTCCTTCTTGCATCGCATCCGGCTTGCGGTCTTTGATACCGAGTGATGCCATTATGGATAGGAAGATTATCGCAATTACGAAAAGCAGAGTTCCCGAAAAGCCAAATATGTTATAAAGGAATCCCGAGACTCCCGGACCGATAACAACTGCGGATTGCCATGATGCGCTTCCCCATGTGCTGGAGTTCGCATAGGCTTCCCTAGGCACAAGATACGGTTTTATTGACGTTACTGCGGGGAAGAAGAAAGCTTTGCACAGCCCGATGAAAATGAAGACACTCCAAATTACATATTTTAAGTCACCCGGGTGATCACTCTTAAGCAGTTCAAAAGATAGCACTAACAGCACAACCGAGGCAAATGTTGTGAAGCTGAGCGACCATATCATGATCTTCTTCTTGCTCAGCTTATCTGCATAATGCCCGCCGAATAAAGACATTAATATGAAAGGCAGCGCTTCGGCGAGCCCGACCATACCGATTGCAAGCGGGTCGTGAGTAATGCGGTAGAGTTCATAGCCGATTATAACTTCCTGAATAAGGAGTCCGGCAGTAACGAAAAAATTTATGAGGAAATAATAGCGGAACTCTGCGAAACGCAGCGCGAGGAAAGGATCTTGTTTGGAAGGTTTAGGTTCCAAGCAGCAGGTAACAGGTTACTGGTTCGTATGATAATGGCATAAGGCAAAATAGTTTGATATGAAAATTGTTACAAGTGAGAAAAAATCATTTGATCAAAGTGAATATTTGCCTATAGCTTCTTCCATGTTTCCCTTATCTTCTCAATTGTCTTTTCATCCCGCAATTCAGTTTCACGGACGAATTCTTCAAAATGGCCGCAGCTTAAACACACATAAGTATCCAGAAAGAACCATTTCCATGATGATACTACAAGCTGCATTCTCTCGCCTCGCTTGGGGAGCTCTCTATCAGTGTACACATCATTTGACCCGCATTTCGGACATTTTCCCGATCTCAGTGAATCATCTTGCATTTGTTTTCTCCGAAGTTTTGTTCCATTTCTGTTTGACTTTTGCTTTCAGCTTTTCGTTTATCATATCATCATCGCGCAGGAATTCCTTAAAGTAACCGCAATTAATACAAACATAGACATCCACAGTGAAGCTTTTTACTGCCGATACAAGGATGAACTTGCGGTGATTGGCTGCTGATACTCCGCGGTTATCGTAAACTTCATTCGAGCCGCATACCGGGCATTTTCCCGTTTTAATGGTTTCTACGTTCATTAATGTGATTTAAATTTATTTTACTTCCTTTACTGGGTATCTCTGTTATGAAAAATCCTTAGTAACAACCTCACCCCCCTGCCCCTCCCCTTACTAAGGAGAGGGGAGAGACACGGTATGGTTTTCAGAACAATTAATTCACACTTTTGTTCAACTTATCAAATTCATCTTTCGGCAGGTATTTCTCTGCCATCACCATCAGTTTTTCAAATTGCGGGGGAGCAGCGGCTTTCATTCCCCGAAGCATCATTGTGCGGTCATTATGAGTAATTGCAGGCATGATGAAGCTTTGCCATTTTTCAAATGTTTCCGGTGTGAATTTGCTGATTATCCTGCCTCTGATGGAATGTAATTCCGGATCTGTAAAATTCTCCCAAAGCAAACGCTGTGTATCAGTCTCTTCAGCAACAGTATGCAGAAGATAATCACCGTGGAATTTCGCGAATCTCATGTAGAGTTCTGCGCCTTTTTCTTCGGCATTGCCGCCTTTAGATGATACTTCCTTTATTTCATCCAGAAGTTTTTCCATTGCGTCCTGGTCTTTCTCAAGCCTCTCGTGGTCATCCATGTCATGTTTTGATGAGCCGGCTGCCCTTGCCTCCAGCTCTGCGAGGATTATTGAATTCTCGTCATTTGCATGAGTTGAAAGCATCATGAAAAGATCCTTGCCAAGCGAGTGAAGTTTTTCAACGTCCTGTTTGCTGTTGAAATCACATTTGCCAAGCATGAATGAAAATTGGGAAAGGGCGTTTCTTAATCCTTTGTGTGCTGCTTCAAAAATTTTTACTCTCTGCATTGTTGCTCTGAATTTTGTTTATTGACTATTCTATATTGCTAATTGATAATTGAATCAAACGTTTTCTTCCGAAAGCTTCTCTGCTCTATCTGCTATTTTAAGCTTTTCGAACAGCTCTTCAAGGTCGCCTTCCATTATCTGTGAAAGATTGTACATCGTCAGTCCAATGCGGTGGTCCGTCAGCCTGTTTTGCGGAAAGTTATAGGTGCGTATCTTGTCGCTCCTGTCGCCGGAACCAACCATAAGCTTTCTCTTTTGGGATGTTAACTGGTTTTGCTTCTCAATTTCAGCCTCCAGCAGCCT
Source organism: Ignavibacteria bacterium (assembly GCA_030835025.1). Lineage (GTDB taxonomy): Bacteria > Bacteroidota > Ignavibacteria > Tepidaquicellales > OLB5 > OLB5. The sequence goes on along the minus strand of JAUQWS010000122.1, from coordinate 24,805 downwards.
TGAACGCAGGACTTTCATCGCTTTTTGCTTGTTCTTAAGCTGTGAGCGCTCGTCCTGGCACTGTACAACTACTCCGGTGGGTATATGCGTTATCCTGATTGCTGTTTCAACCTTGTTAACATTCTGTCCCCCCGCTCCGCCTGAACGGAATACATCAATTTTTAGGTCAACAGGATTAATTTCTATATCAACTTCATCCGCTTCCGGCAGAACAGCAACTGAAGCGGCTGAAGTGTGAACCCTGCCCTGTGTTTCCGTTTCCGGTACACGCTGTACGCGGTGAACTCCGCTTTCATATTTTAAGGCTCCGTAAATATCTTTGCCTGTTACGCTCACAATTACTTCTTTCAGTCCTCCGAGTCCTGAGGATTCATTATAGGTGACTATTTCCATCTTCCACCCCGCTTTTTCGGCGTAGCGCGAGTACATTCTGTAAAGATCAGCGGCAAACAGTGCAGCTTCATCCCCTCCGGTACCGGCGCGTATCTCGAGCATTGCGTTTTTGGAATCATTGGGATCCTTGGGAACAAGAAGCTCTTTAATATCTGCTTCAAGCTTATCGAATCTCGATTGCAGGTCCTCCTGTTCGGCAGCCGCAAGTTCTTTCATTTCCGCATCACTGGTTTCATATAACAGTTTCTTATTTTCTTCAAGCTGTCTTTTAACTTTGATATATTCGTCATATGCGTTTACTATCTCGGTTAAGTCAGAGTATTCCTTTGAAAGCTTCCGGTATTCCTTCTGGTTATTGACCGTTTCGGGTTTATTCAGCAGTTCGGCAATTTCATTGTAGCGCTGCTTTACTTTTTCAAGCTTATCAAACATTATACATTATCCTTTATATTAGCCGTAAAAATACCGTTAATTGATTGTACATTCAATTCATTACAGCATTACCATTGTTTTCATAACTGTGAATAAACCTGGATCAAGTGTTTGTCACAAGCACACTCCGGGGTTTTTATGTTTATTATTGTTCTCAAGCCCCGGCTTGGGAACATTTTGTAATCTATCAAGCAGAAAAAATTTTATTTTAACGTTTGAAATCTATTCAGCAGCTTTTTCACCAATGAAAAATTTTTCTTACAGCATGAAAATTATTTTCATCAACAATAATTTTTTCTTGTTCCGGTTCCTCAAAAAAAAATTTCATTTTTTTTCTCTAACCTCTTGATTATGAGTGCTAGAATGTTATATTTGCAGTGAATTTTTGATGATAACAATTATTCAAGCTGTATGCGGATAAAAAAATTAGCTCATCAAAAAAGAAAGTAAGGAGATAAGCAAAATATTTTTTTGCGCGTAGGATTTACTTACAATATAAAAAAAGAAGCTGACGTATCTGCAATAGTTGCAGAAAACTCTCAGCAAAAAAAATATGTTGATGACAATTTGGTCAGCAACTATCAAAATCGCCTGAGTGATGTTTATGCCGAGTGGGACGACGAGGAAACGATATCGGCTGTCGAAAGCGCAATCAAAAAAGCAGGGCATGAAGTTATCCGGATAGAAGCTGATGAAAGTGCTTACGAAAAGCTGAGAGTTACAAAACCTGATATAGTTTTCAACATGGCTGAAGGTTTCGGCGGCGCATCACGCGAATCACATATTCCCGCAATGCTCGAGATGCTCAACATTCCCTACACAGCAAGTGATCCCATTACAATTGGAAACTGCCACGATAAATCACGCTGCAAGGAAATTCTGACCTATTACGGAGTGCCCAATCCCGGATTTTTCATAACTGATAGCCATGTTAACGGCTCGCCAAAGGTCAATTATCCGGCTTTTGTAAAGCCTCTTCATGAAGGCTCCTCAAAGGGCATATATAATAGTAGTGTGGTTCATACCAACGAAGAGCTAAATAGGGAAATAACAAGAATTAAGCAGAATTACAACCAGCACTCTATAATAGAGGACTTCCTCGATGGGCGGGAATTCACCGTGGCATTGCTTGGAAATGGCGATAATGTGCGGGTTTTGCCGATTGTTGGAATAAATCTGGATTGCTTGCCTAAGGATTTCCCCAAGATTTATTCTTACGAAGTGAAATGGTACTTTGATACCAGGGAAAACAAGCTTGATATATTCACATGTCCTGCAAAGATAAGCGAAAAGCTGACTAAAAGGATCGAAGAGATCTGCAAACAGGCATATAAAGCATTGCGTATTAGAGACTGGGCAAGAATGGATGTAAGGTGCGACAGTAATGATAATCCGTACATAATTGAAATTAATCCGCTGCCGGGGATACTTCCGGATCCCGATGATAACTCCTGCTTCCCAAAAGCGGCTCGTGAAGTTGGGATTGATTACGACGGATTGATACAAAGTGTTCTGAATCTGGCGATTGAAAGATATGGCATAAAGAAGTGAAACGTGAAATGTGAAACGTGAAATGAATTGATCGTCACCCTGAACTTGTTTCAGGATCTGAAAACAAAAAGTAAAAAAGAAAGTGAGATTGCTCCTCCCGATAAATCGGGATCGCAATTTGAGATGAGTAAGAAACTAAACATATCAATAATCTTCAACGATCCGGTGCAGTATGCGCAGGGACCCATATACGAGGGAACCGGTGTTGATATTGATCAGCTTGATGAAGCTATTGATATGAGCGAGTATGGTGTGCTGGATGAAGTTAAGAGCGTTGAGCGGGCTCTGGCTCCCTTAGAACATAATACGAAGATAATTCCCGTTGCGCTTGATATAAACAAGCTCATCAATGAACTGAACGAAAACAAGCCGGACATAATTTTTAATCTGTGCGAAAGCGTAGATGGCGATCCTACTCAGGAAATGAATATTGCCGGACTGTTTGAGCTTTTGAAAATTCCATACACCGGCTCACGGGCTTTCTCATTAGGGCTTGCTCTCAACAAACCGCTGGTAAAATCACTGCTCAATCAGAACAAGATACCTACAGCGCGTCATTTTGTGACGAACACATCCAAGATACACATGAACGGCGACGGATACAGATTTCCTATGATAGTGAAACCCTCGCGTGAGGACGCAAGTATCGGAATTACTAATGAATCGGTTGTAACTAACGAAAAGGCATTAATACAGCGGATAGAATATGTGCTGGAAGAACATAAACAGCCTGCACTTGTTGAAGAATATATCGAAGGCAGGGAAATAAATGTATCGGTCGTCGGCAATGATGAGCTGATAACGTTTCCTATAAGTGAAATAGATTTTACGGGATTGCCTGAGGATTATCCGAAGATAATCAGCTATAACAGCAAATGGATGTATAAGACTGTTGAGTTTGAAAATACCAAGGCTGTTTGCCCTGCGCAGAACCTGACCGATAAGGAAGTTAAAGTCATTCAGGATACTGCGAAGAAAGTATACAGGCTGCTCGGAGCCGCTGACTATGCCAGAGTTGACATGAGGCTCAAAGACGGGGTAGCTTATGTTCTAGAGCTGAACCCGAATCCCGATATTGCAAGCGATGTACCCGAGGATACGGGATTCACACGCAGCGCAAAGGCACATGGCTGGGAATACAGTTACCTTATACAGCAGATAATTGGTTTTGCACTTAAGAGGTGGGGAGTCAAATAGTTACAGGTTGCAAGTTACAAGTTGCAGATTACAAGTGCTGGATTTTAAGGAAGAGGTTTCAAAACGATGATAAGAAAGCTTGAAACTGGTGATAGATACGAATTAAGGCGGATAATTGAGGATACGGGGCATTTTAACGAAGACGAGATAAAAGTAGCATTAGAGCTCATTGACATATATCTGAACGACGCAAGGCAGACTGATTACATTACTTATGTGATAGAGAACGATGAGACGAAGAAAGCAGCAGGCTATATTTGTTACGGAAGAAGGCCGCTGACTGAAGGGACATATGACCTGTACTGGATAGCCGTTGATCCATTGATCCATGGAAAGGGTCTTGGCAGCCAACTGGTAAAGCATATGGAAGAAGACCTTCAGAAAAGCGGAGCAAAGCTTATACTGATAGAAACGAGCGGGAAGCCGGAATACGAAAATGAACGCAGGTTCTACACAAAAAACGGCTATGAAGTTCAGACTATCATAAAAGATTTTTACAGAACGGCAGATGATCTTTATATCTACCGTAAGTACCTCCGGGAGAAAGTCTCCCCGGGGTAAGGTGATTCCGGCAAAAAAGAGGATATCATAAAGGAAAATGAACCTCCGGCGGAGTGCCCTGTGAAACCCGGGCGGGCCCTATATAGGGAAGCAAGGGAATCCAAAAACTAAACAAGGAGTCAATATTTTATGGAACTCTGGCAGCAGCTGCTAAAACAAAGCGTTAGCTCAGTAGATCAGCTTGTCGAGAAGTTTAGTATCAAAAGAGAAGTTGCAGAAAAACTGGATGATTTCTTCCAGGCAAGGGTCAATCCCTATTACCTCAGCCTCATCAGGTATCCCGGTGACCCCATCTGGCTTCAGGCAGTACCCGATGAAGTGGAATTGTACGATGTTGATGCCGCAGAAGACCCGCTTAATGAAGATGAAATGAGCCCGGTTCCCAACATAACCCACCGCTATCCTGACCGCGCGCTGTTTTTAACCACCAGCCAGTGCGGTTTGTACTGCAGGTTCTGCACAAGGAAGCGCAAAGTGGGTGACTCCAGCAAGATCAACATGAAGGACCTTGAAGCAGCATTTAATTACCTTGAGCAGCATACGGAAATTAATGATGTGATACTTTCCGGCGGCGACCCGCTTATGCTGACCGATGCAATGCTTGAAAAAGTCCTTGCACGCTTAAGAGAGATCAAGCATATCACCATAATCAGACTTGGCACAAAAATGCCGTGCGTACTGCCGCAAAGGATAACTCCCCAGCTATGTGATATGTTAAAGAAATACCACCCGATTTACGTTAACACGCATTTTAATCACCCCTGGGAGATCACTGCCGAAAGCACCAAAGCATGCACAATGCTCGTTGATGCCGGTATACCCGTCGGCTGCCAGACGGTTCTGCTGAAAGGAGTCAACGATGACCCGGAAGTAATGAAAGAGCTGATGAAGAAGCTCCTCGGCATAAGGGTAAGACCGTATTACATTTACCAGGCTGATCTTACCAAAGGTGCAAATCATTTCCGCACACCAATAGATGTTGGTTTGGAAATTATGGATAACCTGCGCGGGCATATTTCGGGACTCGCCGTGCCGCAATTCGTAATTGACGCTCCCGGCGGCGGCGGAAAAATTCCGCTCCTGCCTGAATATGTACTTGCCCGCGATAAGGAAAAAATAATACTCCGCAACTTTAAGAACGAAGTATACGAGTATCCTGACGTACAGGAAGAACATATTGTGCTAAAGCGCGGCAGGAACATTGAAAAAATGCCGAAGAAGAAGAAAAAGAAAGTACAGCTTCCGGTATTGCAGTAAATAATTGAATTTCGCACAAAAAGGCGCTCTTTTGAGTGCCTTTTTGCGTTTTAAAGGGTAATCTCACATCCTGGAATCACCCCCTGTAATCACCTGCAACTTTTAGTTCTGTTAGTTGGAAAGCACGGAAGTTTCATATACAACAAATCTGCATGCTTACCCAAGCTCTGCTGAACCTGAATTCTATTCTATATCAAACTTCAACCAAAACATTTCAGATCATCACGAATATTTTTTTGAGTTGAAAAATTAAAGTCCGAAATTTTATCCAATGTATTTATCTATGTGCACATGTTTATTGTTTTTGTTTCGGCTTTGGAGCGATTTGAGCTTTTTGGCATTAATTGGCGTCCGAAAAATCCGGAAAGGAAAACTAACGATTTTCACTAGGCTCCCTGAGCAGCCCTGAAATTTTTTTTCGCAAAAGGTTTGACTGCGCAGTTCGGAGAAATAGCGAACTAACAAGGCTTTGCAGATTGTCAAGTGTTTCGTGAATTTTTTTTCTTTGGAATGAATTTGCATTTAAATTTCAGTTCAGTTAATTTTGAATCCACAAGAACGAAGGACACATAAATTTCCTGAAAATTGTAAGGCTCCCCGTACAAATTCTAAATGTAACGAAGATACATTCAGCAAAGATTAGCGGAGCATTAATTTTTTAACCAGGTTTTATTCAGTAATTTTTTTAATCACTTACCGCATGAAGATAGATAGACTGTTTGCCGGAGATACGATAAACCCATACGAGAATATTGAATTCGAAAAACGCACATCAGTAATAAGGAATCCGGACGGATCGATCGTATTTGAAATGATCGATATCGTTGTGCCGAAGGCATGGTCACAGGTTGCTACAGATATCATTGCGCAGAAATATTTCCGCAAGGCGGGAGTCCCCAAAATACTGAAAAAGAATCACGAAGAAGGCGTCCCCATGTGGCTCCAGGCTTCGCACGCTGATCTTGACGCCATGAAGGATATTTCCGAAGCCGAAAGGTACACAGGCGAAAAGGATTCAAGGCAGGTTTTTAACCGCCTTGCCGGCTGCTGGACCTACTGGGGCTGGAAATACGGTTATTTTGATACAGAAGAGGATGCCAAAAGCTTTTATATAGAGCATTGCTATATGCTTGCCAAACAAATGGCAGCACCTAACTCTCCCCAATGGTTCAATACCGGTCTAAACTGGGCTTACGGAATATCGGGCCCCTCGCAGGGACATTATTATGTTGACGGTGATTCCGGCGAGCTCAGGCAGTCCGAAGATGCATACACCCATCCGCAGCCGCACGCATGTTTCATTCAGTCAGTCAGCGATGACCTGGTCAACGAGGGCGGCATTATGGATCTTTGGGTGCGCGAAGCAAGGCTTTTTAAATATGGCTCAGGTACGGGTTCTAACTTCTCCAATATAAGAGGCGCTAATGAGCCTTTAAGCGGCGGCGGAAAATCCTCAGGCTTGATGTCTTTCCTTAAAATTGGTGATAGAAGCGCCGGAGCTATAAAATCAGGGGGAACAACTCGGCGAGCTGCGAAGATGGTGACGCTTGACCTCGACCATCCCGATATTGAAGAGTATATCAACTGGAAAGTTAATGAAGAGCAGAAAGTTGCCGATCTTGTCATAGGATCCAAGCTGCTGAATCTGCACCTCAATAACATCATCAAGGCATGCTACGAAGTTCACCCCGAAAATGACCCGTTCGATAGAAAACAGAACAAGCATCTTGCCAGGGCTATTGGCGATGCACGCAAATCGCTCATTCCGGAAAATTATATTGAAAGAGTCATCCAGCTTGCAAAGCTTGGCGTGAAAGAGATCTATATACCCACTTACGATACTGACTGGAACAGCGAGGCTTATCTGACCGTATCCGGGCAGAATTCAAATAACAGCATCCGTGCGACCAACGAGTTTATGAAAGCCGTCGAAAATGACGGAATGTGGAACCTCTATTGGCGCGTGGAGCTGGCAAAAGCCAAAAAAGAAGGCCGTGACCCGGTTCCCTGCAAGGTTCTGAAAGCTTCTGAGCTTTGGGAGCAGATAGCCTACAGCGCCTGGGCTTGCGCCGATCCCGGAATCCAGTACCACAACACTATTAATGAATGGCATACCTGCCCTTCAGGCGGCGAAATTAAGGCCTCTAATCCCTGCAGTGAGTACATGTTTCTGGATGATACTGCCTGCAACCTGGCTTCGCTTAATCTGGTGAAGTTTTACGATCAGGAGCGTGCCCAATTCGATGTTCAAAATTACCGCCATGCAGCAAGGCTGTGGACAATTGTACTTGAAATAAGTGTTCTAATGGCGCAGTTCCCAAGCAAAGAAATTGCAAAGCTCTCGTATGACTACCGTACACTTGGGCTTGGCTATGCAAACCTTGGCGCGCTGCTTATGCTGCAGGGTATTCCGTATGATTCAAACGAAGCGCTTGCAATAACGGGTGCGCTTACTGCAATTTTGCACATGCGCTCATATGCAACTTCTGCGGAAATGGCTAAGGAGCTTGGCTCGTTCCCGCGTTACAAGGAAAATGAGCAAAGCATGCTTCGCGTGATGAAGAACCATCGCCGCGCTGCTTATAACGTATCAAACGAAGAGTATGAAGGACTTTCCATCTATCCGGTAGGTATTAACAAGAAATACTGCCCTGACGTGCTCCTTAAGGCTGCAAGAGAGGATTCTGATCTTGCACTGGATCTTGGTGAGCGTTACGGATACCGTAATGCACAGGTTACGGTTATTGCGCCCACAGGTACAATTGGATTGGTTATGGATTGTGATACAACGGGTGTTGAGCCTGATTTTGCGCTTGTTAAGTTCAAAAAGCTGGCAGGAGGCGGGTATTTCAAAATTATCAATGAATGCGTTCCGCCCGCATTAAAGAAGCTTGGCTACACCGAAGCGGAAATTCACGATATTGTCAAATACGGCACAGGGCACGGTTCATTGATCGGCTGCCCGCACATCAATCCGCAATCACTGGCAGAAAAGGGCTTTACTGCAGATGTAATTGCGCAGGTAGAAAAATCGCTTCCATCGGCATTTGACATAAGTTTCGTTTTCAACAAGTATTCATTAGGGGCTGATTTCTGCAAGGATACTCTCGGATTTTCGGATGAACAGCTTGATGATTACAGTTTCAGCATATTAAAGGCGCTTGGCTTTACTAAAGAGCAGATAGAAGAGGCAAATGATTTCGTCTGCGGCTCTATGACTGTTGAAGGCGCTCCGCATCTTAAAGAAGAGCATTACGCCGTTTTTGACTGCGCCAACAAGTGCGGCAAAAAGGGCACCCGGTTCATCAGTGCTGATGCGCATATTAAAATAATGGCTGCCGCACAGCCGTTCATCAGCGGCGCTATCAGCAAAACCATCAACCTGCCCAATGAAGCTTCCATAGAGGATATGAAGCATGCTTATATGCTTTCATGGAAGCTGGGCATTAAGGCAAATGCGCTTTACCGCGATGGCTCCAAGCTTTCGCAGCCGCTTAACAGCGTATCGGATGATGAGGACGGAAAGCACGAAGCCGAGGAAATGACCGAAGCCGCCGGCAAACCGAACGATATTATAAGGATAGCCGAGCGCATTATACACCGGTATATTGCAAAACGCAGGAAATTGCCGTTCCGCCGCCGCGGTTATACACAAAAGGCGAAAATTGGAATACATTCTGTATATTTAAGGACAGGTGAGTACGAAAACGGACAGCTTGGAGAGATATTTATCGATATGCACCGCGAAGGTGCGGCTTTCAGAAGCCTTATGAACTGTTTTGCCATATCAGTTTCGCTGGGGCTGCAGCACGGCGTGCCGCTTGAGGAATTTGTAGACGCGTTTGTATACACAAGGTTTGAGCCTAATGGAATAGTTATCGGCAACCCCAACATTAAAATGACGACCTCGCTTATTGATTACATCTTCCGCGAGCTTGCCGTAACATACCTTAGCCGCAACGATCTTGCGCATATTTCGCAGGAGCATGAATTAAGGACAAGCCCCATAGATGCAATAAGCAAGCTTGATACCGAGGCTGATTTTGATGAAGAGGAGATTTACTCAGAGCGTATTATTGATGAGCCGGCAAATAAACTTAAGCCGGGAGATCATATTACAGAGCAGGATAAAACCAAGCCTGTAAGCAACACAAATAATCCGCTTTTGGTAAATGAGCCAAGCCTTTCGGCTCAGCAGACTGTAACAGGCGGAGCGCTTGGAATACAGATGACGGGAGCGGCAAAAATGAAGAACTCAGGCGGCAGCAGCACCAAGGAAGAGAACGATAAGATACGCCAGGCAAAGCTTAAAGGCTATACCGGAGATATCTGCTCGTCCTGCGGCAGTGTAACTATGGTCCGCAACGGCACGTGCTTAAAATGCACAACCTGCGGTGATACATCGGGCTGCTCATAGGAGGCAATTAGAAATTACGAATTACGAATTGGGGAGGCTAGAGCCTCCCTTTTCTATTTCACTCTGTCTTTCTGAACCTCTGATGTTGAATCCTTTTGCTTTTGATTCACAATAATTCTAATTTTGTGCAATAACTTTTTATGCCCGGCAGCATCAAATACAACATAATCCGTTCCAGCAGGCGTACTATCGCTCTGCATGTGAACAGCGATGCGACGCTTACTGTTAAGATCCCGTACGGAGTTTCTCTCAGCTATGTTGAGCGTTTCATCGAAGAAAAACGCGGATGGATAGAAAAAAAACAAGCGCGTTTCCGTGAGATCAAAGAAAAATTCAGACCTAAGGAGTTCGCCGAGGGTGAAGAATTCATCTTTGCAGGCAAAACCTATAAGCTTGAAATTTCAGCAGGCAATACTGCAAAGATAAGCCTGACAAAAGATGGCCTGCTTAGAATAACCGAAAAATGCCTTGAATCACCAAAGCATTACATTGAATGGTTCTACAAGCAATTCGCTAAGAAATACATCACTGCCCGCACTGCAGAGATCGCCGAAGCATTTGGATATAAATATAAGAGCATCAGGATAAACGGGGCGAAGACCAGATGGGGTTCCTGCTCTCCCCGGGGTAACATTAACTTTTCATGGCGGCTTGTGATAATGCCGCCGGAGATGATAGATTATGTCATAATTCACGAGCTTGTTCACCTTGAGATAAAGGATCACTCAAAACGCTTCTATGCCAGAATGACCGAACTTATGCCCGATCACAAAAAACGTGAAAAATGGCTGAAGGATAATTCAGCTATGACGATGATATAGGATCAAGCTATTGACAAAATGGTAGATTGCAGATTCAAATGATTTCGTACATTTACCTTCTGTGTGGTTTTCCCTCTAGACCCCTGCCTGCGCAGGGGTGACAAAGAAAAATAATTCGTTTCAATTCGCGGCACAGCATTTGATTTTTTGGCGCCCTTGGCGGTTTATTTCATTGATTACATGTTCAGTTTTCGGTGGAATGGATTTACATTATATCCTATTTTTGTTATGTTATGAGAACACTAAATTATACAGCAACCGTACCCAAAAGGGGCGAGATCTTTAAAATGAGCACTGACAGCAGTAATTTTCATGGTGAGCCGAGAGGATTCCTTAAATCCCTGCCCCCCGCGGGCGAAATGAAGCGAGCCGTCTATTCAAGCGATAAATCTTACGACGGCATTTTTTACGTGGCTGTAAAGAGCACCAATATCTTCTGCCGCCCGAGCTGCTCTGCGCGTAAGCCTAAGGAATCGAATATTAAATTTTATCCGACAGCAAGAGAGGCAATGTTCGCCGGATTCCGCGCATGCAAAAAATGCAGGCCTATGGAGCTTGCCGGCACCCATCCCGATTGGGTTAAGAAACTTCTTGCAGCCGTGGATTCCTCCGAAGGTAAAAAACTACGCGATGGTGAGCTTCGCAAAATGGGAATTCAGCCGGAAAAGGCAAGGAGATATTTCCTGAAGAATTACGGCATAACCTTCCACGCCTACCAGCGCTCCCGCAGGCTTGGTACGGCTCTTGCACAGATAAGAGACGGGAGTTCGCTTGATGATGTCATATTCGGTAACGGGTATGAATCACACAGCGGTTTCCGCGAAGCATTCGGTAAAGTATTCGGCAAGCCGCCCGGCAAATCAAGATCAAGCGATGCAGTTGTTACAACAATGATGGAGTCACCGCTCGGGCCGCTTCTTATCGGAGCAACATCAAAAGGAGTTTGCCTTGTTGAATTCACCGACCGCAGGATGCTGGAATACCAGATCAAAACACTGCGGAAGAGATTTGATTCAACAATTGTTCCCGGAACCAACGAACATATTGAGCAGGCAATAGCTGAGTTCAAAGAATATTTTGCAGGCAGGCTTAAGACGTTCAGGGTTCCGCTTATATACCCCGGCACTGATTTTCAGGAGAAAGTGTGGAACGAACTGCGCAGAATTCCGTACGGCAAAACGCTTTCATATATTGAGCTTGCGGAAAAGGCGGGGCATAAAGGCGCATCACGCGCTGTGGGCACAGCAAACGGAATGAACAGGATTGCGATTATCCTGCCGTGCCACAGAGTAGTGAACAAAAACGGAAAGCTTGGCGGCTACGGAGGAGGCGTGTGGCGCAAGCAGTGGCTGCTTGATCTTGAAAGAGGCCAGTTGAGTGTAGATGTGTAGCTGAAGCCCCCTCCTTAGTAAGGAGGGGTTGGGGGAGGTAGAACACCGATGTGCTGCAATTTATTAATTGACCACCCCGTTTCGGCTAGAGCCGAAACTGCTCCTCCTTACTAAGGAGGGGCGGATAGAGATTATCGGTAGTCCAAAAGTCCCCTCCTTACCAAGGAGGGGATTTAGGGGAGGTGGAACAACAAAATGGAAAGAATACTAAACAGATCAAGTCAAACCCCAACCAGGAAATTCCTCCGAAATCACTCTACTCTTCAGGAAAAACTGTTATGGGAAAAACTTAAGAGTAAACATTTGTTAGGTTTCAAATTCAGAAGGCAGCATGGTATAGGTAACTATATCGTGGATTTCTATTGTCCGAAACTAAAGCTTGCGATTGAAATCGATGGAGAATCACATGAAAGGAAGAATGCATTTGAATATGACAAAAACAGAGAAGAGGATATAGCCCTTACCGGAATCGAGTTCATACGCTTTACCAATGATGAAATCCTTAATGAATTGAAGAATGTGTTATCAAGGATTGAGAGCAAAGTGAAGGAGCGGGTAGAAATAAGTGGAACACCACCCCGTTTCGGCTGAAGCCGAAACTGCCCCTTCTTAATAAGGAGGGGCGGACATAGATTATCGGTAGCCCAAAAGTCCCCTCCTTATCAAGGAGGGGGTTGGGGGAGGTGGAACTGTGAGGTTTTTAAACAGGGGCGCGTAAGCGTCCTTTTTTTGTTGAAGCCTATTATTAAATTTGTATTACTGCCAGGCTGCTATGAAGACAATTGATTACACTAAATACCCGCTCCCGAGGATCAGGCACCATGCAAATCCCATACTCTACTTCCCGCTGAAACAGCTTAGAGGCAGCAATTTCGAATACCCGCCTGTATTAAAAAGCGTTAAGTGGTCAGACTTCTTTTCTGACGGCAAACCGCCGTCGTATCTTGATATTGGCTGCGGACTTGGAAGATTCCTGATAGAATCTGCACTTAAAGATTCAAAACACAATTACCTCGGATTTGAAGTGAGGCGAAATGCTGTCAGCTGGATAGACGGCGTAATACAGGGCGAACGTTTAAAGAACGTAAAAGCCCTGTGGTACAGTGCAGTCAACGGATTTGAGTTTATAAAGAGCAGTTCATTATCTAAGGTGTATTACTTCTTCCCCGATCCTTGGGTAAAAAAAAGGCATTATAAGCGCCGTGCATTTTCGGTTGAACTGCTGGCCGAAATTCACCGCGTGCTCAAACCATCAGGGAAGCTTTATCTAATGACAGATGTTCACGAAGTGGATGAATTCCAAATGGCTGCAATCAGTAAACATGGCGGATTTGATTTTGCGTATGTTGATGACAGCAAGTGGGATATTAAAATAAAAACAAACCAGGAAGAATTCTGCCTTTTAAAAAATATTCCGTTTATCAGAATGGTTTGCCGCAAAAAACGTGATTGACAGCTCCTTTTAACCCTTTTTTGAATGTTTAAAATTCATTGCTTTTTGTATAATTAAAGTTTAAACTTTGCTAATGCATTAAGCTGCATGAACAGAATTTCATACATATTGATCGCGCTGCTTCTGGGCACATCATGTATTATGTCCCAGCAGGATTCAACTAAAACCCCAACGGATTCACTCAGCATAAAATTAAGATCAGCTTATGAAAAATGGCTGAATGAAAGAAAAAATAATTCAGGTGATTCCACAGGCACAGTTATTTCCGGTGATTCACTAAGCAATAAAAACAAAACTGACCTGCATGCTTCAGATAGCAGCGGTACGAGATTCGACAATGCTCTTACTCTTAACAAATCAAAAAAGAAGAGATACGGCAGATGGGAAGCCGATGATCTTGTATTTGAGTATGTTCTTGGCGGCGGAATGGGAATACTTGGCGGACTTATCGGCGGGATGCTCGGTTCATTTGCGCACACGGCTGGTGATACATCGCAAAGCGGAAACGAAACTACAGTTGATGTTGTAATGGTAATGATGAGCATCGGCCACGCAATAGGAACACCATTCGGCGTAAATATGGCAGCAAAAAAAAACGGAGCCAAAGGAGAAATACTGCTGGGGATACTGGGTACACTGATCGGCGACGCCGGGGGTATTTATCTGATCGCCAAGGGCAGGAAATGGCCTGGTATCGGAGTGATTACGCTTGTAACTCCGCTTATATCCACACTACTTTTCAACCTCGCAGACGGCTCAAAATGAACTCACGGCACTTATATTACGTTTTATCAATAAGTTACATATTGTACCTTTAATCACGCCAAATCGAGACGCTTTTCGCGAAAGTAACAAAGTATTAGTGCCTCCATAAACCACTGAAATTCACCTCTTTTAACCTTTTTAATTATTCCAAATTCAAATATATTCGTAGTTCAACCTTAGAAATCATATTTAAGAAAAGGAGAAAATTCAATTAAGATGTCATTGCTGAAGACAAAACTTTCTTCTCAAATTCCGGATTTGCGCGAACGAGTGCGGAATTTGGGAAAGAATCACGGCGCAAAGGTAATTTCTGAAGTTACTGTTGAGCAGATACTGGGAGGAATGAGAGGAGTAAAATCACTTATCTGCGATACTTCTGAAGTAGGGCTTGAAACCGGATTGATAATCCGCGGATTTCCCATTCTGGATCTAACAGAAAAGCTTCCCGAGGAAATTTTGTGGCTCATGCTTACCGGTGAGCTGCCATCCGAGGCAGAAACCAAAGATCTCAGTGAAGATCTTAACAGCCGCGCAGAGGTTCCGGTTTATATCTGGAATCTCCTTAAAGCTTTCCCCAAAGATACACACCCGATGAGCATGCTTAGCTCGCTTATCACAGCATTGCAGCATGAATCGAAGTTCAAACGCGAATACGATAAGGGTCTAAAGAAAGATCTGTATTGGGATTATACACTCGAAGACTCGCTCGATCTTATCGCGAAGATCCCTGTAATAGCAGCTGCAATTTACAGGACGAGGTTCGGCAAGGGTGATCTCATAAAACCGAAAAAGGGGCTGGATTGGGGCGCAAATTATGCGCACATGCTTGGAGTAAATAATAATACCGATGAATGGTATAAGCTTATGCGGCTTTACATGGTGGCACACAGCGATCACGAGAGCGGTAATGTAAGTGCATTCACATCGCACGTCGTGGGCTCAGCCTTATCAGATGCGTATTATTCGCTTGCTGCAGGATTGAACGGCCTTGCAGGTCCGCTTCACGGGCTGGCAAACCAGGAATGCCTGAAATTCGTTCTTGAACTCATTGATCATTTCGGCGGGGCTCCGACGGATGAACAGCTTAGAGAGTTTGCACAGGAGAGGCTTGATAAAGGACTCGTCATTCCGGGCTACGGCCATGCAGTGCTTAGGGTGACTGACCCGCGTTTTACCGCAATGCTTGATTTCGGGAAGAAATATATTCCGAATGATGAAAGGTTCATTGCTGTTGAAAAACTTTTCAACATTGTACCTCAAATACTTATTGAGCAGGGTAAGGCAAAAGATCCCTGGCCCAACGTAGATGCGGCAACGGGTTCATTGGTGTATCATTACGGTATAAAAGAAGTTGATTACTATACGGTTCTATTCAGTGTATCAAGATCACTTGGCATATGTTCTCAGTTAATATTAAGCAGGGCAGTTGGCGAGCCTATTACAAGGCCCAAGTCAATTACCACGGCATGGCTTGAAAGCGCGGTTTTGAATTAAATTTCAATTTATGGGCGAACAGGCAGAAAATACACAGCAGCCGGCAGACGAAACTGCTCCGGATTTGCAGATAGAAAGCGAATCCGGAAATTCAGTGAAAACTGAAAGCAGGTTCATGTTTGTTTTTCCGCTGCTGATGAGCGTTTTTCTGTTTGTCGGCTTCTCACAGGATTCTGTATTAAAAGAAAAAAGAATCGGTAGAAATTCACTGGACCGCGAAATTACAGAGGACAGCAAAAAAAAGGAACCAAAGATAAATTTTTCGGCTTTACTTGCTGCCGAGGAGTTTTCAAAGAAACTGCGGGATACTGTTTATACTAAAGGTGAACTTTGGCTTGAACTGAGAATTGATCTACAGATGCTTTATGCGCATTACAGGGATGGAAGAACAATTAGCTATCCCGTTTCAACAGGTCAGCCTTATGCAAGCAAAAGCGTTGAATCACGCCCGGGGCTTTACGCAATTTTCCTGAAGGAAGAAGTTCATCTTTCGTCCCAATTCAATAATGCCAGGATGAATTACTATATGCCGTATAATATGGGCATTGGCTTTCACGGACTCCCCGGAACGGGTTATTACGGTCACCTGGGAGTTAGGCCTTCTTCTCACGGTTGCATAAGAATGCGAAATGAAGATGTTAGAGTTCTTTTCAAACAATGTGATATTGGAACGCTTGTACTCTCGCACAAAGGCAAGAGCACACGGACGGTCGCATTTGCGCCTGAAGGATTTCAGAACGACGCTGAATACACGAAGGAAGACTATAATAGCATGCTTGCCTACAATTTAGCCTCGCTATTGGAAGGAAAGTACTTCATAAATCCTCCTAAAAGGTTTGTGATTGACGGCACGGTTATACCAAGAAGCGGAATTAACGTAAGTTCAACAGATAATATTCCCGAAAAACAAATGCTCCCTTTTGCAGTTGCAAAAATAGAGAACCGGATTGACAGGCTGAATTACAATTATGCTGCAGGGAATAGCAGGATCAAGGAAATTCAGGAAACCGAATTTGCGCAGGTTTTTGAAAACGGCGGGCAGGATTCCACGATCAGCGGTAGCGTTCAGCTCCCTGTAGATCCTGATATGATAAAGAAGTATGTTTATAATCCAATCGGGATTTTGCCCTATTTTCCGCCCGATAGGTAGCAGGGAATAAACAATATATTAATTAGAATTTTTAAGGTAAACCGAGGAAGAAATCAATGATTAAATTGGTTGCAATGTACAAGACACCCGCTGATAAGGAACTTTTCGATAAGCACTATTTCGAAAAACATATGCCGCTTGTTGCTGCGATCCCGGGTTTGATAAGATCAGAGGTATCTAAGTTGAATCCGATGCCTGGCACAGAACAGCAGTATTATATTATGGCTGAAATGTATTATGATGATATGGATTCATTTAATGCCGCAATGGCAACACCCGAAGGGAAGGCCTCAGCAAGGGATATAGTGAATTTTGCGAAGAATAATGTTGATTTTTTCATCGGTGAAGTAAAGTAGTTCTGTTTAACTTCTCTTTTTTCAGTGGCATACCCGGTTTTTCGTTTGTTGTTCTGTTTTTATCAGTTTTGATTGATTTTGGTCAATTTTGGGTAAATAAGTCTTGAATTTATTGTCTTTTTTGTCTATAATGCAGTCCCAAACACGCAAAAACAGGAACAAATCGCGTACATTTTTTGTATAAGTCTTAAGAGTTCTATAAATAGTTTCATCATTTAACGGAGGTACAATGGTTACCGATAATATAGAGATCCTGCAGGATACAGGATACGGAGCAAGTGAGCTAAAGAAAACATACCAAAAGTACTTGCAGAGAGGATTGATCTTTGCAATACTTATACATGGATTTATAATTGGCACTTACCTTTTTGCAAATTATCTAAGCAAACTGGAAGACCAGAAAAAGAGCGATGTCCAGCAGAGGATAATTAACGTAACCGATCTGGAACCACCTCCGTCTGCAAACGATGAAGAAGAACCGCCGCCGCCAAAAATTGAAGAACCCCCGGTCGCTCCGCCTAAAGATCTTACTGCTTTAATGCCAGAACCGGTTGCAAAGGAAAAAGCTGAAGAACAGACAATCAAAACACAGCAGCAGCTTGAAGAAATAAAAACTCCGGTTGGCAATCAGGACTCGGGGAAATTCCAGTTTTCGGGCAATGTAAAAGTTGAAGAAAAGAAAATTGAAGAGAAGATAGAGAAGAAAGAAAAAGTTGTTGAAGAGAAGACTGTATTCCAGTCATTCGAGGTTGAAAAAGCTCCCGAGTGTGTTAATCTTGCTCAGGTCAGATCTTCAATGAAATATCCTGACATAGCAAGAGAAGCAGGTATAGAGGGAAGAGTTACTGTGAAGGTACTGGTTGGACCCGATGGAAATGTAATAAAGGTCGGCTCTGTAAGCGGTCCCGATGCGTTTCATGATGAAGTTCGAGATAAGGCAAATGATCTCCAGTTTACACCGGGATTGCAGAATGGCAAACCCGTAAAAGTCTGGGTTACTGTTCCATTCAATTTCAAGCTGAAGAATTAAGCCTGAATTGCAGGGATTGTTTTAGGGTCCGCAAAGTTTTGTTTATGGTTTTGTAAGAATACTTGAAAGTATATAATTATTTTACATTAGGAATTTCCCTCATCTTTATGGTGATGGGAATTCTTATTTTATCAGGTTCCTATAATACTTCCGAGCTGTTTAGAGACAGGGAATTCCTGCGCTGGATCTTAGGCGGTATTCTGGTTCTGTACGGAATATTCAGGACGTATAATGTGTACCTGAAATTGAAGGAAAAGCCGCGGAAACTGAGATATTATGATGACGATGAAGATGATAACAAGAGAATGCTTTAGAACGAAACCCCGCCAAAATTTGTTTAAGTAGATATGAAAACGAAAATATTAATACCGGCATTAGTAATTTTAACGGCGCTTACTGTAATATTTTCTGCCTGCGATTATACCGTTAAGAAATCCACTTCAACAACCGGTGAACTAACAGCCGGAATTGATGAAGGCATATCACCTCTGATGAAACAGGAAGCTGCGGAATTTATGAGGCTGAATACAGATGCAAAAGTTACCCTTAATGTAAAAACATCAAAAGAAATTATCGCAGATCTTAATAACGGGACCTATAAGACAATTGTTGCAGGCAGAGATCTGACAAAAGAAGAAGCAGAGATCTTTGCATCAAATAAAATTGAAGTAAAAAAGACCAGGTTTGCACTCGACGGCATCGGCGTGATAGTTAACCCCAAGAATCCTTTATCAAAACTCAATTTTAATGAACTGAAAAGGATCTTCACTGGCGAACAAACCGAATGGGCAATGCTTGATGGTGATAATAAGAATGTATATGAAGGCAAGATCAAAGTTTTCATAGCGCGCAAGAATGCTTCGATTCATGATATATTCAGATCAAAAGTCCTTGCAGGTGCAGAGTTTTCTCCGGGTGACCAGGTGTGCAGTACTTCCGCTCAAATGATGAGCGAGATAAAGAACAACGAATATGCAGTCGGTTTTATTTCAATGGCTTGGGTAACAGTTTCAAATGATACCCTTGATGAAAGCGTGAAACCGCTGAAAATAGCAGCCGTTGACCCGCAGACTCTAGCAGTAGGCAATTATGTGAGCCTGCACCAGGGTTATATAGCAAACGGTACTTACCCGCTTGTAACAGAAGCGTTCATAATGTCAACCGATTACTCCATGAACCTCTCTGTTGGATTTACAAGTTTTTTGGTTTCTTACGACGGTCAGCGTATTGTTCTTAAATCAGGTCTGGTACCTGTTACGCAGCCGGTAAAAATTATTCAGCTTAACTAATACTACAAAACTAATAATCATACAGGTATGATGACTAAATACATATTAAGGGGACTTTATGCTTTTCTTATCATTGCATTTGCAGTGAATTCAAATATAATAGCGCAGGATAATCTTGATAAAGGTATTGCGGCTGTCAGATCAGGCGATTATGTAAGCGCACTGAACCTTTTGAAAAGTGTATCCAAAGATTCATATGACGCCAACCTATATTACGGGATCGCACTTTTCAATACGGGATCCGAAAAAGATGCCATGAAATTCCTGAAGGACGCTGTTAAGAAAGATGATGAGCGTCCTGAGGCTTATTCTGTTCTGGGAGAAATATATACATCGCAGAAGAAATACAGCGATGCTGCAGCTGAGTTCGAAAAATCAAAGAAGTTCCTTCCGCTTAACAAAACAAAAGACGATCTTGATAAGGAAGAGATATCGACTATCATTAATGTGCTTTCGGCAGAAGCAGAAAATTTTATAGCCGACGGAAAAGTTGATAAGGCAATTGCTTCAATGACACAGGCAAAGCTATTTGATGATAAGAACCCGATCATATATGTTGGTCTTGGTGATGCCTATCTGGCAAGAGGCGCTTTTGATCCTGCAAAATCCAATTATGAGCTCGCTCTTAAGTACAAGCCCAACTTTGCCCCCGCTATTTACGGAATAGGTGAAATAGCATTTAAGCAGAAGAAATACAGCATAGCCCTTGAAAATTACATTAAATCAGCTGATGCTGATAATAATTTCGCACCGGCATATTTTAAAAAGGGACTTATCTTCTATCTGCTCGATAAATTCAACGATGCCATAGAAGCTTTTGAAAGATACGACAAATTGCTTCCTGGTTCTCCGCGCGGCAAAACATACCTTGCTAAATCCTTTTATGGTAAAGCCGAATATGACAAGGCACTTGAAATTCTGAACGAAGTGCTTGCAAAGGACCCAGATTACAGCGAGGCCAACAAGTATTCTGCATATGTTTACATCGAAAAAAAGGAATACACAAAAGCTGAGGAATTTTTCACCAAGGTAAAACTGGAAGACCTTAATTCTGAAGATTATATGAAATGGTCCAAGATCCCTGCAGATAAAGAAGAGTATTCAAAGGCATATGAATTGCTTGACAAAGCTGTTTCGCTTGATTCAGCCGACGAGAACGTTTATTTTGAATACGGAAAGATATTGTTTAAAGAAAAAAAATATGATGAAGCGCTCATAAAGCTGAACAAGGCAATAGATCTCGGTATTCTTAATGTGGCAGCTTATGTTTATGCCGGAATTTCATATTTCTACCTGAATCAGTTCAACGAGGGAATATTGATCCTTACAAAGAGTATAGAGCTCAATCCGAACATCAGCTCCGGTTGGCTATGGCGTGCAAACAATTACGCGGGAATTTCCAAAAACGCAGAAGCATGCGCAGATTACAAAAAATACCTGGAATTTGAACCAACCGATTCGTTTGCACAGGAACAGGTCAAGAAATTCTGCGGGAACGGACAATAAGATAATGAGCAACATTACTAATTTTATTAAGGAAAACAAAGATAGATATTTAACGGAGCTTAAACATTTCTTAAGCTTTCCCAGTATCAGCACAAATCCGGAAAACAAAAAGGATGTTCTGGAATGCGCTGAATACATTAAAAGCCATCTCGAAAAGATAGGACTTCAGAATGTAGCAATTTACCCGACTGACGGTCACCCGGTAGTATATGCGGACTGGCTTAATGCAGGAAAGGATAAACCGACAATACTTGTTTACGGACATTATGACGTTCAGCCGGTCGATCCGATCGAATTATGGACATCGCCGCCTTTTGAAGCTGAAGTAAGAGGTGAGAACATCTATGCACGCGGTTCAGCAGATGATAAAGGACAGGTCATGATCCACATGAAAGCACTTGAAGCTCATCTGGCAAAAAACGGATCGCTGCCGGTCAATATTAAATTGATCGTTGAAGGCGAAGAGGAAATTGGAAGCGTTCACTTGGGAGATTTCATTTCAGGGCATAAAGACCTTTTGAAATGTGATGTTGTGGTTATATCCGATACTTCCATGTATGATAAGGATGTGCCCGCTATAGGTTATGCACTAAGAGGTTTATGCTATATGCAGCTTGAGGTGACCGGGCCTAACCGCGACCTGCACTCAGGCCAGTACGGCGGAGCAGTTGATAATCCGATAAATGCACTGGCGCACATTATTGCGAAGCTGAAGGATGACAAAGGTAAGATCCTGATAGATGGGTTTTATGATGACGTTGTGCCTCTTGATAAAGAAGAAAAGGAGGGGTTTGCTAAACTCCCGTTCAGTGATAAAAAATATGCCAAAGGACTTGATGTTGAAGAGCTCTTTGGTGAAGAAGGCTATACTACACTGGAAAGAACCTGGGCACGGCCCACACTTGACTGTAACGGCATTTGGGGCGGATTTATGGGTGAAGGAGCCAAAACCGTGCTTCCTTCAAAAGCATTTGCCAAGATCAGTATGAGACTTGTACCAAACCAGGACCCTGATAAAATAGAAAAATTGTTCTCGGCTTTCGTCAGGAAGATAACACCCAAAACTGTTAAAGTGAAGATCTCGGGACTGCATCATGGCAAAGGTGCAATGACTCCGATTGACACCAAATGGATGAAAGCAGCCTCAAAAGCAATGGCACAGGGATTCGGTAAGGAGCCTGTATTTATTCGCGAGGGCGGATCGATACCAATAGTGCTTACCTTCAAAGAAATGCTGGACGCTGATACTGTTCTGCTTGGATTCGGTTTGCCTGATGAAAACGCGCACTCTCCGGATGAGCATTTGAATCTGAATAATTTCCAGAACGGTATATTGACAAGCGCGATATTCTACGATGAGCTTGCCAAAGCGTGAATCCGGCATGAAGCTTCCGTAAACCGGATTGGATTTGGATTGAAAGTAGTTTGAAAACAGAATAAAATTAAACAACTATCTATGCAAACAAAAGCAAAGAGTAAGAAGCATCAATCATCAAAGTTCACTAAGAAAAAGGAATTTTCATTTCCCCTTGAGCGTGAGAATTTCATGATTATCGGACTCGGAGTCCTTCTTCTGGTAATTGGGTATATATTAATGAGCCAGAATTCTGTAGATGGATTCCTGCCTACTGTTATTGCGCCCATATTGCTGGTTGCAGGATACTGCGTTGTGATTCCCTATGGCATCCTCAAGAAGCCAAAATCTGAGATTGCTGAAACTCCTGCAGAGGAGGTCTCTGAAACTGCAAGCTCAAATGTAAAAACAAGCTGATTTATTGAAGTAGCATTCACTTCATATTTTGATACTGCAAAAGACAGGCACGACCTGTCTTTTTAATTTGTTGATTACGATTTAATTATGTCATAACTTTGTGGACACAAGCGGCTTTTTAATGTTATTAACTGTCACTGTTATCTATGGCAAAGAAATTCAAGTATGACTGGTCTCAATTCACTCTTCAGGCAGCCTTTAAAGGCTCGCCTGAGAAACTGTTTAAAATGTGGACCGAACCAAAACTTCTATGCAAGTGGTTCTTAACAGGTGCAAAAGTTGAGCTCAAAAAGGGCGGTGAATATGTATTTATGTGGGTTATTGGAGCCAAAGAACGGGGCAAAGTGCTTGCTGTAAGGAAAAACTCGCTCTTCAGGTTCACGTTTGCAGGCTGTATTTGTGAGGTGAAATTCAGAAAATCCGGGAAGGATTGTATAGTAAATCTGAAGCAGTACAGGATCCCATCCGGTGAACGGTTCAAAATTGGCACGCATATGAGCTGCCAGATAGGATGGACGTTCTTCTTTGCCAACTTGAAATCTGTAATCGAAACGGGTAAAGACCTCAGGGAATTTAATCCGAAACATCTAAGGGAAGGAACGGTTTTTTATTGATCAAATGTTCAGCTTTCAGGATACAGATAGTCTGCCCGGGCTGCAACAGTAATCATGCTGTATCAGGCATAGTTGATTTTGATACGTGCCAGAATTGCGGCAAAACCATAAACGTTCGAAGTGTCCTGCAGGATAGAATGTTTGGTTTTATGGATAAAGTACAGTACATGAACGGATTCCTTTCCGGAAGCATTGAACAAATGGGAGGAACAGGGGCTTATAAACTCTTTTATTCATCAATGCCCTGTTCATGCGAGGAATGCAATAACGTTTTGGAAACCGGCTTACTGCTGAAAGCCATCGAAGAAGGTAAACCTGTGATCTGCTCTGCCTGCAGCCATAAAATGCCGGTAAGGAAAGCTGATGCTGAAATAAGGGAATTTCACCCTAATGCCATCGGCGTAATTAATGATTCACACGGTGCGGATTTTGCCGAAAAGGACATTGATAAAGATTCAATGCTGGTTTTTAAATGCATGACTTGCGGAGCGGGGCTTGAACTGACCGGTGATACTAAACGTACAATAAAATGCCATTACTGCGATAACGAGAATTATCTTCCGGATAATATCTGGACAAAGCTTCACCCGAACAAAGAAGTACAGCCGCTTTTTGTGCTGCTGGATCTTACCGAAGATGACATAAAAGGCTCAATTGAATATTTTCTTAGAGTCACAGCTCTATCAATTTACAGCAAACACTTTAATAATTTCATCAAAGAGTATTTCGAAAAACCCTTCATAGATGAATCTCTTCTTATCTGGGTAAAACATCTGCTAAAAGCCAAGAATAACGAACAAGTAAGTTTTAATATGGATATCACAAAAATTCAGAAACATTTTTATGATAACCTTAAACTTGGTATCGGCTCACATGCTCCGGAACTCAAAGAGACCGCAGCAGAATATGGTATTGATATTCCTGCAGATCTTCAATTAATGCTTGCTGAGGATAAGGATGAAAATGTGCGTTTAGCCCTTGTCAAAAATACGAATCTAAAAAAAGATGTTATTAAGAAATTACAGGCAGATAGAAGCGAAGCGGTTTCAAAGCTTGCTGCGAAACAAAAAACCGGTTTGTTTGGAAAATTATTCGGATAATTATGAAAAGATCCTGTTTAGCAGCACTATTATTGGGAACTTTTGTTTTTGGCTGCAAAGAGGCACACCAAATGGAAGACTATACACCGCTTGTAAAGGCGCTCCATCAAAGAGACTGTGAAGAATTGAACAAATGGGGCGTGGAATTCAGCGTTAACGACACCAATATTTACACCTTCAGGGGAATAGCATTTGACAAGATAATGACGAAGGAACCTGACGCAAAAAGAATTGCATATTACGAAGATCTGAACCAG
>JAUQWS010000121.1 GCA_030835025.1 Ignavibacteria bacterium | reverse complement strand
TTTTATAAAGTACAATTTATTAACAACAATACAGGATACATTTGTGGTAACGACGCAAATGTACAAGGCTTTTGTCTAAAAACTACAGATGTAGGTAATACATGGTTTGTAACTGATTATGATAGTGGAGATTTATTTCGGGCTTTAAATTTCATTAATGAAAATACTGGATATATTTTAGGTAAATGGAACCATACAATAAAAAAAACTACAAACGGAGGAATGACCTGGATTAATTATGCAATTATATATTATCCAGGGCATTACTACTATTCAGATATAAATTTTGTAAATGAAAATACTGGTTACGTTATGGGAGATGTCAATAATTATAACTTAATACGTACAACAAACGGAGGATCAAATTGGACGACTTTAAATACAGGAACTTTTAATGTTATATGGAAAACACAATACATAGGAAATAACACAATTTTTGCTGTGGGGGAGTTAGGAGAATTCTTAAAAAGTTATGATATGGGTAATACCTGGAATGAACAACAAATATCTCCTTATTATTTCTTTAGATCATTATATTTTGCAAACATTAATTCGGGGTATATATGTGGAAATGGAAGAATATATAAGACAACTAATAATGGAAATAACTGGACAGAGCAAAATATTCCAAGACACCCTAGTTCTTTTTCGGATTTAGAGTTTATTGATCTTAACAAAGGATATGCTGTAGGAGATTCAAGCTGTGTTATTAAAACTTCCGACGGCGGAGTTAATTGGAATGTTATGCGTTTTGGTAATAATGATATATATAATGATATTTCTCTTCAATCATATGATTCAGGATTTATTGTTGGCTTCTATGGAACTTTATTAAAAATGACCGACCAAGGTAATTCTTACGAATCTGTTAGATATTCTGTTCGAAATAATTTTAATTCTTTGAGTGCTGTTGATTCTACGTTTGCATTTGTAGTTGGCGATAGCGGCAGCATGATGAAGTATAGTAATAATAAATGGTACACAGTAAATTCAGGGTTTACGAATAATTTTTTTTCAGTTTGTTTTATAAATAACCAAACCGGGATAGCAGTAGGAAGTGAAGAACTAATAATAAGAACTACAAACACAGGTAATAGCTGGACAGTTGTCAATTCAAATGGCAATAAGAAACTGAATAATGTTCATTTTCTAAATGAATTAGGTTATGTAGTAGGAGAAGCAGGATTAATTTTAAAAACAACAAATGCAGGCATTTCATGGTTTTACGTAAACTCAGGAGTAAATACAAATTTAAATAAGTTAACCATAATTGATTCTAATAATATAATAGTGGTCGGAAACAATGGACTATTGCTTAAAACAACAAATGCAGGTTTAAATTGGTTAGGGAACACTTTAGTCCAAAATAAAAATCTAAACTCAATATATTCAGAAGCCCCAAGCAATCTATTTATAGCCGGAGATAGTGCAACATTCTTAAAGAGCTCTAATGGAGGTGATAGTTGGCAAACAATAACTCTTCCTACAATAACATATGATATTCATGATGTTATGTTTAAGGATAATATCGGATATTTAGCAGGAGATAATGGTAAAATTCTTAAGTCAACTAATTTTGGTATGAATTGGGGTTTCCAATACAGTGGTGTAACTAATAATCTAAATGCTTTAAGTTTTTTTAATGCTAATACGGGTTATTCAGTTGGTGATAATGGAGTTATTCGTAAGACAACAAATGGTGGTGGGACTATTTTGACAGGCATTCCAAATATAGCGGAAATTCCCAATATTTTTTCACTCTCCCAAAACTACCCCAACCCATTCAATCCGAAAACGAAGATAAAGTTTGATATTGCACAGGCTTCGTTCACAAAACTGGTTATATTTGATTTGCTCGGCAGGGAAGTCGCAACACTTGTAAATGAAGAGCTGAAACCCGGCAGATATGAAGCTGATTGGAACGCGTCGAATTTCTCAAGCGGTGTGTATTTTTATAAGCTAATTTCAAGTGATTTTGTTAAAACCAGGAAAATGGTTTTGATGAAGTAAAATTTTTTTCATATGAAAACAACAATATTACTAATTGTACTTAATTGTTTCACAATATTTTGTCAATGGAGTCAGGATATAAGATTGACGAATGCTTCAGGTAATTCTATAACTCCATTGAACAATTCCAAATGTATAGCGGCAAACGGAGATACCATTCATATTGTATGGTATGATGACAGGGATGGAAATGAAGAAATATATTATAAACGGTCAATGAATAATGGAGCTAGCTGGGACCCTGATGTTAGGTTAACAAATAGTACGGGACTATCTAACTACCCAGCAATATTTGTGTCTGGATTAAATGTACGTATTGCCTGGCGTGATTACAGAGATGGTAATTATGAGGAATATTACAAACAATCAAATAATGGGGGGGTTAGTTGGGGGAATGATGTAAGATTAACTAATGCTCAATCAACCTCAAGCATACCTGCAATTTATATATCAAACAATAACGAATTCATTGTCTGGCATGATTACAGAGATGACCCTAATGGAGACATAGAAGCAGAAATTTACTTTAAAAAATCAACTGATAACGGAATTACCTGGTCGAACGATTTCAGACTCACCAATTCAGTTAGAATGTCAGAAAATCCTTCTATATCAGTTTCAAATTCCACAATTCACATAGTTTGGGCAGATTCCAGAATGGGTGGAGGCTCAGAGATTTTTTATAAAGAATCAACTGACAACGGAAATACCTGGACAACAGATCTGCAAATTTCCAATAACCCACCTTTAATGGTATCGAATAATCCGTGTATAAGTTCATCCGGCCAAAATTTATTTGTTGTATGGAATGATCATAGGAATTATCACAGTCAGATTTATTTCAAAAGATCTATTGATGGAGGTTTATCCTGGAGTTCAGAAATAAGTATATCCAATGACTCCAGTAGTTCTTATAATGCTTCATTAGTTAATTATAATGAACAATTACATTTTGTTTATTATGATAATAGAGATAATTATTTTAAAATATATTACGAGAAATCAAACGATTTAGGTTTAACATGGTTACCTGAACTAAAATTAACACACGATAATACTGCAGGTTCAAGCAGACCCTCAATGTGTATTTCAAATAATCAATTGAATGTTATTTGGTGTGATACAAGGTTTGGGAACTTTGAGATTTTTTACAAAAACAACCCTGGAGGATTGACTAATATTAATACTCAGAATAACTTGAATGTAAAAGCTTATCTCCTCTCGCAAAACTATCCAAACCCATTTAACCCAAAAACGAAGATCAGATTTGATGTGCCTACTACATCGTTCACGAAACTGATTGTCTACGATCTGCTCGGGCGGGAAGTTGCAACACTAGTTAATGAAGAGTTGAAACCCGGCAGCTATGAAGCTGATTGGGATGCATCGAATTTTTCAAGCGGTGTGTATTTTTACAAGATAATTTCAGGTGACTTTGTTGAAACAAAGAAAATGGTTTTGATGAAGTAGATCACAGATTCATCAGATTACGCTGATTAATTAGTCAAGACTAATAAAACAAAAAACCTGATCGGTTATTTTACCAATCAGGTTTGTCTTTTAAAAACTCTGTTTCTCTGTAACTCTGTTGTTAATTCTTAAACCCAGGCTCGAATAATCTTTTTATCCCAACTGCCTTGCCGGTATTAACATCAATATTCACAACGACTGCGCTCAGCTTCACATCGGTTAAAGCAACATCGGTCTTGTGGGGAGTCTGGTAATAAAACCTCGCAATGCTAGCTTCTTTATTCCCGCCAATGACCCCGTCAAATGCACCTGTCATGCCAACATCCGTTATGAATGCCGTTCCGCCGGGGAGAATACGCTCATCTGCTGTCTGCACGTGTGTGTGAGTTCCAACAACAGCACTAACCTTGCCATCCATATACCAGCCAAATGCTATCTTTTCTGCAGTTGCCTCGCCGTGAAAATCTATGAATATCAAATTGGTTTCTTTCTTAAGCCGTTCTGCCAGCTTGTATGCTGTTCTGAAAGGACAATTAAGCATAGATAGATACACCCTGCCCATAACATTTATCACTGCAAGCTTAAATAAACCGCCATCGACAGTTACGGGGTAGACCTGGAATCCGCGCCCATAAACGTCTTCATGGTGATTTGCAGGGCGGAGCATGCGGGCGTCATCTTTAAGTATATTCACTGATTGCAGCTTGCTGAAAGTATGATTTCCGCCTGTCATACAGTGAATTCCTGCATCATAAGCGCGCTTCACGTCCTTATCAAGGAATCCCTTCCCGCCGGAAAGGTTTTCACCGTTGGCAATTACGAAATGAATTTTATGCTTATCGGATAACTTCTTGAGGTTATCCTCTACATACTTCAGCCCGGGCTCGCCGATTATATCGCCTATGAATAGTATATTAATATTCAATTTACAATTACCAATCTACAGTTACCAATTTGTTCTTAAGTGAAAATAAAATAACAACTGTCAAATATTGCTCATTGTTAATTGACAATTGTTAATTGTATTCAGTAGCTTTCGGATTTGTTCGGAAATTTCTCGTGCTTAACGTCTTTTATGTATTTCCTGAATGCATTTTTTGAGAGCTCTGCGATATTAAGGTATTTACGCACAAAGCGCGGGTGGAACATCTCTGTCATTCCAAGCATATCATGAGTTACCAGTATCTGGCCATCGCAATGGATACCTGCGCCGATTCCGATAGTGGGTATTCGCACAGATTTAGTAACCTTAGTTGCAAGTGCTGCGGGAATTTTTTCAAGCACTACAGCAAAACAGCCTGCATGCTCAAGTGTTACAGCATCTTTTTGTATCTGGCGCGCTTCTTTCGGGTCAGTGCCCCGTGTAACGTATGTGCCGAAAATATTTATTGACTGTGGTGTTAGTCCAAGATGACCCATGGCGGGAATTCCGACTTTAACAAGGTGCTTAACAACCTCTGCAATGCGTTCGCCGCCTTCAAGCTTAACGGCATCCGCACCGGTTTCTTTCATAACCCGCCCGCAATTCTTAACTGCTTCTTTAAGATCAACGTGGTAACTCATAAAAGGGAGATCCACAACCAGAAGAGCAGTCTTAACAGCTTTTCTAACTATCTTTGCATGGTAGATTATTTCATCCAGTGTGACAGTAAGCGTTGTTGCATTGCCCTGAATAACATTGCCTAAGGAGTCACCAACAAGTATAACATCAATTCCCGCTTCATCAAGGTACCTTGCCATTAAAAAATCATAAGCAGTAAGAGCTGAGATCTTCTCACCGCGCTGTTTCATTGTTACAAGCGTCTTCGTGGTGATCTTCTTTCTTTCGGGTTTTACTGTTTTTGTAACCTCAGGTTCATTTGCTGCCATGGCTTGATAAGATTAGTTTATTATGAGGTCGGCTTTCATCCGCGGTTCAACAAACTCTGCAACCCTGTTTATTGAAGCAAAGTTCAGGTTAAAAGTGCTCTTGAATCCTTCAAAAACTGCATCAGAAACTGCTTTGTAGTCCATTTTCCTTTTGGCAATATCATTCAAACATACAGTTTTATATTCTATTTCGCGAAGCATTTTCACGCGCTCTTCACCAGTGATATTAAGATAATTAACTATGTTACGGTGATGGTTCCCGACAAGAATTGAACCGTGCTGCAGTACTATATCACCAAACTTTCTTTGAGCGCTTCCAACAAGCTTTTTACCTTTGTAATTCAATTCGTATTTTACCGAACTGTTGAAGCACAGATTATACATTCCGGTTTTGATCAGCTTCAGTATGTCAGGAGATTCATTAGTAAACGATAGCCTTTCAAATTCAGGACCAAGTGTTTTCAATCCCTGGAGTATGGCGAGCGAAATATCGCGGTAAAGATCGCGAATGGGTTTATTTGACCTGAATACAACTGAATAAGTCAGTTCTTCGGAGTGTAGCACAGCCCTGCCTCCGGTAGGGCGCGTAACTACATCGATTCCTTCAGCACAGCACTTTTTGTAATCAATGTTCACTTCATTTGCAAAGCGCCCCTGGTTATATCCAAGAGATAGTGCATAGGGTTTCCAGCGGTAAAATCTTAGAAACGAAGTATCTTCATTGCGGCATCTTTCAACAAGGCTCTTGTCAAGATCCATATTATATACGCCTGGGCGGAAACCTGAATCAATGAATTCCCACTTCCTGTTTCCCGAAATACTATTTTCTGATGATCCCACGTTCGCTTTGCTCAATAAAAGTAATAATATTGTTAACCTCTTCAGTTTTTGGCATGGCATCTTTAACATACTTAAGGGCATCGCTTATATTGTATTCGGATCCGTAAATAATATTATAAGTATTTTTAATGTTTCTCAGCTGCTCATCATTAAATCCCCGCCGTTTCAATCCCACAATGTTAAGTCCTTTGTAATTCAGCGGAGAGCCGCCCGCCAGTACATACGGCGGTACATCCTGTGTGACCCTTGAGCTGAATGCTATAAAGCAATGGGCGCCAATATGTACAAACTGGTGTATTCCAACCATTCCGCCGATAATTGCCCAATCATCCACAATTACATGGCCGCCCATGTTTATGGAGTTTGATAGAATGATGTTGTTGCCGATTATCGAATCATGCGGAATATGAACATAGTTCATAATGTAATTGCTCTTTCCGATAACGGTTTTGCCTCTTGCGCTTGTGCCGCGGCTGATGGTGGCAAACTCGCGAACAACAGTATTTTCACCTATTTCAAGCGTAGTTTCTTCACCGGAAAACTTCAGGTCCTGCGGTTCGCCGCCTATAATAGCGGAGTGAAATATACGAACACCGGATGAAATCGTTGTGCCTTTGTGTACAATAACATTACTTTGAATGCTGGCGCCGTCATTAATAGTAACGCCTTCTTCAATGATAGTGAAAGGCCCGATCGATACATTGCTGCCGATCTTAGCTTTAGGGGATACAACTGCTTTATCGCTGATGTTATTCATATTCAGTATAACGGGTAAGTGCCCCGCCAGATTCCAGTTTATCCGAGGGTTTTATCTATGATTACGTTGTCGCTTTCAACCGATGTCTTTGTGATCATTTCTCCGATCAGTCCGATCGAAAAGAACTGCACTCCGACAATAGCCATAAGAATTCCCACAAAGAAAAGCGGCCTGCCGCTGATCGGAGTAGATTCGAAGAACTTCAATATTGTAAGATATAACAGAACACCAAATCCTGCAAGAAAGCTAAGTACGCCAAGAAAACCGAAAAGATGAAGAGGGCGCTTGATGTATTTTGTAGTAAATAGTACCGTTATAAGATCAAAGATCCCGTTATAGAACCTTGAAAATCCGAATTTCGTCTTTCCGTATTTTCTTTCATGATGTGTAACCGGGATTTCAGTGACCTTGTATCCTGAAAGATGTGCAAGAGCAGGTATATAACGGTGCATTTCACCGTAAACTTTAATGTTCTTTACAACATCTTTTACATATGCCTTAAGCCCGCAATTGAAATCGTGCAGCCTTAAACCAACCATCATACTTGTTACAAGGTTGAAGAGCTTTGATGTATGTTTTTTTATGAAAGGATCGTGGCGCACTTTCTTCCAGCCAGAAACAAGATCAAATCCCTGGTTGAGCTTGTTAATAAGCGCCGGTATTTCTTCGGGATCGTCCTGAAGATCTGCATCCATGGTAATTACATAATCTCCTTTGGCTGCTTTGAATCCTTCCTGCAGAGCCGCTGACTTGCCGTAATTACGCTTGAACTTCAGGCATTTAAAACGTGTATTTACGCGATGAATTTCCTGGAGCTTTTGGTATGATGAATCCGTTGAACCGTCATCAACAAAGATCACTTCCCACGTACATCTAAGGTTATCCAGAACTTTTTTTAATGATACCGACAGCTCAACAAGTGAACCTTCCTCATTGTAAAGCGGAACAACAACAGTAACAGATTTATTCGCAAGATTCGGCTGAGATGACTGGTTCTGTCTGCTTTCGCGCGGGTAGAAACGCCTCTGGTTAGGATTTTTCCTGAAGTATTTCTTGTGCTGCGGCTTTTGTTCGGGTGAGCCTTCTTTTTTCTGCTGGTTCTCGATTGTGTTTTGCTGGCTTATTATTGTTTTTTGCTGATTTACTATTGGCTTTGGCTTATGAAACCTCTGTGCGGGCTTCTTTGGCTTAATTGATTCCTGCAGCTTATATACCGAATCCTTTCAAAAAAATGTAATAAATTCAAAAATATCACACAAAATTAACCAAATTTGTTGGCAAAAACAATCTTAAAAGGTGATTTATGGCGTTAATGACGTTATTTAGGGATAATTTATTGATGGTTCAGTATGTCTTAATCCCCTGGATTAAAAAAGTGCCGCCGTACTTTTGGGGGTACGGCGGCGAAAAACGGGGGATTAATGAGGTGATGAATTGTTTAACTAACCGCTCAAATATACATTAAGAGCTGTAAAGACAAGTGTACAGGATGTAACAAGATGTAAAAGGCTGATATAGAAAAAATTTCTGCCGAATTGTTTATTAGTTCAATTTCTTCGGTGTTTCTTCATTGCACCTGCTTTTGAATTTCGGTAAATTTACATCTTACCTTGGAATTCCTGAAAGAAATAATCCAGCAATTGTACGATGTAAAATCGCTTGTAATTTGGGCGGGTTACGTGGGTATGGCTATTATCATATTCTCTGAAACTGGTCTTTTGGCGGGCTTTTTTCTTCCGGGTGATTCACTGCTTGTTACTGCCGGACTGTTTGCTGCAACCCCTGACCCCGTTACAGGTCAGCCTATATTGAATATATGGTACCTTAATCTGCTGCTGATACCCTGTGCGATCATAGGCGATGCAACGGGCTACTGGATAGGCTCTAAAGCGGGCCCAAGACTTTTCAAAAAAGAGAAGTCTTTTTTCTTCCGGAAAGATTACCTTATCAAGACACATAATTTCTACGAAAAACATGGCGGAATCACGATCATAATAGCAAGGTTTATGCCTATTATCCGGACATTTGCTCCCACCGTTGCCGGCATTGCCAAAATGAGTTATTTCAAGTTTGCGCAGTATAATGTAGTTGGCGGTTTTGCGTGGGTCTTGAGCATGACCCTGATAGGGTTCTACCTGGGCAGGATGATACCCGGCATTGAAAACCACATAGATAAGGTAATCATTATAGTAGTGTTCATTTCAATTTTGCCGGGAATAATCAAGTACCTCCAGCACAAATTCTTCAAAAAAAAAGCGGTAACTGAAACACCCTGACTAAAGACACCAATTATTATGTTGAATAAACCCTTTATTTCCGCTAAATTTACCTAATATTTTCGGAAAAAATTGAATTATGCCTACATTTGTTCTTGACGGAAAAGAATTAGAATTTACACCCGGACAAACTATTATAGAAGTTGCCAACAAAGCCGGAATTGAGATAGCTCATTTCTGCTGGCACCCTTCATTATCAGTTGCAGGAAACTGCAGAATGTGCCTTGTTGAAGTTGAAAAAGCTCCTAAAGGAATGATCGCCTGTGCGACTCAGATAACTGAAGGAATGGTTGTACATACAAACAGTCCGAAAGCTGTTCATATGCGCAATGCAGTAATGGAATTCCTGCTTATCAACCATCCGCTTGACTGCCCGATTTGCGATGAAGCAGGAGAGTGCAAGCTTCAGGATTACGCTTATAAATACAGCATCGGCAAATCACGCTTTGATGAAACAAAGAACCATAAAGATAAAAGAGTTGAGCTTGGTCCAAACGTTATGTTTGACCAGGAAAGATGTATCAGCTGCTCACGCTGCATCAGGTTTTGTGAAGAAATTGCAGGTGACCCCCAGCTTACTTTTGTCAGCCGCGGCGAACATGTTACAATTGAAACCTTCCCCGGCAAACAGCTCGATAATCCTTATGCAATGAACGTAATTGAGCTTTGTCCTGTCGGAGCACTTACTTCACGCGATTTCCGCTTCCGTGCCAGAGTATGGGACATGTCTCATACCGATAGCATTTGCACAGGTTGCGCAAGAGGATGCAACATGGAAATTTGGGTGAGAAATAACCAGATAAAAAGGCTTACTCCCAGAGAGAACCTTGATGTAAATCAATACTGGATGTGCGACTACGGCAGGCTTGAGACCTATAAATATGTTAATGATGAATCAACCCGCGTGAACTCACCTATGATGAGAGCTGAAGATCTGGCAATAGATAATGACGGACTCACCGTATGTGATTGGGATGATGCAATTTCGAGAGTACTTTCGGAAATTAAGAATTATAAACCCGAAGAGATAGCTTTTATTGCTTCACCTTTTTCAACTTTGGAAGATAATTTTGCGTTAAAGAGATTTGCAAATGAAATTGTCGGAACTGACAATATAGTTTATATCCCCAAAATTGAGGGCGAAAATGATAAGCTCTTGTTAAGGGCTGATAAAACTCCCAATGCAGCGGGATTGAAATTCCTTGGTATAAAGCCGATAGATGCGAAGTTCATAGATAAGCTTCTGAAAAAGCAGTTTAAGCTGGCTTATATGATAAATGACAGTATCAGCAGGCTCGAAAGGTCTGAGGAAATAGCCAAGGCAATTGAAGTGGGTGTGTTGCACATAAGTAATTTCTTCGGCAAAAGCCGCAAAGCTACTGTTATATTCCCTTCTACTACCTATGCTGAGATGAACGGAACTTTTGTTAATTTCCAAAACAGGGTACAGCGCATTAGGCCCGCAGTTGCAGCACTAGAGCAGGAAAGGCTGCCGGGAGATTTTGCAGTCAGCAGGCTTGACAAGTTCGGTTCTCATAACGATAGCTGGACAAGAGGGACAAGGTTCAACGCTCGTCCCGTATGGAAAGTGTTGACACAAATGTCGAAAGTTATGGGGAATGATTTCGGCTATGAGACTACCGAAGATGTGTTTGACGATATTGCCCTGAAAGTACCGGAATTTTCGGGGATGAGCTATGAAACCATCGGAAATAAAGGCGTTCTGGTTGGCGAACTTGTGGAAGAAACTGCCTGATTTAGTCCGTGATGCAAAGTAATTTTCAATCAGGGTTCAAGTTCATTGAACCCTTCTTAATTTAAATCGTAATAATTGGATATTAAAGAACACATATCTGCTAAGCTGAAGGCCGCACTGGATTCACTTGGAATAAGTGATGCCTCGGTAGTTCTTGAAAGACCTAAAGATGTATCTAATGGTGATCTTTCTTCCAATGCAGCTATGGTGTACGCAAAACGCGAAAAGAAGAATCCAAAGGAGTTTGCGGACAGCATAATTCAAAAACTTGATATTCCGGATGGGCTAATAACAAGAGCCGAGATTGCAGGGCCCGGATTCATAAACTTTTTTGTTTCTGATAGCTATTTCAGTAGTAGGCTTGCTGAAATTCTCGGACTTTCAGGGCATTTTGGCAGACTTGATCTGCACACGGAGGAAACTGCCAACCTTGAATGGGTAAGTGCAAACCCAACAGGACCGCTTCATACAGGGCATGGCAGACAGACCGCTCTGGGGAAAGCAATTGCGAACCTGCTTGAATGGACAGGTTATAAGGTCACCAGGGAATACTATTACAATGATGCAGGCAAGCAGATGGATACTCTTGCCAAATCGGTGTACGCAAGATACCGGCAGATATTTGAGCCTGAATTCCCGTTCCCTGAAGACGGTTATGGCGGAGAGTATGTTATTGAAATAGCAAACCTGCTTGAAAAAGAACATGGAGATAAGCTGATAGATTCTGCAAACGATGTTTTTAAAGATGCGGGCGAAAAGTGGTGTTTCGATTCCATCAAACAAACGTTAATTCGCTTTGGAATAAAACATGATATATTTTTCAATGAGACATCACTTTATGAATCCGGAAAGATAAGAAAGACTCTTGAAGAATTTGAAAAGCGCGGACTTTCATACAAAAAAGATGATGCCGTTTGGCTCAAGACTTCGGAGCTCTTGAAAGATAAAAAAGATGCGCAGGATAAAGTTATAGTTAAAGCAACAGGTGAACCTACTTACAGGCTGCCGGATATGGCGTATCACATCGATAAGCTCAACAGGGGATTTAGCCTTGTTGTGGATATATTCGGCGCTGATCACGGTGATACCTATAAAGAAGTGCTGGCGGGAATGCAGGGACTTGGGTACGATACCGGGAAAGTAAAGGTCATTATCCACCAGATGGTAACATTTGTTCAGGACGGCAAGCCCGTCAAAATGAGTAAGCGCGCCGATAACGTCTACTCACTTGATGAATTGCTTGATGACGTAGGAGTTGATGTTGCGCAGTTCTTTTTTGTTATGAGGAGTGCAAACACACATCTTGAATTTGATATAGGCCTCGCAAAGGAACAATCTGACAAGAATCCCATGTTTTACCTGCAGTACGCACACGCAAGGATATGCAGTATTTTAAGAAACGCAATTGAAGCTCTCCCGGATTATAAAGAAATCAAAGTTGCAGATTACTCGCTTTTGAAAACTGAAG
Source organism: Ignavibacteria bacterium (assembly GCA_030835025.1). Classification (GTDB taxonomy): domain Bacteria; phylum Bacteroidota; class Ignavibacteria; order Tepidaquicellales; family OLB5; genus OLB5. Next base: position 16,411 of record JAUQWS010000121.1, on the reverse strand, counting down.
AGGAGCTGAACCTGCTCAAAGTACTATCGATATTTCCCGAAGTAGTTCAAAGCGCAGCTAATACTTATGAGCCGCATAAAATTATTACTTATCTTAATGAAGTTGCGGAAAATTACCATAAGTTCTATCACAATAACAGAGTGATTAACATAGAGGAGAAGGAACTTTCATATGCCCGTTTAAAACTCTGTGAAGCTGCAAAAATAGTGCTTAAGAACGGGTTTGATATAATCGGTATCAGCGCACCGGAGAGGATGTAGGATGGTTACAGGTTTCAAGTTTCAGGTTACAAGTTTTTGAAGATCAAGCCAAAATCAGAAATATCTATTTTTTACACAGGTCTATAATTCTCTCCAAATCCTCGGATGTATAATACTGTATAACAATATTGCCCGAAGTTGGTGATGTGGGATGCAGTTTAACCCTTGTGCCGAAGTGCTCCATGAACTTCTCTTCAAGGAACTTGACGGCAGCTTTGTTTTGGTCAGTGATCTCGTAAATCTTCTTATCTTTTTGGATTCCTTTCGCCTGCTTCTTCTTTTTTGTAAGTTCTTCGGCTTTTCTGACACTCAGGTTCTCAGAAGTGATCCTTTTCCACAGCAGCAATTGGTCAACTTCATTATCCATTGCAAGGATAGAGCGCGCATGCCCTTCCGATATTTCGCCCTTTTGAATGCTTTGCTTTATTTCCTCAGGCAAACCAAGAAGCCTTAAAGTGTTTGCAACAGCACTGCGTGATTTGCCCACTTTTTCGGCGACTTGTTCCTGCTTCAGTTTACATTCATCTATGAGTCTCTTGTAGCCTTCGGCAACTTCAATAGCGTTAAGGTCAGATCTCTGTATATTTTCAATCAGCGCTATCTCAAGCAGGTCTTCCTTTTCCGAAACATCAATTACAAATGCCGGTATTTTTTCTATTTCAGCAAGCCTTGCTGCGCGAAGCCTCCGCTCGCCGGATATAAGTTCAAACGAGCCGTTGCTTGCTTTTCGCACTGTGATCGCCTGTATAACTCCCCGCTGCCTTATTGATTCGGCAAGTTCATTCAGTTCAGCCATATCAAAATCTTTTCTGGGCTGATATGGGTTAGCTTTCACCATGTTTAGCGGTATGAACAGTATCTGGTCGTCTGTCTTAAGGTTTGGGTTCAGCTCTGTGATGTTCTGGTGTTCAGGTTGCTCGGCTGCTGCGGTATCTCCGAACAATATTCCGAGACCCTTTCCCAATCCGCCTTTTGGTTTATCCTTTGCCATTATTGCTGATTGATTTGATTTATATTATTCTTATTGTCTTCCTCATTAGAATCACTATCTTTATTCACAACTTCAAATTTTGGTGCATCGTAAGTTAATATATTGTCAAATTTCTGCAAATGCTCCCTGCCGTTCCTTTTTAAGAATTCATTGGAAAGCTCGGTATAATTCCTTGCACCCATCGAAAGCGGGTCATAAACAACAACCGGTTTTCCGTAAGAAGGCGATTCGCTTATTTTGACGTTTCTCATGATTTTTACATGGTAAAGCTTTTCCTGAAAATATTTTTCAAGTTCAGAGGCAACCTGGTTAGAAAGCCTCAGGCGTGCATCGAACATCGTGAGCAAATAACCTTCAATTTCAATCCCGGGGTTAAGCCGCGATTTTATCATTTTCACAGTATTCAGCAAAAGAGTCAGCCCTTCAAGGGCATAGTATTCGCTTTGAACAGGTATAAGCACAGAATCTGATGCCACGAGCGCATTCAAGGTGATTAGGCTCAATGAAGGAGGACAATCAATAAAAATAAAATCGAAATGTTCTTTAATTTCATCAAGTCTTTTCTTAAGAACAAACTCCCTTTCGGGCATAGAGACAATTTCAATTTCAATTCCAACAAGGTTGATATTTGATTTCACAACATAAAGATTGCTCACTTCAGTCTGAGTAATACATTCTTTCGGGCTCCGGGCACCTATTAAGAGCTCATATACCGAGCCTTCCATTGTGTTCGTAGGGAAACCGAGTCCTGATGTGGCGTTTGACTGCGGGTCAATATCTACCAGCAGTATTTTGCAACCGCTCGAGGCAAGCGCAGCGCACAGGTTTACGGCTGTTGTTGTTTTGCCAACTCCGCCTTTTTGATTTGCTATGGAAATTATCTTACCCAATAACTTAAACTTCTATCGAGCCTCCGAAAGGAATAACCGTGCATTTTCTGCCGATCGATTCCACTTTTCTTCTGAACTCTTCAGGATCAGCATTTACTACAGGGAAAGTACTGTAATGCATTGGTATTGCCATCTTGCAGTTCAAAAATTCTACTGCCTTAACTGCGTCATCAACTCCCATCGTAAAATTATCGCCTATCGGAAGTAATGCTGCATCAATCGAGTTCATTTCTCCGATGAGTTTCATATCAAGGAACAAGCTTGTATCGCCTGCATGATAAATTGTCTTTCCGCCGAGATTCAAAATAATGCCTGCAGGCTCACCCATATATGCTCCGCCAAAAGACGAGCTGTGATGTGCAATTGTGAATTTGACCCTGCCGAAAGGGAATTCCTTTGCGCCGCCGATACCCATATTATGTGCTTTGCATCCCTGTGATGCCATGTGATTTGCGAGCTCGTTTACTGCAATTACGGTCGCACTGTTTTTTTTGGCTATCTGAACCGAATCGCCAACATGATCTTCATGTCCGTGTGATAAAATTATGAATTCAGCCTTAACTTCTGCCGCATTAATTTTGGAGTGTTTATTGCCGCAGAAGAACGGGTCTATCAGTATTGTATGTGAATCGAATTTGATCTCAAAGGCAGAGTGCCCGTGATAAGTGATCTTAACCATTTTTGAGGAATATTGCTTGGATTTTGAACAAAGTTAGGGTAATTAAAGTTGTAATTCAATTACAAAGAATATAGAATAAGTCAGGATTCCAGCTGTACTCAGAACAATATGATAAATATCGCCTTTCTTTCCAAAGGGAAGCAAAATGAGAAAAAGAAGTGATAAAACAAGAAGTACTGAACCTGTATTTACATGTTGCATAAAGAAAAGAAGTACTGTCAGATCCAGCAGAAGCAGAGTAAATATTCCCTGGTGGACATTATGTGATAACTTAATAAATCCCAGCTTGAGGAGCCATCCGATAATGTAATTAATGAGGTAAATTGCGGCTCCTGAGATGAGCAGTCCGTTTTTCATCAGAATCTCTTTCCCCAGGTATTGCTGTAGGCAAGTTCATCAATTCCTTTCCTTTGCGAGGATTTCCAGTCAATAGTGGGCCGCTTAATTGCGGGATCTGTGTAACCCATTCTGAAGATAGCGCACATTTCAAAATCATCCGGTATTTTCAACATCCCTGAAATTTCATTCCACTTTTCAGGAATTTCACCGGGTGTGGAGATAAACTGCATTCCCATTCCCAATGCAGTTGTAACAAGCCAAAGTGTTTGAATAACTGCACCCATTGAAATTACGGAATAAAATCCCGATAGCTCTTCCTTTTTATATTCATCTTTTGTTAGTGAGATCACAAAAAGGAGGGGAGAGGCTGCAACAAGCTTTTCTTCATCATTTCCCAGGATTCTGGGGACTTTGAATTTTGCCATAACTTTTCCGCCGGTTTCGGAAAAAATGGTCCTCACAAACGGCTTTAACACAGCAGGCAGGTGGTCAATGTGGATCCCGTCTTTTGTCTTCTCCATTTCTTCTTCGGTGAAGCGAAAATACTTTCTGTACTGCTTCAAGAATCTTCCGTCTTCCATTAATTGAACCATTGAATCACCTGCGATCTTTGCAATTTTGTGTATAATTTTCTCATCTGTAACAGCAATAAATTTCCATGGCTGGCTATTGAAATGGCTGGGGCAGTGAGAGGACATTTTGATCAATAGCTCGATATGTTCCTGCATTACTTTCTTATCTGCGAACTTTGAGTTCGCGGTTCTGCGGTTAACTATGGCGTCGAATAGTTCCATTGTGCTTTTTTGGTTTGACGATTCTATACTAATAACAGTAAATAAAAAAGGCAGGTTTTTACGCCTGCCGGAGGTAATAGAAGGAAAATACTGGAGGTATTTCAATGCAAAACAAATTTGCATAGCAGATTTGTATGCGGAAATACCCCAATCACGGTAAAAAATGTGTTCAAAAAGATTAAAAAAGGCAGGATCTCAGACCTGCCATTGACTTGTCAACATTTGGAAATGTTACCTGGTAAGTACCATCTTATTTGTTTCAGAAAAATCACCTGCAGTAAGCCTGTAAAAATAAACTCCGCTGGGGAAAGCAGATGCATCCCAGTCAGCCTTGTATATACCCGGCTTTAACTCGCCTTTGTGCAAAGTCTCGATTTTTCTCCCAATAGCGTCATATATTGCAAGATTAACAAGTTCCTGTTTTGGGATCTTGAATTCAAAATTAGTAGTTGGGTTAAAAGGATTCGGATAGTTTTGACCCAATTCAAATTCAGCAGGGACCTGGCTGCTTATCGGTTCAATTCCGATAGGGTCGCCTCCTGTTGTTGTGTACAGAATTGTTCCGCCGCCTCCAACAATAACTCCATTCGTGGCGCTTGTCATCTTTATTGTTTCAAATGTAGTGTTGCCAACCGGACTAACCTGGGGATTCCAAATGTTCCCGCCATTAGTTGTACGTAATATTACTGAACCCCAGCCAATTGCGTTGCCTGTATTAGCATTTGCAAAAGAAACACTGTTTAGAGTATTACCCGTGCTGCTGGTTTGGACTTGCCAGATGAATCCGCCGTCAGTTGATTTAAGAATTGTGCCGTTTGAGCCTACCACGTAACCTGTGTTTCCTGAAAATGAAATTCCGTACAGGTCTGCAGTTGTATTTGAGGTAATGCTGAGCCAGTTCAATCCTGCATTTGTAGTCATCAGCATTAAACCGTAGAACCCAACAACCAGTGCTTTATCCGGACCAATGAACTTAACCTCATTTAGTGTTGCCTGCTGAATTCCGGGTACCTGGCTCCATGATTGCCCTGCATTTGTTGTCCTTATCAGGGTACCAACATAACCGCAAATGAGTCCCGTATTAAGATTCTTAAAAGTAACAGAATAGTAATAATTAAGTGCGAATACTCCCTGCACAAACCAGTTTGCACCTGCATTCGTGGTTCTTACTATCTTTTGCTGGTACCCGACTGCTGCAGCTGTATTGTCGTCTATGCAGTCAATTCCCCCCAGCCAGTATGAATTATCATGATTCATTAATTGCCACGAGAAACCTCCGTCAATGGTACGCCAAATGTTTCCTGCCTCTCCGCAAGCCATGCCGGTATTAGCACTTGAAAATGAAAGCCCGTAAATGAGATCATTCGTTCCGCTGGGCCTTTGTATCCACTGTGAATATATGAATGTGTTTATGAGTAGTATTAGTATAAATATGATCTTTTTCATACCCGAAAGTATTATTTTGTACTGAACAAAAATAGTTAATAAATATTAAACAATAGCGGATAAATTCAATAGTTTATTTTGTAAAAGGAGAAGGCAGGTATTGCTACCTGCCTTTTTGGGGGATATGTTACTGTTTTCCTCTTATCAGGAGAAACACTTATTTTATCAGGATAAGCTTCATTGTTTTACTGAAGCTGTTTCCGGTTGTTGAGCTTGCAACTAGTCTATAGAAATAAACCCCGCTTGCAAGCCCGGTACCGTTAAATTCTGCAGTGTAAAATCCGCTTTCAAGATTCTTATCAACCAGCGAAATAACTTCTTTGCCTGTAATATCATAAACTCTGAGTGACACTCTGCCCGCAAATGGGATCTGGTAATCCACTTTCGAGGTTGGATTTGACGGATTCGGATAATTCTGAAAAAGATCTGCAACAATCGGATTTCCTATGATTATATCCTGCGGATTTGAGAGTTCGTGATATTCAAAATTGCCGTTGAAATCTATTTGTTTAAGCCTGTACTGGTATTTTCCGGATACCAGTTTCTTATCAGAAAATCTGTAATTCTGCTGTTCACTTGTCGTACCTTTACCTTCCACAAATCCGACCTTTGCCCAGGGATCAAAGCCGCTGTTAACGGTGTTATATGACCTTCTTTCAATATCAAAACCATGGTTATTTACTTCGGAACAGGTCGTCCATTGCAGGTCAACATTTCTGTTAACAACAGCGGCATTGAATGAGCATATTTCAACCGGCAGGGGATTTGAACCGTCTGTCAGCGCAAAGTCTGAGAAATTGTACAGTGTTCTGGTCTTAACAGTTTCATTGACCCAATTCAATTCTGACTCCCATGTACCCGTGCCAAGTGTCGAAAAAACCTCCCACGTTCCGTTGTATTTGGCAAGCCTGGTATTTGCTGAAGGTGACGAAATTGTATATGTCTCGTTTGAACCGAAATAAACAGTTATGTCGTATGTTGCACCCGTCAACGAACCTACGGGATTTACCTGCCAGTAAGAATTGCTGTAGCCTCCGCCCAGAACTCCTGAGTGATTTACACCTGAATAGTAATTAACGTTCATTGATGCAGGGTAAGATGAAGCGCCGGTTCCCCAGTTTATTGCAATTAGGTTCCTTCCCCATAGTGAATAAGTTGAGGTCACCCCGCTACCGGGAGGATTATCAACTGAGGCAATCGGGTTAGACGGAGGAGTTTCAGTAAACTCATCAGAACCAATATCTGAGCATCCGTTTACAATTGATGAGGGTCTTGTGTTTCCTTCAATATCTGTGTTGAAACCTGCAATAGCCAGTCCTTTTCCTGAAACCAGCCATGCTTCGTAATTGGAAGTATTGATCTTCAGATCACCTGTTGAAACATTGCTAAACAAATTAGTTGCACTCAATGAAGAGCTGGTTGAGCTCCATGTATGTTTATCGCACGAAGCTGAGACTCTCCATTGCTGAATTGTCTGATCTGCTGCTTCCCAAACTGCAATTGCATTTATATTCGGGGCAACGTACACGTTATAATCAGCAGATGTATTTGTCCAGTTTGCAGAACCTACTTCATTACCGATTGCATAGTGTGTACCGCTCCCGCCGGTTCTTGCATTGAAGAATATGTTGTTCCTTAATGTTGCAGCTGTAGCCCATGAAAGCAGCGGCCTATCGTATGCCCATGAACCCGCACTTCCTGAAGTTGCTGAACCTCCAATGTAAACAGAATTATAATAGAATAAACACGGGAACTCTGCTTCATCGTGGACGCCTTTTATCTCGACGCCATTGGTTGAAGCATCTGTAGTTTGCTGTCTGCCGGGTTCTTTATCTCTTCGCGGAAGGTTACTGGGGCTTTCTTCTCTGATTATAGAACCCTCATTGCTGCCTTCGAGTCCCTCCGGTACAATCTCTGTTGAATAAGAATTTTCAGTAAAGTGATTATCTTCCTGCGCGTAGTTGTAATTGTCTGAAGTTTCGCCGTTTGTAATCGAGATCTGGTTATTCAGGAAGTTCCACGACCCCCAGAAGGCATTTATTCCCCATATCTTCGCCGAACCTGTTGTTGAAGAATGGTTTAGATTAAAGATCTTGTTATTCTCAAATGTCCCCTTGGATACGTTACTGTAAAAGCTGAAACCCTGCACATATGAATTGGAATTTCCCGTTCCGTAAAGGCCGGAAATTGTATTTCCCGAGATCATTTGTGAAGTAGAATTGGAACCGGAGAATATCCCTACTAGACTTGTGTTATCAGGGTATCTATCTGTGCTGGATCCGGCACAATATAATCCCGAAATAAAATTATTTGATATATTAACATCGGCAGAGGAACCTCTGTTTTGATATATACCCCGTAATCTTGAGCTGGAATTAGTTGATGTAACCCTGAGATTCGAGATCGTATTATTGGTAATATTCAGATCTACAGTATTTATGGCCGAATATATACCGGTGAGCTGAAAGGTAAAAGTATTAGATGTCTGTTCAAGACTGTTTGCAGTTGTTGTACTGCCAATTGTATTGTTAGTTATGTTTGTTGTTGATACAGGTACGGAAACGTAACTAATACACTCCAGACGGACAGTCTGGTTGTTATTTCCGTTTATCCTGATAGAGCCAATAGTGTTATTTCTGATGTCTCCGCGTCCCCTGTAGTCTATTCCTCTAACCAACAGGTTGCTTATGTTGCCATTCAAAGTCACCAGAATGTTTGCATTCGAAGTCGTATTTCCAATTGTGTTTCCTGTAGTTGAGCCGACATTTACAAGACCTGAAACGACATTGATCCCCCCAAAGTAGCTTGTCCCGGAAGCACTGGGGGTGGTAGTTAGCCATATGTTCCCAATTGTGTTTCCGTCAACACTTGAAGCAGTTGTGGTTCCGGTTGCCCCGAATAGAATGGGGTATATACAATTAGAAGCGCTTCCGTTAACAGTAAAAGGTGTCCCGCCGCAATTTGGTGCAGTACCACCAAGATAGTTTCCCGATATGACAATTCCATTGGCTAATGCAGTATTCACATATATCATAGCAATGACTGTTGCTGCACCGGGGGTTCTGGTCGAAGTCTGGTAAAAACTGTTCCCGGAAATAGTTGCAGCGGTTGTTCCGTTCAGCAGCAAAACACCTGTGCCCGTAGCGCCGCTTGCATAAAAGTTGAAGATCTCGTTATTACTTATTACTAACCCGCTGTTGTATCTGGCTGCTGAAGTGGTAGTGCCGTTTGACACAATAATATTCATTGGAGCTATTCCGGTTGCGCTTATGTCTCTTAATTGGCAATTGCTGACCGTGTTGTTATCGTTACCTGTTGAGCCGGTGGTTGTCCCGAAATCGACAATTCCGTTGGATGTTGAATATCTTGCACCTTCAATTATGCAGTAATTCAGAACATTATTGGTAGCATCATTAATGAATTGAAATGTCTGACCGGCATTGTTTGTGTTAATAAAACGAAGATACCTGCCTGCACCGGAAAATCTTCCGTCAATAGTCAGGTTATCAGCGCCATTGAGATTTATAAGCGGATTATTTGTGCTGCCGGAAAGAGTTCTAAGTGTAGCAGCTGATGGGCGTATTGTTATGGTAAAGCCGCCTGTCCACTGGTTAAGTGATACGTTTCCGGATTCTGTGATATTTGATGTAATAAGAACAGTAACGTTTCCACTGAGTCCCTGATTATTTACAGCATTAAAGAACCCCGAACCTCCATTACCTGTGAGTGAAGTGTAAGTTTGTCCTGAACCGACATTATAGGTTCCGTTAAGCTGAGCATTTGTAATTCCCGTTATTGCCAATAGCAAGAACAGGATGACAAAAAGTCCTTTTCTTATCAAAAACATTCTTACTCCTATTGCTGTTAACATATCCCCGTGATAGTTTATAGCGATTTTAATTAATTGACTCTTCAAATTTACATAGCGATTAGTCGTTATGTAATACCGTAATATGGTTACTTATTTGATTAATGTAATAATTACTGTATTCACGGCACACTAAGTGTTTAAATTTGATAGATTTTACAGTTGCAAGCTAAAAATACCATATTATGGTGGTAATATCATTTGGGGATTGTAGAATTTCGGGGAAATGGCTAAATTTGTAATGGAACTAAAAGATTGATTTTAGCAATTAAACTTAAAGAGTGCTAAAACTCGTTCATAAATGTTTGTAGATCTATCAAATAGGGAAAAAACAATACTCCGTTGTATAGTTGAGGATTACATCAGAACCGCTAATCCAGTTGGTTCAAGATATATTTCTCAAAAAGGAGATATTAATCTATCCCCGGCAACGATAAGAAATGTAATGAGTGATCTGGAGGAGCTGAATTTCCTTACACATAATCACACATCGGGAGGCAGAGTGCCAACCGATAAGGGGTACAGATATTTTGTTAATGAGCTGATGGATGATGATCTTCTCATTCCTTCGGAAAAAGAGATATTGCAGTCTCAGCTTGATGATGCAGATCTGGCAAATGATGAAGTATTTAAGGAAGTTTCAAAGATCTTAGGAAGGCTTTCCAAAGAAATAAGTATAGTAAGCCAGCCATATCTATCACAGGGAATTTTTGAGAAACTTGAACTTGTAAACCTTTCTTCTTCTAAATTGCTGGTCGTAGTATCGATACAATCGGGACTAGTAAGGACACTTTTATTTGATGTTGAGTCTGAGCTTAACCGCAGCAAGCTTGATAGAGTTACCGGTATTTTGAATCAAAGGCTTGGCGGACTTTCACTCACTGAAATACGAAGGAGTTTTCATGAAAGAATTGGTGACTTGCAGCACGATTCAAAGGAAATTGTGAAAATGTTCATAGATTCAATTGATAAGATATTCCAGGATGAAAAAGAAGGGATGACGCTTTATATTGGCGGGACAACTGAGATTCTTTCACAGCCGGAATTTGATGACACCAGCAGCTACAGGAATATAATAGAACTTACCGGTGAAAAGGGTATTGTTGTTCATGTTATGAACAAACTTCCGGCGGGCGAAAGCGGCATAAGCGTTTCAATTGGTTCTGAAAATAACGATGAAAAACTGCTGGATTACAGCATTGTATCCACTTCGTATACCATTGGTGACGTGAAAGGTAAGATAGCACTAATTGGACCCAAGAGAATGAATTATTCAAAGATGATATCAATGCTGAATTTTACTTCCAGAATTATTACTGAGAAGTTATAGTTTCCCTGAGGTAAATATGACTAAGTCAAAAAAAGAAAAAATTGAAAAAGAGGATCACAGCGAAAACATGAAGGAAGACGAAATCACGGAATCAACTAAGGAAGAGACAGGAACTGAAACAATAGAAGCAAAGAAGCCCGCTTTGAAGCTTGAATATGAAAGGTTAAATGACAGGTTCTTAAGGAAAGTCGCGGAATTTGAGAATTACAAAAGAAGAACAGATTCCGAGAGAGCCGAATATTTTTCATTTGCGAACCAGAAAATAATTGGCGATCTGCTGCCGGTACTGGATGATTTTGAGCGGATCCTCAAAGCGTATGACGACAAACATGATTCGGAATCGCTTAAAAAAGGTGTTGAACTGGTTTACGAGAAATTCTCAGGGATCCTTGCAAAGTACGGACTGAAAGAGATCGATTCTGACGGCAAAGAATTTGATGTCAATTTGCATGAAGCACTCTTCCAGCAGCCCGATACTGAAAAGGCCCCAAATACCGTCTTAGCTACACACGAAAAAGGGTATTATTTGAAAGATAAGGTTCTTAGACATGCAAAGGTAATAGTTTCAGCAAAGCCTGATGAGAAATGACAAAACGTGACTACTATGAAATACTGGGCGTAACAAGGTCTGCCGGCGGAGACGAGATCAAGACTTCATACAGGAAGCTGGCAATGAAGTATCATCCTGACAGAAATCCGGGTGACAAGGAAGCTGAGGAGAAGTTCAAAGAAGCTGCTGAAGCTTATGAAGTTCTGATGGATCCCAATAAAAGGGCCAGGTATGATCAGTTTGGTCACGCAGGAATGCGCGGTTCAGGTTTTGATCATGGCTTTAATAACGTTAATGATATTTTCACTCATTTTAGTGATATATTCGGGGGAGGAAGTATCTTTGATGAGATCTTTGGTTCGGGCGGTTCCCGGCGTCACAGCGGAAGACACAAGCAGCCAGGAATACAGGGGAATGACCTTAAGATAACTTTAAGGCTAACCCTTGAAGAGATCGCTGAAGGTGTTGAAAAGACTATCAAAGTCAAACGGTTTGAAAAGTGTAAACACTGTTCCGGAAGCGGCGCCAAAGGCACATCGGGAACAACAGAGTGCGCTACATGTCATGGCAGCGGTGAAGTCAGAACCGTATCACGATCAATGTTCGGACAATTTGTCAACATTCAGGTATGTCCATCGTGCGGCGGTGAAGGCAGGGTAATAAAAGAAAAGTGTGTTTACTGCGGAGGTGAAGGCAGGGAACGCAAAGAAACAACAATGAAAGTGAACATCCCTGCCGGCGTTTCTTCAGGGAATTATATTCCCTTAAGGGGTGAGGGTGATTCCGGAATAAGAGGCGGCAGTTCCGGTGACCTTATTGTTTTGATCGAAGAAACTGAACACAAGTTTTTTGTTAGAGAAGATGATGATATACTTTATGACCTCACAATCAGCGTCAGTGAAGCTGTTCTTGGGGCAGAAGTGGAAGTGCCGGTTCTCGGCGGTACTGTCATGATGAAAGTTGAGCCGGGTACTCAGCCCGGAAAGATCCTGAGGCTGAGAGATAAGGGCATAAAACATCTTAATCATTCCGGAAAAGGGGATCAGCTTGTTCACATTAGCGTGTTCATACCCAATAAGCTCTCTGGAAAAGAAAAAGAAATGTTCAAAGAACTTGCTCGATCTGAAAATATTAAGCCAAAAAGCAAACATGGAGACCGGAAATCCAAAGGATTTTTCGGGAAAGTAAAAGAACAATTTTCATAGTACAAAACTAAACTCCTTGTGAGAAAATTTCTGAACAGGCTGGGATTAACTAAAAAAGAGATAATGATCCTGGCTTTCTTATTTATCGCCCTTATTTCCGGATTAGTCATCAAGTACTCCGGCTGGAAAAGACCTGCAGAATTTGATTACTCCGTAAGTGACAGGAATTTCGAGAAACTTACAAAAGAATCCTTTGAAAAGCTTGATTCAGGATACCTGAACTCAGAAAACAAACTCAGGGCTGAGGAGATGAAGAGATTTGCGGATAGCCTTTATTCATTTACAGAATCCGAAGAAAGAAAAGAGAAGAGACACAATACAAACCTCAGGGTAAACATTAATACCGCTTTGGCAAAGGATCTTTCAGGTTTGCCGGGAATTGGCACTGTAATGGCGGAGAGGATCATTGAATACAGAGAGAATAACGGAAGTTTCAGGAGTATTGAAGAAATAAAGAAGGTCAAAGGGATCGGCGAAAAGAAATTTGAACTGATCAAGAACCAGATTTTCACCGAATAAGGACGAAAGGCACAGCGCCTTTGACTTAACTGAATAAAAGTTGAAATGTTATTGCTTGTGAATTGATACAGTTGATATTAACCCTTAATTTTGGTCAAATTAATTAAAATATCTCTAAGTGAACAAAGCACTAGGAATAGGCTTATCTGCATCCAGTATACATTTTACTGAGCTTAGCACAATTTCAGGCAGCGGAAATATAAAGGCAGATCATATAGAATCTGTTGATGTGGATTTTAATTTTGACGATGACTTTGGAAAGCATAAAAGCAGCCAGAAAGATCTCACTAATATTTCAAGCGAGATTAGCACATTTGTTAAAAAACGCGGATTAAAGATCAATAAGGCTGCACTTTCAATTGGCACCTCACAGGCTTTTCTGGTTACACTTCCTATAGATTTTTCCGATGGAAAGCAGACAATAAATTCAAAAATATACTGGGAACTTTCGAACTATTTCCCTGATAATTACAATGATTTTGTTGTGAACATGTACAGACTGAACAATGTACTTCCCTGTAAGAATTCTGATGAGTATCTCATTATTGCAGTGCACAAGTATGCTATTGAGTTTATTAAAAGGATATTCAAGATCTGCGGCCTTGAGCTCAGCTTGATAGATATTGATCATTTCTCTGCAGAAATTGCTTTAAGGACAAACTACATTTCAGGACTTGAAGGTAAGAGAATTTTGATTGCCGGGCTGAAAAAAGGCAGAGTGGATTATGGATTCATAGAAAACAGGAAATATAAGTTTTACACCTATTCAAAGTACAGTTCGGATACTGAATTCAATCTGAGCTTTACCAGGAAACTAAGCCAGTTGCTTGAGAGAGAACCTGTTTCAGGAGAAGTAGATGCAATATATCTTTATGGAGATGAGATCAGGGATGATACTCTGGATGCAGTCAGAAAACTTCAAAAAACTCCGGTCGAAGTTATCAATCCTTTCGAAAGTATCAATGCTTCCGAGGTTCTTCTGAATAATGAAAGCCTCAGAAAGAACCTGTATAAGTATTCTGCAAGCTGCGGTGCAGCATTAAGGGAATTGAAAGCTCAAAAATCCTGAAATGAGGATAATTTCCGGGAAATACCGTTCGCGAAGAATATACACTCCAGGCGGCTCAAATGATAACTGTTTGAGAGAAAAACTAAGCGGCTTTAGGCCCACCACAGATAGAGCAAAAGAAACATTGTTCAATGTTCTTAACAACATTATTGATTTTGAATCTGTAACTTGCCTGGATCTTTTTGCGGGTTCCGGTTCACTGGGATTTGAAACTCTCAGCAGAGGAGCTGAACAAATTGAATTCGTGGAGGATTCGGAGAAACAGATTTCTTTTATCAGAAAGACTGCAGCTGAACTCAAATGCGAAGATAATATCAATATAGTAAGAGCTGATGTTATTAAGTACCTGATGGAGAGTGAGGGTACTCATTTTGATATCATATTTGCAGACCCCCCGTATGATTATAAAATGTATGGTGATCTGGTTGGGCTTGTTCTTAAGCTCAGTTTCAGTATTTTTGTTCTTGAGTATTCTGCCGGCAGCAGTTTCATGTATAACCTGAACAGCTGTAATATCATTGATAAAAAGATCGGCGCAACTAATTTCAAGATATTTATAACAAAAGACTGATGTCAAAAAAGAAAGCAGTATATCCCGGAACCTTTGATCCTTTTACTTACGGTCATTTGGATGTTCTGGACCGCGCAGCAAGGATTTTCCAGTCGGTCACAATTTCTGTGGCCGAAAACTCCGCCAAAAAAACCCTTTTTTCGCTTGATGAAAGAATTGAGATGATAAGAAAATCTGTGAAGAGCAGAAGTATCCGCATTCAGCGTTTTGACGGATTGCTTGTGGATCATGCAGCGCGAATTAAGGCAGGCATTATTATTCGCGGGTTACGTGCAATCTCAGATTTTGAGTATGAGTTTCAAATGGCACTTACAAACAGAAAGATAGCTCCGGAGATCGAAACAGTGTTTCTTATGCCGAACGAAAGGTATTCCTATATAAGCTCAACATTTGTTAAAGAGATCGCAAGATACGGAGGTGATGTTTCTGCTTTTGTACCGCCTGTGGTAAGAAGAATGCTGAAAAAGAAGTTCAATACTGATTAGACTCAGAGTTTGTGAATCAGGAACTCTGTTGTTTTGTTGATCACATCTTCAAAAGCCTGCGTTGTGCCCTTAAACGGATGTTCGATCCCGAAAGTATGTCCCGTATTTTCGTAAATGATAAGTTCTGTTTTGGATTTCCCGCTTCGTTCGAACAGCTCAGTTGCCTCAGAACATTTTACTGCCAGGTCTTCTTTACCGTGAATTAAAAGTGCGGGGATTTTCAGTCTGCCTGTTGCGGCCTTTATATCAAGTCTCTTTGAGTTTTTATCAATATCTTCAAGAAAAGTGTAATTCATTCTCATCAACTGGTTTGTCCGCGTATTCGGTATCTCAATATAGCCTTGCTGTTTCCATTTTTCCTTTTGTGTTTTTGAATACCGGTCGAGTTTCGCAACTGCGGCCAAAGTAACCAGCGCTTTTATCCGCTCATCTTCAGATGCTTTCAAAATGGCTGTTCCTCCGCCTCTGGAGTGTCCAATCAAGCAGATCTTATTACTGTTGATTTTGTACTTGGTACATTTGTTAAAGAAGTGGTCAATGACAGTACCCAACTCATCCAACTCGGCAGAAATAGTATTCTTTGCAAAGAGGTCAAGTCTTGAGAATTCAGTCGGAGTTTCAAGAGTCACTCCGTTCATGGAAAAATCGAAACTTACAACAGTGAAACCGGAATTGCACAGCCGGTCCGTAAGATAAGGAAATCCACCCCAATTCATGAAGCCTTTGAAACCGTGTACAAAGATAATAAGTGACGAGTTCAATTCATTTGAAGGGGATTTAAGACAGCAGTTAATAGGAAGACCGGTTCCGGATCTTAGCGTTATGATGCTTGAATTCATGATTGTGTGTTAGAAGTTTAACCAATAGTGCCGGCAGCGTTCAAACTTTGAATGTGCTGATTGAGTTAACGGATTATCATATTGTACTCTAATGAACAGCTTGAATGGCAATTATAAGGCATAATCCTACAAGATATCATATTTTTATTGCTAATGCAATAACGTTATAGACTATTTTAGGCGAAATTCCCTTGACAAACTCGATATTAATATATATTATAGTCCAATAAAATTTTAAGATTTTCAGGTTTTTGTTACATTGGCATCGTTTAGCTATAGGGTTGATTCTTAAGTCCCCTTTAGTTATAATAACTGAATTTTTTTTCAATTAACTAATTTACCAACAAACCAAACAGAAGGAAAAAAGATGAGAAAATTCTTATCGCTTTTATTTGCAGTTATTGCTTTTGCAGCAGTAACAAATGCTCAGGACTTCTCTCCTACGATCGCTCCGCTTTATACCGGACCGAACTGGGGAACAATTGTTGATACCGGTATTACCTGTTCAGGCGGTCCGAATATCAGCATCGTCAGGGATGACGGTACCTATGAAAACGGTTACCGTTCAGTTGCAAC
>JAUQWS010000016.1 GCA_030835025.1 Ignavibacteria bacterium | reverse complement strand
TGTTATCCTGTTCATTTTTTATTTCTCTTACTTGTTTTTGTTATTGCCGTTGTTAGTTTTATGAGTTCAACGCAATCATTTTCATATGATTCGAAAGTTGCCATATCAATTAGTTCTGAGTCTTTCATAAGGTTCAGCCAGTATTCAGTTTCGCAGGTTTCTTTCAATGCTATACTCATTTTGTGAATGAAATCAGCTTTTGATTCTGCCTGAATGGCTTCACGAATATTTGCTCCAATTGATGTTCCGCACCTTAATATTTGTTTGCTAAGTACAAATTCCTTTTTTTGTTGTTGAAAGAAGCTGATACAATTTGATGATACGTAATGCATATTTATAAGATTTTTCGCCGGTAACACCGTTTGTTCTCATTTTATTAAATTTTCTATGTTTATTAATTATTTCACACCACTTTAAAAAACTTTATCAATTATTGTATATCCTTAGCCTCTATCTTCTACCCACTTTCATCTTTTCACTATCCACTATCCACTATCCTCTATCCCCTATCCTCTATCAACTGCTCCGCTCTCTGCAGAATCGTTAATTTGCCGCCGTATGTTTTGTTGATGATTTCCGAAGTAAACACTTCCTTCGCATCACCATACGCAATTAAAGTCTGGTTGACCATTATCAGCTTGTCAAAATACTCCAGCACTTTGCCCAGATCGTGATGTATTACAAGGATGGTTTTACCGGCTTCTTTAAGCTCTTTCATCAGGCTGAATATCGCTTTTTCCGTCTTCGCATCTACTCCCACAAACGGTTCATCGAGAAAATACACATCGCTTTCCTGCGCAAGGGCACGCGCTAAAAATACACGCTGCTGCTGCCCGCCGGAGAGCTGCCTTATCTGGCGTGTTGAGTATTTATCCATTTCAACTTTCTTCAACACTCCCGCTACAATTGCTTTATCACCCTGTTTAGGAAAACCCACTACCGGCAAATGCGCATACCGCCCCATCATCACAACATCTTCCACGTTGATGGGGAAATCCCAGTCAAACTGCTCACGCTGGGGAATGTAAGAGATACGTTTCCTTGATTCTTCGATTTTTTTTCCGAATATCCTAACCTCTCCTGTATCAAAAGGCAGCAAGCCAAGGATGCCTTTGAGCAGTGTTGATTTCCCCGCGCCGTTCGGGCCGATTATCCCTATCACGCTGCCTGATTCTATGTTAAGATTCACACCCTTAATAGCAGGCTTCTTGTTATACGATATGGTTAAGTTCTTTACTGTTATTACGTTCATAATTTCGTTTGCAATTCAGGAGGCAGGCTTGCATCCTGCCTCAAAATTTATTTATTTCGGTAGTCTGAATGAAATTCCCCCGCCTATGAAAAAATCGGGTGAACTGTCTGTTATCCCAACTCCGCCTGAAATATCAGCCTGAACATTTTTTGTTATCAGGTAGGTGAATCCGCCGTCTAATCTATGGTCCGGAGCCTCACCCTGCGTCAAAAAACCGTATGACTCCGCAAATGCAGATATTTTATTCGTGAGTGAAATTCCAAGCGCCAGTGTGTATATTCCGGTTGCCTGCGGTGAATCGCCGCTCCACTCACCTCCAAGATTATATGACAAAGAAAACCTTTCACTAAGTGAATGAGCAACTGCAAAGCGGAAATCAGTCCCGATATATCTTGATTGAAACGGGCCGTCAGTATCGAACGGAATGTTTAAATGAAAAATAAATGCCGCATCCGGTCTTGAGCCCTTTTCGGTAAATAACTGTATCTTTGTTCCAAATGCCAGATTACTCAATCCGCTTTGGTCATTATCAGCACTTTCCTGAGTGATTGTATGCAGATCCTGCTCAAGTTTTTCCGAGATGAACTCTCCGCCGAGCCTTAACTCAACATTCTTCAGGATTCCATACCTCAAAAGCACACCGGGTATTGAAAGTGATTTCACTTTAAAGCTCTGTCCCGAACCAAGTACACCTTTAGTGACTTCGTAAGTTAAACCAAGTTCAGCCTGAAAAAATCCTCTTGGTACAGTTACAGCGGATTCTGTCTGGTCCGGCCTATCAGTTACAATATCCTCAACTTCCTGCGTCGAAACGCTGCCTGCCAGGAGTAATATTATAAATGTATTTATTATAAATTTCCTCATGCTGATTTAACCTTTTTTTATTCTATTTCAATATCCATTATCCTCTATTGACTATCCTCTTACCACTATCCTCCATCAACTATCCACTATCAACTACTTCAGCGCTTTCACTATTGTATTCACATTAAAAGTTACGGCGCCAATGTAAGTACCTTCAACAGTACCTTCATCGCCAACGGAATCCGAGAAAAGAGTTCCCCCTACAGTTGCGCCTGTTTCCCTTGATATCTCTTCTAGTAATTTCGGGTTAACGCTTGTTTCAATGAAAACGGAATTCAACTTTCTTTCCTTTATCAAATCAACCAGCTTTTTAACGTCTTCTGTCTGTGCTTTGGCCTCTGTTGAAATTCCCTGCAGGCCCTTTACTTCAAGGCCGTACGCGCGCCCGAAATATCTGAACGCATCATGCGAGGTTATAAGCACACGCTTATCTTTTGGGATAGTCTCGATCTGTGTCTTAACATAGCTATCCAGTGAATCAAGCTTTTTCAGGTATGATTCGAGATTCTGCCTGTAATAGTTTTCATTCGGCTTATCCATTTCTATCAGTGTATTTGCAATATTTTCGCTGTAGGTTTTAACATTCTTTACGTCAAACCATGCGTGGGGATCCGGGTCACCGAACCCTCTTTCATCTGTCATCGGGGTGAGCCCTTTGGTTACAGTTATTACTCTTTTATTGCCGCCTGCATTGTGAACCATTTCTTCTATCCAGTGCTCAAGCGCAAAACCGTTAATAAAAACTATGTCTGATTCAGATACAGTCCTTGGATCATTTGGCTTGGGTTTATAAGTGTGGGGATCGATCCCAACTCCGCAAATACTTATAGCTTCAACTTTATCACCGCCTATATTTTTTACAACATCATTTATTATTGTAATAGATGATATTGCGCGTATTTTACCGCTTTTTGTATTATTGTTTTTTGCCCCGCATCCTGCAAGGATCAAGCCTAAAATTAATATTATCGCTGCTCTTTTCATGTTCTTTATTAATTATGATTATCTGCTTTTTTATTGCATACTTAACTTCTTAACCGATTAACAGTTTAACTGATTAACCATTTCATCCCGCTACAAATATCTGTTCCGCCATCGTCTTGCTCAGCAGGTGTTTATTGCCGTCAAGTACTATTGCAACTGATCCGTCGAATTCAATTCTTTCCGTCAGTACAAGCTTGGAGTTCAAACTCAGCCCGCTTCTTGAAAAGTACTGTAGTATTTCTTTTGATGAATCGTTGACCTTTGCTATTACATACTCCCTGCCGGTTGCCGCTTCGCTTAATAGAATATAATTCGTGCTTGCAAAGCGCCCGTGTTTATCAGGGATCGGCTCGCCGTGGGGATCGAACTGCGGGTGGCCAAGATAATTATCAAGCTTTTCAATGAACATATCTGATACAACATGCTCAAGCCTTTCGGCCTCAGCGTGTACCTCATCCCACTCATAATTAAGGTGCTGTTGAAGGAATACTTCCAGCATCCTGTGTTTGCGTATAAGACCAACGGATAACTTTTCACCCTCTTTTGTGAGCTTGAATCCGTGATAGGGCTCGTTATCAATCCAGCCAAGCTTTGTGAGCTTTGTTACCATCTCGCTCACTGATGCCGGCGAAACCGATAGCGCAGAAGCAAGGCTCCCGGTATTAACTTTGTGCCCTTCTTCCTGAATGTGATAAATATACTTCAGGTAATCTTCTTTTGACTGTGACGGCATTTCTAAATCAATTATTAGGTTAAACTTATTACAAATTTAGGCATACCTAAAATTAGAGTCAAGTCACTGTTTTCGTGATTTTGAAATAAGAAGAACAGAATTAAATTACTAAGAAATATTAAATTAGGGTAAGAAACATCGAATTAACACGGATTTTTCAAGATTTTGGTACAATTTTGTTTTAGTGAGCCAGCCAATATTAACTAAAAGCTCTAGCAGGACCAATCTTACTTGAGCATGCTTACAATGTCATCACTTAGCGGCTTAACCGCGCTTGAATAATATTTCAGCAGCTTGCCTTCTTCATCAAGCAGGTACTTGTTGAAGTTCCACTTCGGCTGCTGCTCATTCCAACCGTTCAGGTCTTTGGTAGTGAGCCATTTGTAAATTGCGTGCTGGTCATCCCCTGTGACGGAGATCTTTTCGAACATGGGGAAAGTTACACTGTAATTTTCTGTGCAGAATTTTTTTATCTCTTCATTCGTACCCGGTTCCTGTCCTCCGAAGTTGTTCGCGGGAAATCCAAGTATAACAAGCTTATCCTTATAGGTTTCGTAGAGCGTTTCAAGATCCTTGTATTGGGGAGTGTATCCGCACTC
>JAUQWS010000120.1 GCA_030835025.1 Ignavibacteria bacterium | reverse complement strand
TTCTTGATAATTAGATGCAATGGAGCATTAAAAAGTCGCACTCTTGGTGATTTTTGCATTTTCGGTTTGAAAAGATAGCTAAATAACAGTAAATTTGAAAGATATGAATGAAAAAGAAATGCTTAAAGAACTGATGCAGATCCCCGGTGTTGGAAAGTCCATTGCCCGCGACCTGATGAATATCGGGATTACTTCTATCGGTAAGCTGAGAGGTGCAGATCCCGAAAAGCTCTACGCTAAATCCAACAAATATGCCGGTGCTGTTCAGGACCGTTGCCTTTTGTATGTTTTCAGGTGCGCTGTTTATTATGCAAGCCATAAGAAACATGATCCCAAAAAGCTGTTGTGGTGGAACTGGAAGGAAAAGCCAATTAAGAATTAGGAATTGCAAATTACGAATTTGGATTACCAACTGAGAAAAGCAACCGTGGAGGATTTTCTGCTTGCTTATGAAATTAGGAAGAACGCATTGGGAAAGTATGTGGAGCAAACCTGGGGATGGGATGAAGACTGGCAGATGAAATATCATAAGGAAGATTTTAATATTGATATACTTCAGATAATCGAGGTTGAAGGAAAACCTGCAGGCACACTTGAATCCTTTGAGGAAAACGGGGCAATTACAGTGAGCGGATTGTATTTGACCGTTGAATATCAAAACGAAGGCATTGGCGAACGCGTGATGAAAGAAATAATTGCCGAAGCTTATTCAAATGGCGTTCCTGTTAAGCTTCAGGTTCTTAAAGTCAACAGCAGGGCTAAGAGGTTCTACGAAAAGCTTGGATTTGCAGTAAGGGCGGAAACCGAAAAACATTTTCAAATGATTTATGAACATTAATTTCTAAACTCCGGTAAAATGATCTGTAAAAACTGCGGGAACAGCTTTGAAGGAAATTTCTGCAATAACTGCGGGCAGAAAGCAGTTATTCACAGGTTTACTCTTAAACATGCATTTCATGATTTCCTTCATTCATTTACTCATATTGATAGAGGCATACTGTTCCTTATCAAGGAATTATTCCTTCGCCCCGGAATTGTTGCCAAAGAATACATCGAAGGAAAAAGAAAGAAATACTTCAATCCCTACCAGTATTTGCTGATAACCGTAGCCGTGGCAACATTCCTTTCAGTGAACTATCACCTGATGGGTCCGAAAGCTGATGCAAATGTACTGACATCGGGAGTGCAGAATTTCGGGCTGCAGTATAATGCATTTATCTATAAGTACTTTAACCTGATGCAGCTTTTCAGCGTACCGCTTCTGGCTTTTTTCAGCTGGATCTTCTACAAAAAGTCAGGATATAATTACGCGGAAAATCTTGTGCTTAATACTTTTCTTGGAGCGCAGAGGACTCTGATATATATTTTACTTGCGCCTTTTCTTTATTTCTTCAGCCATCACTGGTATATTACTATCGGGATCTATTATGCAGGCTGGCTGGTGTATTACGGATGGGCTTTTGTTCAGTTCTTCCGGCAGAAAAGGTCCGCAGTGATAATAAAATATATCATAATGACAATTCTTATGGTGCCGCTTATACAGTTAATGTCCTTAGGGATATTCTATTTGTTCTTCTTCAATAAATAGCTTATTTTTGGAGTAGTTCGGCCCTCTTGTTCCGCAAAATCTCAAAATTTCTATGAAAAAAAGACTCTTTTTTTCCCTCGGCGCAGGTATTGTTACCGGATTCTTCATTCTTGTGATACTGTTTCAGCTGCTTGGATTTACGATAAGCGATAAAGTTATTATGGAATCCTGCCAGGGCGATTATGTTAAATACGGCTCGTACGATCCTTATTGCCTTAACATCATAAAGCAGTCTAAGCCCCTTAGCAGCAAACATATTATATTGATATCAAGAAAAGGCGATATGAATTACGGGCACGTTGTAAGTTATATTGACCCCGATCCCTTAAGCGAAGCTGATATTCAGAAAACAAGGGTTATGTGGACAAGTGAAGGAATAGAAATAACCTTCCCGCTTGGCCAGAAGCTTTACATCCCGAAAGAAAGATTCATAGGCGGCAGGTGAGGCCTAATACACCGGTGTAACTCCCATATTATAGAACATAAATGACCATTCATCTGTTATGACGTCAATGAACTTCTCTGTCGTTTTACCGCTGCCATGTCCGGCTTTGGTCTCGACACGAATGATAACGGGATTACTGCCATTATATTTTTCCTGCAGGGTTGAAATATACTTAAATGAGTGAGAAGGTACTACCCGGTCATCGTGATCGGCTGTAGTGACCATTGTTGCCGGATAGTTTATCCCCTCGCGGATATTATGAAGCGGAGAGTAACCCAGCAGGTATTTGAACATCTCATCAGAATCTTCAGCCGTACCGTAATCTCTTGACCATGCCTGTCCGATGGTAAATTTATTGTATCTCAGCATATCCATCACTCCCACAGCAGGCAGGCATACCCTGAAGAGCTCCGGCCTTTGATTCATAACTGCCCCCACAAGAAGTCCGCCGTTAGAACCGCCGGCAACTGCAAGTTTTTCAGGGGAT
>JAUQWS010000119.1 GCA_030835025.1 Ignavibacteria bacterium | reverse complement strand
GAAAATAAAACTAGCCGCAGGAATATTAACTTTAGTAATTGTACTTTCACCTACCAGTGTCTTTTCGCAGTTTGATAAGAACGGGGGTTCAATATACTCTATTTTCGGCCTTGGAGAGCTTAGCTATTCATCATCTAACAGGACTGACGGAATGGGTATTATGGGTATAGGACTTTACGGAGACTATACAAATTCCCTCAACCCTGCAGCCTGGTCAAGGATACAGAGCACAATTTTCACAACAAAGTTCAATCTTGAAAATATTAAATCTACTGACGGTACAAATACTGCCAAGAGAACGTATGGTAATTTTGAGGGTTTCAATCTCTCTGTTCCCCTGAATAAGGGAAATGGCTGGATATTTGACCTTGGCATCAACAATTTCAGTATCGTGAATTACGATACGAAGTTTGAGGATGAAACTTCAACCGGCGAAAAATACACACAGTCTTATAGCGGTAACGGCGGGCTATACAGGCTGAGTCTCGGGTTTTCTTATTTGATATTCAGACATTTCAGTTTTGGCGCGCAGTTTAACTATGCCTTCGGAAACATCAACAAGAACCTGAATATTGATTTTGCCAACGGACTCCTATTCGATACGAAGAACTCTTCGTCAAATACAATATCCGGATTCTATTTTAATACAGGGCTGGTGTTTCACGGGTTCGGTAAATTATTCAGAAATAAGAAGCTTGATAACCTTACCCTTGGAGCATTTATCTCAACTCCCGCAAAATTTGATTCGGAACTGACAGGCAGGTTTAACAGATCAATAAACAATACAGATACTGTTAATATCTCCAAAGGCAAACTGGATATGCCGCTTGCTTTCGGAGTTGGAATTTCCAATGAATTCAATGATAAACTTGTGGTGGCTGCTGATTTTTACATGCAGCAATGGGATAATTACAAATACTACGGAACCCACCCGGCAGAGATAAAAAACAGTATGAAACTTGGATTCGGATTGGAATACACTCCTTCGAAAAAACCCGAGGACCCAATTTACAGCAGGGTTTCTTACAGGCTGGGTGCAAGCTATACTTCCGATTACCTGAAGATAAACGGCCAGGATATTAATGTTCTGGGGCTGAGTGCAGGTCTTTCGCTTCCCATTTCAAGGTTCAACTCCCTTGACCTGTTTTTTAAGTATAATATCAGGGGTAAAACTTCAGACGGCCTGATAAAAGACGAAGTACTCAGGTTTGGTGCATCTGTTAAATTGGGTGAACTTTGGTTCCTTAGACCTGCAGAAGATTTTTGAAAATTAAAAACAAGGATCATTAACTAATAACTACTCCTTCAATCAAAAAGCAATACTAATATGTCCAATTTACAGGATTACGATCCTCAAATCTATATTGCCATAAGGCACGAATTAGAAAGACAAAATAACAAGCTGGAGCTGATAGCTTCAGAGAATTTTACCAGTATACAAGTAATGGAGGCAATGGGCTCTGTTATGACAAATAAATACGCCGAAGGTTATCCCGGAAAAAGATACTACGGCGGCTGTGAGTATGTGGATATTGCGGAGAATGTAGCCCGTGACCGTGCAAAAGAATTGTTCGGTGCGGAGTATGCCAACGTTCAGCCTCATTCAGGTTCACAGGCAAATATGGCAGTATATTTTGTTCTGGTTAAGCCGGGAGATAAAGTTATGGGTATGGATCTTTCACACGGAGGCCACCTGACCCACGGTTCACCTGTAAATTTCTCGGGGAAGCTTTACAATTTCACGCAATACGGCATCAACCCGGATACTGAAATGCTTGATTATGATATGATAGAAAGTGTGGCTGTAAAAGAAAAGCCGAAGATGATCACAGTTGGAGCCAGCGCATACTCAAGAAACATTGATTATAAGAAGTTCAGAGAGATTGCCGATAAAATAAATGCATTCCTCCTTGCTGATATTGCTCACCCTGCAGGACTAATTGCCAAGGGATTCTTATCAGATCCCATACCGCACTGCCATGTTGTTACAACAACTACACACAAAACCCTGAGGGGTCCAAGAGGCGGAATGATACTTATGGGTGCTGATTTCGAAAATCCGTTCGGACTTAAGGCACCAAAATCAGGCAGAACCAAGATGATGAGCGAGCTCATCGATTCAATGGTCATACCCGGCATCCAGGGCGGACCTCTGATGCATGTTATTGCCGCAAAAGCTGTTGCATTCAAAGAAGCTCTTGAAGGCGATTTCAAAAAGTATGCACAGCAGGTTATCAACAATGCAAAGGCTATGGCTGATAGGCTCACTTCACACGGTTTCAAGATCATATCAGGAGGTACGGATAATCACTTAATGCTTATCGATCTCAGGAACAAAAATATAACCGGCAAACAGGCACAGGAAATGCTTGATGAACTGGGAATTACATGCAACAAAAATGCAGTGCCGTACGATGATAAGAGTCCGCTGATAACAAGCGGCATCAGGCTGGGAACGCCGGCTTTAACTACACGCGGCATGAAAGAAGCAGATATGCACAAGATTGCTGATATGATAAATGAGATAATTACAAGCCCTGCAAATGAAGATACAAAAAAGGATATTAAACAGAAAATTGATGACCTTACCTCTGAATATCCGTTATATCCGGAATTGTTTACCTGGTAGTAAATGATCCTCTCATTCATAGAAATAAATGATATCAAATCATTGAAGTTTCCGGAACCGGATTCGCTCATGGGTGAAATTTACGAGGAGAGTGAGGGGATATCGGCAGATAAAAACACTCAAGACCCGGCTAAAGATCTCAGTTCGGAAAGTAAGGAAGAAATTCCGTCAGAGAATGCTGAGGAGGAACCGGAGAATCCTCAGTTATTAAACTCCTCAAGCCAGTTGTTTATTGATACATTTGAATTGAGATATCTGCAGCATAAGGAAAAGATAGAAAAAGAGAGGTTTGCCAGGGAATTACTGGCAGACGGGCAGTAATTTCATATGGCTGAAGAGCATTCAACAGCTGAAGAGCACGGCTCAGATGAGATGGGTTTTTTGGAACATCTCGAAGACCTTAGGTGGCGGGTTATCAAAGCACTTATCGGTGTAGTTATCGGCGGAATTGTTGCCGGTATTTTCATTGACTACATCATGAACGATTTTCTGCTTTCACCGGCAAAAAACACTACTCCCCCGCTTGAGTTGATCAATCTTAAGCCGTACGGTCAGCTTGTTCTCTATATGGAAGTTATTCTGGTCTGCGGAATAATATTCAGCATACCGAATATTTTTTACCAGCTGTGGCGGTTTATTGAGCCGGGACTGCTGCCATCTGAGAGAAGATATATTTCTTCAATAGTTGTGTTTTCAAGCCTGTGTTTTCTGGGGGGCATAAGTTTTGCATATTTTGTGATGCTTCCTACAGCTCTTAGATTCTTTGCGGCATTCGGCACTCAGGCGATAACAAACAATATAGCTGTAGATGAGTACTTCGGTTTTGTGATATCAGTGATGCTTGCTGCCGGAGTGGTGTTCGAGCTTCCTATGGTTTCATTTTTTCTTTCCAAGCTTGGGATCCTGACGCCGAAATTCATGCGCCGCTATCGCAAACATGCAATTGTTATCATACTCATACTGGCAGGTGTACTGACACCAAGCCCTGATATCACAAGCCAGCTGCTTTTGGGAATACCGCTTGTGTTACTGTATGAGATCAGTATAATAATTTCAAAGTTTTCACAGCCAAAATAAATTGATTTATGGATCTTGATCTGAAAAAAATATCTGCACCGATTGAAAATGAATTGAATCAGTTCAAGGTTCATTTCCGCGAAGCAATACGCTCTAAAGTAGCGCTTGTTGACCTGGTAAGCAAGTATATTCTTCGCCAAAAAGGGAAAAAGATACGCCCCATACTGGTATTGCTTTCTGCAAAATTATGCGGTGAAATAAACCCGCGAACTTACACGGCAGCAACGCTGGTAGAAATGCTCCATACTGCCACATTGATCCACGACGACGTTGTTGATGATGCAAAGACCCGCAGGGGATTGGCTTCGATAAATGCAGTGTGGAAGAACAAGATCGCTGTGTTAATGGGTGATTTTATGCTTTCCAGGGGCCTCCTGCTGGCGTTGGAAAATGATGAGTGCGGATTCCTGAAAATAACCTCACGGGCAGTTAAAAGAATGAGCGAGGGTGAGCTTCTGCAGATACAAAAAAACAGGAAGTTTGAAGTTACTGAAGATACTTATTTCAGGATAATCTCTGATAAAACAGCATCACTTATAACTGCATGCTGTGAGCTCGGCGCTGCAAGTACATCAAAAGATAAAAATGAAATCCAGCTCCTGAGCGATTTCGGTGAAAACATAGGCGTTGCGTTTCAGCTGCGCGATGACCTGCTTGACTATATTGGCAAAAAGAAGATTATGGGAAAATCTTCGGGTACGGACCTCAAAGAAAAGAAATTTACGCTGCCACTTATTCACTCCCTTAATAATTCATCAAAGAAAGAGGCAAAAGAGATAATGCACCTTGTGAAAAACGGTTCGTATTCAAAGAGCAGAGCAATTGTTCTGGATTTTATCAAGGCTCATAACGGAATAGAATATACTGTTGAAAGAACCTCTGAATACTGCCAAACTGCAAAATCCAAAATTAACGGCTTCAGCTCATCTGACACCAAAGAAACTATGATCAAATTCGTTGATTTTATCAGCGAACGCGTAAGCTAACAGCATGGTTCAGGAGCCGGAAAGGCTTTTTGAACATCAAATCAGGCGATCCGCCCGAAGAATTCCATAAGAAGATCTTATGTCTCAAAAAATTGCAGCAATTATCGGCCGTCCCAATGTCGGGAAATCATCACTATTTAACCGCCTTATCGGGAAGAAAGTCGCCATTGTTCACGACCTGCCGGGAGTGACAAGAGACCGGAATTACGGTGAAGTTGAGTGGAACGGCAAGAAGTTCTTCCTTATCGATACCGGCGGTTATGTACCCAACAGCAAGGATAAGTTCGAAGCCGCTATTAGAGAACAGGTTAAGATATCTATCGATGAGGCTGATATTATTCTTTTCCTTGTTGATGCAAAAAGCGGGCTGGCACCGCTTGATCTTGAAATTGCCAAGCTTCTAAGAAGAGAAGCCAATAAAGAAACCAACAAGCATAAACAGGTTCTGCTTGTGCTCAACAAAGTGGATAGCAGTTCCGACGAAGCGTTTAAGCCTGATTTCTACAAGCTGGGGCTGGGTGAGCCGATCGAAGTCTCCGCAATGGTCGGAAGAAAATCAGGTGACCTGCTGGATCTTATCACTGAGGATATCAAGATCTCAGATGCCGAACCCACCGATGACAATACAATAAAGTTTGCGATAATCGGGCGCCCTAATGCCGGTAAATCATCCATTTCAAATTCACTTACGCAATCCAACAGGAATATTGTAACTGATATACCCGGGACAACCAGGGATTCCGTTGATTCAGTCATCAAATACTATGGCAAGGATATCACCCTGATAGATACTGCCGGACTGAGAAAAAAGAGCAGGATAAAGCGTGCTGAGAGCCTGGAGTTTTTTTCGGCGCTCAGAACACAGCGCAGTATTGAAAGATGCGACGTTGCCATTATCATTATAGATGCTACCACGATAACAACAAAGCTTGAAAAATTTGCGGATCCTTCAGAAGCTATATTTAAACTCGGTAAAGAAGATGTTGAGATAATTATCAAAGCCGGGGAGCTTAAAAAAGGGATTTTGGTAGTCATAAATAAATGGGATCTCGTAGAAAAAGATGACAGGACTGCAAAAATTTACGAGGACAAGATTAAAGAGCATTTGAAGACCTTTGATTATCTTCCGTTCCTTTTTACATCTGCTGTTACAAAACAGCGTATCTCGAAGATAATTGATGAGGCTTTGAAAGTATACGATGAAAGGTCAATGGAAATAAAAACCAGCGAGCTTAATGCCAAGATAATTCCCTACATTAAGGAATTCCCGCCTCGCTCAAAATCACACAAAGAAGTGAAGATAAATTACATAACGCAGCTGAAACACTCTCCGCCTGTGATCGGATTTTTCTGCAACCTGCCGTCAGAAATTGAAGTGAATTACAAAAGGTACCTTGAAAATAAATTAAGGGCTGTTTTTGGCTTTACCGGTGTACCGTTAACTTTGGTTTTTAAGAGTAAGAACTAATTTATCACTATCTCCCTGTCAATTTCGTCGTCATTCACCGCTCCGGCTCTTACGGGGAATTCTTTTCTCAGTATTTCGCCCATACCATTTATCAGCTCAAGTATTCCTTTGGAATAATTCCCGCTTTTGAACTGAAGTTTTAAATTCTCTTCAAGCCCGTTCCAGAAGTCATCGGGAATTTTTTTGTAAATACCTTCATCTGCAATTATATCGTAATATCTTTCTTCGAAAATTATGAATATTAAAACACCTGTTCTTTCTTTTGTGTTTCCCGCGCCTAATACATCAAAATCCTTGTACGCCAGTTCATGATTAGAATAGAGCTTCTCCAGGAACTTCTTCCTGTTTCTGATGCTGAGTATGACCTCGCCTGAAGTATTCCTCTCCACTTCATTCAGTGCATTCTGAATTTCGATCATCTCGTCTTCTGAGAAGTATTCCCGTATCCAGTCTTTTTTGCTACCCATTAAAACTTATTGATTGCTTATTCTTAATTGTTCATTGCTCATTGCTCATTCTTCATTGTCTTAATCTACCATGAGCCGCTTGAGCCGCCGCCGCCGAAAGAACCCCCGCCTCCGGAGAATCCCCCGCCGCTCCATGAACTGCCGCTGCTTCCTGATGACCAGCCGCTGCCGCTTCCGCCTGTCCACCACCAATTGCTGCTTCTGCTTTTTTTGCCCCTACCGAATATTCTTGAAAATATTGGCACTACAAAAATGAAGAAAAATATTGCAAAAAATATCAAGGCAGGGAACGGAATACAGCAGACCGAAAACTCCGAATCGCTTTCACTTTGCTCTTCAGCCGCATATTCACCTTTTGTGGCTTTGATTATTGCATCAATTCCCGCATTTATTCCTTCGTAGAAATTGCCCTTCTTAAATTGAGGTGTAATTTCTTTTCTGATTATCTGGTCACAAAGCGCATCTGTCAAAGCACCCTCGAGTCCGTAGCCAACTTCGATCCTCAGTTTCCTGTCACTTTTGGCAATGTACAGAAGAACTCCGTTATTCTTGCTCTTCTGCCCGATACCGTTCTGTTCGGCTATATCGTATGATCTGTTTTCAAGAGAACCGCCCTCAATAGAAGGTTCCATCCAAACAACAACCTGGTTCGATGTTTCCTTCTCAAATCCTGCAAGTTTTGATTCCAGTGATTTTACCTGGGTTGAGTTAAGAGTTCCTGTTTTATCCGTTACATATTGCTTTACCTTAATATCCTGTGCAACAACCTTGGACCTTTGTGAGTATCCCTGCTGCACAAAGAGCACAAATGCAAATAGTATTAAGTATAGAAATTTCAAATAATATTCAGAATTACTCAAATTTATCAGTATGATTACTATTATAAAACATAATAAAAAAGCCCCGCAAATCCGGCGGGGCCAACAGAAAAGAAAAGATGAGAAAAAAGGAGCTTAGAATATACTGCTCAAAGCAGAATAAATTGAAGATACGATCACAATAGCTATGATAAGTATAAACACAACAGCTACTATCAGCACGGAATTTATCATCTGCCGTTTAAACCTGTTAGCGCTCCACTCATACCTGGGTTCATGCTTCTTGTTCCTGTAGATCGAAGTGATCTCATTTATTAAATTATTCATTTTTATTGTTATTTTGTTAAGATCATTTTTTTGGTTTCAGCAAAATCAATTGTCTCCAGTTTATAGAAATAGACTCCTGAAGCAAGATTCGATCCGTCAAACTCGGCGGAATACTCTCCCGGATTGAGAACTTCATTTACAACCGTATTTATTTCCCTTCCGCTTACATCAAATATCTTTAGACTCACCATTCCGGTCCTTAGAATACTGAAATTTATTTTTGTTACCGGGTTGAACGGATTAGGATAGTTCTGTTCCAGCGCATATTGTTCCGGAACTTCGCCTGTGATTGTATTCACGGCAAGTACTTGATTCAATGACCTCCTGAACACACTGCCTCCAAGAGTGCCTGCATATAAATAGACCCCATCGCTTATCATACAAACCACATTGCCGTTTGTCAAACCCTCGTTATGTTCCTGCCAGCTCGTTCCGCCGTTTGTACTGGTTTTTACTCCCAAAGTACCGCCAGCAATAACAGTGCTGCCGGATACCAACAATGTATACATTGTTCCCGATTGCTGTCCTGTTGCGCTCCAGCTATCACCGTTATTTGTTGATACAAAGATCCCCGACCCGTCGGTTCCTGCGTATATCCTGCTTCCGCTTGAGCATAATGAATACACAACGGGGTTCGTCAAGCCGTTAATTGCCTGCGTCCAGTTCGCGCCGTCATTCGAAGTTCTGAAGACTCCGCCACTTTGCGCTGTTACGAAAAGGTAGCTTCCAGCAACCATCATGTGCCACAATCCTCCGCCTGATATGCCTGAGCTCATTTGCACCCAGTTAGCGCCGTTGTTCGTAGAGCGCTGCACCGTGCCGCCCCAGCATGAAGCAAATAAGTACTGACCCTTCACAATGAAATCACGGGCATACATGCTTGGCATTACCATCGTTGACCAGTTAGTTCCGTTATTTGTTGACCTGTACGAGTTTGTGGAACCTGTAAAATAACCTGCAAAAATGCTGCTGCCATCGCTGTATAGCGCCCAGCAATTTGCACCTGTTGAAGGAAGACCCGCAACCAAGCTCCAGTTATTGCCGTTATTAATTGATCTGTAAACTCCCTCGTTTGAGCTGCCGGCATAAATCACTCCGTTATTTACGGTCAGTGAATAGATGCTCAGGTATTGTGTCATACCGTTGTTCCCGTTAGATACGCTCACCCATTGCGATGCCGCACCGACTGCATAAAGCAGCAGAATTAAGACTGCTGAGATAGAACTGAATTGTTTATTTCTTGATTTCATTTTGTTTATAGTTTTTATGTTTATTGTTTCCTTATTCCGGTTTAAATTATTTCTTTCAGGCCTTCGTTCGCAAATTTTGCTCCACTTGCTTCTTTTTGTACTGTTCAGCGCTGCTACTCTGAATTTATATTTGCGGTTCTTTTTCAATCCCGTAATAATGCAAAACGAACCCGATACAAAATCAGCCTGCTTCCATTTTTCGCCTTTTGAACTGCCTTTGTATTCAACCAGGTAATTCTTCGCACCTTTTACGTGTTTCCATTTTAGTTTAACTTCTTCATCAATATTGCTGTCTATTACGCCAAACGAAGCAGGTGGATTCATATACATTTCAATTTAACTTCATATGACCGTTAATTTTTCTCTGCAATAATAACTCTTTAAGCAGGCCGCTTCCAATGAAAGTTTTTATTTATTGTTCCGCTGTTCTTACTTCTGAAAGTTCCTGATTTTTCCTGATTTTTCGTGTTTTACGATAACTTCGTAATGTTTTTGTTCGGCGGGGGTTCTGCTCTGAATTCTGCCCAATTTTGTTCCTAAAACATAGTGCAATTTGTATAAAAAACCTGTATTTTAGCAAAATTTTTAGGATTCCAGAAACGGTTTGTTCTGAGGAATTTGCAGTGATTTAGTTCTGTATCACAAAGGTCAAAATGTACAAAAGCCAGTTAATTGAAATATTGAAAACACTTACTCCCAAAGAGATCAAAGAACTCTCTGACTACGTGCGTTCGCCGTTTTTCAATAAGAATGAAGGTGTCGTGAATCTGTTTGAGTATATCAAAACCTTTTACCCCGATTTTCCTGAAGAGAAAATTGTAAAGGAAAAAGTTTACTCAGAAGTATTTCCGGGAGCCGGGTACAACGATGGATTCATGAGGAAATGTATGTTCACACTCTCTTCTCTCGCTGAAAACTACATTATTTATAAAGGAATTGATATCAACTCACTGACTGCCAGGAATGCACTCTTGAAGGAATATTATTCAAGAGAGAATGCTTCGCTTTTCAACAAAACTTACAGGGAGATCCGGACAAAACTAAAAGATGCTGCGGTTCTGAGTGCGGAATATTTCTATAACGGATACATGAGTTCATTCAGGAATATTTCTTTTGCTGCAGAGCATAAGCTGCTGGATTTCGGCAAGTTTGTAAACAAGAATAATATATTTGAACCGTTTGAGTATTTGTCTGCACACTTTCTGTACGCTGTTATGAACCTGTATGAATATTATCTCAACACGCAGAGAATGTTCAAGATCAAAATTGACGATGCTTATTTTGAGAAGCTGATAAATGCATTTGACCCGGCGATAATGGAGCAGTTTCCGCTTCTGAAAATTCACAATTATCTTTTGAGAATGCTCAAAGAGCCCGATAATGAACAGAATTTCAGGACAGTGAAGACTCTGATAAGAGAAAATGAAGATAAAATCGAACAGCACCAGGTAGAAAATATATATGTCAACCTGCAGAACTACTGTATGCGAAAGATCCGCTCAAACAGAACCGAATATTCACGTGAACTTTTTGAGATCTACAAAATGGAGCTTGAAAATACTGTGTATTCTGAAAACAATAATATTTCAATTGTCCTTTACCGGAACATAGTGTTCACTGCGCTTCAGGAAAAAGAAATTGAATTCGCCGAAAACTTTGTTGAAAAGTACAGGAAATTCCTTTCTGAGGAGAACAGAGATTCAAACTATCATTATGTCAAAGCTCACATTGCCTTAAAGAAGAAAGCATATGATGAAATGGGGAATCATCTTGGCAAGATAAAAAATCTGGACGAGCTGCTTAAGAACGACTTAAAATCAATGTATGTACTGCTTTATTACGAAACAAAAGCTGTTAGTCAGTTCTATTCGCTGATAGATACATTCAGGCATAACTTAAGAGATAATAAAAAGCTTTCTGATGAAAGATTAGGAGTTTATAACACATTCATTAATTTCGCAAACAGACTGCATAGTCTAAGAGATACCCGTGATGCATCAAAGATATTCAAACTGAGGAAAGATATAGAAAAGACGGGCAATGTAATTAATAAGGGCTGGTTAATTGAGAAATTAACCGAGATTGAATGATGGATCAATAATACTCGTCCATACTTTTTATTTCAAGCTGGTCCGGTTTGAACTTATAAATTGAGTTGACAAACAATACGGCTATTTTCATGTTGTTTATTAAGGGAATATTGTAATCTATAGCTTTACGGCGCATTATGTAGCCGTCCCGCTCTGCTTTGTGAGGATGCTTCATTGATTGTGTGTTAATTACCAGATCAAACTTCTTGTTCTCAAGCATATGAAGTATGTTCGGCGAGCGCTTCTCGTTGATCTTAAATACATGTTTAGATCTTATTCCGTGCTCCTTAAGCAAATGATGGGTATTTGTGGTGGCGAATATTCTGTAGCCCATTTCATTCAGCTTTTTTGCACTGTCAAGAAATTCAATTTTGTCTTCAAGGTCACCAAGCGTTAACAAGATATTTTCTTTAGGCAGTTTGAAACCCGTTGAAAGCAAAGATTTAAGGAACGCTTCTTCCATTGATTCACCAAAGCACGCCACTTCACCTGTTGAGGACATTTCTACTCCAAGTATCGGGTCTGCACCGCTAAGCCTTGAAAACGAGAATTGCGGTGCTTTTACCACAATGTGGTCCAGATCAAGTGTCTTATAATCGCCCTTAATATCGTGCCCCAGTATTGATCTTACGGCATATTCAATAAAATTGTAATTTGTTGCTTTTGATATGAAAGGAAATGAACGGCTTGCGCGCAGATTGCACTCTATAACCTTTACTTTATTTTCTTTAGCAAGAAACTGTATATTGAACGGGCCGGTTATCTTCAGTTCATTCACGATCGCCTTTGTAATGCGTTTTATCTGATGCACGGTCTCGAAATAAAGCTTCTGCGGGGGGATGGCAAGCGTTGCGTCGCCCGAATGCACTCCGGCGTTTTCAACATGCTCGCTTATTGCATACATAATAAGCTCGCCCCTTTGTCCCACGCCGTCAATTTCAATTTCCTTTGCCCCTTCTTCGAATTTTGATATTACAACCGGAAAATCTTTCGAAATAGCTGCATGCTCTTTGATGTATTCTTCCAATGATTTGTCATCATGGCAGACTTTCATTGCAGAGCCGGATAACACATATGAGGGCCTGATAAGTACAGGGTAACTTATCCTGTTTGCGAACTTCTTCGCCTGGTTCAAGTTTGCAAGTTCCTGCCACAGAGGCTGG
Source organism: Ignavibacteria bacterium (assembly GCA_030835025.1). Lineage (GTDB taxonomy): Bacteria > Bacteroidota > Ignavibacteria > Tepidaquicellales > OLB5 > OLB5. Next base: position 28,728 of record JAUQWS010000119.1, on the reverse strand, counting down.
TCTATTTCAAGCCTGTCAAGTATCGAAGAGAACTTATTCCTGTCCTCGCATTTATCTATCGAGTGCGGTGAAGTTCCAAGTATCCAAACATTGTTATCGTGCAGCTTTAAAGCCAGGTTATTAGGGATTTGGCCGCCCATCGAAATAATAATCCCAAGCGGTTTTTCATATTCATAAATATCCAGTACTCTTTCTAGGCTCAATTCTTCGAAATACAGCTTATCGCAAATATCATAATCGGTGCTTACGGTCTCAGGATTATAATTCACCATAATAACCTTGTATCCCAGTTTCCTCAAATACTTCGCCGTAGTTACGCAGCACCAGTCAAACTCAACCGATGAACCTATCTTATACGGACCCGAACCGAGTATCATTATTTTCTTTTCATCGCGTACCGGGGTTTCTTCAATATCCGAGTACTCACCGTGATAAGTGGAGTATAGGTAATTTGTTTCTGCTGGATACTCGGCAGCAAGCGTATCTATCTGCTTAAAAACAGGAAGCACACCCAGCTCTTTTCTCTTGTTCCTGATTTCATCCTCATCAACTCCAGCCATAACCCCGATCTGCTTATCCGAAAAACCAAGCTTTTTTGCCTCAAGCATGAATTCTTTTGTCAGAGATGAAACATCGATTTTCAGCTTTCTGAAATCGTCAACCTCCCCTATCTGGTAAAGGAACCACCTGTCTATTTGTGACATTTTGTGCACATCGTCTACCGAATACCCATCTCTGAGTGCCCGCGAAATTGCAAAAAGCCTTCTGGGGGTAGGAGTGATGATATCTTCTTTTATTGTTTGAGTCTTGGATTTATTCAGTACCAGACCGAATTTCCCTACCTGTAGCATTCTGATAGCCTTTTGCAGAACTTCAGGAAAACTCCTGCCAATAGCCATTACTTCGCCAACTGATTTCATCTTGCTGCCGATAACCTCATCGACTCTGGGAAATTTCTGCAGATCCCATCTGGGAATTTTCAGGGCAACATAGTCCAAAGCAGGCTCAAAACAGGAATATGTCTTCTTTGTAATCGAGTTCTTAAGCTCGGTAAGCTTGTGGCCAAGAGCAAGTTTGGCTGCTATATAAGCAAGAGGATATCCGGTGACCTTTGAAGCCAGTGCTGATGATCTGGAAAGCCTTGCATTCACTTCAATTACCCTGTAATCAAATTCCCCGCTATCTGTTACGGATTTCGGGTTAAGTGCAAACTGGATATTGCACTCACCCTGTATCTTGAAATGCCTGATTGCTTTGATAGATATATCCCTGAGCTGGTGATACTCTGCATTAGAAAGTGTTTGTGAAGGGGCAATTACAATGCTCTCTCCCGTATGCACACCAAGCGGATCGAAGTTTTCCATATTGCAGACAGTTATGCAGTTATCTGCGGAATCTCTCACAACTTCGTATTCAATTTCTTTCCATCCTCTCAGGTCCTCTTCTATCAGCACCTGCGGTGAATAAGAAAAAGCTTCCTGAAGCGCTTTTGTTATCTCTTTTTTGTTATTCGCAAATCCTGAGCCAAGTCCCCCCAGGGTAAATCCGGCACGCAGAATAACGGGGTAGCCAATTTCTTCAGCGGCTTTTACTCCTGCTTTTACTGTTGCTACGGCTGTGCTCTTCGGAGTCCTTACTTTGATTTTGTTCAGCTCCTTAACAAAAAGCTCACGGTCTTCGGTCTTGTTAATAGAATCAACCTGGGTTCCGAGTACGGTAACATTGTACTTCTTCAGAACTCCTAACTTATTTAACTCCAGCCCGCAATTAAGTGCAGTCTGCCCGCCAAAGCCAAGCATTATGGCTTCAGGTCTTTCTTTTTTTATTATCTGTTCTACAAAATAAGGATTTACAGGAAGCAGGTATATTTTATCTGCAAGATCACTATCTGTCTGCACGGTTGCAATGTTGGGATTCACAAGCACCACATACTTGCCTTCTTCTTTCAATGCCTTGATTGCCTGCGAACCGGAATAATCAAATTCCCCGGCTTCTCCTATCTTAAGAGCACCCGAACCTAAGAGTAATATTTTGTTAATAGAATTAATCAAATTATCAAATTTTTCAAATTGAATCTATGAACATATCAAAAAGCCAGCCGGTATCGTTCGGACCCGGAGATGATTCAGGATGGAACTGAACAGCAAAAAACGGTTTGGTGTTGTGTTTCACTCCTTCGTTTGTGCCATCATTATTATTGATAAACCACTCTGACCATTCTGCGGGAAGCGTTTTTGTATCAACAGCGTAACCGTGATTCTGTGATGTTATATAACAATGCCCGCCGATCTCTATGCATGGCTGGTTCTGTGACCTGTGGCCGAATTTCAGCTTATATGTATCTGCACCGGCGGAAAGTCCAAGTATTTGGCTGCCCAAACATATTCCAAAAATCGGGACACCCAGATCAAATGACTTCCTGAGATTCTCAACTGTTGACTTACACATTTTCGGGTCGCCCGGACCGTTGGATACAAATATCCCGTCAAATTCAAATTGTGAAGAAGAGGGGTCATGATCGTACGGCACCCTGATAACCTCAGCTCCCCTCTTTAGGAAATTGCGGATGATATTATTCTTAACACCGCAATCAACAAGAAGTATTTTCTTGGTACTCTTTTTCTTTGGAGTGTAAATTACCGGTTCTTTTACTCCAACCTCGCCTGCCAGATTTGTCTCATTAGGGTCTATTATATCCATCGCGCCATCTACGGCATCTGTAGTTATTCTTCCAAGCATCACGCCTGTGGTTCTAAGAACCTTAGTAAGCTCTCTTGTATCAATGCCGTATATTCCGGGGATATTATTATCTTCCAGCCACTTCCCAAGCGAAGTTGCGGCATCAAAATGGCTATAATCAAAGCTGTAATTTGAAATTATTACGCCGCGCACCTGTATTCTGCCGGATTCAAAGCCATCCTGAACACTCTTAGCCGTATCATCTTTGGCAAAGGCAGGAACTCCGTAATTTCCTATCAAAGGATATGTAAAAACAAGTATTTGGCCTGAATAAGATGGATCTGTAAGGGATTCGGGATAACCTGTCATTCCGGTTGCAAAAACCACTTCACCATCGGTTTTTCCGTATTTTCCGAAAGAATAGCCCGCAAAGGTTTTACCGTTTGCTAAACGTAGATATACTTTCTGCTTTTGCTCCAATATTTCAGGTTAATTAAGCCGCGAGTTACTATTAGTGGCTATTAGGTTAGATACAAATATAAGGGAAATAAGTATATGAAAAAGTTTATAAATTTCCCCCCATTGATTAAACAGTTATTATTGTATGATATAAAATTAGACGAAATAATTTTGTATTTTTGCATACATGTGGCTCATTAAAAACACTGCTGTAATTATTTATTCACTTTTTATAGCCACACTCTCAATCCTTGTTTATCCGTTTGATTACAGGCATAAGGTTTCAAATTTCCTTATGAAAATATGGACAAACCTTGTTCTTTTTATTTACGGGATCAATGTGAACGTTATCGGGGCAGAAAACATAGATACCTCTGCCGGAAAGATATATATTTCCAATCATGCAAGTTATATGGATATTTTTGTTCAGCTTGCAAAGTTACCCGATAATGTGAGGATGATATATAAAAAAGAGATCAATAAGATCCCCCTGCTTGGTTGGGCAATGCTTTGTGCGGGATTTGTGCCTCTGGATAGGGTTAACATCCGGAAAGCAATGAAATCACTTGATAAAGCTGCAGAAAAAGTGAAAAAAGGACTTTCCGTTGTGATCTATCCTGAGGGAACAAGGACTAAAGACGGAAATATCGGTGAGTTTAAAAAAGGTATGTTTTTCCTGGCAGATAGATCACAGGCAGATATTATTCCTGTTTCACTTTCAGGGACATTTGAACTGATGCCGATAGGAAGCGGGAAAGTAAAACCGGGAAATGTAAATATGGTTATAGGCAAACCGGTTAAGTACAGAAAAGATAAGGAGCTTTTAAGCGAGATCAGAAATATTGTAATAGAGAATCTGAAACCGGTATAATTTTTGCGTTACCCTGAACTTGTTTCAGGGTCTATTTGATAATAAGAAAGATGCTGAAGCAAGTTCAGCATGACATTAGAAAACATGTCGGTAACAATAAAAGAAGTAGAACATATCGCAAAGTTAGCTAAGCTCCGTTTCACAGAGGAAGAGAAAACAAAGCTTCAGGGTGAAATGAACGTAGTGCTTGCATATATCGATAAGCTTAACGAAATACCCGGGCTTGATAAGATCAAACCCCTTGAGAATATTAACGATACTGAAAATGTTTTCAGGGAAGATATTGCAGAAGACTGCCTGACAAGGGAAGAAGCATTGAAAAACGCACCTGAAAAAACGGATAATTTCTTTAAAGTCCCTAAGGTATTAGAAAAGTGAAATTAAAAAAGGCAAAGGGCGGAAAGAAAACAGTTATTGGAATCATACCCGCCAGATTTGCCTCCACCCGCCTGCCGGCTAAAGCTCTTGCTATGATCCACGGAAAATCGATGATTCAGCATGTCTACGAAAGATGCCTCAAGTCAAGGCTCCTTAATGAAGTGCTCGTCGCAACCGATGACAAGCGAATATTGAATGCAGTTCAGGATTTTGGCGGTAATGTTGTTATGACCTCGCGCAGGCACAAAAACGGAACAGACAGAATAGGTGAAGCGGCAGCACGGATAAAATGTGATATTGTTGTTAATATTCAGGGCGATGAACCGCTTATCGATCCAGGGAACATTGACGCAGCTATTGAGCCCCTGTTAAGAAATAGCAAACTGAATGTTTCTACCCTTGCTTACAGGATCAGAGATGTTTCAGAGATAAGCAATCCGAATTGTGTTAAAGTGATCTTTGATAACAGCCAAAACGCTGTATATTTCTCGCGCAGTCCGATACCGTATAACAGAGATGGGTCAAGAAATATTGCTTACTATAAACATATCGGGCTTTACGTTTACAGAAGTTCATATCTTAAGCAGCTGGTCAGTTTAAAACCGGGCAATCTTGAGCAGGCAGAAAAACTCGAACAGCTGCGCATAATTGAAACGGGCGAAAAGATAAAAGTAGTGCTGACAGGATCAGATTCTCAATCAGTTGATACAAAGGCTGATCTTCTTAAGATAAGAAAGCTGATGAAATGACTGATTGCGCATTCTGTAAAATAGTAAGTGGCGAGTTCGAAAGCAGCAAGATTTACGAAGATGAATTCCTGTTTGCTTTCATGGATATTCAGCCGGTGAACAAAGGACATATCCTCATCATTCCGAAAAAGCATGTTGAATTGATTGCGGATCTTGACGATGAAACATCGGCAAAGATGTTTGTTATTGCGGGTAAGATAAACAAAGCACTTCGAAAATCAGAATTAAGGCTTGAAGGCTTAAACTATTTCCTTGCCGATGGTGAATCTGCAGGACAGGAGGTTTTCCATACACATTTGCACTTAATACCCAGATTCAAGGGAGATGGGTTTGGTTTGAAGTTTCCCGAGGGTTACAGAGTAAATCTTCCAAAAAGAAAAGAACTTGAGCAAATTGCAGAAAACATCAAAAGTAATTTAGAGAATTGACAAAAAATCAAAAACAGATAATATTTTGAAACAGGTAAAATACATTTTTTTAACGGGCGGAGTTGTTTCATCACTCGGCAAGGGCATTGCGGCTTCATCGCTGGGTTTGCTGCTTAAATCCCGCGGACTCAGGGTAACCATTCAAAAGCTGGATCCCTATATAAATGTCGATCCGGGTACTATGAGTCCATACCAGCACGGCGAAGTTTATGTGACCGAAGACGGGGCGGAGTCGGATCTTGATCTGGGGCATTATGAAAGATTCCTTGATATGAACATGACCAAATCAAACAACACCACAACAGGTCAGGTTTATTACGAGGTGATCTCAAGGGAAAGACGGGGCGACTATCTTGGTGCGACCGTGCAGGTGGTTCCCCATATTACGGATGAAATAAAACGCAGGATGACACTGCTTGCCGATACTAAGGATTATGATGTGGTTATTACAGAGATCGGCGGAACAGTGGGCGATATTGAATCATTGCCGTTCCTTGAAGCAATGAGGCAGTTCATGCTGAAAGTCGGAAGAGAAAATTCGTTATCAATACATCTTACATACGTGCCTTATATTGAAGCAGCAGGAGAAATAAAAACAAAACCCACTCAGCACAGCGTTAAGACTCTTCTTGAGATAGGGATTCAGCCTGATATTCTGATAATCAGGAGCCATGCCGGTGTATCGCAGGATATAAAGGAAAAAATTGCGCTGTTCTGCAATGTTCAGACCAAGTGCGTAGTTTCAGCCAAAGACGTACCGACTATTTACCAGGTACCACTGGAGCTTGAATCCGAAGGACTTGATGAGATTGTTGTTGGTAAGCTGCACATAAGAAACGGGAAACCGGACCTTGCAAAATGGAGAAAGCTTGTCCGCAAGATAAATGACCCGAAGAATACAGTTACGGTTGGAGTCTGCGGTAAATATAATATGGTACCAGATGCATACAAGAGCATTCTCGAGGCATTTGTTCATGCCGGAGCAGAAAATGACGTCAAGGTGAATATTAAGTGGATCTCCGCTCAGGACCTTGAAAAAGACAAGAACACAGCTAAATATCTTACCGGAATAAACGGGCTGCTGGTACCTTACGGATTCGGCGAACGCGGGACAGAAGGAAAGATAAAAGCTATTAAATTTGTCCGAGAAAACAAGATCCCGTTTTTCGGCATTTGTTTCGGGATGCAGCTTGCAGTTGTAGAGTTCGCCAGAAATGTACTTAAAATGAAAGATGCAAACAGCGCCGAGGTGAGAAAAACCAGGAACAATGTCATTGACCTGATGGAAGAACAAAAGGGAATTACAGAAAAAGGCGGAACCATGAGACTGGGCTCATACGCCTGCACGGTAAAAAGAGGCACAAAGACCTTTGATACATATAAGGCGGTAAACATAAACGAGCGCCACCGTCACAGGTATGAGTTCAATAACAGGTACAGAATGCAGTTTGAAGATGCCGGAATGATATTTTCAGGGATAAATCCGGATAAGGATCTGGTTGAAATAATTGAACTGCCCTCACACCCATGGTTTATAGCATGCCAGTTCCACCCTGAGCTTAAATCAAGGGCAACTAAAGCTCATCCGCTGTTCAGGGAATTCATAAAAGCATGTAAGAAGAAAAAATAGCAGGTTTATTTTGCAAAACAAAAAGCCGAAGAACTGGAATTCTCCGGCTTTTTACAAATCTTGAGCACTCCCAAGCTACATGCTTGATTTCTTCACATCCTGGCCGTCGCCTTCGTATTTTGAAGGACATTTGGTCAGAACATCAGTAGCATGGAAATAACCGTCTTTAACTTTTCCTTTTGCAACAACACTCTCAGCCATTTTGAAGTTATTCGGCTCAGCGCCATCCAGTACAACCTTCATTTCTGTATTGTTCTCATCTTTCATATAGAAAGTGAACTTGTTCGTAGAAGCATCAAATCCAGTCTCTTTATCCTTTACCCATGAGCCTTTGACCTGCACTTTTTTGTGAGTTTCAACGGCGTGCGTAAAGTTTGCATATTCAACCTTTGTATCAACAAAAGCGTAAAACCCGACTACAAGGAATACCGCAATTATGATTATTCCTATTATATACCTTTTATTCATTGTTTACTCCTTTTCTATTTTCTTTATCTTTTTTTCAACTGAAAGCATGTAAAGGAACAGCCCCAGCCAAATTATCAGTGTAACCGCCAAAACAATATAATAAGAATTCTGCTCAATAAAGCTCATATATACTTTACTTCTCCCTTAAGTTCAATTTAGCAATTCTAATTCTCAGATTCAACATCCAGGCATAAAGGGCAGTAAATCCGGCAAGGGAGCTCAAAAAGATGATCAGCATATTGCCGTTCATTTTCACTCTGCCGCTGGAATTTACGATCGGATCAGGGTGAAGCGATTCGACAATTCTCGGAAAAACAAAAATGAAGAACGGAACGGTAATACCTGCAAGTATTGAATAAACAGAGGACAGCTTCGCACGCTGTTCTTCTGATTCAATCGCACTTCGCAGTGCAAAATATGCGCCGTAAATAAGAATCAGCACAAAGATCGAAGTCTGGCGCGGATCCCAGTTCCAGAATGCTCCCCATTCAAATTTTGCCCATATTGCACCTGTTACAGTTGCCAGAAGAGCAAATACGAGTCCAAGTGCAGCCGAAGAAGATGCCTTGTAATCATAAATAATATCACGCTTTTTGATATACATTGCACCGTAAACCAAAGCCATAACAAATGCCACGGTACTTACCCAGGCTGTCGGCACATGGAAAAACAGTATTCTCGCACGCTCACCCATATTCCCGATAGCAGGTATCGGCATAATTATGGCGAAGCAAATCACCGCCGCAAGCCAGATAAAAAGAATATACTTAAGTATTTTGTTCATTTAAGAAATTAGATTCTTCAGTTAGTCAAGTCTTCGACTGAATCTTCATCATCAAGAAATTCAACACCGCGGACGCGCTTCACGTCCCGCCTGATCTCGACATTCTTTCTGATGTTATTCAATAGTCCGGCAGGGTCAGGCACAGCTTTCAAAAGGAAATTCTGAGCTGTCTTATCGGATGTTGTCAGCGAAACGTTCCCCAGCTTAAACAGCCTTTGCCAGAATGGTTCATACATATCAACATCTCTTACCCTGTATAATTCCATAGCCTCAGTCTTTTTGGAAAATATACCCGTTGTGTAAAAAATGCGCTCGGTAGTTACTTTATATTTGTGATTTTTGACAACAAGCCACTTTATGAACATATAAACAAGCGGAATGAGGGCCAGAACTGCAGCAAAAGGGAAAAACATAAGGCTAAGCACCAAAATGATAATTGCGATAAAACCCATTGAGATAAAAATCCCGAAATTGAGGACTTGCGACTGGGAGCCTTCCCAGATTATTTCTTCCTGTAATGCCGGCATAATTGTGCTGTTAGCTTATCATAAATTAAAAACAAACACGAAAATAGTGATTATTAGAGTCATTTGAAATTTAAAAAGCAGTACTATGAAAGTGACTGAAAGCTATACCCTGTAATTTTGAAGTTTCTCTCCCCTCTCCCTCCGGGAGAAGGGTTAGGGGGTGAGGGAAAGTAATTGTAAAAGTGCGATAATTTTAAGAATTTACAGAGTGAAAATCGCATTTTTATCTCCTTTTTATCCATACCGGGGCGGTATTGCCCAGTTCAGCGATTCATTGTATCTTGAGCTTGCCAAAGAGCATGATATAAAAGCTTACGCGTTCACCCGCCAATACCCGGGCTTTCTGTTTCCGGGGAAAACTCAATATGTATCTGATAGCGATACTGACCGGAATATTCCGGTAACAAGGATCCTTGACAGCATCAATCCGCTTTCATACTACAAAACTGCAAAGGAAATATTAAAGTTCAATCCCGATCTTGTGCTTATAAGCTACTGGATGCCGTTTTTCGCTCCCGCACTTGGAAAAATAGCGGGTTTGCTCAGGAAGAAAGGCGTGAAGGTCACAGCCATACTGCATAACGTAATTGCACATGAAAAACAATTTGGCGCAGTATCTCTGACAAAACACTTCTTTAACAGATGCGATGGATTCGTTTTACTGAATAAGTCATCTGAAAAGGATCTGCTTGAACTTAAGCCTGATGCAAAATATATCATACATCCGCACCCGCTTTATGACCATTACGGTTCAAAGATAAATGTCGCAGAAGCAAGACTGAAACTTGATATTCCAATTGATAAGAAAGTAATTTTGTTCTTTGGTTTCATACGTGATTATAAAGGACTCGATATCCTGATTGAATCGATGAAAGACTTAAATGATGAATACATGCTGCTTATTGCCGGAGAAGTCTACGGCGATTTCAAAAAATATGATGAACTTATCAGCAAGCTTAACATAAGTAAAAGAGTAAGCCTTCACATCAGGTATATTCCCGAAAACGAAATATCCGTTTTCTTTTCTGCGGCAGATGTATGTGTACTGCCCTACCGCTCCGCCACTCAAAGCGGCATTGTTGGCATTGCTTACCATTTTGATCTGCCTGTAATAGTTACAAATGTTGGGGGACTGGCAGAAATGGTTGAAGAAAACAAAACCGGACTTATAGCAAAACAAGCAAATGCTGATGCTGTGAAAGAAGAAATAAGTAAATTTTTTGAAAATAGGTTTAAAGAAAGCTTCATTACTAATATAGAAACATACAGAAAAAACCATTCATGGCGAGCCTTTGCAGAAAGTTTATTAGAATTAACAGAAAACGATTATACCTCACCCTCCAACTCCCTCTCCTAAAGGAGAGGGAGAGCCAATGTGGGAAAGATCTGCAATTCAATGCTTAGAAGTACCTGCAATATAGAATCGTCACCTATGCGGCTCTGTGAATTTGGGGTTGTAGCTCCCATTCTCCTTTCAGGAGAAGGGGTCAGGGGGATGAGGTAGCGATTGCACACGGTTTTACTTGATTGTATATATTCCAATATTCTCTTAATTTACATAAGCAGAGTAGAGATTTAACAAATTCATCCTCCTTTACCGTGAGACTTCCTCATCAGCAAAATAATATTTCTTTTTAGAAGTTATCTCTTTTACAATCTGAATAATGAACATATTCCTGAAACCGATTTCATTGGTTATTTTTTTATTATCATGTAACTTTATATATTCTCAATATCCCGAAAATTCACTTAATGAACCTGTTGCAGAAACACAATACATGCGTCTTGGCTTAATTGAAAAAAGATTTTCACTGCATCATACAAGTCCTGTTAGGAATTCCTCCAGGCTTAAGGAAAAAATTAAAAACGGAACTGCAACAAAAAGATCAGTGGTGGATTTTTCTCTGGGAGCCGGTGCTGCCTTTCATTATAATTTTGCCGTCGCTGAATTTCTTTTGAGCGCAAACCTGGGTTTTAAGTTTTCCAAACATTTTGCTCTGGTTAACGGTGTAGAATTCGTATTTTGGAATAATTCAATAAACAGAAGAATACATACAGGTCTATATATCGCTCCCTCCTATTATTTGCCCGTCAAAAGATTTATCTTTTATGCAGGCGGAGGTGTCTGCGGCTGGCTTCCGGATTTCTTACCGACTTTGAATTTATTTCTAATGACTTCAACCGGATTTCATATTTCAGAAAGTATGCTCTTGAAATTGAGCGTTAGGGTACCCGTGTACGGAGAAGGGATGGATTTAACAGGTGCAGTTATGTATTCGTTTCTATTTTAGAGACATTTAACATTCTGATTTATGAATACATTCATAAAAATAGTTTCAATTGTAATGTCTTATCAAGAAATGATAGACTCATTGTTTCCTCCTTCCTCTCCGGGTAAAGTATCGGAGTTTCTAAAATAAATACTGCGAATTTCTACTGTATTTTGGTTATTTAACCCACTTTTGATTTCGTTGTAATTGCAAACTAACATCCTTATATTTCGTAACATTAACATCAAAATATTTCAAAAATCATGAAAAAAGTTCTTCTTGTTTTGGTCATTATCTCAGGACTGAATTCATTCCTGAGCTCAAAGGAAAATAACTATGTTCCCGGCGAAATTATTGTAATGCTTAAGCCGGGAGAGAATCCTGAAACGCTTTCCAGAGCTTTCGGATTTGCCGGGCTGCAGAAAAAAGAGGCAATTGTAGATTATATGAATATCTGGCTCTTTGAATACAGTAACACTGCAATTGATGCAGACCTGTTGTTAAATGAAGTCAGAAAAGACAGATCTGTAGCGATCGCACAATTTAACCACTACGTATCAGACCGTTCAATGTTAACTCCGAATGATACACGGTTCAGCGAACAATGGTCAATGAATAACACCGGACAAACGGGCGGAACCCCCGACGCTGATATTGACGCACCTGAGGCATGGAATTTGACAACAAGCGGACTGACTGCTGCCGGCGATTCGATAATTGTCGCTGTTATTGATGGAGGTTTTTACCTTAACCATCTTGATGTTAAATTCTGGAGGAATTGGTCAGAGATACCCTCAAACGGAATTGATGACGACAATAACGGTTATATAGATGACGTTAACGGCTGGAATGCATACAATAATAACGGGAATGTAACTGCAAGCGGAACTCACGGAACACACGTCTCAGGTACTGCCGGAGCGATCGGAAATAATAATTTGGGTGTTGCAGGCGTTAACTGGAATGTAAAGATCATGGCAATTCAGGGTTCATCCGGAACTGAATCAATTGTTATCAGGGCTTACGGATATGCCTTAAAGTTAAGGAAAATTTATAATCAGACAAGCGGTGTACAGGGAGCATTTGTTGTTTCAACCAATTCATCATTTGGAGTTGATTACGGCCAGCCTGCCAATTATCCTTTATGGTGCGCATTTTATGATTCACTTGGGTCAGCGGGAATATTAAGCGCATGCGCTACAGCTAATCTGAATATCAATATCGATGTTCAAGGCGATATTCCGACTGCATGTCCGAGCGACTGGATGGTTTCTGTAACAAACACAACCAACACAGATGCTAAAAACAGCGGTGCAGCATACGGATTAACTACCATTGATCTCGGTGCGCCGGGGACGAGTATTCTTTCAACAACTACTGCAAGCAATTACGGCTTGTCAACAGGTACCTCAATGGCAACTCCGCATGTGGCGGGAGCAATAGCTTTTATGTACTCGGCTGCCCCGCTTGCATGGATACAGGCTTATAAAAACTCGCCCGGTCCTTATTCACTTCAGGTTAAGCAAAGCATATTGCAGGGAGTTGATGTAAAACCGGCATTGCAAAATATAACAGTCTCCGGCGGCAGGCTGAATCTGCATAACAGCGCGCTGCTTATGCAGAATCTGACCGCTGTTACCGGCAATAACGGAACGATTCCTTCAAGCTTTAAGTTGTATCAGAATTACCCGAATCCGTTCAATCCAACATCGGTTATTACTTTTGATATGCCTAAAGAAGGGTTCGCAAGCCTGAAGGTATATAATTCCTTAGGACAGGAAATTGCAGTACTTGTTAACGGTGTTGTAAAATCCGGTGTTCACCAGAAAGTATTCAACGCATCAAGTCTTCCTTCGGGAGTGTATTTTTACAAGCTCTTAACAGATGGTTTTACAGATGTTAAGAAGATGTCTTTGATAAAATAAATAACTAATTTTCATTTAACTGAAACCCGCTGTTATAACAGCGGGTCTTTTATTTGATTAAACGTAAAGTTAATATCCAGCCAAACAATTCATTCCCTGTTTTGTGTCATTCTGAGGAAGGCTTCAGCCTTACGAAGGATCCAATTTTTTTTAATAACTTTTCAATTACCACAAAGTCAAAAAGAATTCGCAGGAAACCTCAAATAGTTATCCATTGCCGATCAGGGCTAAAGCCCCATTAACCTTTGTTTCTCTAACCCCGCCATAAATGGCGGGGTTAATGCAAAATCCCTTTAAAATCCTTATTCCCAATCCGCCGTGCTAGCCAAGCCAAAGGCATCGGCAGACCAGCTTGGGAACATGCAGCATAGACCCGAAAGTGTTGGAGTTAATGCAGAAATTCTTTGTGTGTTGTTAGTCATTGCAGGAGTTATGTTTTTTGTCTGGATGCATCTCTACAATGCCGGTTAGAAATCTCACAATTTACCATTTGATTTTCCTTATTTTCTTGTTAATTTCGTTATAACAGTTTTGTATCAAAGCGGAGGTAATTGCGGGTTAACAGATACTCTTTTTAGTTTCTAAATAAAACGTAAAAGGAGCATGTATGTTGACCCGTATTTTGTTTTTCAGTCATACATCAAATCTTACCTTACTAATATTATTCAGGATGCTAAATTAACTACCATAAACACATTGAAGAAGTATACAACTATTGAGATATAATTTGTAATTTCAACTTAAACAGAGAATAGTTAATATTTGACCTTAAACAACAGCCGTCTGGATCAAAAACAGAAAATACCGCTTTTACCGATTCTGCTGGTAAATTTTATCGGGACTCTGGGTTTCAGTGTTGTTCTTCCTTTCCTCGTATTTGTAGTTACCAAGCTAGGTGGCAATGCTGTTGTTTACGGTATTATCGGAGCTGTTTACCCGGCATTCCAGATGATAGGTGCTCCAATACTTGGCAGGTGGAGCGATATCTACGGCAGGAAGAAAATTCTCTTCTTAAGCCAGGGGGGAACCGTTCTTGGATGGATCATCTTTATAATAGCTCTATTGATTCCCTTAAGCGTAATAACAGAAATAAACATTGCATGGCTTGGGGCTTTCAGCCTTACAGTTCCTTTGCTCCTGTTGTTCTTATCAAGAGCAGTTGACGGCATCACCGGCGGCAACATCTCCGTTGCCAATGCATACCTTGCCGATATAACCGAAGAAAAAGACAGGAATAAAAATTTCGGGAAGATGTCAGTATCTTCCAATCTTGGATTCATAGCGGGTCCGGCGATTGCCGGTATTTTAGGTTTTACGGTTTATGCAGAGCTTGTTCCTGTTGCAGCTGCTGCAGTGCTCTCGCTTATAACAATGCTTGTCATCCTTTTCTATCTGCCTGAATCAAGTGTTCATAAGTACACAGAAGATCCCGTTGATATTAAAAAAGTAATGGGTTTTGAAAATAAAGAGTGTTACAATCCGGGCAAAGGCAGGAAGATTCCCCTTGGTGACGTGCTGAAGATTCCCCACGTAAAATTTATTTTTCTGCTTTACTTTTTGATATTCCTCGGTTTCAATTTCTTCTACACGGCTTTCCCTGTTCACGCTTTGGGAAAACTTAGCTGGTCAGTTGCAGAGCTTGGAATATTCTTTTCCGTGCTCAGCTTTTTAATGGTGCTCGTGCAGGGACCTCTGCTTGGCTGGATATCTAAAAAGATCAACGAAAGTACCCTTATAATTACAGGAAATTTTATACTTGGGATTAATTTCCTGATGCTGTTATCCGAAAATTCAACAATAATTTATCTCTCAACCATATTCTTCGCGCTTGGCAACGGGCTAATGTGGCCATCGGTCCTTTCGCTGCTTTCAAGAACCGCAGGAAAAGAACTACAGGGTACAGTGCAGGGAATCGCAAGCAGCCTTGGAAGCCTTGCAAGCATTATCGGACTTATTGTTGGCGGAGTGCTGTACTCAAATTACGGAGTTTACACTTTTCTTGTTTCAGCATGTACTATTTATTTGGTTTTCATACTCTCATTTTATCTAACTAAAACGCAAAAGTATTGTGAAAAAAGCGCAGCAGCCGAAAAGGCCTGAAATTCCATTCATTGAAGCGGGAATACTTGCAGCACTCCTGCTGTTTCTTGCTTCCGATAATTGCTATTCGCAGGGAAATGAACTGTTGATTACTGAGACTACCGCTCTTGAGATTTGCGGCAAAACCATTCATCTGGATGCTGTTTGGATGAATGAAGGATTCATGACGGCGGATATAAGCATTCTGGATCAGCCTAACTCAAAGCCTATCACAGGCGGGTACAGGAAGGGAGATGAACTTATCATTTCGCAGGATGATGGCTGCACGTTTTATGTTTTTTCCGTCAGTAAGTCAGGATTGGACGGTGCAGAGGGCAAAGTAATACTTTCGAAATCCCCGCCGGTTAGTCCGCCTCAAGTTTGTGAGGATACGCTTATCTGGAAAGAAGGCGGGCAATATATGGTAGATTCACTTGATTGGGAAATCACATCTGTCAAAAAAAGCAGTGAAGGAGAATTACAGGCGTTCATAAAGGAATCATACCGAAGTGACCTGATGAAAGAATTCACCCTGAAAAAAAACCACATGGTCTGGCTTGGAGAGTGTCTCTTCCAGGTAACCTCTCTTAGCAGTGAAACGGCTGTTCATATGGGCAACAAATGGGAGCTTGAAGAAGGCAGAATTGTGCTTAAAAAAGTCACCTACTATTTCTATACTCCGGGACTGTTTATGAAGGAGGAAGAAATTAATAAACCAAATATAGAAAAATAGAACAATATGTAACATAAAAGAACCATTACTTTTTTTGAAACTAGACAATCAAATAAATGAAAAACAAAATTGCTGCTGCCTTACTTCTCACATTAATATCTTATAGTATTTCATTTTCGCAATTCCTTACGGGTTTTGGGCTCAAAGGAGGAATTACACTTGCAGGACAGGATCTAGAGTTTTCAAACAACGTAATTAATTATGATCCTAAGCCAATACTTGGATATAACGCATCATTCTTCGTTGAAGTCATAAATAATAAGGTCATAACTGCCGTAGTAGATCACAGCTATGAACAGCGCGGTCACAGCGTTGAGGTGATCAAAACCGATGAATTTGGCAATCAAATTGGTACTTTCGACATGATTTTCAGAACTCATTACTTAAGTGTCGGAACCCTGGCCAAAATACGATATGAAACTGAAAGTGTCACTCCCTATCTTGTTATCGGCCCAAGGATAGATATGTATCTGGGTTACAAAATATCTTACAGTGAAGGCGAACCCGAAATAGGCGATCCTGGGCTTACAAGCGTTATTCACGAAGACACAAAGAAGTTTAACTACAGCATAAACCTTGGTGCAGGGCTGCAGTTCGAAAAATTATTCCCTTTTCAAACAATGGTGGAGTTCAACTATTCACCTGCGATCAACTCGTCATACAACAATACTTTTGTAATAGTGAAAGATCATTACTTGAACCTTAAGCTTGGAATTAACTTCATTAAGAAAAAGACAAAGTCAAACAAGAAGCAATAATCAAAGATGAATCTCAAAGAACACTTAACCAAATACGCTGAATACAACCTGTGGGCAAACAAAAGGCTCACCTCCAAACTAACGGAGCTGAAACCCGCTGACTGGATGCTAGAGCAAAAGAGCAGCTTCACGACGATTAGGCAAACACTGCTGCATATATGTGATGCAGAAACCGTGTGGTACAAAAGGCTTAAGGGGGAGTCACTCACAGAAATGCCGGGTAAGAACTTCAATGGCAGCAATGATGAGGTCATCCAAATGCTGCTGGATATCTCATTACAGTTTTGTGAATTTGTCAAGAGAAGTGACGAAACCTCTCTCAATTCAGACTGCAATTACAAAAGCACAACCGGCAGCCCGTTCACAAATGCCGTTTCCGGAATTATCCAGCATTGTTTGAACCATTCAACATTCCACCGCGGACAGCTTGTAACCATGATGAGGTTCTGCGGAGTAACCGGGCTTTCTTCAACTGATTATATTACGTACTTGAGGGAACAGGTTAATAATCAAAAGTAAGAAGGAACAGTTTTTTGATTACTGCAATTTAGGTATTTATTTTTTCAAGTTTATATTATTAATTAGTTGTACACAAGGAGACTTTTTGAAAACTTAGTATATGGACCTGAAACCTCTTCTACTGCTTTTACCGGTAATAATCCTGCCCTGGGTAATTCTTTTTTTTGTTAAGGCAAACTCAAAGAAAAGCATCCTCAATAATTTCAAAAAACTGAATGAGAAGTATGGCCTCGAATTTGATCTCACAAATAGATCGGGCTCCGGAACACTGCCTTCGGCTAAGGGAATATACCGAAGCAGGCCGGTGAAGATAGAAAGCATTATCCGCGATCCGGCAGGGAATAAAAAAGTCATGCCCCACACTATTCTGACAGTTGAGTGTGCAAACGGCAGTAATTTTGAGTTTACGGTTGTTAAGAAAAACAGGCAGAACAGCAACACCTTTGGCAAAGATGCTGTGCCTGTTGAAGATAAGGAATTCGACAGCAAATATATCGTTCGAACAAACGACCCTGCCAGAATAAGAAACATTTTTGATTTCAATACACGGTTTAAGCTTGATCAGGTGCACAAGCTCGGGTTTGAAGGCGCTATCGATCTGCGCGGCAATCTTCTGCTCTATACAGAAAAAGGACTGCTGAAAAGTGGTGAAGCCTTAATGCGTTTCGAGCTTGTGCTGCATGAATTATGCGATATAGCTGATGTACTAAAATACCATTAACCCATTTTTAATATCAGCGATTCGACTCTATAACATTCTTCCTCAGCCAATCTGCAATATAAGCTGTGCTTCCCGGTGCGGCAACATCCCACTTTCCAGCGAATTTTTCATTTATATCATAAAGCTTCAGAACATGGTTTGCGCCCTCAAATATTTTCAGATCAAATTTCCTGTTACCTGCTGAAGTGAGCGCCGCCTCGATCTTCCTTTTGCTTTCATCCGGAGGAACGATCCTGTCACTGCCTCCCCATAATCCAAGTACGGGAATTCCGATCTTAGACCACACCGGTAATGGATCGAACATGGAAAAGCCGGGGACTATTTCGGTATCGCTTTTCGAAAAGTTCCTTTCATTGTGCCTGAATGTGTTATTTGAATCTCCCTCTGCAAGCCCATTCCATTTATTATTCCCCATAGCATTATCCACGTACTTCTCAACGATCTTATCAATAACATAGTCGTTCTGCTCGTCGGGCGTAATGCCGGGTGCGGATACTGTGATAAGAAATGCAATATCTTTTGAAACTGAAGCTGCATTAGGAGCAACCCATCCGCCCTGGCTAAGCCCAAATACCCCGATCTTCATCTTGTCAATATCTTTCCTGTTCTTCAGCATATCTACTGCAGCAATTACATCACTTGTCATTACTGATATCGGGAGTATTCTGCTTGTATCTCCCTCGGAGCTTCCTTTGCCTCTCCTGTCAAAAATAAATCCGGCTGTGCCCTCCTTTGCCAGCATATAAGCCCAGTTTCTCATTGTCTCGCGCGTCATTTTGCCTGAACCGTGAACATAAACAATTACAGGAAATGGTTCCCGGGTAAAAGGTTTAATGAGCGTACCCGATAGTTTCGCCCCTTCACTGTAAAAACTAAGCTCCTCTTCTGCGAAAAAAACGGGGTTTACAGATACTCTACTTAAACTGATTGAAATATCATCAATGCCCCTTATCTTTGCGTCAATGATATTATTTTTTGCAGTGCCTGTTACAACTATGGTTTCCCTGTTCTCTATCTCTAGAGTGAATTCGTTACCATCAACTTCACGGGTATCAATACTTTCTCCATATACTCCCAACTCAGGTATATCATATAGAAATTTTGAATCTGATACGTCGAAACTTATGTTCAAAGATCTTCCTGAGGAGGTCATCTTTCCCTCCCAATGACCGTTTAACGATACATCTTTTGAATCCGAACAGGAGGATAAAAAAGCCAGCAAAGTAATCAGAATTTTCATTTTCAGAAAAAGTTAAATGTTAGAGCGCTTTTGTTAGATGATCCTGATGATTGATTGGTTGAATTGAAGTAAAGTAAGTTACTAAAAAACGGGAAAAGTAATGAAAAAGGCCCTAATCGTGAGAGCAGTCCGCGGCTGAATTGGGGTGAAACGTTTTTAATAGGTGACATCTTCACCATTCTGAACCGGTTCGTTTCAAATCATCTTCATATCATAAACCATCTTCAAAACAAAAATACAGGAAGAATATTAAAATCTCTATTTAACCAATATCATTTTTTTTGTTTCAGAAAAACTGCCTGCTTCTAATCTGTAAAAATACAAACCGCTCGGCAATTCGCTTCCATCAAAATCAACTTCATATGCACCGGGCTGTAAATTCTGATCAACTAATGATCTGATCACTTCTCCGGGAACATCAAAGACCGTCAGCTTCACATTTGACATTTGTCCGCCCGTGGCGGATTTGACATTTGACATTATATCGAATTTGATCTTTGTCACGGGATTAAACGGGTTCGGGTAATTCTGCTTAAGCTCAAAATGGGCGGGAATGCCTGTATTAATATTAACAATACCTGTAAACGGACCGAATGAACCGTCGAAGTTAATGTTTTGTGCATACACTCCCCCGTTATCAAGCCTTCTATCCTGCCAGTTCAATATTGACATGCCGCTTGTGTTGATAACTGAATTCAGCCTGATCTTTGAGCTGGATACCGTGCTTGGTGAAATGATGTTTCCGCTCCACACATACCCGCCGTTTTTGCCAAGCCTTGCTGCTTTAACAATATTTGTGTTCCCCGCTGCGGACTGGCTGAAGCTGATAATAACGTTTGTGTCTCTTGTCATAACAGTATATGCAACAACCTGGTCAGTGCCGAGTGATTGAACTGCAAGCCCGCCCGAAGTCCACAGCTGCGCGCCTGTTGGCGAGAATCTTTGCGCGTAGAAGCCCCACTGGGTTTGCCCTGAATTTGCCTCCTGAAACACAGCATATGTTTCTCCTGTTGCAGGCATGTATGCTGCAACCGGCGCGAAATGATTATTCGAAGCATTCCCCGAAACAGTGGAGCCGTTCACCGGAAACTGTATCGTGCCGGCTGAATTTTTCCGCTGAATATATCCCGTAGTAAGATTTGTTGAGTTGCGGTCATCGTGCCAGCAGTATATTGCACCGCTTGTACCATCGCTGAATAACCTTGGCTGGTAAAACCCGGAAACCCTGCCGAGTGAATAAACAGTATCCTGCGTTCCGTTCCATACCCTCGTTCCGCCGGAGGAAATTTTCTGTGAGTATATCTTATAATTCTGTGGACTTATAAACGTACCCGTATAACCCGAAAACATTATTATCACACTGCCGTTATCAGATGGCACTATTGAAGGCCAGTCATAATTCTCCGCCGTTCCGCTTGTCCATATTATCGGAGAGGAGCTCCATTGTTTCACTCCCGCTGAATTCAGCTTCTGCATTGCAAGCTTTGTCGGCCCCGAGCCGATCCTCCACAGGAAAACATAATTACCATCCGAGGTCTGCACTACTTTTGGATTCGGCTGGAATGAATTTATTGAATCCGATAGTGTCACTCCGTTTGCGCCCCAAAGCAGTGTGCCTGAAGGACTGACCTTATATGCGTAAGGATTGATCTGTCCCCCGGCACGAATATCTGTGAAGGTGATTATTGCATTGTTTGCATTATCTGCCATCAAGTCCCAATCCACAAGCGAAGAATTCTGCGGGTTATTGCTAATAAGCACTGCTGATGCCGGAAACATCCTGTTGCCATTCACATCAAGTCTTTGCACATATACGGCGTAACTGCCGCCGCGGTTATCAAACCAGGCGTGGTATGTTGTCCCGTCAGGGCAAAGCGCAAGCTTTATTACGGATTGCTCGCCGGTCGTATCGCAAACAAGTGTGTTCACTCCGGTGTTGGAATTCCACTGTGAGAGCGAAACTGAACACGCAAACAGAATAAAAAAAACGGCTTTAATTCGGTCAAACATCATCTTTACCTGCTTTTGGATTAGATTTATTGAAATATGAAGATGGAGTAAATTAGCTCAATTTACCATTTTTTGAAAGTCAAATTCCATCAGTATCATCTCCCCCTAACAGGTGGAGATCTGATGCGTGTCTATAACACCAGGCAAAGACGAAGTTGCGCACTGGAGGTAGACAGAGGTGTGGAGAAAAGAATCCAAATTTTAACCAAAAGCAAACAAAATTATACATTTAATTTTATGCCAAAAATCAGTAAATTTACAACTTCACACCGAAATGCATAAATTATACATATTTCAAGAAAGGATTCACTGATGTCTTTAAATACACCAATTACGGTTGCTTATGGCGATGGTATCGGACCGGAGATAATGAACGCAACGCTGGATATTATCAAGGCTGCCGGAGCAAAGATAGATATAGAAGTTATTGAAATAGGCGAAAAAGTTTACAACAAAGGAATTGCCGAGGGCATAGAGCCGGGCGCGTGGAGTTCTTTACTGAAAACAAAAGTCTTCCTTAAGGCACCCATCACTACTCCCCAGGGCGGCGGATTCAAAAGCCTTAATGTTGCCACCAGGAAAACCCTCGGGCTCTACGCAAACGTAAGGCCGTGTGTATCGTACTCTCCGTATATTCAGACAAAGCACCCCGTAATGGATGTTGTTATAATGAGAGAAAATGAAGAGGACCTGTATGCAGGAATAGAATACAGGCAAACTGACCAGGTGATGCAGGGGCTTAAGCTGATATCGGAGCCGGGAAGCGAAAAGATAATCCGCTATGCGTTTGAATACGCCAAGGCAAACGGCAGGAAGAAAGTTACCTGTTTTATGAAGGATAACATTATGAAGTTCACGGACGGGCTTTTCCACCGTGTGTTTGATAGAGTTGGTGCGGAGTACCCGGATATAGAAAAAGAAAGCTGGATAGTTGATATCGGAGCCGCAAAGCTTGCCACTTCACCTGAAAGCTTTGACGTTGTTGTTATGGAAAATCTTTATGGTGATATTCTATCGGACGTAACGGCTCAGATGACAGGCTCTGTTGGGCTTGCAGGCTCTGCAAATATCGGTGATAAATGCGCAATGTTCGAAGCTATCCATGGTTCTGCCCCCAGAAGAGCAGGACAGAATTCCGCTAATCCTTCGGGGCTCCTGCTTGGAGCCGTAATGATGCTTGCACATATCAACCAGTCCGGTACTGCTACACGGGTTCACAACGCATGGCTTAAGACACTTGAAGACGGTGTGCATACTTATGATATATTCCGCGAGGGAATAAGCAAACAGAAAGTCGGCACCAAAGAGTTCGGTGAAGCAGTTGTTGCAAGGCTCGGGCAGATGCCTTCAACCCTTAAAGCAGTAACGTACCATGATTTTGAAGTGAAGACATTTCCCCACTACGAATATGCAAATATCAAAAAGGCAAAAAAGGAACTGGTGGGTGTAGATATTTTCCTTCACTGGACAGAGGGCACTGCAGAAGAGCTCGGAAATAAGCTTAAGAATATAGCAATTGAAGGAATGAAGCTGAGCGCCATAACAAACCGCGGAGTTAAGGTTTGGCCTGACGGCATGAAGGAAACATTCTGCGTTGATCAGTGGAGATGCCGGTTTGAATCAACCGCAGGCAAAGCGTCGCATCAACAGGTAATATCCCAGCTTGAAAAGTTCACTACTGCCGGATTTGATTTCATAAAGATCGAGAATCTTTACACATTTGACGGAGCAAACGGATTCACATAGCAGAAAGCTCTTTTAAATGAGTGTTTTACATGCTTAAACCTGTTCTTCCCGGCAGTTTCAATCAGTTAGAAGTTATTAAAAATTAGTAGATTAAGGGAACATTTAAAGGATTAAAGCTATTTTGTTTATTAAGATATGAGCTTCAACAAGACGAAAAAGAAGAAATTTCCTGTTTATGGTAATATCCTATAAGGTAAACGCAAAAATAGAGGCACATCAGCTTGCTGAGTTATTCAGTTCTTCGGGGATAAAAAGGCCTGTTGATGACCTCAACAGAGTAAAGCGAATGATAGATCATGCAAACCTTACCATTACGGCATGGGATGGCGAGAAACTTGTTGGTGTTGCCAGGGCGTTTACGGATTTCAGTTTCTGTTGCTATCTTTCAGATCTGGCAGTAGATAAGGAATATCAAAAGCAGGGCATCGGGCACGAGCTTGTTAATGAAGTTCTTAAACAGATAGGAGACGAATCCAATCTGCTTCTGCTTGCCGCACCGGAATCCATGGACTACTATCCAAAAATAGGATTTGACAGAGTCGGGAATGCATTCCTAATCCCCCGGAAAAAATAATAATGTCTCCTGCAGATACTAAAATTACCCGTCAGGAACTACAAAACCTCAGAAAGCAGTATACCAAAAGCTCCCTGACAACATCCAGCGTTCATCCTGAACCGCTCACACAGTTCGAAAAGTGGTTCAACGAAATGCTCAAATCCGGATTCTATGAACCAAGTGCGATGACACTGGCAACTTCATCCGCTGGCGGGAAACCAACTGCGCGTGTTGTACTGCTGAAAGGATTTGATGCCGGCGGTTTTGTGTTCTATACAAATTATAAAAGCCGTAAAGGCAGAGATATTGAAGAGAATCCTTTTGGCTGTTTGCTCTTTTACTGGGATAAGCTTGAAAGGCAAATAAGGATCGAAGGCGCTATCGAAAAAGTAACCAGGGCAGAAAGTGAAGCATATTTCAAGTCACGTCCGTATAAAAGCAGGCTTGGCGCATGGGCTTCAAAACAAAGCTCTGTGATCCCCGAAAGATCCGAGATCGTAAAGGAATTTCTGAAGTATATGGTCAAATTCAGAAGAGATGTTCCGCTCCCCCCGGTCTGGGGCGGTTACAGGCTGGTACCGGATTCATTTGAATTCTGGCAGGGGCGGCCGAACAGGCTCCACGACAGGATCCGTTACACACGCCAGAAAAAAGGCTGGAAGATCGAGCGGCTGGCTCCTTAACCCTCAGGACTATTCAAAAACCTGCTTTAAGCTTTTTCACTTCGTCCTGAAGCCAAATCTTGTGAGGGAAGTATTCTTCCTTATCAAGTTCGAACCCGAGTTCAACTATCCCTTTGCTGTCTTCTTTGTAACGGAGATTGTTCATCTGGTTCAGGTACCTTATGTAGATCAGGTATTGTTGTTTCCTGTTTTCCTTCATGTGCTTGTTATTCTGAACCGTTCTTTTAAAAGTATCCAGCAATGATTGCAGCGGAAGATTCCATACCAGTGAATAATATATCCTGCTTTGAAGCAGCCTTATATCCATTTTAAGATACAGTTCTTCTGCTTTGGATTTTGCAAGGTACTCCAGTGCCTTTTCATAATTCCCAAGGTCGTTTTCAAGGAACGACATTCCGAAATAGTACATTGCCTCGCGGGTATCCTTCTTCAGCTCTTTCTTGTATTCTTCGATGAAGTTCCTTACCCATTCATACTCCTTGAGCCTGCAGCCCGTTACAACTGCGCTGGTGTAGAATTGTGCGGACATAAAACCTCTATCAACATGTAAGCCGCGCTCCAGCTCAAGCTTGTAGATATCAAATGCTTCTTTGAGGAATCTGTCATTGCCGCCCCGGAATTTTCTGTGGCAGTAGTTTTCCAGGTTTATGAAGATATCTATTTGCGCATCTTTATCAATAATGCTGTCATTACCGGTTATGAGTTCTTTGACACGGAAGAAATGATTTTCATTATCAGGTTCGGTGAAGCATAATATTATGTGAAAATAGATATCTATTACCGGTATCATATTGAACGAATCTTCGCTGAAATACCTGAGCAAGTTATCGAATAATGTTGTATCTATCTGAATGTTATATAAGGACATTGTATTAAGTGAAACAGCGTAAAACTTAAATATCCTTAACAGGTAATAATATGTAAGGTTATTTGTTACGGATTCAAGGTTTTCTTTGGTCAGGAATTTTTCATACTTGCCTTCAAATATTGTTGAGAGGTAATTGAGATTCTCTTCCTGGTATATGAAACTATTCATAAAAAACTCATCATCTTTGTAAACAACTTTTCCAAGATGTTCTTTGTGTTTTGCTATGATCTTTTCATAATCCTTAATAAGTCCCCTTTCGTTAAATTCCCTTGCAAGGAATTCCTTGAAGCGGAAATCATCTTTGGAAAACCGGTTGACGGCCAGGAACTTCTCAACCGTTTCAAGCAAATAGAACATCAGCAGTCTAATGGTGCTGTCTTTATATGGCTTGGATGGAAAAAGTTTCCTGAATATTCTTGTCTTATCGATCTTCTCGGCTTCAAATTCAGGGTAGCTTTTTTTCAGAAGCTCAAACAGCTTCACCACATTTGCATTCTTATTGAAAAAAGGAGAAACAACGAATTCACTAAGTTCCCTCATTTCTTTGCTGCTGAATGTTTTCAATGTTTCGATCAGGCTGCTTTTATTCATTGTTGTTCAGTTCTTTTCCTTTTTTGTGATTCCGGTTAAATATTGCACTATTTACAGCCAATTGAAACTAAAATGGGGGAATTCCACGATTTTCAACCCGTTTCTGCAACAATATATGTTTCTTTTCATTCATAAAAAACCTATTATTTTGACCATTTTCACTCATTTTTGACGAATTCTGTTTCCAACAAATTACTGCGATAAAAGAATCAAATGGGTTTTGTCATGAGTTTGTTCAAAGAACCCGAAAATGAGTTAAGTAAAACAAGAGGATTTCGGTGTTTGCAGAAAACACACCTCCATAATTAATAGTGATTTTGATTGAATTTTGGAGAATTGGGCCGAGTGGGACCAAATAGTTTACAACATCAGAAGTTTTTTTTCAGGAGCCTCGATTTCCAAAACAAAAATTTCAAAGTTTCCGGATTTAACATATTGAAATAAAATGATTTATATTGAAGAATAAGGGATTTTACTGCTATCGGCAATCAAAGGTTACCAACAACTTGAGAATCATTTCTTTGTCACACTCGGTGCAGTAGATTATCTTTGTACCATTCTCAAAAGCTTAAACAACAATTAACAAACCAAGAAAGGACTCAAAACAATGTTTGGATTTGGAAAAAAAGAAGATGACCCGAAAAAAGCTCTTGAAAAAGCAGACAAGACTTTGAATAAGGGTTTAACCGGCATGTTCACAAAAGCATTTGTAGGACAGGATAACCTGAACAAAATAAATGCAAGCCTTGATATGGCAAAGAACTACACAGATACAAGTAACCTCTCTCAGACGGGAATGGGTGCAACAGCAGAAGTTTTGAGCATTGCCGATACCGGTGGGCTTATTAATTTCAATCCCGTTGTAAGGATGAAACTTAATGTAACTCCGCAGTTCGGGCCTGCATTCCAGGTTGAAGCTGAAACTGCTGTTTCAAAGATTGCTATCCCAAGAGTCGGGGATAAGATAAATATCAAATACAATCCTGCAAACACATCGCAGGTGTTGGTAGTTTAAGAACAAAAAAAACAATACAGGAGGAAATCAACAAAATGAAATTAACAAGAATTGGGCTGCTGGTACTTGCAATGAGCTTTGTTATAGCCGGCTGCGGAAGGATAAAGCAGATCACAGAAATTACTGATAAGCTTTCGGGAGACAGGCTTTACTTCTGTGAACGGTATGTTGCTTCCGAAATCGGTGAAGGTTCACAATTTAAGCCGGGCAAAGTAACCGTGATGCTTAAACTTTCCAAATCAATTGGCGTAAGCGAAGTTGACATAAACATCACAGATGTATCTACCGGGAAAGCTGTTGATACACAGCCATTTACGGTACAGCCCAGCTGGGATTACATACACTTTGATGATGTTGAGTTCAATAAAAAAGGTAAATACAAAGTCAGCTGTCTTAAGAAGGACGGCACTGTTATCGCAACCAACGAAGTTGAGATCATTTGATATTTGTTCATTCAATGAACATTCATATCAAGAGATCTTTGGCAGATCAAGAGTCCTCTAAGCCCGTTTGGAAAGAACCGGACGGGCACAGGGATGAGCAGTAAAAGAATAATCACAGGATTATTTCCGGTGAATTTCACCAGAATCGGAAGTTTATCAATATGATGATAATGTTTATTGTACTACTCACCCGGATTCGGAAAAGAAGGAATGAGAATTTAATTGAAAAAAGAATCAATATGCGGTATTACCCTTGAGCGATATGCAGAGCTTTGTGCTATTATGAATGATGTACTAAGGGACAAAGAAGAATGTGCGGTAATAGCTCAAAGAGAAGGTATAAAAAGATCAGATTGGGAATCTGCACATAAGGGGTGGCAGGAAAGAATAACCGACCCGGCAGATATGGGCAGAACCGCTTCAAGATTTGTGGATATATGGAACAACGCAACCGGTAGCCACAAGCAGAACGGAAAAAAAAGAAATGTTTGATACCGGACGGTGTTGTTTTACTGAACATATGTTTTAAAGAGTATATAATCGAAAGGTTATAGTCATAGCATTACCCCCAAAGATGCCGCAGATATCAGTTATCTGCGGCAATTTTATGTAAGAAAATGGGGGTTTTTTCAACAATTCCCTAAACTCTTTAAACCAAAGTAAGTTATAAATCATCCAATTATTAAAGTAAAACTGCTAATTTTATACGAAAGAAGGATAAAAATGAACATTTTCAGGTTGTTAATTCCGGCATTTTTTTCAATGGCAATCGGGGGGTCTCAGATAATGGCTGACGATGCAAAACTGCTCTTTGAAAAGACAATACCGACTGAAGCGGGCAAAGAGCTGGTAACAAGCTTAATAGCCGGCGGGGTCACTGTCACATCGTGGTCACAGAATGAAGTAAATGTAAAAGTTTTCGGAAACGATGAAGCTGAAGAAAAAGTAATATTTTCGGCTGAACCTACCGCAACAGGAGTAAAAGTGGAGGGAAAGCAAAAAGATTCCAAGAACTTTAAGAACCTCACTATAAGAGTCGAGATCGTGATCCCGAAGAACTATGACGTTAAGCTCCATAGCGCGGGAGGAAGTTTCTCGATCAGCGGAGTCAATGGCAAGATCGAAACGAATTCTTCCGGCGGAAGCATTAAAATAGAAAATACAAACGGTAACATTGAAGCCTATACTGCCGGAGGCAATATTTCAATAGATAATTCAAATGGTGATATCAAGGCCTCAACTTCCGGCGGGAAGATCTCAGTAAGTCAATATTCCGGTAATATTGATGTTTCAACCGCAGGAGGAAGCGTAAGTCTTGACGGAGGAAATGGAAAAATCGACGCTTCAACAGCGGGAGGGAACATTATACTGAATTATACCGGCAAAAATCTGGGCGTAGATCTCAGCACGCTTGGCGGAAATATCACAGTTTCATTGCCAACAGATTTCGATGCTGATGCTGATATTGGCACTCTCGCAGGGAAGATTACATGTGATTTTGCAAAAGTTGAACAAAAGAACCACGTCGCATCTTATGTTAGAGCAAAATTCAATAACGGTGGCGAGTCTTTCAAGTGTACTACATCGGCCGGAAATAT
>JAUQWS010000118.1 GCA_030835025.1 Ignavibacteria bacterium | reverse complement strand
CGACGCGAAGGATAAGAATGCCTGCATCATTATGTTTAACCAGAAATTTTTTTATCATATGTGATGGTTTATCCGCCGCGGCGGATTTGTAGTTTGATAGTATAACCTATTAAGGCGGGAATTGGTTTCAGGAAGAATTTTATAACAAATATGAAATCTGAAATCATAAACAATGTGCTGCGGATAATTATAAAATACCCCTGTTTTTTTGTTGCGAATGTTTTTCTATTGTTAACTATATTTGTATTAACCTAAAATAATAATATCATGATAGAAACCTGGTTATTGGTGTTAACTCTTGTTATTCCAAGGATATCGCTCTTAATTGCTTATTTCGGCCACCAGATACCTGCAAATACCATTCCGTTTGTTGGCGACCTTTTGCTATACATCTTTCTTCCAAGACTGCTTATGGTTATTTATATTTATGATAATATGGGCTGGCAGAATCCATGGTTCTGGATACACATAGTTGTTGCAATAATTGTATGGAGCAAAGGCTCTCAGGAAACATATAAACGCAAGTTCAGAAGAAGATAGTTGATTAGTTGATTAGTTGATAGATGATAGATGATAGATGATAGTTGATAGTTGACAGAGGAGAGTTGACAATTGTTACAAGTGTTTACAAAAATAATTGATAAATATTCAGTTGCAGTCGGAACCTTATGCACAGTGAGCTTAGTTAAACGTGTAAATAGCAGATACAATTACCTCCGTAAAAGCTATTTAAACTGCTTAAGCATTCTTTAATAGCAGTAAAATACAGAAAAAAAGGGCTCCCAGCCCTTTTTTTATTCCGGTCATCTATTTATTTACATTTCAACCCGATTTCAATCCTGGCTGGAGCCTCCTGCCTCCGATAAAACTCATATACTATATTAATAGTGGTCACTTCAAAGTATGATTTAGTGAGTGCAAAAATTTTTCTCCGCACCTTAACGCCTGTTAGGTTAACCTAACGAATGTTAGCAAATATTATCAATTTATGATTTAAATGTACATAAAAGTATAGATTAAATTATGCAGTTATAAAAATTATATGGCAATTTTGATTAAAATTATATAATTTTGCTTTCTGTATTTTTACTGTTTAATAATTGAATGAAAAAATACCTTCTTGATTACGGCATCAAGGTTCGGTTACCGATCATCCTTTTTGCCGCAGCAGCATCATTTGCATTAACATACTACATTACATACGCAGAAAGAACGGGCATTGGCTATCAGCCAGAGCAGCCCATAGCTTTTTCGCATAAGCTGCATGCCGGCGATATGGCTATTGACTGCCAATATTGCCACATTGGTGTCGAAAAATCAAGGATTGCCAGTGTTCCCGCAGTAAACGTATGTATGGGATGCCATTCCCTTGCGAGGACAGATAAACCCGAGATACAAAAACTGACTCAATATTATAACGAAAACAGGCCGCTTCCGTGGAAACGCGTTCACAGGGTGCCTGATTTTGCGTATTTTAACCACAGCGTGCATGTAAACAAAGGTATTGTTTGCCAGGATTGCCACGGTGAGGTTCAGGCAATGGATACCGTTGCAAACGACAAGTATAAGAATATCGGACAGGTGAATTCATTCACAATGGGTGCGTGTTTGGATTGCCACAGAACAGCACATGAGAAATTCCCAACCCTGCCGAATCTGAACATAGGTCCGCAAAACTGTTCTGCTTGTCACAGGTAACCAGTCAGTTGAGCCGGTGAGCGGTTCAAATAGTTTTTCAATTTCGGTTTCAAATTCCAGCTTCATAACAAAATCAGGTTCTACAAAAAATAAGCGAAGAAAAAAGCATCATCTTAACAGATGCTTTTGTTTTGTACAGCATGTAAAATATATCAGATGAACTCTAAAAATTCCAAGAGTAAGATAAAGCGGAGAAATTTCTTTTTGTACCTGGGAGCAGGCGCAGCAAGCGCATTTGCTTTAACAAAGCTCCCCATGAGGATTTTTCAGCAGAAGATAAAATCCGAAACTGCCGTAAAGGTCAAAGCCAGCCCCTACGCTGTTAAACGCGAAAGTGTGCGCGGAGGAAAAAGCAATGGATAGGACAGAAGATATGAAAAAAGACATCACCAAAGATACCGATGGAGCACTGAAGTCCGGAAACACGGCAAGCGAACAGAATGAAAACGGTTACTGGAGGAGCTTTAAGGAATTATATAATGACCCTTCATTTAGTAAAGCTGTAAAGAATGAATTTTCACCCGAAGCCCTGAAAGCTCCGGATGTGAGTAAGATGACCGCTCTGAACAGAAGACGCTTTTTGGCTTTGATGGGCGCAGGAGCAGCGGTTGCTGCTGCAGGTTGCAACAATTACCAGGATAAAGGCGTAATTGTTCCCTACAACCAGAAACCCGAAGAAGTTACGCTTGGACTCCCCAATTATTACGCTTCAACATGCAGCGGATGTGAGAGCGCCTGCGGAATACTTGTTAAGACCCGCGAAGGCAGGCCGATTAAGATAGACGGCAATCCCGATCACCCCGTGAACAAAGGCAAGCTTTGCGCAAAAGGGCAGGCCGGCATTATGAACATGTACAACCCTGAGCGTTTCCGTGATCCTATGCTCAGTAAAACGCAGATTAACTGGGCTGATGCGGATAAAAAAGTTGTTGATGCATTAAAAGCCGCAACAGCCGCCGGAAAAGAAATAGCAATTGTAACACATAAGATTGTTTCGCCCACAGCGAAGAAATTATTTGATGAGTTCAAATTAGCATATCCCACAACAAAAGTTTATTCATACGAAGTATTCAGCGATACAGCCCGCAAAAATGCTTGGATGAAGTCATACGGCAAGCCTTCAATGCCTGTGCTTCAGCTTGATAAAGCAAAAGTAATTGTTGCGCTTGAATCTGATTTTCTGAGTACAGAGCATAATATGCTTGAGTACACAAGGCTTTTTACGCAGAACCGTGATGTGATGAGCGGCAGGGAATTCAACCGCCTGTACGCAGTTGAAGGCGCCGCAACAGTTACAGGAATGAATGCAGATTACAGGATAAGGCTGCGCACAGATGCTATTGAAGAATTTGTGATGTGCCTTGTTGTTGAGTTTGCTGCAAAGAAGAAACTTTCCGGTTTCCCGGCAAATCTGTCATCAAATACCCTTGATCATTTCAGAACAAAGTATGCACTTAACGAAACAGCGGTTAAGAACCTTGTTGCAGACCTTGATAAATACCAGGGTGAAGCAATTGTATATGCCGGCGATAAGCTGCCGGAATCAACACACATTGCCGTTAATTTGCTGAACGATATACTGGGTAATACTAAACTTTATTCACAGGAAATTGAATCGGTAGACCAAATGCCGCTTTCTGCTCCGGAAGAGCTTGGCTCACTTGTCAGCGCTATGAATTCCGGTAATGCTGCCGTTGTAATACATTACGATACCAATCCCGTTTACAACCTTTCACCGGAATACGGCTATGCAGATGCTTTAAGGAAGGTACCGCTCACAGTTACATTAACAGAGCAGGTCACTGAGACATCGGAACTTTCACAATACGTGCTGCCTATTCACAACCAGCTTGAGTGCTGGGGTGATTTTAAAACCCGCACGGGATTCTACAGCATGCAGCAGCCGATAATTGCTCCGCTTTACAACACCAGGCAGAAAGAAGCAATTATTTTGAACTGGAAAGAGCCTAAGGAGTTCAATGAGAATCTGTACAAAGATTATTTAAGCGCTAACTGGGAAAAGAGCATGTACCCTGCAACGGGAACTGCGGCTTCTTTCAAAAAATTCTGGAATTCTGCGCTGCATGACGGTGTGGTGTATGTAAATGAAAAGCCCGAAGGCACAGCAGCAACCTTTAATGCTGAAGCAATGGCATCGACGGGAAAAGTTAGAGCTTCGAATGACTATGTTGTTTTATTGCAGAGCAATAACAATGTTGGTGACGGCCGGTTTGCTTCAAACGGCTGGCTGCAGGAGCTGCCGAATCCCATAACAAAACTTGTTTGGGATAATTATGCAGCGTTATCGGTTCAATCAGCCGCAGAGCTTGGCGTTAACACAAACGACATAATTGATATTTCCATTGGTAACCGCAGGCAAAGCTTCCCGGTATTCATTCAGCCCGGACTTGCCGATAAGGTCATAGAAATTTCCCTTGGATACTGCAGAACTGCCGCGGGAATTGTCGGCACCGGTATTGGTGTGAATGCAAATGTGTTAATTGCAAAATCACCTGCTCTCAGCGATAGAATATATAATGATGCAAAAGTTTCAAAAGGAAGCGGAACATATGAGTTAATTTCAACACAGGAGCATTATCCGATAGACAGCGATCCGCTCTTGAAAGATATACAGTTCAGAAGAGGAATAATAAGAGAAGGCACGGTTGAAGAGTTCAAAAAGAATCCCGGGTTCTTAAAGCACGAGAGCCATCTTGAGATGGATCCCATCAACAAGCCTCAGCCATACGCCACAACCGAATATACAGGGTATAAATGGGGAATGTCAATTGACCTGAACAAGTGCACGGGCTGCGGCGCCTGCGTAACTGCCTGCAATGTTGAAAATAACATTCCGATAGTAGGGAAAGACGGCGTTAAGGCTAACCGCGAAATGATGTGGCTTAGGATAGACCGGTATTATTACGGAACTCCCGATGCTCCAAGCGCAAACTTCCAGCCGATGCTTTGCCAGCACTGCGATTACGCGCCGTGCGAGAACGTTTGCCCTGTTGCCGCTACTACGCACAGTACTGACGGACTGAACGGAATGACATATAACAGATGCGTTGGTACAAGGTATTGCTCCAACAACTGTCCATACAAAGTAAGGCGCTTTAATTATTTTGACTGGCGTGACCGTTTCCGCGATTCATTCCAGTATGAAGAGCCGCTTGACCAGATGGCAAATCCGGAAGTTACCGTAAGAAGCCGCGGAGTTATGGAAAAATGCACGTTCTGCCTGCAGAGGATCATGAAGGAACGTCAGGATGCGATTGCTGAAAACAGAAACGTTGAAGGTTCAAATGTTACTACTGCATGCCAGGATGCATGCCCGGCTTATGCAATTGAGTTCGGCAATGTGAACGATAAGGGATCAACAGTAACAAAATACCGCGAGCATCCGCTGGGATACAGTGTACTTGAAGAGATAAAAGTTATGCCGAATGTAACATATATTGCGAAGCTGAGGAATATTAACGAAGAGCTGCATAAAAAAGAAAGTCACTGATAAAAAATATTACAGATAATAATATAAAGATAATCTAATGAGTTTTGATGCAACATACACACGTGAGCTTCCTTTAGTCGACGGCAAATCTTCGTTTAAAGAGCTGGATGATGTTATAGCAAAGCCAACCGAGACCAAACCCACTTTAAAATGGTGGATAGCTATCGGTATCAGCTCTACGGCATTGCTTATAGGCGCGACCTGTCTCGGATTGACGTTCTGGTATGGAGTGGGTTTATGGGGCAACAATCAGCCGGTTGGATGGGCGTTTGATATTATAAACTTTGTGTTCTGGATCGGTATCGGCCATGCAGGTACTCTTATTTCTGCAATACTCTTTTTGTTCCGCCAGAAATGGAGAACGGGTATTGCGCGCTTTGCGGAGGCTATGACGATCTTTGCAGTAATGACAGCCGGAATATTCCCTTTAATTCACACCGGGCGCCCGTGGCTTGACGGATACTTGCTTCCTTATCCCAATCAGCACAATTTGTGGGTAAACTTCACATCGCCGCTGCTTTGGGATGTGTTCGCCGTATCAACATATTTCACTGTATCTTTTGTGTTCTGGTATATCGGCCTTATACCTGATTTCGCAATACTCCGCGACAGGACAAAAAGCGGAATAAAGAAAGCTGCATATACAATTTTCAGTCTGGGTTGGAGAGGCTCTAACCGCCACTGGCAGCATTATGAAAGAGTTTATCTGATACTTGCCGGACTATCGACACCGCTTGTGCTTTCAGTTCACACAATTGTGAGCTTTGATTTCGCAGTATCGGTCATTCCGGGATGGCACACGACAATTTTCCCGCCGTACTTTGTTGCGGGCGCTATATTTTCAGGATTCGGCATGGTTTCGACCGTACTTATAATAGTGCGCAAAGTTTTTGATATGGAGCATATTATCACTGTGAATACGCTTGAGAAGATGAACAAGATCCTTCTTGCAACAGGTACAATGGTCGGTTATGCTTATTCAATGGAATTCTTCATTGCGTGGTACAGCGGAAACCCGATAGAGCAGTTTACATTCATTAACAGGGCATTTGGCCCTTACGCATGGGCTTACTGGATAATGTTCAGCTGCAACGTATTTTTCCCGCAGCTCTTCTGGTTCAAGAAAATAAGAAGGAATATTCCGATAACTTTTGTGCTGGTTTTATTGGTGAACGTTGGAATGTGGTTTGAAAGATATGTGATAATTGTTACATCATTAACGCGCGATTATCTTCCTTCAAGCTGGGGAATGTACTTCCCGACGATGTATGATTTCGGGATACTGCTTGGAAGCTTCGGGCTCTTCTTCACATTGACCCTGCTGTTTGCAAAAACATTGCCTGTTGTTTCAATATCAGAAATAAAAGCAGTCACCGAAGGCGCACAGCCAACACATCTTGACCGGAAAGAGGAAGAACAGATAGATTACAGAACGGTTTTTTAAGCGGGACACGGGTTTAAACACAGGTACCAAAAAAATATCATATGATTGGTAATATATTAAAGAAATTTGACGAAAAGTTTTTAAAAACAGAGCCGCGCACAGGCGATCTTTATGCAGTAAGCGCACTGTTTGATACTCCCGATCAGATAATCCATGCAGCAGAAGAAGTATCCGATGCAGGATATAAAAAGTTTGATGTATTGACTCCGTACCCCATCCACGGAATGGACGGTGCGATGGGATTGAAGGATACAAGGATCGGGTGGGTAGCAATGCTCGGAGGTATAAGCGGTGTTTCGCTGGCATTCCTTATGATATGGTGGATGGTAGGAGTTAATTATACCAATGTTTTCGGCGGAAAACCGTTTTTCAATCTTCCGCCATCGATACCGATCATGTTTGAGCTTACAGTTCTTATCGCATCACTTACATTGGTAGGTGCATTGATAGTTATCTTCAACAAACTGCCGCTGAATGCAAATCCTTTGATGGATACGGCGTTTATGAAGAGCGTTACAAGCGATAAGTTCGGAATTTATATAGAGGCAAAAGACACAAAGTTCAACCGGGATGAAGTCAGAGCGCTCTTCGAAAAGCTGGGTTCAGCCGAAGTAAGCGATATCCATTATCCTGAGTACGACCTGGGCAAAACTAAGAACCCGCTGCTGGATATGAAGTTTATGGGAAATGTTGCGGGGGTTGCAGTTGTTACCGCTCTTATTACATATTTTGCCTTAAATGTTCTTATTTTCCTGCCGCCGTTCAGCTGGATGCACTACCAGCCGAGGGTGAATGCGCAGACCGAAAGCAAGTTCTTTAAGGATGGATTTTCGATGAGGAAGCCTGTTGAAGGCACCGTTGCCAGGGGATTTATTCCGTACGAGTTTAAGGGAATGCCTGATTCATTAATTACGATCACTCCTAACCCGGTCCCTGTTACACAGAAAGTGCTTGAGCTTGGTAAGAAAAGATATGATACATACTGCTCGCCCTGCCACGGCAATTACGGCAAAGGGGATAGCAGGCTTAGGGGACAGTTCCCGGCACCGCCTACGCTCCATTCGCAAAAAGTGATGAACTGGAAGGATGCAAATATATACCACGTGATAACCAACGGCCAGAATGTAATGCCGAGCTACGAGAAATCAATTTCGCGGGATGACCGCTGGGCGATAATACATTACGTCAGAGTGCTGCAGAGATCAGCAAATGCACCTGACAGTGATTTTGAGACAAAGTAGATTTTAGATTGCGATAACAGAATAAAAGTTTCTATCAGTTAAATGGAAGATATTAAGAAACAATTACCGGATTCATTAAGCAAAAAGGGCATGATAATGCTCCTTGCGGGAGCCGTGATACTTGCTGCTTCGTTTGTGTTCACGCCTGAGCGTGCATTCTTTGACTATTTATGGATATACCTTTTCCTTGTATCTATAGGAGTTGGCTCGCTTGCACTTGTTGCACTTGAGTATCTTGTGGGCGCTTACTGGAGCACACCGTTCAGGAGGATAACCGAGCTGCTTGCATCGCTCACTCCGGTACTCATAATACTGGCGATACCGCTCTTTTTCGGGCTGCACGACCTTTTCCACTGGACGCACACGGAAGTTGTTGAAACTGATGCAGTGCTTAAGGCAAAATCACCATATCTTAATATTGAGTTCTTTGCGCTCAGAACGGCTTTCTGCCTGCTGCTTTGGTTCTTGTTCTACACACTCTTAACACGGAACTCAGAAAAGCAGGATGCAGACGGAGACCCGGTCTATACAAAAAGAAACGTAACACTTTCGACAATATTTGCGCCGCTTTTTGTTATCACAATAACAATAACGGCTGTTGACTGGGCAATGAGCCTTGAGCCGCACTGGTTTTCAACCATGTTTGGTGTATACTATTTTGCGGGAACGGTTGTAGCTGCATTTTCGGCAACAACTATTGTAAGTGTGCTGTTAAAGACAAACGGTTATTTGGACCCCAGGATAAAAGCTGGCAGTTTTTATTCTCTCGGCACGCTGATTTTCGGCTTCAATGTGTTCTGGGCTTATATTGCATTCTCGCAGTTTTTGCTTATATGGTATGCTGATCTTCCTGAAGAGACATTCTGGCTCATTCACCGCTGGGAAGGAAGCTGGAA
>JAUQWS010000117.1 GCA_030835025.1 Ignavibacteria bacterium | reverse complement strand
TTAGATCAAAAACTTTTATTGAAACAGTTTCCTCTTTATTCAGACTCAAATCGAACTTAGTGCCGGGATTGAATGGATTTGGATAATTCTGGCTAAGCGAAAATTCTGCAGCAACACTGTTCGGCTCTATTCCTACCGGATTCCTGATGACAATTCTTCTGTTAGCTGACCAATTCCAATCATCTCCGCTTGTGCCGCCGTTGCTGTTTGTAGCCAGCCCGGTTGACCACAAAGTATCAAATCCGGAAGTACCCGGAGCTGTGTAACTGAATGTGACAGTTACTGAACCGTTTGTCATGGAAATGTTGTTATTGTGTGTCAGCTCACCGTTTGAGAGATGGATATTGTTTGATACAGGAGCCAGTGTACCCCTTCTTGTTGCAATATCAAGCCCCGCGCCGGTTTTTGAAGCTTTTGCTACCGTCAGGGTGAACTGAACAGTTTGTCCTATGTTCACAGTATCCGGACCGGCAAAAGTTACATTAACATCTGTGGTTGCGGCGCTCCCGTGGCATCCTCCGCATCCATTTGTTGAAGTTTTAAGAGTTCTGCCTGTTCTTCCGCCTGGATCACCAAAGAGGAGTACTGAACTTGAGAAGAACAATACGAGGAGGAAGACGAGGGTTTTTCTGTTAAAAAGTTTTGTTTTCATAATATATCCCTTTCAATTGGATTAGTTTTCTCCCTCTAATATCCAATGCAAAATTAAAGATGCCTGTTATGTTTTACAATGATATTTATCACCGAATAAACTTTATTAGATGATTTTTGTTTACTTCTGAAACCGCAGGACAATCTAACTCGTCATCAGATTTAGCAGTTAGCAGAAAACCCCCGTATTCACGGGGGTTTTCACATTTGAGTTATTTTTCAATTAACTAATTCCAACAAAACCCAAACGTTCGTAAGAGAATCTTTATTTAAGCATTATCATTTTCTTAGTCTCTACAAAATCACCTGCAACTATCTTGTAGAAATAGACACCGGAACTTACTTCGTTTCCGACTCCATTCCTGCCATCCCAGTCAACTGTGTATTTGCCAATTGCCATGTTCTTCTCGTTAACAAGCGTAGTAACTTCACGCCCCATGATGTCGAACACAACTATTTTCACATCTTTCTGTTTGGCAATGGAGAATTTGAACTTCGTTGTAGGATTGAATGGATTCGGGTAATTCTGTGAAAGTTCAAATTTCGCCGGTACTTCGTTGGAATAATTGATAATTCCGATGAGCGCATTCCTGGAAGCGACCAAAGCATCTATAACATACTTGGCATTGTGCATTCCATATTCGCCGCCGTCTCTTATTGAGAGATAATTAAGATACGCTTTCTTCATATTCAAATGATTAGGATTAAGCGTATCAGCAGCAATTAACTGCCATGCTACGGAATCTATACCATATGGAGGAAGCTGCATAGCCAACCTTGTTAAACTTCCTGCAACTTCTAGTCTCCATGGCTCAACAACGTTGTCTGCATCATAATCAGCATCGGCTATGAATTGGTCGAACCTGGTTTTTCCAGCGTGACAGCTCTGGCAAGCTTTCAGGTGGTCGTAATCTGTTGCTTCATTGTGAAGGTAAAGTGCGTGACCGCCAACTTTATCTCTGTTGGTAGAAGTTGTGTCAGTCGGTGCCATATGACAAGTAACGCATGCATCCTGCAAGAAAGCCCAATGCTGTGTCTGTCTGTATGGTGCGCCGCCAAACGTTGCAAGGTTTTGACCCAGGTAAAGGTCACCCTGACTGTTATGATGCGGTCCCCACGTTGAGCTTGTAATTCTTGTCTGCACGTAAGTGGCTGTATTTCTTCTTGATTTGTGGCAATCAAGGCAAACTATTCCGTTACCAACATTTGTGTAATGATAACCGTTGGCAAGTGTATCTGAATTCGATGGCCTGTTCCTCAATCCATATTCATTGTTATTGCCATGAGGATCGTGGCAAGTTGCACATGAAACCATCTCGTGTTTCGAACGCGGATAACCGTTGGTGTTTGTTCCGATTCCTTTTGTAAAATTAACATATCCCTGTCCGTCATGACATCTTATGCAGTTACCGAGGTCATTTGTACCATTGTTGTTCTGTGCAAATGAACTGCTCCAGACAACATTTGAATGTCTTGCATTCTTCCATTGTTTGAAGATCGGACCGTTAGGCGGTGAATCATGGCACTTTCCGCAAACACCCT
The DNA here is from genome assembly GCA_030835025.1 of Ignavibacteria bacterium. GTDB lineage: Bacteria > Bacteroidota > Ignavibacteria > Tepidaquicellales > OLB5 > OLB5. The sequence continues at coordinate 38,414 of JAUQWS010000117.1, read as the reverse complement.
CATTAACAGATTTCATAATTTTGGTTGTATCTCCGCCGCCAAATACGTGTTCGCCTCCGGGACCGTGACAGCTTTCGCATCCAACATTAGCAAACGCTACAAGCGGAGCAAAGCGGTTCTTAAGTGTATCCCAATTGCCCGGTTTGGGTGGGGCATAATTTGTCCAATTCCATCCAAGTTCCCTGGCTTTGTCATCAAATCCATTGTTTTCTGCAACTATATTCTGGTCATATCCCATAGTGTGACATTTGAAACATGAGGGTCCGAAACCTGAATTTGTTGTTGATATCCCGGTTTTGAATGATGTTGCATGTCCTGTTAATTTCCACCTGTTAAATATATCATCAAATTTCTGCTGACCTGAGTGGCATGTCATACAATTGGGAAAAGTAGCAGGTACGTTATCAAACTTTCCGGTTCCAACATATGTTGATGCATAAACTTCTGCAGTAGTATCTTTAGTACCTGTTGAAGTAACTATCGATACCTGAACTCTGTAAGTTCCTGTCAGGTCGGCTTTGAATTTCCGCCAGGTAGACAGTCCGGTCAGACTTGCAAGTGTTGCATTTGAACCTGCCGGTTTTTGAAGCATAGTCCAGGTTGAGCTTGTAATAACAGCGGTATCCCCAAAATTCCATGCCCTAAAATATACATAAGTGCCTTTTGCCACTGTGCGCAGACCATTTGCCACAGTAGAATCACCTGTGAAGGCACTGTTTGTTGCAAGCATATCGGGTGTAACGTATTCGGTTACTATCTTAACTCTTGGTACTGAAAATACCAACCCGGCGCAGAAAACGACTAACGCAAAAATAGTCACTGTCCGTCTCATTGTGAATCCTCCTAAATTGTTTGGTTTTGTCATAATTAGTTAAATCTTCTGACTATCTATACATCAAATAGCGTGCCAGAAAAAATAGCCGTTTCAGAGTGGTTTTGTGGATAAAAATCATCAAAGGGGAATTATTACCCACTGTTTTTCAAAATCTTGCTGAAATTGAGGCATTGTATGATTGCAGTCAGAAAAGAGTATGATTTTTGTCATAAAACCATTGGATTTGCAGGTATATATTTGTGTAGAAATTATTTATTTTTGGGTGAATTAGCGTCTAAATGCTGAACGAAGAAATAAAAATACTTATAGTTGATGACGAGCCAAATTCAACGATTTTGCTGAGGAAAGTGCTCGAAAAGAAAGGCCTGAACCCTGTTACTGAAAACAGCAGCGTAAAGGCAAAAGAACTGATAGAAAACGGGAATTTTGACATTATAATCTCCGATCTTCAAATGCCGGATGTAAGCGGACTTGACCTGCTGAAAATCAAGCAGGAAGAAACTCTTTTTATTATGATAACGGGATTTGCATCTATTGATTCTGCAGTGGAATCAATGAAAATGGGGGCATTTGACTACATCGGCAAACCATTCAATCTTGAAGAATTCATCATTAAAGTCGATAAAGCAATTGAAAATATCAGGCTTAATGCACAGGTAAAAAACCTCAGAACTCAAATAGAGGATACAGCTTCATTCAGCAACATGATAGGTTCCAGCCGCAAGATGAAAAATGTTTTTGAAATGATTAAGAATGTTGCGCGCACAGATGCAAATATTCTCATAGAAGGTCAAAGCGGAACCGGCAAAGAGCTCGTTGCCAGGGCAATTCATTTTAACAGCTCACGTTCTAACGGACCGTTCATAGCCATTAACTGCAGTGCAATACCCGATAACCTGCTTGAGAGTGAACTTTTCGGACATACAAAAGGTGCATATACCGGTGCTGTAGACGCGCAAAAGGGTGTATTTGAGCTTGCTCACGGCGGAACACTTCTCCTTGACGAAATAGCCGAAATGCCCTTTGTTCTGCAATCAAAACTTCTAAGAGTCATAGAAACTTGGGAGATAAAACCCCTGGGAAGCGACAAAGTAAAAAAAGTGGACGTACGACTGATTTCAGCTACCAACCAGAACATAAAGGATTTTATTGCTGAAAAAAAATTCCGTGAAGACCTATTTTACAGAATTGCAACTGTTTCATTATCGCTTCCTCCGTTAAATGAGAGAAAAGAAGATATCCCTCTGCTTGCAAATCATTTCATCAAGAAGATTTCCGAAAAGATGAACAAGAACGCAGTCCTGAAAAGCGACGCAATTGACTTGCTGATGAATCACAACTGGAAAGGAAATGTGCGGGAGCTTGAAAATGTTATTGAGCGGGCTGTCATTTCTGCTGATTCAGACGTGCTTGGCAAACACAGTTTCAAGTTCCTGAATCCTTCGGAAAATGACGACAATTCTATCAATCTATCCGGCAGTATGGACCTTAAAGACCTTGAAAAGGTATATATTCGCAAAGTGCTTGAAGAAAACGGATGGAACAAGCTTCAGGCCGCTAAAGTGCTGGGTATTGACCGGAAAACTCTCTACAAGAAGATAAAAGAATATGAGCTGGATTAAGAAATTGAATAAGCGGTTAGTACCGGGTTCTTTTCGATAAAATAAGTAGAATTTTATCCCTGTCCATTCCCCTATTTGAATCACAGTTTTTGTAGATTAAATCCACAGTTTCGTCCCTGCACATCAAAAAAATTCAATATATGCTTTGTTTTATGGCACGCAATTTGTAAGTATCTATAAATAGATATATATAGAGTATATGGAAAACTTCAAAATACAAATTATTACTGCCAAGAGCGAGATCTGCTCACTTATCCGGAAGACACTGGACGCAGGCAGGTACACGGTATTCTGTACAAGCGGAGAGTACATTGATGAAGAGTTTCTAAAAGCATTCGATACGCGCATTGACTGCCTGATACTTGACAAGGGCTTAGAAGATGGGTTGAACAGGAAGATAAAGGAAAAATTCAGAAATATTCCGATAATCTGCTTGCCTTCATTGGGTGCAGACTCTCAGGAAAGCAACGGAGTCACAAATATTTCAGAACCTTTCAAACTAAGCGAACTTAAGAAGGCAGTTGACGAAGTTTGTATGGGATTGAACAAATGATATGAGGATTTTGCCTGAATGAACACTCACGGTAAACACATAATATTCATTTTTTCCACGGTTATGCTGATATCTGCGCTGCTGATCATTGCAGACAGCTATTCAAGGATCTCCGGCGGGAGCACGGATGTTTGCCTTTCCTGTCACGAAGATAAGGACCTGACAATGGAGAAAAACGGCAAGAAGATCTCGCTTTTTGTTGACCCGCAATCCCACAAAAATTCCGTGCATTCAGCTGCAGAGTGTGAAGACTGCCATGAAAATTATAATCCGGATGAGGTACCTCACACAAAGACACCACAGCAGGTTAAATGTGCAAACTGCCATGAAGGATCAAAGCCTCTTGAAACGAATGTTCACGCTAAGGTTTCGTGTTATGACTGCCACACCAAGCACGATGTAAGATCTGCTAAAGAGTTTGCAAAGGACCAGACAAAGAATTGCCTGAGCTGCCATAAGAATCAGAATATTTCACATTACTCCGAAAGTGTACATGCAAAGAACAAGATCGGCTGCGAGGGATGTCACGGCAGCGGACACAAAGTGAAATCGATTACCAAGAAGGAAGTATCAGCACTGTGCGGCAAATGCCATGGTGAGCATGAGAAAGATTTTAAGAACAGCATACATATGGCGACTCTGAAAAGAGGGGATGTGAACGCTCCAACCTGCACGGATTGCCACGGATCTCATAAGATAATTCGCGGAAAGATTTCTGTAGAATCACAGGCATGTTTGAAATGCCATCTTGATGAAAAGAAGTTCCCGGGCGAAGAAAAAGGTTCTGCAAGTTTTGTTACGCATTACAGAACCAGTATCCACGCCTCAATAGATAGCCAGGGACTTCTGGAAGCGGCTGGATGTGTGGATTGCCACGGGGATCACATGATCGAAAACAGGGATAATCCAAAGGCGTCAACCAACAGGGCAAGAATGATAGAAACGTGCGGAAAGTGCCACAAAGACGTTGTTGAAAGTTTTAAGAAATCCAAGCATGGTCAGGAGCTTGAAAAAAAGAATGTTGCTGCACCGACTTGTACAGATTGTCATGGTGAGCACGATATTACGTCCACTTTGATTTCGAACGATTTTACAAAATTAAATCTTACGGATAAGTGTTTAAGCTGCCATAAAGACGGAAAAATCCCACATAAGAACTTTAAGGGCGAAGAAGAGCTGATAACCGGTTACCAGAACAGTGTACATTACCTTGCTCTGAAAGACGGAAAATTTGAAGCCCCTACTTGTTACCAGTGCCATGGCGCACACGAAATGGAAAGCGCTGATAATCCGGCATCAAAGATCAGCAAAAACAATATTGCCAAAACTTGCGGCCAGTCAAATTGTCATACCAGCCAGCTGAACCAGTACACCGGCAGCATTCACGAAGTGGGAGTTTCTAAGGGAAATCAGGATGCACCGGCATGCAATAATTGCCACGGCAATCACGGAATAGTGACAAAAAACATTGATAACAAATCCCAAAAATCAAAAGACATTGTGAAGCTATGCTCAAACTGCCATACTTCTGTTGAGCTTGTTGAAAGGAATGATCTCCCGACAAATATGGGAGAGTCATATCTTGAAAGTTTCCATGGTCTTGCTACAAGGGGAGGTTCTAAAGAAGCAGCAAATTGCGAGAGCTGTCACAGTTACCATAATGTAAGGCCATCAACGGATTCACTTTCAACGATAAATAGAAAGAATCTTCCGGAAACCTGCGGAAAGTGCCATCCCGGGGCTACTGAAGTCCTCTTCACGAAGAAAATACACCTTAACAACCCGGAAGAAGATTCACCGGGAGTTTTCTGGATAACCAGATTTTATATGTTCATGATTTTCGGATTAATAGGATTCATGATCTTCCACAACATACTTGACTTGAGAAGGAAGCTGCAGCTCAGGAAGCAGAACGCAGGGATGAAGAAATGAGTTCAGAAGAAAGAAAATTGATAGATGAGAAGTTCCTTAGGATGAACTTCAATGAAAGGATCCAGCACTTTTTGCTTTTTTCCAGTTTTATAGTTCTCATCCTGACAGGGTTTGGACTGAAATTTCCTGAATCTTTCTGGGTGAAGTGGATCGTGTTCATAATCGGTGAAAACGCTTTTGAGGCAAGAGGAATTGTACACAGGATCGCCTCGGTTGTAATGATAGTTGCATCGCTATACCACTTGTATTATGTGATCTTCACTCCAAGCGGCAGGCAGCTGATCAGAGATTTCTTTCCAGTAAAGCAGGATGTTGCTGATTTCAGGGATTCAATGCTGTACCTTGTCGGGAAATCTGAGGAAAAACCCTTGATGGGAAGATTTTCTTATGTTGAAAAAATGGAATACTGGGCAGTTGTTTGGGGAACGGTCATAATGGGCGGCACAGGTACTGTCTTATGGTTTGAAAATACTTTCCTGAAGTATGTGGGCACAATGGGAATGGATGTTGCTACTGCTATTCATTACTATGAAGCAATTCTTGCTTCACTTGCTATTCTTGTATGGCATTTTTATTTCATATTCCTTAATCCGGATTCATTCCCGATGAACAAGGCGTGGTATAAGGGATACCTTACGCGTGAAGAGATGGAGCATGAACACCCCCTTGAATTGAAAAGACTTGAAGGAACAGATGAAACAGAGGTAACAGAAGAAATCGCTGAGGAAATAACTGAAGCTCCCGTTGATAAACCGCTTGATGTAACGGAAGAACAATTGGATAAAAAAGAAAACGAAGAAGAAACTAAAGGCAAGAAAGAATAGAGTAATATATTGTTTAAAGATAAACGTCATATTATATATATTTTCTCTTTAACATTTTTCCTTTTGTTTGTGGGATTAATTGTACGCAAATCAATGCAGCCTGATTCTTACGGGGAGTATGGCAATTACAGATGGGATGCCAACAATGAGATCCTTAAGCAGGAAGTGCTGAATCAAAATTCAGCTACCTGCGGTAAGTGCCACACAGAGATTTACAGAGTCAAACAAAAAGATGCACACTACAACGTGCCCTGTGTTGATTGCCATGGTGCAGGAAACGTTCACGTGGCTTATTTTAACGGAGACAGCCTTAAAGGTATCACCAGGCAGGCTGCACAGCTTGAAAAGGAATACAACCTGGAAGGTTGTTTATATTGCCACAGGAAACTCAAAGCAAGGCCGGGTGATTTCCCTCAAATAGATCAGTCGGAACATTATGGGTTCCTTAAAGTAAGTGACTTGAAAACAAAATGTATCGAGTGTCATAGCCCCCACGAACCCCTGTTTCTTTTAAGTGATATTCAAAGATCGAGGATTCATCCGATTGTATACAAATGCTCGGATTGTCACAAAGATAAACCCGAAAAGAGTCCAAAAGAAGTTGAAAATCATCCAACGGTATTTGAGTGCAAAGATTGTCATTCAGGAATTGTAAAGGAATTCAGCACGAAGTCTCACAGTAAACATATCGAGTGCCGTACCTGTCATCAATTCCATAAAGAGAATGAATCTGCAGGAAGGATCTTCAAAAACGGCAATGCAAAGTTCTGCCTGTTGTGCCACGAAAGGAAATCATTCAAAGACGAGAAATATCCGCCAAAAATAGATTGGCCGGGGCATGTTGGAGGTTCGGAAATAGTTTCAAAAAGTGATGAAAGGATTTGCCTTAATTGCCACGAGAATCAGGTCCACGAAATGGATCTGACAGAGAAGCAGAATCCGCATTCTCTTAATTGGTTAAGCCAGCACAGGGAATTCGGAGCAAACAGCCGTCAAGTTTGCCAGAAATGCCATTCTGAGAATTCCTGCATAAACTGTCACATGAAGAACAAACCTTCTTCTCACAAGGCGGACTGGCGAAAGGATCATAAAGAGTTTGGAATAAAGAATCCGTCATCATGTGAGAATTGCCACAGAAAGAATTCGTGCAATTCATGCCATAAACTGGAAATGCCGCATCCCAAAGATTTTGGAGATACGCACAAAGACTTTATTTTACAAAAAGGAAAGGCGCTCTGCAGCAACTGTCATAATGAAGATTTTTGCAAATTGTGTCATTAAAATATTCATGAATTACTGTTTCAAAAGTACCAGAAGCAGATTTTTTTAAGCAACTGAATCAAAGTAAAGAGATAGTCATGGAAAAGATCGAAAGACGTCAGTTTCTGAAACTGGGACTCTATTCAACGGCAGGATTGCTTGTTGGCTCGGTCTTTGCTTTCACTAAAACTGATAAGGAGATCTTCTATCAAACAAACGAAGACCTGCTTAAATTTGACTGGGGATTTATTGTTGATACAACAAGATGTATAGGCTGCGGTGCATGTGTGAGAGCATGTAAGATCGAGAATAATGTTCCTGATACCTATTTCAGGACATGGGTTGAAAGGTACGAAATAGATAAGAATGAAAATGTCAGGGTCGATTCTCCAAACGGATCTCTCGGAGGGTTTAAGGATGATAATTTTGATGAGACGCAGATAGTGAAAGCTTTTTTTGTACCCAAACTTTGCAACCATTGTTACGATTCAGCCTGCACACAGGTATGTCCCGTGGGCGCAACATATGAATCACCTGACGGAGTTGTATTAATTGATAAGGAAAGATGTGTTGGATGCGGCTATTGTGTTCAGGCGTGTCCTTACGGCTGCAGATACATTGACCACGAAAAAGGTGTTGCAGATAAATGTACATTGTGTTATCACAGGATACACAGAGGCGAAGCCCCGGCATGCGTGGACGCTTGTCCCAGAAATGCAAGGATCTTCGGGAACTTAAAGGATCCAAACAGCAAAATAAGAAGAATTCTGCACGAAAGAAGATACGGACTTCTGAAGCCCGAATTGGGCACGAATCCGAAATGTTATTATATCGGATTGGATATGGAGGTAAAATAAAATGCAGGGACCGGATAGTTTTGTTTTCCCCAATGAGCTTCATGTAACATGGACTGTCATGATAGTTTTGTATCCCTATATAACAGGTATGGTTGCAGGTGCATTTATTGTCTCTTCTTTTTATCATGTGTTCGGAATGGAGAAACTGAAGCCGATAGCGAGATTCGCTCTTGTTTCTTCACTGGCATTTCTTTGCTTTGCAACTGTTCCGCTTCTGAACCATCTCGGCAGGCCGGACAGAGCTTTTAATATTATGGTAACACCGAATTTTAATTCTGCAATGAGCGGCTTTGGATTTGTTTACCTTTTCTATATGATTGTTGTGGTTTTGGAGATTTGGTTCAGCTATCGCGAGGATTTTATTGAAAAATACAGGAACTCCAAAGGACTGGCAAAAACAATCTACAGGATCCTTATACTTGGAGATGTAAATATCAATGAGAATACCAAAAAATATGACAGAAAAGTTGTGACTTTCCTGGCTGCGTTTGGAATCCCGGTAGCGTGTATTTTGCATGGGTATGTGGGATTCCTGTTCGGTTCCATTAAGGCAAACTTATGGTGGTCAACACCATTAATGTTCATTATCTTTATCTTTTCTGCAATTGTGTCTGGACTTGCAGTGTTGATATTTCTCTATCAGTTTGTTCACTGGCTCAGGAGAAAACAAGTGAACCAGGAAAGCTATGAATTGATGTCAAAATGGCTGTGGGGATTTATGATTATTGCCGTAATTCTGGAACTAATGGAAGTACTTTCCATATCATATGAAAGAACGGAAAGATGGGGTGTCCTGGAACAACTCATAAACGGGAAATTGAAAATTTCATATGTTTATTTGCAGATTTTTGTTTTCTCAATTGGTCCGTTTCTGATACTCTCTGTAACCTCGATCGCAAAGAATCTGAATATTAAACTGAAAAACACGCTTATATGGATAGCTTCGGGAATGCTGTTAATACAAGTACTTTTGATGAGGTGGAATGTAGTGATCGGCGGTCAACTTGTTTCTAAGAGCATGAGGGGATTTACAGAATACTTTCCGGGATATTTTGATAAAGAAGGATTGTTAGTATCAATAGGTATTGTTATAGTGCCGTTTTTGTTATTGATGCTTTTTGATAGATTATTTCCCTTTTTTGAGAAAAAGGGTGCAAGTTGAATGGCAATTATTCTCAATTTTGTTTAAATTTGACTCAAGGCACTTGAGTTTTTAGAGCTTAGAAATTAATTGTAAGAAGTAGTTCGAAATAATTCATAAGGACAAAATGGTATCCAATATACTCAGTAAAACCAAAGGTGTCTACATAAAGATCAGGGATTTCTATAAGCGCGGCAGCAAACCATTGCGTTTCCTTAAATACTTTTCAACTTTCATTATATTTCTGTTATTTCTTACTTCAGCTGCAGCAGAATACACTTCAAGGCCTGCTTTCTGCCCGACCTGCCATTACATGGAAACATTCTATCAAAGCTGGAGGACATCGGCACACAACAAAGTTGATTGTGTGGAGTGTCATTTTGAGCCTGGTATATCCGGAACTATCCGCGGAAAAGTGAACGGACTTGTTCAGATAGTGAACTACATTTCAATGTCCTATAAAAAACGGAAACCATGGGCAGAGATTCCCGATAATACCTGCGCGCGCTCCGGGTGCCATGAAATGCAGAACATCAAGGATTCATTGTACAATTTTAAGGGTGTGATGTTCAGTCATAAGAACCACCTTCAGGAACAGCGAAGGGGGAAAACGCTCAAATGCACAAGCTGCCACTCGCAGGTAGTCCAGGGCTCGCACATAGAGGTCACTGAAGCGACTTGCTTCACATGCCACTTTAAGAGATCAGATGACCCCGAACACAAATATGATAAACTTTCAAACTGCAATACCTGTCACAGCTGGGAGAACAAGTCAAAAGAGCAGATGGCAAGTTTCAGGTACGATCACACTAATGTTGTTGAAAACAAACTGGCATGCTTAGATTGCCATACAAATACTATTACAGGCAAGGGTGATGTTGGAAAAGAAAGGTGTTACCAATGCCACTTTGAAACTGAGAGGCTTGACAAGTTTGATGACACTAAGTTTATGCACGAAACGCACATAAAGAATCACAGTATGAAGTGTTTCTCTTGTCATAGCCAGATCGACCACAGGATTCAGAAGATGGACCCGAATGAACCGCCGGATTGCCAGAGCTGTCATACAAATGCCCATACTTCACAGGTGAGTTTATACACAGGTGAAAACGGTTTTAATGTAGAGAAATCACCCAGTGCAATGTTTATCAACGGCATAAATTGCCGTGGCTGCCATATTTTCCATGAAATGGATAAGATGGACATCAATACATCAAAATCAGGCGGCAAAGCATGTGAAAAGTGTCATGGAAAAGGATATGACAATCTTTTAGTGCAATGGAAAGCAGGTACAACAAAGAGGCTTGCCACGATAAGCTCAATATACAAGACTGTTGTTCCGATAATCTCAAGAAGTTCGAGCAGCAGAAAAAATGAAGCTGAAGAACTGTTGAAGCAGGCTGAACATAATATCAGGATAGTTGAAGTAGGAAAGAGCGTGCATAACATACAATTTGCTGATAAGCTTCTTATCGGTGCGTACGGCTTGATGAAAACTGCACTTACAACCGTTGGAGCTGCCAACTCACTTCCGGAATTCAGATCAGACTCTGAGTTCATTCCAAATGAGTGCTTTAGCTGCCACTCCGGAATACAGGAGATTTCAGTCAAAAAGTTTGATATGAATTTCTCGCATAATCAGCATATTATCAGCAATAAGATTTCCTGCAACAAGTGTCATTCAAATGAGCAGAAACATGGTCAGTTGACTCAGACCAAGGAAACCTGTAACAGTTGTCATCATTCGCAGAGTAAATCCAATGAAAGCTGCGCAAAATGCCACAAGTTCCAGGAGCAGGTGTATAATGGCAGCTATTTGAACAAGAACCAGCCTGATTTTATGAAAGCAGGCGGCGCCGGCTGCGGTGATTGTCATGTTTCGGCGGATAAGGTTGTAAAACCGGATAAAATGATCTGCCTTAAGTGTCACGAGGCAGGTTATGACGATATGATGGGCGAGTGGAAGTCGGATGTAAAGAAAATTACTGCGGAACTGAATGAACTAATTCAGCAGACAAAAGGACTTGAACTGACCAGTGAGGATAAAGCAGAAGTAGAGGAAGCAAGGAAGATATTGAACCAGCTTAATTCATATCCAAGTATTTATGTACATAATTATGATCTTGTGACAACAGTCCTGAATGAAAAGAAAAAGAAAGTAAAAAGTTTGATCAAATAATGGATCTAATACAATTAAATTAAATAGCATACAACCAAAACGAAAGAGGTAAAAGAGAATGAAAACCAAATTAACTTTAGCAGTTTTTTTGATTATCGGATTTGCGGCATTGAGCTTCAAGTCAGGTGATGATGTGCACAAATCGGGTGCTTTTAAGTATGTTGGAGCCACAACATGTGTCGGAGCATGCCACAAAACAGATTCACAGGGTAAGCAGCTGGATATATGGCAGAACAGCAAACATTCACAGGCTTTCAAGACACTCCAGACTCCTGAAGCAGACGCAATTGCGAAGGAAAAAGGTTTCACAACGCCTGCCGCTGAAACACCGCAGTGTTTAAAGTGCCATGTTTTAGGGAAAGATATGGATCCTTCTGAATTTGAGAGTTCATTCAGCAAAGAAGACGGCGTTCAATGTGAAACATGCCACGGTCCCGGTTCAGAATACAAAAAGCTTTCCATCATGAAGGATAAACAAAAGGCCATCGAAAACGGTTTAACTGTCCACACTGATGGCGCAGCATTTTGCACAACATGCCATAATTCAGAAAGCCCGAACTTTAAAGGCTTTAATTATGAAGAAATGTGGGCAAAGATTCAGCATGCAAAACCAAAAGAATAATAATGCGATTCTAAATAAACCATAAAAAGATGAAACCTAAACTAATCTTATTGTTGGGCTGTTTATTTTTCTCCACTATGATTACAGCTCAATCAATAAATTTCAGGTTTAACAACTACTTTTACGGCTGGCAAAGAATAGATAGCCTTTCGACAAGCTCTGATGCAAAGACAACCCATTTGAGAGGCTACCAGAACTATCTGCTGGAGTTTAAAGGAGCTCAATGGAGCTTTAACACACTTGCCCAGACCGAAGAAGATATTATTGAAAAGACCGGAAGGGGCTTTGCTTACAGGTTTTATAACCTGTATGTAAAAGGCTCAAATCTCTTTGGCGTTCTTGATGTGAAACTGGGCAGGCAGAATATTTTTGCCGGAACAGGCAAGGGTACTCTAGACGGCCTGAATCTTAAAGTGAAAGCTGGTAAGTTTAAAGAATACCAGTTCATGTTATACGGGGGAGCCCTCGCCCCGTATACTTATGAATTCAAGAAATACCCGGAAATCAAGGATAATTACCATTTTGGGGCTCAGTTCAGCTACTATGGTGTTAAGGACCTCACTGCTTCACTCAGTTACTCAAACAAGAAGCGGACACCGGAAGCTTATACAACCTTCAGAGCTGATAGTGTTTACAGCCTTGTTGAAAGAACAATTACTTTCGACGGTCCGGCAGAGCAGCTGGCAGGGCTTGATCTTAATTACACTTATTTGAGCAAACACAATTTCTTTGGCCGTGTTTACTACGATGTTGGTTTAATGAAGCTCTACCGTGCCGAGGCAAATGTAAGGGTAACGCTGCCCAATAACTGGAGGGTGTTTGCTGAATATATTTACAGAGAGCCGCACTTTACATACAATAGTATATTCTGGGTCTTCAATTATAATAAGAACCAGGAAATATCCGGTGGAGTAGATTATACTCTGAAAAACGGAATCAATATTTTCGGAAGAGCTGGAGTAGTCATATATGATAAGAGTGACCGGTCAACACAAGACTTGGAGTTTGCCGAAACAAGCAATAATTCGCTGAAATTGCAGGCAGGATTTACTCATCCGAATTTCGGGCTTTCGTTCACTCGTTATATGGGATATTCAGGAGAATCTGACGGAGTCTATGGTTATTACCAAAGACAAATAGTACCCGAAAAGCTTTCCGGTTCTGTATCGGCAGGATATTCCAATTACAGAATTGGTGATGCATTCGAATCAGACAAAGTGAATTCTTTGAGCGGTTCGCTCGGTATTACATACCGCCCGATGCCGCAGTTCTCTGTGGATATACAGGGACAAATGCTAATTAACAGGATCTATAAAACAGATGCAAGAATACTTGCAGGATTCAGCTACTGGCTGTTTAAAAAGTTATAAAGGAAAAATCATGAAAATAACTAAATTATATTTATTTCTGATTGCCGGTCTGCTGATATTCTTAAGCTCAACTGCATATCTGGTAAAAGATACCGACAGTCTTAAAAAGCTATCTGCAAAAGTATTTGCAACTGAAAGATATGATAACAGCAAGATAATCAAGTTCGATCACAGGCTCCATGTTTCAGATGCCGGAGTTAAATGTGAAGATTGTCATAAGGGCGCAGTAAGCTCTGCATCATCTAAAGACAATCTTAATCCTAAAAAAGAGAATTGCTCCGGCTGTCATGATGTTAAAGATGAAAAGACATGCAATTTGTGTCATTATGAAGGTGTTTACAAGAAACTGAAAAGCACTAAGTCGGAACTTATTTTCTCTCATAAAGTACATGTAGCAGGAGAGAAAAAAGCCTGTCTGGACTGTCACCAGGGAATGGATAAGGTCAAATACTCAAAGGAGACTGCTACGGGATTTCCGATAATGGAAAGCTGCTACAGCTGCCATAACACGCAGAAAGCTTCTGGTAATTGCGAAAGCTGCCACAGTAATTTGACCGGACTAACTCCAAAAAATCACCGCAGTCCTAATTTCCTAAACGAACACAGGCTGACAGATGCCTCAAACAGCAAGAATAACTGCATGATGTGTCACAGTGATAATTTCTGCCAGGCATGCCACTCTCCCGTTGGTTTCAACGGTAACAATTCCAAAGAAAGTTACTTTGCACCATACTACACAAAGGAAACCGGTGTCAGAACTGACAGAACTGCGCTGCAAAAACTGACGAACGCCCATGATCTGAATTACAGGTTTACTCACGGACTGGATGCCAATCAGAAAAGCTTTGAATGCAAAACCTGCCATGAAGTGCAGAATTTCTGTGCACCCTGCCACCAGAGCGGGGGCGAACTTGTTACAGGAATGGTTCCGACAAGCCATACTTTGCCCAACTTTACAACATTTGGAGTAAATACAGGAGGAGGTTTGCATTCTGATCTTGCGAAGAAGGATATGGAATCCTGCCAATCGTGCCACGATGTTGAAGGCAGAGACCCTGCATGCATAAAATGCCATTTTGATAATGACGGCATTAAGGGAACAAATCCCAAAACACATGATGCAGGGTTTATGAGCGATGAAAAAGGCATTTGGCACGAAACAGAAGGTGCTGTTTGCTATTCTTGTCATACAGATATAAACGCAAAACCAAACGGCACTACGGGAGTTGGATTCTGCGGTTATTGCCACGGCGGAGATAGTGATAAAAGAAGATAATAAGAACTTAACATATTCCATAAATGAAAAAGATAATTTTGTATTACGGGTTATTCACTGCTATGCTGGCAATGTTCCTGGTGTACCAGGGGTGCAGTGAGCTTGATAACAGCGTAACTATGGCCCCGGATATTGATACTCACGGTGACGGATGGGCTAATCCGAGCTCAAACAATTTCCATGGTAAGTATATAGCCAGCACCAAATGGAATCTGAACCAATGTAAGACCTGCCACGGCGGTGATTATACCGGCGGAACAGCAGGCTCAAGCTGTTTGGGCTGCCATTCTGGCAGCGGGGGACCGCAGAACTGCCGGCTCTGTCACGGGGGCCCGGGGGGAGCAAACCCGCCCAAAGCGCTTAATGGAGATACATCAGTGACTTCCCTTGGAGTAGGTGTGCATGCAAGCCACCGAAACCCGCAGTTTTCAGCATCAGTTAGCTGTGAAGGATGTCACCAGGATTTTGACGGCTTTGACGACCCGCTGCATATAGGTCCGAACGCTGACGGAATTGCTGAAATTGTTTTCGGTCCGCTTGCATACGATACTATTAACGGACCAATAAGGCCAAATCCGACCTGGGATAGAAACGCTGCAACATGTTCAAATGCATATTGCCATGGTACTTTTAAAGAAGGTAATGTGAATGCTGTTGGAGTGTGGACAAACCCGAACAGCGTTGTCTGCGGTACCTGTCACGGTGACCCCGTCACAGGAAACCCAACGCCGAGAACGAACAATATCTTCACCGAACCGCATTACTCATTCATGACAATAACTTCCTGTTATGTTTGCCATGGTTCAGTAATAAACGGACAGGGGCAGATAACTAACAAAGATCTGCATGTAAATGGAGAACTTAATTATTAGCTAGTTAGATTTTTGCATGCGTGAATAATCCGACGGTAAATCGGAGAGGGCGTATGCAATGTTCAGCAATAGAATAAACAAAAACGGGGTGGTTCCGGTGGGGAGCCATCCCGTTTGATTTTCACACCTTATTCGGACTTTAGGATCTCATCAAACTCAGTTTTGCTGAGATATTTAGGCTCATAAGTTCCGCCGCGGCGATCCAGATTTCTCACGAATGCCCTTAAGTGATTTTCAGAGCCTTGTTTGAGATAATTGTAGGTTTTGACAATCTGATCATTAGTAACCCTCTTTAATTCCTTGTTCAGATCCGAAATATCGAGCTCTTCGATCTCTGCGCCTGCTTTAAGAGCATCAATGAGTGATAAGTTTCCCTGCTCAATCAGCCTGTTATAAACTGAAGAAAGAACAGTATTTGTGAATATACCGTTCTCATTTGTCTTAACCGGATCGTCGAGCTTGAAGGTATCAAGCAGATCTTTAACAAATGACATATGCCTTTGCTCTGCATCGGAAATATTGCTGAAAACCCGGGCGTTATATTTTTCAAGCATCTTCAGATATACATCACGGGCGAGTTTTTCTTCTTCACGCATGTAGATGAGACTTTGTTTTTCTTCATCTGTAATTGAAGGTCTAAACGTTGTATTGAATTCTGTCCCGGGGAGAAACGCTGCTATTATGGATGATACGGCAATAAGAGCCATGAGCAGAATGGTTTTTCTCTTCATGTCCTTAGTTATTATTTGATAATTATTAAACTGTATAATATTTAGACACCGAGAGTTCCAAATTGGTTTAATATGTAAAAAAAAGGCGCTGAAATCAGCGCCTTAGTTAAAACTAACTATATGTAAAACTTAAATTTCTTCTTCTGAATGTTCTTTCTTGTGAGATCTGTGTTTGTGCTTTCCGTTTTGACTATTTCCGTTTGCGCTATTTGAACCTGTATTAACTGATTCCAGCTTTCTTGATTCGGATTTCATTCTGCGGTAGCGTGTAAGAAGCGCCAGGTAAAAGCCAATTACCATCACTATTGTACCGCCCCAAACAAAATTTATGAACGGTTTTATGCTCGCTGTGAGTACTAGAGTCTCAGGTGCTTCGGGTGCAGCCGGCTGAGTTTCATCAATAATCGCCAGGTCAACCGATGACTCACCTGCAACATTGGTCTTGATAAGCAGAAATGTAAAGTTATCATTACCTGTGAGCCTTGCGGGAATACTGTTGGATCCTTCCGGAGAAATATGCTGCTCAGCTACCAGTGTTTCAGTTTTCCCGTCCAGGGTTACTTCGAACTGTGCTGCCATAATGTTCTCTTTCCCGGCTGACATCTCTTCACGATTGAACTTTGACATGTCAAAATCAATGAACTTAACCTTCAGACCGCTGATATCTTTAACTTCACCCTTCTTAAATGAATGCAGCTGGTCCGGCGAGTAGGGGCTCTTTTCATCTATTCCCATAGGGGATAGATAAAGATCCTTAGTTACCAAATTAGCGATATCCGGGTTTTTCATTATACCTTCGGAATAATCGCTGTAATACATAATTGGCTGAAGCAGGAATGCCCTGTCATCTTTTTGGACAATTACGTTAAAATGGAATTTCTCTTCGTCACCGGGAATTGGAGTAGCGCCTTTATAAGTCAACAAATATCCCAGTGCCTGTTTAGGTTCATTGAGGGGGAGCGAAACATTTTCCTCTTCAGAATATCTTGCTGAACCAATTACACCAAGGAACAGAAGCATCAAACCCATATGAGCAACATATGCTCCGGCTTTTGTTCTGTTCTTTGTAAAGATCCTGTATGCTATTTCCGCATTGATAAAAAATGCAAAAATGGCGGCGGCTCCAAGAACTGCAATAAGCAGATCCCTGACTCCCAATATCACAAGAGTAACAGTAACAAGTGCCGTGAATCCAAGCGGTAAATAAAGACTCTTTAAGAATGACTTCTCTTCTGAATGCTTCCACTTAAGAAGGATACTTATCCCGTTAATAGCAGCTATTAAAATTGCCAGTGGCAGGTTCATCCTGTTATAGAAATCAGCCTCTACTGTTCCCTTCGAGATGATCGGCCAGCTTGTACCGACGGCGATAACCAGCGCCGTTGCGCAGATAGTAACCGCGCCAATGAAAAGCGCAGACTCTCTTGAAAGCAAGTTGGCCTGTGATTCTGTTTTCTCTGTCCTCAAACTTTTGAATCGGAAAATGAGTAAACCAAGGCCTCCGCCGGCAAATAAAGAAAGAAGCACAACAAGAAAGAGATAGACTTCCTGGCCCGGATCAACAAAAGAATGCACTGATGCATCGCCCAGAACTCCGCTTCTTGTCAAAAATGTCGAATATAATACTGCAGAGTATGCTAGAATACAGAGTATCAAACTTGTTTTCCTGAATTTCCCGACTTTCTCACCGGCTACCATAGTGTGGATTCCGCCGATTATAAGAAGCCAGGGAACAAAAGATGAATTTTCAACAGGGTCCCAAGCCCAGTAACCGCCCCATCCAAGCACACCGTAAGCCCAGTAACCGCCCAGCATTATTCCCAGGCCGAGAATCATTCCGGCAAATAATGTCCACGGCATTGCAAGCTTCATCCAGGCATCATACTTATTTTTTATTAGCGCTGCGATTGCAAAGCAAAAAGGAATTGAAAGCGCTGTAAAACCTGTGAACAGTATCGGCGGATGAATTGTCATCCAGAAGTTCTGCAGCAGCGGGTTAAGTCCTCTGCCGTCTTCAGGCATAAATCCCATCTGCACATCGGCGGGGAATGATTCCCAAACGAAAAGGTAAGGAGACTTTATGATCATTATTATCAACAGGAATGCCTGGAGTAACGTGAAGACTCCCATCACAAGAGGTTCATATTTTTCAGATTTGCCCGGCGTTAATGATTGTTCCTTATCCCTGTTTGCAAGATACGGAAGGAGAAAGACTCCCAATATCGCCATCAGGAATGCCCAAAGGTGGAAACTGCCTTCCTGTCCTGCGTAAAATGTACTTATCAGAAGATTTGCCGGAAGGTCTTTTGAGCTGTAATTCCATACATAGGTATATTGAAACTGGTGGGTGATTATAAGATATAACAGAAAAGCAGCCGAAGAAATAGTAAGGATTGCAGCTGCATGAAAAAGCATTCGGGCATACTTTGTCATGTCCTTTTTTCCGCCGCTTGTTATGAAATACAGCAGTGATGATAGTGCTGCTGCAGCAAAGGCGGTTTGTATTAGAATTGGACCCATCATAATTTTGATATGGTTTAAATTTAAATCTCTTTAATTATTCGTTTCCTTTTGTAGCTTTTTTATCTTTTTGTTCAGATTGCCAACATACATATACATTCCTGCCCACACAATTAGTATTATGACGAGCACACCGTAAATTGAATTTTTATCCAGGAAATTATATAAGTTCTCAAACATTCTGATTTACCCCTTTAATTTGGGATTGGCATACCCATTGATTGGTAGATCTCTTCGATCTGTTTCTTATTCTCCATCGCTTCAGAGTTTTTTGGGTCTATCTCAAGCACCTTATTGTACCTCTGAAGAGCCGGTTTGTATTTCTTCTTTGGAGAGAGATTCGCCTCGAACATAAGGTAATTTGCTGCACTCATTTGTTTTATAACATAATTCTTTTTGTCGCTTTCAGATTTTGTCTTCAAATACTGTGCTTCTGCATCATCTGCAGCTTTCATCATTTCATCTGCTTTATTATCACCCTGCGAATCCTGTTGATTCTGAGAAAGGTTTCTGTGGATGGAATCGTCCGGCATCTGGTTTTTATCTGTTTGCTGCTGCTGATTCTGCTGCGGTTTCTGGTTATTGAGCAGTTCTTTCGGAACTTCTTTTGTACAAGAAGCTAAAAGAACCGAAACGAACAGGATAATCGGCAATTTGACTAATAAATTGTGCATTGTTGTTTCTCTTCTTATGATTGATTTATTTTCTGTTTATCCTGAAAAAGACAGGTTGTCAAATATACGTGTTAATGCTATCTATTGGTATGACCTAATTTTACTCAATTTTTGGGTAAAATATCTACATTTCGGGATAAAAATCATATACAAACATAACATTTGGAAGGCCATATACAAATGATATAAGTCATATTCCCGCAGGTATATTGATCAATTAAGAATGGTATGGATATCAATAAATAACAGCTTTATCTTCAAAGTAGTTCGCAATATTTCTGTGGAAAACATCACAAAAGGTAACCCTAACTGTTCACAATCTGATTTAGTTCTTCTTCACTTAAATCATTTTTATCTGAAAAACAATCAGTTAAATTGCATAAACTTTTAAGGTAATTTTAAGAATTCACTTATTAAGATTTAATTCTAAGCAATATATATTCGTATTGAATTATCATTAAAGAAAGTACGGGCGTATGCGAATTTTAGTTGTTGAAGATGAAAAAGGGATATCAGGTTTCTTAAAGGACGGACTGGCGGAAGAAGGATTTGCGATCGATATTGCAGAAGATGGCACCTCGGGCTTAGAATATGCCTTAACGAACGAATATGATGTAATACTTCTTGATTGGATGATACCCGGTTTCAGCGGGATTGAAGTTTGCAGAAAGATAAGGAAAAGCAAACCGGATGTACCGATCATTTTTTTGACGGCAAAGGATACTGTGCAGGATACAGTATTTGGACTTGAAGCAGGAGCTAACGACTATATCAAAAAGCCGTTTGAATTCGAAGAACTTCTTGCTCGTATAAGAGTTTTACTTAGAAAGAAAGGCTCAGAAGAATCTGTGCTGAAACTTGGAGACATTGAAATGAACCTTGACAGTCACAGGGTGATAAGGGACTCAAAAGAAATTGAACTTACTCCAAAGGAATTTTCTCTTCTGGAGTATTTGATCAGGAACAAAGGAAAAGTGTGCACCAGGACAAGGATTATAGAGCATGTTTGGGATATCCATTTTGATTCTGATACATCTGTCATAGATGTTTATATAAATTTCCTGAGAAAAAAGCTGGATACCGGAAAGGGCTTGGATCATATTCACACCGTCAGGGGAGTTGGCTATATGGCAAAGGAAGAATAATGAATCTGAAGCTTAAAAACAGGATCGCCCTGTATTACCTTACAGCAACTGCTTTTTTAACTGCAGGATTGTTTATCCTTATCTTTCTAGTGATCAGAAGTTCAGTCTACAGCCACCTTGACGATAAATTAAGCACAGAGTCAAAAGAAGTGCAGTCCGGACTGGATGTATCCATGGACAGTCTGCAGCTTGCCAATTTGCATGAATGGGAAGAAAGAGAACACGGCGAAATAGGAGTTGACCCGATTTTTTTGCAGATAATGGACAGTAAACAGATATTGATCAAGAAATCCAGGAATCTGTTTGAAAGCAGCCTGGAATTTAATCAAGACGAAAAAGGCATTTACTTTTCAAATTCGATTCTTACCAATAAGAAGCTCCGGCAGCTCCAGGCTCCGTTAAGAAACAAAAGTGGTGTGTTAGCAGGTTATCTGCTGATTGCAGTACCGATGGATGAAGCAGTAGTAATTATGAACACCCTGGAAAGAATACTTATTATTGGCTTCCTTGCGGCATTGGTTCTGCTTTTTTTCATAACAAGATGGACAGCAGAAAAAAGCATCAGGCCTATTCACAACGTTATAGAGACTGCCGAAAGGATCACAAGAGAAAACCTTTACGAAAGGATCGAGTTTCCGGCAAATAAAGATGAGATATACACGCTGACTTCAACTTTAAACGGATTGCTTGAAAGGCTAGAAGATGCTGTGCTGCGGGAAAAACAATTTACTTCTGACGCATCTCACGAACTGCGGACGCCGCTATCCGTATTGAAGGGTACTCTTGAAGTGCTAATAAGAAAGCCAAGAAGTGTTGAGCAATATGAAGATAAAATATCATATTGTATTCAGGAAGTGAACAGAATGAATGTGCTTATAGATCAGCTGTTGCTGCTTGCGAGATATGAAAGTGAAACTGTTAAACCGCAGCTGCGTGAGATAGATCTTTTGGAGTGCTTAAGGTACACTGTTTCCAGAGTAGAACCAAAAGCATCAGAAAAAGGGATAAAGATAAATATGCCGGAGAAGAAGATATATCATGTTACTGCAGATCCTTTGATGCTTGATGTAATTCTTGAGAATCTGCTCAGCAATGCGATCAAATACTCGAATGGCAGCAAATCCATAGACGTAAATATCGCATACAGGAATGATGAAACTATTTGTACAATAAAGGATTTCGGGATAGGTATGGCAAAAGAAGAAATCATCAGAGTTTTTGATAAATTCTACAGGGGAATGATTGCGAGGAACACAAACCATGCAGGCGACGGTATCGGATTGGCTATTGTAAAACGCCTTGTTGATATTCAGAATATCGGGATTGAATATGAGAGTGAACCGGGAAAAGGTACAACAGCAAACCTGGTCTTCAGAAAGTAACGTAAGAATAAAAATTTAAATAATTGATTTTTCTAAATTTAACCTTTATTAATTTTTTTAAGGCAATTTTAAGTTTTCTTTAAAGCTCTTTTTATGGTGTTATGGGTAGTTTTGTATATAAAACACAAGAAAAGGAGAAGTTCTATGAATTCTGTACAAAAGGTTGTTTCTGTTTTATTCTTTTTGCTGCTGATTAGTTTTTCAGAAAGCAATGCTCAAAACTGGGCTCCTTTAGGCGGGGGTACCGGTTGGGGAGATTGCGTAGCAGTATTTAATAATGAACTCTATGCCGGAGGAAGATATGGTATTCTGAAATGGGATGGCAGTTCATGGCAGAATTTGGGAGTTGGTGTGACAGGAGAAGTTAAGACATTGGTTGTATATCAGAATAAATTGATAGTAGGTGGAAGCTTTGTTGATGCAGGGGGACTTGATTGCCCTTATCTCGCATCATGGGATGGCAGTGCATGGAACGATCTGGGTGGTACAACTAACAGTATAGTGCAAACTCTGGCTGTTTGGAATAACAAATTGATCATTGGGGGTTATTTTACTCAATGCGAGAATTTACAGGCCAAATACATAGTAGAATATGACGGAAACAACTTTACCACAATGGGAACGGGTATGGGCGGCTCACAGGGACAGGTAATGGCTTTGACATCATACAACGGTGATCTTTATGCCGGCGGATTCTTCTCAACAGCAGGCGGAGTTACAGTAAATCGTCTTGCAAAATGGAATGGAAATGCCTGGAGCGCAGTTGGTGCGGGTGTCTCGGGGATCGTGTATGCTCTGGGTACGCATAATAACAGCCTGGTAATTGGCGGCTTGTTCACTTCTGCAGGCGGAATTTCTGCAAACGCAATAGCACTGTATGACGGATCAAGCTTCTCGGCTTTGGGCAGCGGCTGCAGTGGCGGATTCTATCCGTATGTTTTTTCAGTTTTATCTCATAACGGCGAGTTGTATGCAGCCGGAATGTATACAATTGCCGGCGGGCAGACTGTTAACGGTATTGCTAAGTGGAACGGCAGTGCATGGTCCGGATTTAACGGAGGATTCTATAACGGCGGAACCAATGCTTACGGAGCTTACGGTATTTGCATTTTCAATAACAGTCTGGTTGCTACCGGTATATTCAACACTGCAGGCGGTGTTGGAGCCGGGAATATCGCTATTTGGGAGGGCTTGCTGACCGGAGTTAACAATAACCAGTCTATTCCGGATAAATTTGAGCTTTCCCAGAATTATCCGAATCCTTTCAACCCCTCAACAAGGATCAGCTTCAGCATTGCTAAGCCGGAAGATGTAAAACTTGCAGTGTATGACATAACCGGAAGGGAAGCTGCAGTGCTGGTGAGTGAACACATGAATGAAGGGATTTATGAAGTTGTTTTTGATGCTTCAAAACTATCCAGCGGAGTCTACTTCTACACGATTAGAACTAACAGCTTTACATCAACCAAGAAAATGATATTAACAAAGTGAAAAAAATTCATAGAATATTATTGCTTTTTATAATTGGAACATTCATTTCCGTACAGTTCACATCCGCGCAGTGGGCTAATGTTTCAAACGGAATGGGAAATTATCAGGTATATTCATTATTAAAGAGCGGAAATAACATTTTTGCCGGAACGCTTAGCCACGGACTTTTTATATCAACGGATGACGGTTCAAGTTGGAGCCTTGCAGGCACAAGTTTATACAGCCGAATAGTATTTTCCCTTACAACGTTCGGAAATTACCTGTATGCAGGAACAGATCTTGGAGTTTGGAGAACTTCCAATAACGGAGCATATTGGAGCGTAACTTCGATCAACAACAATTCAACATATTCACTGGCATCAAATCAAACACGTGTATTTGCAGGACTTCACAACTCGGGATTATTCTATTCATCCGGAGGTACAGGTTGGTTTATAAGCTCTTTGAATATTACAAATGTGAAGGCGATTGTCACAGACGGGGATTTCTTATTGGCAGGAGGTGGTAATAATGCGGGCGTATATTTATCGACCAATAACGGCACAAACTGGTCACCAACTACATTAAACAATAAATCGGTCTATTCGTTAGCATTGAACGGAAATTATGCTTGTGCAGGAACCAGCAGCGGTGTTTACGTTTCTCTTGACAGAGGTTATACGTGGACTCAATCCGGTTTAAATAACAGTTTGATATACTCAATGGCTGTTTACGGGAATTATGTGTTTGCCGGTACTGAATTGAACGGCGTTTATGTATCCAGCAACGGAGGTGCGGACTGGGTTCAAAAAAATGATGGCTTGGGAAATTTAACAGTATTTGCGCTGTGCATTAAAGACAATTACATATTTGCAGGAGCATCAGCAAACTCTGTTTACAGAAGAACACTCGGGGAACTTGTTGGTGTCAATCCGGTATCAAATAACATTCCCGAAAGTTTTACTTTGTCGCAGAATTATCCGAATCCTTTTAACCCGCAGACAACTATCAATTATTCGATCCGCCAAAGCGGAAAAGTAAAACTTTCCGTCAGCGATATTGCCGGGAGGGAGCTTGCAGTACTTGTTGATGATACTCAGGTTGCGGGCGAGTACAGGGTAATATTCAACGGCTCAGAACTGTCATCAGGAATTTATTTTTACAGTCTGACTGTGCCCGGATTTGTATCTACAAAGAAAATGATATTAGTGAAATAAGGATTCAAGTCAGGATTTGCCGATCAGGTTTCACAAAACTACTAAACACAAAGTACTTATATTCACATTGCTTAAAGATGCTGGTTGTGTGTTTCCAGCATCTTTTTAATTTTATCAAACACTTCGTCTACTGTAATTGAGCTCATGCAGACTACAGTTCCTAAATGACAGATGAAGTTCTTTCCATTCCAGAATTTAGCATTTGATTTATCAACAGCTGAGCCCGGGGTATAACACGGGCTGCATTCCGGCTGTTTCCAAACATAATAATGTTTTGGCGGTTTTCCTTCCTCGTTTGCCGGGGCCAGGATCCTAGGATCGGTGGGTCCGAATAATGACAGCGTAGATACACCAAACGCCGCTGCTATATGAAGCGAACCCGTATCGCCTGAAATAAAATAATTGCAGCATGCAAGTGAATCATTATCAATTGTCTTCTTCTCTGCGGTTAATCCTTCAGGCAATTCAAATCTTTCTGAAAAATCCTTGCCTTCAAAGATCACAATTTTAAGTTTGGGATAGTTAATATTCAGTTTCTTAACAAGCTGCATGTAATTATCAAATCCCCACTTTTTTATCGCCATTTCAGTACCGGGATTATGCCCTCCGCCCGGGAAAATCCCGATCACCAGTTCAAACGGCTGAATACCCAATTCCTCTCTTTTCCTCAATACATCAGGTTTATTTAGCTTGGGTAATAGGGAGGCAGTACTTATGCCAAACTTTGACAAAGCACTGAGGTATCTTTCATATTCTTTCAAATCGGCTCTGAAGGGTGCCGTATGAGTAAGATATTTCGTGCCTTCAAATCCAAGCCTGTACTTTATCCTGCAGAGTGAGAGAATTAAAGCCAGTTTATTTGACCTGTGTCCGTAAAGCACAAGATCGAATTCCGTTTTTCTGATGAGCCTGATGAACTTCAAGGTCCCGGTTAACTTACTGAAAATGCTCTTACTGTAAACGTTTTCAAACAGAATACTGCCCGAAAGATTAGGTATGTAACTGATCATAGAACTAACCCATTTAGAATGAGCATAGAATATCTCTGCACCGGGGAATCGCTCTTTTAGTGATCTTATAGCAGGTGTCATAAAGACCGTATCGCCAAAACAACATAATTTAAAAATGAGAATCTTTTTTACGTTTAGAAAATCATCCAAATTGAACTTCGTTTCCTTTCAGGCTAAGAGCAGATCTTGTAAGTCAATTAATTGATGCTGCAAACATAATTGTTCAAAAATTATCGAAAAATGATACAAATCATTACAACTGTTAAGTCAAATATTTCAGTAGTTAAAACGTGAAAATGTCTTCAACTTTTTGATTATTGATCATTTACTGCATTTCTTTGAGGGATAGTTGAGTTCATTGATGATATGCAGAAGAATATAATGCACATGACAAGATAGAACTTGTAATATGGAGCAAAGTTAGAGAGTGCAGACACGAAAAGAAAGCAAAAGAAGAACATTAAAGAAACGAAAAGCTTCCTTTTTGTTAAATTACTAATCCATATGATCAGAATTGCCAGAAAAGAGAGCAGTCCAATAATACCCGTTTCGGCAAGTGCAACCATGAAAATACTGTGCGGGTTTCCTTTACCTATTTGATAATAAAATTTTGAGTGCGGATCACTTATATTGATTTCCGGTCTTTCACGAACAATTACACTAAGTATCCTTTCCTGGCTCTGTTCAAAGAAATTACCGGGTCCGGCGCCAATCACCGGATTATCTTTAAAGACATCAAATGCTGCCTTCCATATTACAGGCCTGCCGAATATCATTTCGTTCTCAAGTTTCTCTTCATCTACCTGTGTAATAAAACGGCTGTAAGTTTGAGGTGTGACTGCCTGAAAAAAAATGAACGAGACTGTAAAAACATACAGTTCTTTTCTTTCCGTGATCCTGAAAATGAAGATAAACACAAGTGCAAAAAGGCACATAACAAGTGACGCCCTCGATGCAAGCATTCCGAATGCATAGGAACCAAGAGAGATAAAGATATATCTGAAGTACTTATTAAAATGCCTGTTATTAACAAGCAGTAAAAGCATCGATATGCTGATTGAAAAAGCTGTCAAGTTTGAATCAGTCAGAAATCCCATCGGGCGCATTATCTTCAGGGTGCCTATCGTCATGACAGAATGTTTTGCCTCGGGCCTGTCAAAATGATCGACCAGGAGCTTATGGAAGCCGGGGACATAAAAATCCAGCAATGAACCCGCTATAACGAAAATGTTGATGTAAACAAATGACTTGATCAAAAATGCCGGTGCATCTTCAAAATATTCTGCAGAAACAGCAAGGGCAATGAGAACAATGAAATAAAATGAATACCGTGATGTTGTCCTATAAGCTGTTTCGGGGAAATCAGCATAAAACGTGGAGAACCAGCATACAACAAGTAATATCAGCAGCGGCAGGAATTTTGTCATAACTTCTTTATTCCTGAAATATTCTATGAATGTCTTTGCAGGGATTATTATCAAAGCTGCAGCCGCAAACGGAATATATTTTATGAACGGTATTTCAGAAACATGGAGAAACGGTATCAGATCCAACTTTGTATGGAGCCTTAGATCAGCTATGTTTGCAGCAAGGAAATACACCCAAAGCAGCTTAAAGATGAAATATGCGGTTTTCTTGTTCAGCATATGACTATTTCATACAATACTGTTTAATTATCCGCGTTAAGAATTCAGCACTCAAGTCATTCAGGCACGGCCTTGATTTGCATCCTGTATCAAAACAGGGTGAACACCAAATATCCCGATATACGGCAATGTGTCCGTTTTTACCTTTAGACATAAGAACTTTGTACCCGGAGGAGTCACTTTCAGCAATTTCGTAATCTACAAATTCATAGGGTTTCCAAAGTGCTGCAGAACCCGGCCCGAAAATGGTGAAAGTTTTAATGTATTGAGACAGATAGTGCGCCTGTCCGCCGTCATAGCACACCAAAAGCTTTGACTTTCCGCAAACACATGCAAGTTCTTCAAGTGTTTCAAAAAGCCTGAAAGTGATATTCTTGCGTTCAGAAAAGGCATCCCTGAAGGATTTGAACTCAGTAGTTTCTCTGGAATCGGTGATCAGTAGATTAAGATCGCCAAAGCTTTCAATAATAAGCTTCACTTTTTCAGATTCAAGCTTCCTTAATTTATCAGTTCCTAAATGAAATATGATATCAAACTCGTCTACACTTCCTCTTGACGATCTATTAAGGTTTAACGGTATTATTGGGAGGCTTCGATCCCGTTTGACAAATTTGAACCCAAAGGATTCAGTAAGTGCAAGTTCGATCTTTCTTGACATAAAATCGACATCAAAAAGTGAGACCCAATTGTTATCAAGGTAATAATCATAAAAGATAAATGCAGCCAGTCTCCCCGGGCCGAGGTTGAACCCGGAAACATACTTGCCAATAAGTGAGTTTCTTTTCAATCCCACCAGGTCCAAGCTTGCGTCATAACTATTTTGTCTGAGCAGTTTAAGTTGATTTCTGAATTCAGAAGAAAAAAGAAGTGGAAACAGAATGAATTTGAGAAAAAGCAGGAAGCCGCCTATGATCGGTATCTTCAAAAAAGAGGGAGTATCTCCATCAGAGATGTTTAAATCAATAATATCATCAATAAATTCTAAATCTTCAAATATAAACCTGTTTTTCTCAGAAGCAATCACATCTATTTTCATTTCAGGACAATTCAATTTCAGATCACGAAACACCGGCAGAGTCACCATTGCGTCACCGATCTTATCATTCCTGAAAATCAACAATCGTTTTACTGTCCCATTGAATTTCACCGGAGGAAAGAATCTAGAAATAAGTCTGTTCAGTTTCCGGATAACCGGAGAGGACTTGAACCGCTTTAGCTTCAAAACAATAGGAATTTTCTGTCTCTCAGACCGCATCAGCAGTGAACTTTCTAATGTAATAATAACCGGAAATAAAGATCATCATTTCGCAGATTCCCACGGAAATAGCGGAACCTGCTGCCCCCATTTGGGGAACCAATAGGTACGAAAGCACAACGTTCAGCAATAAAGCAGCAATCAATATCTTAGCAAAGACCATGTTTTTGTTCAGTGCAATAAGACCCTGTGTTATGATATAATTGGGGAAAAGAAACAGAAGTGGAAATCCCAGATATCTGAGTACAATATATGACCTGCTGTAATCCTTTCCCAAAAGTTCGAATATGTATTCACCGCCGAACCAGCAAACGATCGCCGATAGAAAACCGGCTGCGTACAGAAGTAAGACAATTTTGTTAAATTGCAGGCGGAATTCCAGAATGTTTTCTGATGCGAGTTTTGCGAATGCCGGAAAGAGCGCCAGAAGAAGTATTGCAGGGAATCCAGTGAATACTTCAACTATTCTGTAAGCAATGCCATATGTGCTGACTTCCTCAAATCCCCGGTAATGTTCAAGGAATAGCTGTGTTAATCTGAAATAAACAGTTCCGAATATTTCAACAAGTGCAAGGGTCAGCACATCTATCATATAGTCTTTGAATCTTATGTCTTCCTTGTTATCACTTATAGATGAATAGTAAGGTTCTTTGCGTTTGAAAATAACAAATATTATCAGGAAACCGGCTACCATGCTCAGCATAAATCCCAAAAGCACGTTAGAACCGGTATTACTATAATATAAAAGTATGAGGGCTAACACTATGAATACTGATTTTTGTATAATCAATACAATCGCTTCGTATCCCATTTTTCCGGCACCGCGGAAAAATGCAAAATACAGGTTCATCATCGAGCTGAAGGCGAGACCAATAGCAGAATAGAAGATGTAAAGCCTGATTTCTTCATAGATACCAGTTGCGAAAAGTATTAAGTAAAAGATCGCCAGCGAAATGACAATGCTGGCGATCCTGATCTTAACTGCGTAATAGATGCTTGAATAGAAATTCCGGGCTGTGTGCTTTGTGAGGATCATATTACCGCCAAGCTCGAAGAATATCCCGATTAGATAGCCAATTGAAGTGGCAAATTCATACTTGCCGTATTCCGTTCCTCCAAGTGTCCTTGCCAAGTACATCACGAATAGGAACATCATTGCCCTGGGTATCAACTGGGAAACAGACTGATATGAAATATTCTTAATATTCTTCCGTAACAAGATCAGGTTATGGATTATGTGTCAAACTCAAAATTAATCAATCTTAAGCTATGATAAAGCCCACCATTAATTCTCACACACAAAACAAAAAACCCCGCATAAACGGGGTTCATCATTAATATTCACAACTTTCTTCAATTAAGGGATTCAAGTACTTTGGCAGGAAACCAGCCGTTTTGAAGCGATGTCACAAATATTTTAGATGATACAATTTTAATAGGGACCATTGGCACAAACGTTTGGTACCAAGGCATTTTCTTCACAAGCATTTCCCTGACACTGGCTTCTTCTTCGTCAGGCAGAATGTTCACTTTAGCCTTTCCCTGAAGAAAGTCTTTTGTCGCATCATTTTGAGAAATTGAATAGGCTACATTCTTATTAGCCATAATGTTTTTAAAACTCTTACCGCCCTTTTCGACTAATAAGTAGATATCGGTGCCCTCACTAACATAATATGCGCCAAGTATCCAGGGTGAATAATCTGTGCCCGTAGTTGCAAGCATTATGGCGCTGTTTGCCTCCATAATTTCTCTTGCTTTTTGTTCGACCTCTTTGTTTATTGAATCTGTCATTTTAGCTGCTCCTCGCTTGTTTGTTTTGGGTTAGTTTCAGCCGCAAATATATTTAAATTAACAATTTAAAAATATGCATTACAGTATAAACAAACGTCTTTTTCCTGATTATTGCTTCGGGAATTGCATTTTATTTAGAGTTATGTTTGTGTAATTTCGTGTTGTAGCCATCTTACATCCAATTTAATAAAGCAAATTTCTTTATTTTCTCACAGCCTTTTACTCATTTTGAATGACTGTGAAAAAAGATTCGCGCACCTGGTTCAGTATTTAGTGAAATTCACTAAGTAGATCTTTTGGAATATTTTGATTTACGAAATTAATACAAGAGGATTATATGAGAAACCTGAATAGGCGGAATTTTTTAAAGACGGCAGCAATTGGAATTTCAGCGGGTGCACTCGGAACGTCCTCAATAAAAGCCTCAGATAAGTCCCTTTCTGAAGACAGAATCGGAATTCTGGTTGATACAGATGTTTGCGTAGGCTGCCGTCATTGTGAGTGGGCTTGCCGCACAGCACATGAATTTCCTGCATGTGATCTTGAAGAATATTCAGATATTTCAGTATTTGAAAAATACAGGCGTCCCGATAACACTTCGTTAACAGTTATAAACCAATTCGAAAACGAGAAAAATCCCCTGCTTCCAATTTACGTTAAGGTTCAGTGCATGCATTGCGAAAAACCGGCATGTGTATCTGCTTGCATTGTTGGGGCACTTACAAAGCTGGAAGACGGAAGTGTAGTTTGGGATGACAGCAAATGCATCGGCTGCAGGTATTGCATGGTAGCGTGCCAGTTCCAGATTCCGACTTATGATTATGATAAGGCAATTGACCCGCACATATGGAAATGCGACCTATGCAGAGATAGACGGATTCGGGACAAGCTGCCTGCGTGCGTTGAGATCTGTCCGAATGAAGCTTTAGTGTTTGGCAAAAGAAGTGAAGTTCTCAGTATCGCAAGAAAAAGGATCAAAAGAAAACCGGACGTATATGTTGAACATATTTACGGTGAAAATGAGATAGGCGGCACTTCGTGGATGTATATTGCAGGCAAAAGTTTTGATAAGCTCAAAATGCCGCCGCTGGGGAAAGAAACAGCTCCCGGAATTTCTGAGGCAATACAGCACGGGATCTTTTCTTACTTTGTTCCCCCGGTCGCTTTGTTTGCACTTTTAGGCACCTTAATGTGGGTGAACAAGCACAAGAGGGGAGAGTCCGATACAGAAATTGAAAGCACGGACCCTGACAAGGAGGAAAGTGAATTTTGAAACCGGAAGCTGTTAAAAGGCGTTTTTTTACCCCTGGAATCATAGTTTTGATTATTGTTGCGCTCAACGGATTAGTTTTTCTGGCTGTCAGATTCTTCAGCGGACTGGGTGCAGTAACAAATCTTGATAATAATACACCGTGGGGTTTGTGGATTGGGGTGGATGTTGCAGCAGGTGTTGCACTGGCTGCGGGCGGTTTTACTTCAGCAGCATTGGTATACATTTTTCACCGAGAAGATTTCCACGATATTGCACGCCCGGCATTGCTTACTGCATTGCTTGGGTATACCTTTGTAGCATTCGCTGTATTTGTCGATATCGGAAGGTTCTATTATATCTGGCATCCGCTGGTAATGTGGAATGGTAACTCTGCCTTGTTTGAAGTCGGCATTTGCGTAATGATATATATGACCGTTCTTTACATTGAATTCATTCCTGTTATAACAGAAAGATTCATCGGACGCGTAAAATTACGTGGAATATTTGCAGCAATTAATAAACCTTTGGATTCCGTTCTAAGATTCCTTGATAAAGGACTCTCCAAAGTAATGTTCGTTTTTATTATCTCAGGCGTGGTTCTTTCAACACTTCATCAATCTTCGCTTGGTACGCTTATGGTGATAGCGGGCGGGAAAATGCACCCGCTATGGCAGACCCCGATCTTACCCTTGTTGTTTTTACTTTCGGCAATAGCTGTGGGGCTTCCCATGATCATTTTTGAATCTCTGCTTGCTTCCCGCAGTTTCAGGATCAAGCCGGAAATGAAGATACTTTCTAATCTTGGGAGTATGGCTGCACCCGCTATTGGTATATACCTGGCATTCAAGATAGGCGATATGTTCGTACGTGAAACTTTCAAATATATATCAATATCAGATACAGCCTCCAGGTTTTTTATTGCAGAATTGATATTGATGATAATACCCTTGATAATGTTTCTCAGAAAGAAGACATTAAGCTCATCAAGCAGTCTTTTTGCCGCTTCAACATTTGTAATTGCCGCAGTGCTTCTCAATCGGATTAACTGCTTTATTGAAGCGTATACTCCGTTTTATGATCCTACTGTTTATAATCCATCATTCGGAGAAATTTCAGTTACTATCGGATGTATGGCTTTGCTTGTGGTTATCTACAAGGCTATTGTTATTATCTTTCCCGTTATCTCACAGGGAAGGACTCAACAGGAGAACTTACCTTGAACTTTAAATGAGAAAAATACTTTACATATTGGTTCCGCTGGTTTTAACATTCTTCCTTGTAATTACTGCCGCACTGCCGCAGTCCGGTTCAGAAATTCAGGAAGTAAGAGCCAGGAATACTCCGGAGAAGAGTCAAATAAACAAGGTTCATGATGACCCGGCTGTTCTGAACAATTCAAATCTTAAGTGCAAAACCTGCCACACCTCCGAATATCCGACTCCAAAGGACCCCGGTCTGACTGATTGCCCACGTGAAAATTTGGTCTCTGTTTATCAATCTCCGAAAGAAGGTCCTGAATCTGTTGCTATTGTTGAAATGTCGGATAAATACACTGGAGTAATATTTCCGCACAGAGTTCATGCCGAAATGTCAGAAATGTCAACAGGCTGTGCCGGCTGTCATCATTACAACACATCGGGTCCAATCCTCAATTGCCGAAATTGCCATGAAAAATCCCGAAACCGTGAAGATGTTTCAGTACCGGACCTCAAGGCTGCATTCCATCGTCAGTGTATGAGCTGTCACAAACAATGGAGCGGTGAAAACGGATGCAATAGTATTTGCCATAAGAGAAAAGATATTACCAAAGATAATATAACCTCTACTAACATCAGCAAAACTCATCCGGAACTTCCGGAACCGGGGAAAATTACATGGGAGACAAATTCCAATATAAATAAAACTGTCACTTTCTTCCACGATGAACATATAAAGCTTTTCAAGATCAAGTGCACAAGCTGCCATACCAGCGAAAGCTGCATAAGATGCCACACTCCTAAAGTGCAAAGTGACTTGAACAAGCCGGTTAAGATAGAAAAATCCATAGAGGAACACCACAAGCCCTGCATAAACTGTCATTACGGGAATAAATGCACAAAGTGCCATAGTGATAAGGAAATGTCTCCGTTTGACCATGGTAAAACAAGCGGATGGGTACTCAGTACTTACCACAAAGACCTGCTTTGTTCCGGCTGCCACGGGAACCAGATGCCTTATAGGAAATTGGGCACTAAATGCGTTTCGTGTCACAGGGATTTTGCTGCAGAATTTGACCATAAGCTCAAGGGCTTCACTTTCTCGGAAGCTCATTCAGAACTTGAATGCGCGAACTGCCATGTGGGAAAAGATTTCACCAAGAATCCTGTTTGCAGTGATTGTCACGATGATAAGTCATTTCCCGGTGATATCCCCGGGGAAAAGCCCGGAAAATAACCTGATTGCAGAGAGTTCCTGCTACTTTCAAAAGGTCCTTGTTGCATAGCTGCACTGTTTGGTTTGTACGCAAAAAAATTAACCAATTGTGCTTTATCGAATCAAACGCAGACAAAGAACTTCAATCACTCTTATGTTGGTTTCAGAATTAACATTTTAACCTGCTGAAACCAAAATTTAACTTATGGAGTAGGTATTTTGACAGGAATACTGCATTTGCAGGAATCAACAGTTATTTAAGGGCTCTTACAGTTGATGTTTTGTGGGGGGCATTTACACAGAATCAGAAACTAATAATCCGTCCTTATGCCGAACATTAAAATTCCGCAAAAAAACAAAAATTGTTAAATACTCAAAGAATTGCTATATTTGCGCTGTCAATTTTTCATAAATTACTAAAAAACTATGGATAGATATTTAGTCGAATCACCTCATTCAGAGGAAGATTGCCAACGCGCGCTTTCACAAGTAATGGCAATGGGATTTATTTTGCATTACGACTGGGGATGTAAGTCAAATGTTCATAAAGGGTGGGCAATAGTTGAAAGTGAAAGCGAAGCGGAGGCATTGCTTACAGTGCCTGCATTTATAAGACATCAGGCCAGGGCCACTAAATTAAACAGGTATACCCCTGAAGATTTTGAGAAACAACACTCCAGAGAATAGAATCAAACGGGATAAATTGATGTATCAAATAAGGCATTTCACTATAATTAAGTTATTGATCCTATCATGAATCATAAGTCTATTGATGAATTACGGAAAGTTGTTGCTCTCAGTGATTTGCCGGAGGAGCATCTTCAGTGGATATTAGAGCGCACTGAGTATACGGAATTTGAGGATGGAGCAGAAATGTACAAAAAGGGTGACCCTGCAGAAGTTATGTGGTTTACACCTGAAGGCAGAATCGATTTCTATATGGATATAAACGGGCAGAAAGTTCTTTATTATAATTTTCAGAATGATAATATTACAGGTGGTGTTGGGGGGCTGCTTCCATACTCAAGAATGAAGGTTTCCCCCGGTTATGCATACTCAGTAGGGAAAACTAAGAGGTATTCCCTTCACAAAAAGTATTTTCAGGAGCTGGAGCAGCTCAATCCTGAACTCATTCAGCGTCTTATTGGTTATATGACTGAGCGTGCAAGGTCATTTGCAACAACACAACTGCAGCATGAAAAAGTGAGCGCGCTTGGGAAGCTTGCAGCAGGTATTGCACATGAAATGAACAACCCCGCATCTGCTATAAACAGAATTTCTTCAGAGCTATCCAAGCGATTAAAAGAAAATTACAGGCTAACCGAGCTGCTACTTCAGCATGGTATCAGCGCAGGACATATACAGGAAATTCGTGTCATGGTTGAAGAAAAAGACCGTGCAGTTAAGAAAAAGCTCAGTCCGCTACAGAGGATGCAAAAAGAAGATGAAATTAACGACTGGATTGAACAGAAGGGACTGGGCGGTAATAACATAAATGCAGAAACATTTGCCGATACGGGGATTTCGGGAGAAGATCTGGAAAGCATAAGAAATGTAGCAGGAAAAGAAGCTTTTGTTCACATTTTGCATTGGGTCGAAAATCTGTTAATATCTCAAAGGATCTTAAAAGACCTGGAAGAATCATCAACGAGAATTACGAGTCTGGTTGGTGCGATCAAAAGCCACGTGCACATGGATCAAACCAATGAATTACAGCCAACAGATATTCACAGGGATATAGAAAACACATTGACCTTGATGGGTTACAAACTTCGGGAAAAGAATATTAAAGTGAAGAAAATTTTCTGTGACGATCTTCGCGAAATTCCCGTATATGTTGGAGAGCTGAATCAGGTTTGGACGAACATTATCGATAACGCTATTTACGCCCTTCCAAAGGATGGTGAACTGACAATTGAAACGACCTGCGATAAGAGAAGCATATACATAAAATTTATTGATAACGGTACGGGAATTCCGCCTGAAATTCTTTCCCGCATATTTGATCCGTTCTTTACGACGAAAAAAGTTGGAGAAGGAACAGGAATCGGCCTGGACCTTGTTAACAGGATCATTAAACACCATAATGGAGAGATAAAAGTCAGCTCCAAACCAGGAAGGACAGAATTCCTGATCTGTATTCCTGATCCTGAAATAAACAAGAACAAGGAATAAAGAGTCTAAATGAAACTTCCGTTTATAATTATTGTGGATGATGATGAGCATGTGCTGCGTGCTATTCAGCGTGATATCAGAAATGAGTACCGCGAGTCTTACCGCGTAAGTGCAGCTGATTCTGCCATGGAAGCTCTTGAGCTTATAAAAGAGCTGAATAAAATGAATGAAACAGTTGCTCTGATTATCTCCGACCAGCGGATGCCGGAAATGGAGGGTGTAGTTTTCCTTGAAAAAGCAAAAGAAATATTTCCTGATGCAAAATCAGTTCTGCTAACTGCTTACACCGATATCGAAGCAGCCATAAGGGCTATCAATGACATAAAGCTTGATTATTATCTGCTTAAACCATGGAGTCCTCCGGAAGAAAAATTGTATCCCGTCTTAAATGAAATGCTGTATGACTGGGCAGAAAATGTCCGTATGCCGTACGACGGTATAAGACTGCTTGGAGCAAGATGGTCTCCTCAAAGTTATTCAGTAAAAGAGTTTCTTTCCGGTAACCTGATACCTTATCAGTGGATTGATATTGATAACGATGAGCCCATGAAAGATATGGCACTATCCATTACGGGTGATATAAACAGGCTTCCTGTTGTTCTGTTTCCCGACGGAACTAACCTGGTAACTCCTTCAAATAGTAAGATTGCAGAAAAAGTTGGATTGCAGATACACGCGAAACTGCCGTTTTATGATATGATTATAATCGGTGCGGGTCCTGCCGGACTTGCAGCGGCTGTGTACGGTGCATCAGAAGGTTTAAAGACTTTAATTGTTGAACAAAATGCACCCGGCGGGCAGGCCGGAACCAGCTCTCAAATAGAAAATTACCTTGGATTCCCCTCCGGTATAAGCGGCGCGGATCTGGCAAGAAGGGCAACAGCTCAGGCAAAAAGATTCGGAGCAGAGCTTCTTACCGAGGAAATTGTCTCTATGAAGATAGAGCAGCCGTACAAGATCCTGGAACTATGCAGCGGGAAAAAAGTTTCAGCTTATGCCGTTGTATATGCTTCCGGTGTTTCAGTCCGGATGCTTGAAGCCGAGGGGATTGAAAAATTCCTGGGAACAGGCGTTTATTATGGTGCAGCAATGACTGAAGCCGCAACATACAAAGGACAGGATGTTTGCATTTTAGGCGGAGCAAATTCTGCGGGCCAGGGAGCATTGTTTTTCGCAAGATATGCAAGTACTGTCACAATGATTGTCAGGGCATCTTCTCTTAACAAGGCCATGTCGAGCTATCTTGTTGAAAGGATCAATGCAACAGAGAACATTAAAGTTCTAACGGAAACAGAAATATGCGGAGTTTCAGGAGAGGACAAACTTGAAAAAGTGGTACTCAAAAGTCTACCCGAAAAGAGAGTATATGAACAGGATACCTCAGCGGTTTTTATATTTATTGGTGCAGCACCCAGAACAGATATGCTGAAAGGGATTATCGAAACTGATGATAAAGGTTATATTCTTACGGGCCCCGAGCTGCCGCGAAAGAATAATGTAGTTGTTGGTTGGGAGCTCGATCGCGACCCGTTCCTGCTTGAAACTAATATTCCCGGAGTATTTGCTGCAGGTGATGTACGCTCCGGCTCAGGAAAGCGCGTAGCGGCTGCAGTAGGAGAAGGCTCTGCCGCTGTTGGAATGGTCCACAAATATCTTGAAACAGTCTGATAAGACAGAAACCCTTTACGAAGAAAGTACCAAATTAATGATTTGTTAGATTTTTGATTTTTGCGTAAATTTGACACTTATTCAAGGAGCCGTAGTTCAGCTGGTTAGAACGCTTGACTGTCACTCAAGAGGTCGCGAGTTCGAATCTCGTCGGTTCCGCCAAAAACCGCCATTTTGGCGGTTTTTTAATTTATGGCATATTTTGCATACATATTGAGAAGTACTGAACCACTCAAGAGTTCGTCCCGATTGAATCGGGAAATCTCGCCTGCTTGCAGCAGGCAGGTCGGTTCCGCAAAAACCGCCATTTTGGCGGTCTTTTTATTTCCAACGATTTTTTTTTTATTTTTGTGACTAAATTGATTGTCACTCAAAGGGTCGCCTATCCAATCAATCGGGTGGAATACTCAGCTAATGCGAAGTCTCAAAGCCATATCGTATTGCCTCTTCAAGTATTTCAATATTAATATCTTTCAGCGTTTTGAACTTGATGCAATATCCGCTCACGCTTGCCTTGCCGAGTTTTTTCGCAAACGTTTTAGCCAGGTATGTCTTATCTTCGATGCCAAGGATATAAACAGAGATACCTGTAGTATTTGCGCTCAGGCCAATTTGATAAAACTCTTTGGTTTTTCCATCAGCATATTTTATAGTGTAAAATCCGTACCCTATGTTAGGATTAGAAACAGTTTTATTCTCACTATTTTTACCATCCAGGAACCA
>JAUQWS010000116.1 GCA_030835025.1 Ignavibacteria bacterium | reverse complement strand
CCAACAAGCCTTACCATTTCAGGATGCAGCCCGTGCAATCCGCATTCAATAATTGTATTTTCACCGATCCTGATAATTTCTTCTTCAAGCTCTTTTCTGACTTTTTCAACAACTTCCTCTATTCTTGTCGGATGGATCCTGCCGTCGGCAATAAGCCGTTCCATCGAGATCTTTGCAACTTCGCGCCTGAACGGGTCGAATCCGGAAATCGTTATTGCTTCGGGAGTGTCATCAACGATAATATCAACGCCGGTTGCGGCCTCAAAAGCACGTACGTTCCTGCCTTCTTTACCGATTATTCTTCCCTTAAGTTCATCGCTCTGGATATTTAGCACACTTACAGTAGTCTCAACGGAATGATCTGCGGCGCTTCTTTGAATGGCCTGTACTATCAGGTTCCTTGCCAGTTTCTTGGCTTCTATCTTCATTTCATCGCGAATCTCTTTGAGCTTTGTCGCTGTCTGCATCTTGGTCTCATCAATGAGATTCTCCATCAGAATATTTTTCGCTTCTTCTGCAGTCAGCCCTGAAATATTTTCAAGCTTGTTATTCTGTTCCTGAATAAGGCTATCCAGGCGTGTCTCCTTTTCGGTAACGTTTTTTATCTTGCCGTTAAAATCATTTTCAAGCTTATTTATGTTCTTTTCTTTCTTAGCGTATTCATCAATTCTTTTGCCGATTGATTCTTCTTTTTCCTGGAGCTGCTTTTCGAACGATTTAAGCTTGTTTTTCTTTGCCTGATAGTCTGAATCGAACTCCTGTTTCTTCTTATACCATTCGTCCCTTACTTCTAGAAGTTTTTCTTTTTTGGTATTTAGTGCTGCTTTTTCGCCATCGGCAATAATGCGTTTGGCCTGCTCCTCGGCACTGTTAATTTTGCCCTTTGTCACCTTGTTCTGCATGAACCAGCCAAGGTAAAATGTTCCCGCACAAAGTACGACAAACAGCGGGATCAATATATACAGTTCTTGTAACATAATTTATTCTCCGTAATTCTAACATATGATTTTAGGTACTGCATTGAATACTGTGCTGCTCTTTTTACCAGTATTTAACTTAAAATTGAAAATAAAAAACCGCACGCGAACATAAACCATAGCGAAAGAGTTATAGAACCCTCTTTCAACACAGTGGGTGAGTGCCGAAATGTCTTTTGACTTCCACTGACCGCCTTTGTTGGCATGCTTTGCAGCATTGCCGGCGGTTCTACGGAACTGGTCCGTAAATGAGGCCTGTAATCGACATTGTATACGAGCTTTCTCCCCGATTAAATAGTGTTGGTTCTATTTAATTTTTGGCTACGGCCGGTCGGTGCGGTAAACTTGTTTTACAATTTATTTTAAAGAACGGTAAACCCTGTCTATAACAACTACAAAGATTAAGTATTGCTATCTATATAATCATTAATTTCTTTAACTTGAGCATTTAATCCGTTAACCAATGATTTATAGTTTTGATCAAGAACAAAACTGCTGTTCTTTTCTCTGTAATAGTTCTCAGCAATATTTAGCGCCGAAACGATTGCGACAGTGAAATCTGACTGATTTGGGATATCATTCTGAACTTTATGCATTAAAGTATCAACGTACTGCGCACTCTTTTCAAGAAGCTCAACATCATCACCCTTTAATGTGTAATGATTGTTGAATATTTTAATTCTGATATCCTTAGATTCCATTTTTTGGTTTTTTTCGTTTAGTTTTTACCGGGCTGCTCAATTTTTACGCGGTAAACACCGACCATGATTCTAAAAACAACTAATAATTTTTAATCCCTTGCCTGAAACCAGGGACCGGGGGCTAAAAATTATTATTTGCCTTCTGCTCCAAATGTGCATCCAGCCTCACCATCAGCTCGCGTATTCTTGACTTTAATTGAGCCTTATCTTCACCTGAGATCTTATTCTTTCTTTCATCCAAAAGCCTGTTCTTGAATTCGGCAATTTCCTTATCTTTGTTCAGAAGCTCGGAATTCTTGCCTGAAACTTCTTTTTCTGCTTCGCTTAAAGCATGTTCTAATTCTTTAACCTTCTCTTTAAGTAATTTGTTCTCATCCCTGGAAATGTTGAACTTCTCAACAAGGACTTTAACCTTCGAGAACATCTTCTCAAGCTCGCTTTTTAAGCCCTGGTCGTTCACTTTCAGGATCAGGTTATCCATTTAAATTAACCTTATTTTTAAACAGTTCTTATTTCCTAAGCTCTGCATTGAGTTTTTTCGAAAGTTCATTAAGCAATGTCTCCTGCAACTTATTCACTTCTTCATCCTTAAACGTCTTTTCATCATCATAAAACTCAAGCGTATATGTGAAGCTCTTCTTATCCTTCAGCGGATAAAAATCAAAGACTCTGAAACTCTTAAGCTTTTTTA
This sequence comes from Ignavibacteria bacterium, assembly GCA_030835025.1. Taxonomy (GTDB): domain Bacteria; phylum Bacteroidota; class Ignavibacteria; order Tepidaquicellales; family OLB5; genus OLB5. The sequence continues at coordinate 2,757 of JAUQWS010000116.1, read as the reverse complement.
CTGCGGTCTTCCTGAACACTTCATCAACTGCTGCTGACTTAACATCAGAAGGAACAGTAAAAGATATATCCCGTATTACTGAAGGAAATTTCGGAAGTTCTTTGAACTTTGAAGTTTCCCTGCTTTTTTGAATTGCAGAATTTAACAGATCTCGCATAGAATCACACTTCTTTCAATATCAAACTTCTTCAGGAAGCCTTTGGAAAACTTAACTATTGAAGCAATTAGAACATTACTATTAAAGTATTCTATCCTGCAATCAAAATAATCGCCATAATAATAATCATTTAATTTGTTAATTTCAATATTGAATTTTCCAAACAGCATTTCAAGCTCACCCTTCATATCGTATATGTCAAATTCCCTGCTTTTTTCACCATAGAAATCCAGATCGCTGTTTCCCGCCATAATGAGCAGTTTGTTCCTGTTTTCAAGGATTTTTTTCGATCCCCCGTTAACGGTATCCTCATAAGTAAACACACTTCCTGTTTCATACATTTTGAGTGACTGAGCACCGTGATGAAAATTATGCCTTACGGTTTGAAGTGCCCCTATCATCAGATTCGGCCTCAGGGTATTCATAGCTTTACCTGAAGGATTCAGTAAATTGACATAATTTTCCGTAAACAGCTTCGCATCGTCTTCATCTATCAGTGAGTTTGTAATGGTCTCTTTGAATCCCCGGTTTACCAAATAATTTTCGTAATTGAGTGCAGTATCATAATCCCTGTCTGCATAATCCCTGACATCAAGATAAATGTTATCATGGTCAGGTTCGGTAATTGAATCATACCCGTTAAGCCTTATGACTTCCTCAACGAGGTCAATTTCCCTGTAAAGATCCTCTCTTCTTGCCTGCGGAATTTCGAAAATGAGGGAATCTCTCTCATCGCCTTGATAATTGATATCTATACTTCCTAATAACTCCTTAACTCTTTCTTCCGCAAATTCAGAACCTGCAATTCTGTTAAGAAGTGGAATTCTCAATCCAACTTTCAGTTTTTCAAGCTTCACCGGATATTCATCAAAGAATCCGGAGACGACTTTCCCGCCTGAGAGTTCTGCTATAAGATCAGCCGCTCTTTTGCATGCCCATTCAGTTCTATCAATATCAACTCCGCGCTCGAACCTGTATGATGAATCAGTCTGCAAACCAAGAAACTTTGATGATTTGCGTGTGCGAACAGGATCAAAGTATGCGCTTTCGATAAACACGCTGCGGGTTGAATCGCTGATCTCGGAATTCGCACCGCCCATTATCCCGGCAAGCGCAACAGGTTTTTCAGCATCGCAGATCAAGAGCACATCATTTCGCAGTTCACGCTCTTTGCCATCAAGAGTAGTAAATTTCTTCACACCCTCAGCATCTTTAATGACTATCTTCTTACCGCTGATTCTCTCATAGTCGAAAGCATGCAATGGCTGGCCGCTCTCCATCATTACGAAATTTGTTACATCTACTATATTATTGATCGGACGCAGGTCAACCGATAGCAGAAAATTTTTCAGCCATTCGGGTGATTCCCCGACTGTAATATTCTCAACCATTGCGCCGCAATACCTCAAACAACCCTTTGAATCCGCGATCTCAACTTTGATTTTCGAATTGATCTCCTTACCGGATGCATCGTATTTCAGCTCAGGGTCCTTAGCCCTGCTTTTTATTAGGGCACCAAGCTCCCTTGCAATTCCCAGATGCGAAAGCAGATCGCCCCGGTTTGGAGTAATACTTATCTCAATTATCACATCGCTCTGTCCCAAATAGTCAACAAAAGGAGTACCTATGGGCAATTTCGTATCTAATACCATAATACCGGTGTGGTCATCACCAAGATTCAGCTCTTTAGCAGAACATATCATTCCTTCGGATACTTCTCCCCGAAGCTTGGCTTTTTTTATCTCGAATCCGCCGTTAGGAATAACCGCTCCAACAAGAGCAACACAAACAGTCTGACCCGTATCTACATTCGGCGCTCCGCAAACGATATTCAGAATCTCTCCCGTTCCGGCATCAACTTTACAAACACTCAGTTTATCAGCATTGGGATGCTTCTTTCGTTCAATAACCTTCCCAATGACAAAATTCTTCAGCTTTTCAGCCTGATTTTCAACACTTTCCACTTCAATGCCCAGATCAGTTAAGCCTTTTACGATCGAATCCACGGGCATATCAATATCCAGATACTTACGGAGCCAATTCAGTGAAATTTTCATAATTTGTAAATATAGCTATAGGTGTTTTAAGTATAAAGGAATGAATTTATGGGAATTTGAAGTATTTACTGCTATATAGTGAGAACTAAAAAATGAATGTGAGTTTCACCCTTTTTGATATCTTAAGATATACGATAACAAATACAGCAATGACAAAACTAAATGCCAGTTTCTGTATCATCATCGAAGGATCTGTGGATAAATGCGAGAATAGAAAATATGAAACAGCCTCCACAATTACTTCTGCTATCAAATAGATTGTCATTATTAAAGGGAAATGTGTATTTCTCTTGAAGAAGTAATAGAAAACGCCAAATGCACCGAAAGTGAATACAAGGCTTGCAGCAAGCTCGTAATATGCAAACGCAGTGTAAATCCCGGTATCTGTTATTCCTTTTTCCCTGAGATAATTGTCTTTTTCGCCAAGCAGTCTGTAATACAATTGCAGATTGCCCGCCCAGCTTATTGCGTTAAGAATGATAAATATCTGTATAACTATTAACCACCCGCCAAGGGTCCGTGTATTGATCTCTTTTTCTGCCA
>JAUQWS010000115.1 GCA_030835025.1 Ignavibacteria bacterium | reverse complement strand
CTCAAGGATAATGACCTGATAGATGAGATATATTTTGACGATGATGAACTGGAACATATTTATAACGACCATTTTGATATTGCTGTCAACCTGGATAGCGGCACAGAAAGCTGTTTGATAATGGATCAGATCAATGCCAATGAAAGATTCGGCTATACAATTGCCAATAACAAACCATATCCGATAAATGAGCTTGCAAATGAATGGTATTTGATGGGGATAGATGATAACAGCAAAAAGAAAAACACAAAGACCTATCACAGAATAATACATGAAATTTGCAATCTTCCTTATACCGGCTCACAGCCTATGCTTGGATTCCCGTCCGAAAAGCACGAGCGCTCCGCTGAGCTAAAGGCAAAGCACGGGCTTGCAGCATACAGCGGGCTTATTCTTGTTAATCTTGGCGGGGGAAACAGATGGCAATACAAGAAATGGACAAAAGAGGGATATGTTCAGCTAATTGATTTGCTTTCTGCCAATGAAAAGATCGGTGTTGGAATCATTGCAGGTGATGAAGACAGGGATTTCTATGCTATGGTCTCAAACGAAGTACGGCAAAGCGATAATGTGATAAAATTCGGGTGCGATAATTCTGCCGAAGATTTTATCTGCATAGTTCAGCTTTTTGAAAAGGTATTTACAAGCGATTCGCTTTGCATGCATATAGCATCTGCACTCGGAAAGTTCACAGTTGCCGCAGTGGGGCCGACTTCCCACACGGAGCTTGATGTCTTCGGCAGCGGGCAGATTGTTCATTCCGGCAAAGTTGACTGTCTTTGCTGCTATTTGAACACCTGCCCTAAAACAGTGAATTGCATGAATACAATCAGCGCTGAAGAAATTTACGGGATCCTGATCAAATGATATTGAAACAAGGTTTATTCCGTCAGGCAAAAACGTCTGGCTAAGCTGCAATTAATCTGCTCAAAACCGGATTGAAAATAGTATATGTAACGGGGGAGAGTTATCTTGACCACAGCTATACAGTGGTTAAAGAGCTTGCGAAACATGTACACCTGAAGGTGTTCTTCAGCGCAAGAAGACGCACAGTTGAAATAAACTCATGGCTGGAAAAATTCGGTGCGGAGTTTATTCCAAGAATGAGATTCCGCAATCCGCTGACTTTGTTCGGGGAACTTGGTTTCATCTTGAAACTGCGGGGATTAAGGGCAGATTGCCTGTGGTTCAACACTCTTAACATCTACCAGGTGTACCTGGCAAAGTTCTTTCTGAAAAACTATCTTGTAATGGTGCATGATGTAGTGCTCCATCCCGAATCAGATGATAAACATGGAATACTTTCAGTCAGGCTTACACTGAAGTACCATAAAAAACATATCTGCGTAGCAAGCAGAACTCAGGCGGAGATCTTTGAAAAACAATTCGGGTTCAAACCGATGGTTTTTCAGCTTCCTGTTATAGATTATTACAGTGAAGCAGGTACACCAGTTCCGCAGAGGAAATTATCACAAAAAGTCAGGTTCTTTTTTTTCGGTTCGGTTGAAAAGTATAAAGGTCTGGAGATACTGCTGGATGCTGCAGAAATTCTTGAGAACAAGGGTCTCGAGTATGAACTAAGTATTTTCGGAAGGCTTAAATACGACGAAGATAAATTTGTAGAGAGAATTAGATCACTTAAAAGCGTAAATTTAGTAAATAAGTTCATAGATTATAAGGAAATTCACGGCATTTATGAAAGCGGAGACATGATAGTACTGCCGTATAAACAGGTTACTCAATGCGGTCCGTTATTAATAGGATACAGCGAATATCTACCGGCAATAGTAAGTGAACAGCAGGGCTTCAGGGAGTATGTTGATGATGGGAAATCTGCCCTGGTATTTGATAATACAGCCAACGGCCTGGCAGGAATAATGGAACAGGTGATAAACGAGCCTACACAGTTAGACAGGATGAGGGAATATATCAAAACGACCATACATAATAAGTACGGTATGCAGTCACTTGTTGAAGTGTATTTAAGGAATTTCAGAGAGTTCAAAGAAAAAGTATGAATGTACTGATAACCGGCGGTTCCGGATTCATCGGCTCACATCTTGTTGATGTTTTGATAGAACGGGGTCATAAAGTCAGCATTTATGATATCGAAGCTCCCCGTTTCGGGCAGGATGCAGAGTATATAAGGGGAGATGTGCGCGACCTGCAGAAGCTTATCAGTACACTTAAGAAATTCGATGCAGTCTACCACCTTGCAGCAGAAGCAAATGTGAATCGCTTTTTTGATGCGCCGATATACAGCAACGAAATTACATCAGGCTCAACCGCAAATGTTCTTGAGGCTGCAAGAGTTTGCCCGAATGTCAGGCGCGTATTGCTTGCATCGACGGAATGGATATACGGTACATCAATTGACACCAGCGAAATTACCGAAGAGACAATTTATGCGCAAAACCCTGACCATCTTTATACTTCATCAAAAATTGCGGCAGAGCTTTTCTGCAAAAACTACAAGACGCTTTACGGAGTGAATTTTACAATAATGCGTTATGGTATTCCATTCGGTGAGCGCGCCAGGGAAGCAACAGTAACCCCTATATTTATCAACAAGATAGTTAGAGGAGAAGATATTACCATCCACGGAGACGGCAGTCAAACAAGGCAGTTCATTTATGTTCGCGATCTTGCAGAAGGCAATACAGCTTGCTTGGATCCAAAGGCTGAAAATGAGGTATTTAACATCAATGGCAGAGAGATCATCAAAGTAATTGATATTGTAAGAACACTTGAAGAGATAATCGGCAAAAAAGCAAAAGTTACTTTCATTGAAGACAGGAAAGGGAATTACAAGGGCAGGTTTATTTCATCGCTGAAAGCCGAGAGACTGCTGGGCTGGAAACCGAATTTTACGTATCGCGAGGCGATGGAAAAATATGTTAAAAAGTTGGTATCTGGTTCTAAATAAATGGCAGAAGCTGTGAAAATGAGGCAGAGAAAGGAATATTGAAAAAGAGAGTTCTGGTAATAGGGGGTGCAGGTTATTTAGGGTCGGTTTTGACAGGCAGACTCTTAAGCGAAAATTATGATGTGCGGATTCTGGACAGTTTCATCTACGGAAAGAGATCAGTTCAGAAATTTTCTGCAGATACTAGGGTTGAGGTAATTGAAGGTGATATCAGAAATATTGAAACAGTCACCGACAACATGCAAGATATCCACAGTGTCATTCTGCTTGCCGCAGTAGTCGGTGATCCCGCAAGCAAAGCACGTCCCGAACAGACAATAGAGACGAATTATCTTGCATCAATGTTAGTTGCTTCATCTGCAAAGATAGCAGGGATCAAGAAGTTCCTTTACGCATCAACCTGCAGTGTTTATGGTGTTGGCAAAGAGATTCTTGACGAGAATGCCCTGATGAATCCCGTATCACTTTACGCCAGGACAAAGGTTGCATCAGAAGAAGGAATTATTTCGATCGCCGACAGCAATTTCAGGCCCGTGATAATGCGTATGTCAACTCTCTATGGCTATTCTCCCAGGATGAGATTTGATCTGGTAGTGAACACAATGACAATGACAGCCTTCACTGAAGGAAAAATAACTGTCTTTGGCGGAAACCAATGGCGGCCGCTTCTCGGGCTTGAAGACGCATCCGACGCTTACGTGAAAGCTCTTGAATCTGAACCGGGAGGTAATGGAACGGCGGGCTATGGCCGCATATATAACGTAGGATCGGAAGAGCAGAATTATACAATTACCGAAGTGGCAAAGCTTACCGCAAAAGGAATAAAAGAGGCAAGCGGGAAGGAAATTCCTGTAAATATTGAAGGGGATAGTGTAGACGTCAGAGATTACAGAGTGTCTTTCAAAAAGATACAAGGTGAACTTAACTTCAGCGTGAAACAGACAATACCTGATGCTGCAAAAGAAATATGGGGTAAGCTTGACTCAAAAGAGATCAGAGACCCGAAACAGAAAGTGTATTACAATCATTATTTTGATGCCAGTGAAGAGTTGATAGGATAGGCAAGAATAATCAGCAGTAATCAATGAACAATGAACAATGAATATAAAGAAGAAAAATCAGGAGTAATTAACAATAAATACTTAAGATGAATTTTTCAATCGGGTTTGATAAAAGAGATCTGCCAAAGATCCATGAAGCGTTTGATAAGATAGTTGCTTCGAACAAATGGACAGAGGCGTTTTATACGGAACTCTTCGAAAATAAATGGGCAGAGCACAATAATCTGCACTCTGCTGCATTCAGCAGTTGGTCGGGTGCGGCTCTTGCGGCACTGGATTATTACGGGCTCAAAGGCAAAAAAGTGCTGTGTCCATCCAATACATTTATGGCAACGCCGCTAGCTACAATGCAGGCAGGGGCCGAAGTTGTGTTTGTGGACTGTAACAGGTTTGACCTGTGCATAAGCTTTGAAGATATGAAGCAAAAAGCCGAAGTACACAAACCTGCAGCAATTTGGGTTGTTCATATTGGGGGACACCTTGCATTTGAAATTGAAAAGATTGCAGAGTACTGCAGGAAAAACAACATAATTCTGCTTGAAGACTGTGCGCACGCTGCAGGTGCATCGTGGAACGGGAAAAAACCGGGTGAATGGGGTGATGCAGGTTTCTATTCTTTCTACGCAACAAAAACTATAACAACCGGCGAAGGCGGGATGCTGGTTACGAAACATAAAGAACTTTTTGAACACTCAAAAAAATTCCGCAATTACGGCAAGTTTGATTACAAGGTTAAAGGACTCAACTACAGAATAACCGAATTTGCTGCAGCAATAGGCGCAATTGAAACCGATAGACTTACTGATATTGTGAACTTCAAAAATGACTATGCCAAAAAGCTTGATAAAGAACACGATAACAGGGTGGAGCTGCCTGAAGGCATGGTATCCGGCTATTATAAATATATAGTGTTCGATCCAATTGAGAAGTCCACAGGGAAAGTTTACGAAGAACAATGCCACAGAGTCCTGGGAGACAACTCAGTGCTTCCAAACAGTGATTGGGTGGCAGGAAATCACTGGTGTGTTCCGATATATTACAATCCGTGAATAAGCAGCAGGCTGAAAAGCAACCTGCTGCAGGTTAGATTAGAATCTGCGTTGAGTAAATTGACAAATTCAAAAGATAACAGGGTCCCGCTGTCTTTTCATTTGCTTTATCTGCTGCTCGCAGGTGTGCTGTGTTATCTTTATTATCTGCGGGTAATTCTGCCATCGGATCCGGACTCTCCCAACAGCATTAATTCAGTTCTTACTTTCAACACGGGCAAGCCATACCAGTACCGGCTGCTTATACCATTTGTATTTTTGATTTTCAAGCCTTTATCGTTTATTCCGGATAAAACCCTGTTCCTGATTTTCAGCACTGTAATTGTCTATTTAATTCAACTGCAATATCATAAACTGCTTTCCGGGTATTTTGAAAACAATAAACGCCTTTTGCTCTTTACACCATTGATCCTTTACACAATCCTTTTTAACTATGTAATACTTAACCAGTCATTTCAGTATTACGATATGACCGCAATACTGATCTGTATAATTGGGCTTTATTATATTGTCACTGAAAAATTCACAGCATTTGTTTTGGTGTTTTTGATCGGACTTTTTAATAAGGAAAGCGCGGCTTACCTTATTTTTTCGTATGTACTTTTTAATTACAGAGAGATCTTTACATTTCGCGTGATCGGCCGTACGGCGCTTCTTGCCGCCATAATAGTAGCCATTAAATTATCTCTTGGATACATCTTCAGAATTAATCCCGGTGACAATTTTGAAATAGGGTATTATGAGAACATCCGGTTTGCCGGCAGTCTGTTTAGCGAATGGAAATATTTCAAACCGGTATTTTTTAATTTTGGTGGAATTTATATTTTTGCAGTGTTATTGTTTGTTCTGGGATGGTGGAAGAGATTTCCACGGAGGCGAATGCTTATGGCTAACCTTACGATCGTTCCCTTTTATGTATTGGGAATATTTATGACATACATAATTGAAGTAAGAGTCTATACGGAACTTGTTCCTATGATAACTACAGTATTTTTAATATATTTAAGTAACTTTGAACTGTCTGGACTTAAACCTGCAAAAGACAACTATATTAAAGGAACCGGCTGATTGAAAAGTGCAAATTCCCCGAAAGTGACGGAAAAAATTTCAAATAACGACAAACAAGTCAGCTTTGATGATTATGTAGAGACTTATAGAAAAGAGATACAAGGATCAATAGATTTCATAGGGCAGGACGTGGATTTCTTTATTGAACTAAAAGCAGACCTTTTGGCTGAACTTGCCGTGAAGAACTTTCCTGAACCGGAACACATAAAGGTGCTGGATATAGGCAGCGGCGTGGGACTTGTTGACCACTTCCTTAAGAATAGGTTTAAGAACCTGAAGGGAGTTGATGTAGAAACAGGTGTTGTTGAGAAAGCAAGAATAAATAATCCTGAAATTGATTACTACCTGTATGACGGCTTAAGGCTGCCTTTTGATGATAACACATTTGACATGACTTTTGCAGTAAATGTTGTGCATCACGTACCACCTGAGAACTGGCAAAATTTTCTGAACGAAATGTACAGGATATTGAAACCCTGCGGCATCGCTGCGATATTTGAACATAATCCCGCCAATCCGCTGACGCGTAAGGTAGTTGCCGAGTGCGAATTTGACCGCGATGCAGTGCTTCTTAAACATTCTGAATTAATGAGTCTTTTTAAGTCTCCGGGTTTTGAAATATTAGAAGAGAAATATATTGTTTTTTTCCCTTTTAAAGCTAGGATTTTCAGAAGCATGGAAAGACTGCTTGGCTGGCTTCCGCTTGGGGCACAACAATATGTAGTAGGGAGAAAAAAATGCTGAAATTCCTGAACAGAAAATTTCCGGGCGGGAATTTCCCGACAATACTGACCCATACCTATTACTTTATGATATCTTTCACTTTGTGTTACGTATATTATCATAAGTTCATTACACGTGCTGATTTTTACGGAACCCAATCTACAGGCGGTATTTATGCAGTACTGAATTTTGAATCTGTCAGACCAATACAATACAGACTATTTATCCCATACATTTTCAGCATTCTCAAAAGCATAGTTTCGGTATTTACTGCAGTTAATGATAAGGCTCTTTTTTTTATCATAACTATATTTTCCTGTTATCTCGTACTTCTTGCTTTTTATTTTTTACTTAATCAATTCTTCAAAAGCAGGGCTATGAACAGCTGGATCGCACCGGTTATAATATATCCTATGATCTGGAACTTTGTTATCTTGAACGGGCAGTTCTTTTTTATGGATTTCCCGGTATTACTTTTTATTGTTGCAGGGTTTTACTGTATTGTTTCCGAAAGAAATTACCTGTTGCTGATTACCTTCATATTCGGGGTACTTAATCATCCTTCGGCAGGATATCTGATCTTAGTATACCTTTTATATAATTACAAAAGGCTTTTTAAACCGAAGACGATCATTTATACGGCAATTATGAGTGTAGTTTACCTTGGGACTTACAGATTGCTTGACCGGTTATTGCCGCCAACTGAGGGATATTTTATAATTTTCAATCTTCCGCGCAATCTTCAGCTTATTTATGAGCTCCCTGTGCACATACAATTACGTGACCTTGTATTCAATTTTGGCGGACTTCATATCTTCGTTGTTGCTTTCTTTATAACAGGAGCCTGGAAACGATTCAGGGGACCGTTATTATATTCAAATTTTGTGATCATACCCTATGTTATTTCAGTTCTTATGATGTTCAGCCTGGAGGAAATGAGAAATTACATTGCCATTATACCATTCGTTGTTATTCTTGCGCTGCTTTTCCTAAGTTCGTTTGAAAATTCATTTCTTCGGCCTGTTGAAAGGTATTACGTTCCGTGGAAAAAAGAATAAGATATGAGCTTTTGGCTTCCTGAAAATCCGAAATGTGATTAAGCAATAATTAATGAAAGTATTATACGTTAGCTCAAACGGCGGTATACATGACTATAGATTTCTTAAGAAACTTGTTAATGATTATGAAGTGCTGTTTCTTCATTATGCCGCAGGTGAGATAATAGATGAAATAGATAAACTTGATCATCTCCAGATCATATCCAAAAAGCCGGCATTTCGTTCGATGCCACTTATCAGCGAACGCGCACATTTTAAGAAAGCAGTTGAGGAATTCAAGCCCGATTTAATACACTCCGGATATGTTTGGCAAGTGGGGATACTTGCAGCTAATTCGGGATTTCATCCCCACCTATCCATGCCTTGGGGCTCTGATATTCTGATCGAACCCGACAAAAGCTTCATCCGGAAGAGACTTGTGAGTAAAGTAATGAGATCCTGTGACCATGTGCAATGCGATGCAATGTTTGTTAAGAAGAAGATAATTGATGATTATGGATTACCGGACGATAAAATAACCGTTTTTCCGTGGGGTATAAACCTCAGGGAATTTTCAAGTTCCGATAAATCATCAGCAAGGAAAAACCTCAAGCTTGGCGAGAATAAGTTTATAGTTCTTTTCAACCGTCATTTTGAACCGGTTTACGGAGTTAATTACCTGCTTGATGCATTCAGGAAGTTCTGCGCCGATAAGAACGATGTCTTATTGATCATGCTTTCAGACGGCTCAGGGAAAAATGATGTTTTGAAATATATAACAGAAAACGGGCTTGATGAACAGGTCCAGGTAATAAGAAGAGTGCCGAATAAAGAACTGCCTGAGTTTCTGAATGCATCGGATGTATATGTCTCGCCATCTCTGAGTGACGGGACTTCTCTTTCTTTGCTTGAGGCTATGGCGTGCGGCAAAGGGCTGATTCTCACCAAACTGCCGGCAATACAGGAATGGGTCAATAACGAAAATGGTTTGTTGATAAGCCCGCATAATTCAGAAGAACTCTGTGAATCACTGAACAAGTACTATTACCAAAGAGAGTTAATTGAAACACACGGCAATAGAAGTATTTTGATAGCAAACGAAAGAGCAGACTGGGACAGAAATTATGAGAAACTGAAGGTGATCTACGAGGCTCTTTTGCGCCACTAAGTCAATTTCCGGATTATGAATTAGATTAAGTGATCAAAAAACTCTGTAAATGAAACCACTTTTGCTTTTACACGGTGCCCTGGGTGCAAAGAGTCAGTTCGGGGAGCTTGAAAACTGTTTGAAGGAAAGCTTTGAAGTTCATACATTCAATTTTACGGGTCATGGAGGAGAGGTTCTTCCCGATGAGATGTTCAGTATAGAAATGTTTGCCGGTGATATTGTTAAATACTTGTTTGAGAACGGAATAGAAAAAACACACGTGTTCGGTTACAGTATGGGAGGTTATGCCGCCCTTTATGCAGCAAAACACTTTCCGGAAAAGTTTGATAAGATCTTCACTCTTGCAACTAAATTCGACTGGAGCCCCGAAATTGCATCACGTGAAGCAAAAATGCTTGGTGCTGCCTCAATTAGAGCTAAAGTTCCCGTATATGCCGGGCAGCTTATGCAAAGGCACGGTGAAGAAAATTGGGAACAGGTACTTGACAAAACCGCCGAAATGATGAAATCTCTGGGCAGAGAAAACACAATGAGACCGGAGGATTATAACGGAATAGAAAGCGAAGTAACGGTTTCTGTTGGCGATAAGGATAAAATGGTTACACTTGAAGAAACAATTGCAGTTTACAGAAAACTTAAAAATGCCAGGCTTCTTGTTCTTCCTGCTACACCTCACCCGCTTGAAGGAGTTGATGTTAATATTTTGGCTGCAGAAATAAAAAGGTTCATGCAGTGAATACAATTCCGGAACTTTAATTTTTAAAAACCTGCTTCTGCCTTACAATCAACTCTTAAAACAGAGCTTTGGTCAAAGTATTTTTTGTATTTTTCCCTTATGGTGTCAATTTGTTCATTAAGTTCCGGAGTCATTTGGTTTAGTGCTACTACGATCCTTGAGTTTTCTTTTATTACGTCACCATTTTCATTTATCCACCTGCCTTTGCCTTCGATTGTAGTCATACCCGAAGAAAATACCTTAACGATCACGGAATCCTCAAATGCATTCCATTCATCCTGTGTAACATATCCGCCGGTTTTCTTTGAAAGCCCAAAAAAGAGCTCAGTTTTGATCATTTCGGTTCCCAAGGATTCGGAGGCACATTCCCGGACATCTGCCGAAGAGCCCGAAGTAAAATCAATTAAGCCGAAACCGAAAAGGAAAACAAGCAACACTGTAGAAAAGAACTTTATCATGACAAGCATTATGTGATTTGCGAAAATGAAGTTTATTAATCCATGAACCAGTACATATAATCAGGGGTGAAATAAAAGGATGACACAAGAAGTACAATGATCAAGAGTGTTAATGCATCTTTATAATTAACTCCCTCTTTGCGGATATTGATAACAGCAAGAATAACTGGCAAAGGAACAATGAGCCAGATAAGCATGTGAAAGAAAAGCACCGGCACGCTCCAGATTATTCCTATATCAACATAAGGAATAAGATCTTTAGGGTCGTAGAGTGACGAAGTCCCGCCGGAGAAGACGAAATGAAGTCCATTTGCCCAATACGGATAGCTCTTCCATGCAATTGCAAAAACAAGAAGAAATAGAAAATAGTTAAGTATTTTATCTTTTGCACTCTCTTTGGCACTGGCTGCAGAGATCAGCAATAGGGCAAGTAAAGCTGATGTGAGCAGTATACCTGAATAAACGAGGATTCTCCTGAAATCATCCAGTCCGTCAGGATAACTTTTTTCTCCTCCGCGACCGGCATAATTATCCATTTCAACGGGTGAGTGGATTGCAAAATATATAATTAGTGCTCCGGCAACCGATAACAGAAAAAGTAACATCAGTACCTGTGTTGTTTTCGATGTATGATTATTCATTACAGTGGTTGTGAGGGCCAGTTATTTTTCTGTGCTTGGTTCGTAAGTATAAATCAACCATTTATCGGTTTCACCTGCATAATTGATACCGTTTCGTTTGTATTTTTTGGGTCCAACCAGTTCTGTAAAGATCCGGTTCATGGGAGTCGATGTCTTTTTGAAAACAATAATTCCCCTGGGATTTGTGTTCATAAAACCTCTTATCTTCGTTTTCAGGCTGTCATTATCAAGAGGTAAGTTATAACCGCTGATCATGATATTATTTTCGTAGGGCAGCTTTGTTCTGAACGGGATGTAAAAGATACTTGAATCACTTCCTTCACAATCAAAAATAAGCGCTGGATAGGCTGATATGTTATTGTCGATAAAATCTACTATCTGCCATGCGTCATTTGGATCTTCTGAAGTTACAAGAAACTGAACAACTTTAGGAAACAGCTTATTGTATTTTACGGGAACGAGCACTTTTATGTACGAAAGAGGGATAGCCGTAGCCATTATGAGACCTGCAACGCCCCACTGCAGGATTTCAGAGCGAAACCGCATAATGAATCTGTCAAGTCCGAATGCACAAACGACCGGTATCAGGTAAAAAGTAAGATAGAAGTATCTGGTAGTATTGTAAAGGAAAGTGGTTGTACTGTACAATCCGTTAACCAGCGCCGGGATAAGAATACCCGACATAATGACAATGAATATCATTTTGGGCTTTTCCCTGTACATAATGTAGATACCGCGAAGGAAAAACCAGAACAGCAGAAAAGTTGTACCAACTGCCATATAATAATAAGGAAAGAAGAATCCCTTAAGTTTAAACAGAATTGTTCCGCTATCTGGTGATGAGCCATATATCAGATCATACTCTCTAACCGAATCAAAAGTCTTGGTGAAGCTACCGTACATGACATAGCTTATCAGCATCCAGATAATCTGGAAAACCAGACTTAGAGATATGAAATACCAGGCACCCTTTTTTCGTGATACAAACGCAAGTGCGCAAAATGCAAGGATAGTAAACAAACCCTCGGGACGAAATGTTAGTCCGATGAAACTAAAAATGCCCGCAAATATAAAATATTTTACCGATGTTTTGTCATCGCCGGCTGCAAATGCCTTTATTATGAAATAGATCATTAAACACATTGCCGCCAGGTAAAACTGCTGGGGCAAAGGAGTAAAATTCAGCCTGAAAATCGGGGGATTGAAAGTGAAAAGCAAAAATGCGATCATGCCTATTCTAAAATTGCCAACAAGACAGGAGATCTTGAATATATAATATGCAGTAAGGGTCACAGTAAGTATCATTAATACGATCGGAGTATAAAATACTTCCCTTGTTATCATTAACACAGGTCCGACGAAATAAAACCAACCAGGGTTTCCCGAAAGCGGTTCAACAAAGAAAGGTTTCAAAGCCCACCACCATGCATTCCAGGTACGGGTTGCACCTTCACCATGATCTATCATATTGTAAGGAATCAATAGAAACTTGATGATAAGAGTTATTGCAATGCTCATAAGCAGTATAGTCAACTGTCTTCTTGTGAGTTTTTCATTGTTAAGCTCGTTACTGCTTAACGAAAAGAATTTTGGAAAGAAATACGGCTGTTTAAAGTTTGTCATCTGTTAATATTTATCAATATCACAATCACCAATTATTTCTGCCGCGCTTCCGGGAAATCACTAATTGATAAAGCCAAGACCGGGCTTTCCTTTACGGTTAAGCAGTCCGGCCAAGCCGCCTCTAAGGTAATATATTGCCAGCTTAAAATCACAAACTTTTATGAACCACATCAGGCGCCCGGGGAATTTAAGAGTGTCAAGTATGAACATAAAAAACATTGCACTGTACAATCCGAACTTGTGGAAATATAGAAATTTATTTCTTTCTATTAAATAGTATTCAAAGTAATAACTCTGCTTATTATCCTTGCCCCATTTGTGATGATGGTAAAGCTTTGCGCCGGCGATCGCCAGAGCCGTAAAACCATTATCACGCAGCCTTCTGAAAATATCGATCTCATCTCCGTAAGCAAAATAGCGTTCATCCCACAAACCTGTTTTTTTTAATGCAGTCTGTCTGAACATTACCGCACCGCCGCTCAGCAAGTCACAGCTAAGCTTGCTCTGTATTTTTCCTTCGGCATCACTTAAGTTCATGAGCTCAAAATTCTTGATAATCTTATACTTATCAAAATCACATTTTTCACCAAATTCCTGAATTACATTTTCATTTCTTTTGTCTCCTCCATACATTATCAGTGGAGATACTGCACCGGCGTCAGGTTCACTTTTCAATGCAGATACCAGTTCTTGTATGCAACTCTTATCAAGTTCGTTGTCATTATTCAGAAAAAAAATGAATTCATAACCGTCTTTAATAGCCCTTTCTGCACCCGCATTATTCCCTGCCGCAAACCCTGAGTTGTAACCAGGTCTTATGTATTCAATAGTAAACGCATACTTTTCATTCAGAATTTTTGAGAAATTAATATCATCATCATCCGGGTTATTATCAACAAAGTAAATTCTGAAATTCTGGTACGACTGAGCATACAAAGAGTCATAAAGAAGCTCAAGATTGTGCTTTTGCCTGTACATTACCAAAATTACCGCAACACCCTCTATTACATCAGCCATTTCTTTTAGCATGAACCTTTCTTATCAGGCTTAAATAATAGTCACTCATTTTCTCAATTGTATGATCTTCTGTTGCGGTTTTAAACGCACCCGCCGCAAGTGTCTTAGTGAAACCGGGATCCTCTATAAGTCTCTTCATTGCAGATACTACAGAATCCAGATCAAGATTGACCAATATACCGTTAGTGCTGTTAATAAACTTACCTGTATCGCCTTTATCACTGGCTATTATAGCATTACCGCAAGCCATGGCCTCCAGGATACTTTGTGAAGGATAGTTAGTTCCTGACTGGAGTGAAACAAACACTGAAGTTTCGGCGAAAATTTCAGGAGGATTCGGGTGGAATCGAAAACTTATGCTGTTTGTAAGTTCATGGGACGCAATGAAATTCCTGACATCTCCTTCAAGAGAGCCTTCTCCCAATATATGGAATATGATTTTCGGATAAGACTTAAGGATCTGCTCGGCGGCTTCAAGAAAAAGCATTGGGTTTTTCCCCGGCTCAAGTCTTGAAGAGAATGCGATTTCGAAATTTTCTTTCCTGCCGATTTTGCACCGGGAATAATCTGCAAAAGAAGAAGGTGCAATATCAAACTTTCCTTCCGGAATATCCACGTTTCGTTGTTTGACGCCATCAGCAACAAAAGGACTCAAAAAGTCAACCATATCGGCGTTTTCCATTGCGTAATTAAATGAATAATACTTTCTGTACCAAAGTTTCTTCATGTCAGAATGGACTTCTGAAAACCAGCTGTCCATATTCGAAAATATTACACCGGGTCTTTTGCCTGTACGGTTCAGATAAAAGACCAAGGGCAATATGCCCGAAAACACTCCGATGAAAACTTCTATTCCATATTCAACCCTAATCTTTTCGATTTCATAAAATAAATCCTTCTGGCGATACTTGTTCTTAAAGTACCAATATGTTTTTCTAGGGAATGAGGTTTTTTCATCTATCTCAAATGGATCAGGTGCCGCTAGGTAATGTGGGGTGTTTTCATTTTGTTTTGTTTTGCCTTCTTCCGAAGATTCCCCGACAACCTTTACAGACCCCCGCGGCATATCCCTGAATATCCTCATAAGTTGTTTTTGAAGTTTGTGATTGATTATGAAATAAAACTTCCCGGGGTAATTTGAGTTAAGATGGAGGAAGAGATTGGCAAAGCGTCTTTCTGCTCCGCCAAAAGCACCGCTTGAGAAAATTACAAATGCAGTATTTGGCAAGATTTTCAAATTTTGGAGGCAGTGTCTGTAACGTATTCAGAGTATTCAAAGATACAGCAAAAAATGCAGATTATTGCATTTTTTGAACTAAATAATAATGTAAAAAACACTATATTTGAGTAATTCGCTGGCATAAAATTCAGTGGAATGCAATATACCTTAAGTAAAGTACATATTATTGGCAAAAAAATCATCACATTAGCTAATACACTCAGACTAAACAGTGTATTAGACAGTACAATCAGTTGAAATATTCGCTTTTTAGTTTTAACTTAGAACGAAAATAATTTTAAATAAAATGAAAATTGCAAAATTAGCATTGGTTCTTCTGCTTGTCGGCTCGGCGAGTATATATTACTATGGCTGCGATGATGCTGGAACACTACCAACGGAAGTAAGAGCGGGCACCATAACCTTTACACAAGTGAATTTATTCAGACCTCTGACACCTGCGAATGACGGGCTTTACAATTTGTGGATTATTGTTGCGGATACCTCAATGAATCCAAGGCCGTTGAATCTCGGCAGATTTAATGTAACAGCAAACGGATCGTTGGTTGATGCCGGCGGAAATCCGCTTGAACTTGCAATGAACCTCCACGATACAATTGATCTAGCGCGAGCACTATATGCACTGATCACTATTGAGCAGGGAGTAGTTACTTCACCTGGTCTCACAAGACTTATAGCGGGAGCGATGACAGTCTATCCCGATTCAGTCAGCGCACACCTGGTATTTTCAGATACTGCCGCATTTGGTTCGGTGGGTCTTTCAATTCTTGGACCTAATTCAGTTCTATACCACCTGAATACCCCTACCGGCACGGCAGGTGATTGTCAAAGAGGTATCTGGTTTGCAGATGAAGGAGGGGTTCCTTCATGGCCAACGAACTCAGCGATAAATCCTTCCGTATTGGGATGGAAATACAGGGGATGGCTGCATAATAAAGCTACAAATGAATATATGGATCTTGGAACATTTCAACGGGCTGACCAGCAAGATTCAGATGGGCCGGGTACATGCGCCGGTACGACAGGGCAACCATACAATACTCCCGGTCAGGACTTCGTAGGTCCGGGCTGTACTACTAATCCGATTGTTAATATTTCTGACGGTACTTACGAAATATTTGCTACACTTGAGCCTAATTGGAGAGGCAGCGGACTTCCGCCTTTTGTAATGAAGATCTACTATCAACCAAACATTGTGGGAAGCGTTGGCTGTAACAGGAGAGACAATATGTTCACTCAAAGGCAGAACATTCCGGATGTAAGAATGAGAATTACCAGGTAGGTCCTTTTTTAATACTGGTTTCGCAGAAAAGTGAGATTGATTTCACGGGTGGTTTTTTGCCCGCTGATATTATTCTAGCCTGGTCTTTGCTTTGTCTAAGACTTATATGATAAGCAGCGGAGTTTTATTTATTTTTGCGGAAGAGTGTTTTTGGTTACCCCGTACAGTTCATGTCCGGGTTTTTTTATGATTATCCTTTTGTTTAAACCCATCGAATCCAGCCTTGAATATATTTCATCAAAACCAAGTGGATACATATCGCGTGTTATCAACACATATTTTTCGGACCCGCTGTTTTCAAGCAAAGTTTTCATTTTATCCAGTCTGAAGAATGGATTCTTAACATAAAAAGTTGTTACCGAATAACAGTTATATATAGTATCTTCTGGTGAAATAACTTTTTTCAGTTCCGCAAAGAACTCTTTTTGGGAATTATCTCTTTCAATACCGCTTATGAACCTTGATTTGAAACCGTCCAGGTCAAATTGCACACCATCATTATATCCGATATAAGCGTAGATTAAGTTGGCAGAATAACCGTACATCATTAAAAACAGCACAGAAAACGTCAATGCATATTTCAGGATCACAGATCGATTGGGATATTTTTGAGTATATACAGTGTATAATTTCCGCACAATTATTGCCGCCATAAGCGCGAGCAGAATAAAACCCATAAAAGCTACCCTGTATGGTATTATCGGCCAAAAGAAGATCCACCAAAGTGACGTAACAACAGAAAAAGACATGACAAACCGGTCAAAAGTATCTTTCATGCAGTAAAACGAAAACCCGAGAGCTATAAGCGTTAACACTCCAAGCGGGAAGAACCTGTTCAGGAACTGAAACCTTTCAAGAATAACATAAAAGGAAGAATTAGAAAGCTTCTCAGCAAAAAGATTTATCACCACAAGGCTTCTGAAGCTTGAAGGCTCCGATATCAGAACAGGAATAGTCCTTAACAATGATAGCAGGGCAGTAAATATGAAAGTGTACAGAAGAATTTTCAGCGGCAGTGTTTTTCTGTCTGTAAAGTGCAGGATCAGCAGAATAATTGTCAACAGGAGAATAAGCTGGAATTTTGTATGAATAGCTGCAGTAAAGAACAAAGCAACAATGATTATTCTTCTGAGATCTATTTCGCCCGGGCTTTTTAACCAGATATATAATCCGGTTATTATGAATGCTGACTGGAGTAGTTCACCGAAAAATGATGTTGCCACATACCCGAAACCGGGCTGCAGCGCAAGAAAGAAAAGGAAAATTACCGCTACTTGCTTATCATAGCGTTTGGAAAAGACCCTGAACAAAGTAATAAGTGCCGCCACGGAAAAAATAACCGCCACCAGCTTGAAGTGCCACACTTCCGTCAGCCCAAGGCCGTAATTAACAAAGCAAACCGCATAATACGGCAGCATGCTGATAGTATCAATTATGAATATCTCTCCGTTTGAAGTATAATATGGTATAAGCGTCTTTGAAAAATTTTCACCTAAACATATATACCATGATTCATCCGTGCCAAGATCATAATTAACTATACCTATCACAAAAAGGACTATGACATAAATTAGTGTAACATAAAGCAGAAAATTCAAACTCAGTGCTTTTGAAGCACCTGTAAGGAGCTTAACAACTGCTGCCTTTGCCTTGGGGTAATACTCACTTGCGCTGAACCATAGAACAGCCAATATGAACACTCCCAATGCAGCAATCCTCAGAAGTATTCCGTAAAAAAGCGCATTAACCCTTTCAGGATTTCTGAATGGCGTGTCAACTGTCTTTTGAATTATTTCTGAGGGTGTGATAAAATGAAGAATCATATAGAAGACAATACAAAGCAATACTATCAGGGCAATTACAATTACGGGTTTTCTGGAAATGAATGTTTTGTTCAACGTTTTTCTTTTTTCAGCCTTACTTCAAAAAAGGATCAACAGAATGATCACCGGTTCTTAAAGATCCGTCTTAACCAGGAAATAAAGATAACTCGATAGAGTTTTAAGTTTCTTCATTTTTGAAACACCCTTGCGCTTATCCGAAAGCAGTTTTACAGGCACCTCAATGATTGACGCCTCGACCTTGATCGCCTTGAGCAGGAATTCGATCATTGAAATAAAGCCGGGCTCTTTTATTATTGTACCGTATTTATCTTTTACCTTCTTAATGAGCTGAACGGAATACAGCCGGTAGAAAGAGCTCAAAGTAAGCACCCTGATATCGAATTTCTGTCTCAGCAGCATATTTGCAAAAAACGAGAGAAATTTTCTCATCCACGAGGTCTTTTCAAATCCGCCGCCCTGAACATAAACAGATGCCAGCACCAGCTGAAAGCCAATATCCGAGATCTTTATCATGGTATCAGCAATGCTTAGATCCGAAGTGCAGTCGGCTTCCATTGTAATTATCTTGTCATTTTGCGGGTCTATAGAGTGCCCCAGGATCCACTCAAATCCGGTATTAAAGGCATAACCGGGGCCGTGGTTAGTACCGTCTCCCAGCACAGTAAAGCTTCTGCCTGCGAAAACTTTATTTATGACATCCGGGGAACCGTCTGCTGAGCCGTCATCCGAAAACACATAATAAACATCCGTTTTTCCGAAGCAATCTTCAAGTTCCGCAAAAAGTGAAGGTATATTTTCGGCTTCGTTGTAGACAGGCAGCAGAATATATATCATTCTTCTTCCTTAACTGTTCTTTGCCAGGCGATAGTATCACTTAATCCTGCGCTCAACGAGAAAACAGGTTTAAAGCCAAGCATATTTTTTATCTTAGTTATATCGGGGACCCTTCTGCGTACATCTTCATAATTGCCAAAAGAGCTGTAAGGGATGAAATTTATCAACGGTTCTGAATTCTCGCCATTTATCAGTTTCCAGATCATTGTTCCAAGATCGGCAATGGTGATCTCTTCATCAGGATTGGCGGCAATATTGAATATTTCGTTCTTGCTTGCAGGGTGGAACATGCATTTCTCAATTCCCTGAACCGTATCGTTTACAAATGTAAAGGTCCGTGTTTGCATTCCGTCACCATGTATTTCAATCGGCTCGTTTTTCAGTGCTTTGGCGATAAATACAGATTGCGGCCCGCCCCACCATGTGAGATTCTGGTTCGGCCCGTAACTTCCGAAGAAACGCATTATCGTGTACTGCAGGTCAAGTTCTGTATTGTAAGCCATAATGAGCTGCTCGGCATAGATCTTGGAAATTGCATAGGCCCATCTTTTTACGGTTGTGGGACCCAATACAATATTTGATTTTTCGCTGTACGGAATATCCGGATTTTTGCCGTAGATATCAGATGTTGAAGCAAACACTAGCTTACACTTTTCACGCAGGCATTTATCCAGAACATTCTTAAGCAGGATGGCATTTTCATTAAGGGTAAGCATTGCTGAGGAATAACGCGGGATCTTCTGAGATGCCAGGTGAACAAGGATATCTCCGCTGCAGTCTTCAAGAGCAGCGCTTTCTTTCAGGTCTGCTTTTATGAACCGGAAATTCTTTTCGTTAAGGAACTTCTGAATGTTCCGCATACTGCCGTAACTCAAATTATCAATCCCGGTGACCTCATGTCCGCTTTTTAGCAGACTCTCACTTAAATTAGAACCAATAAAGCCTGCCGCACCGGTAACAATTATCTTCATTTATTGAGAGTTAAGTATATAAAGATAATAATATTATGTTTGTACTACAAGTTCAGTATTAAGAACATACCGGTTCTTGCATCCGGCACGACCAATTCTTACAGATCATATTCCTCATCAGGGTGTTCGTATTTATAAACAAGCGCGGCTAAATATATACACAACGGACCAAAACCGTAAATGGAAGTAGAGAGCCCTTTATAAGTAAAACCAAAGACCGAATCAGAAAATAATCTGACCAAAAACAGAAAAACAAAAAGGATCAAAAGATCCGTATGTTTTGCGTTTTTGCATACGACAAATGACTTGAGAAAAAGAAATATCTGGAAAACAGCCGCCAAAGCGAATCCGACAAGTCCGTAAACCGTAAGAACCCCCGCCCACCCTACATCAGAAAGCCCCCAGGCATAAATATTTTCTTCCGTAGTTATGGGCTTGATGACCCACAACGGATGCATTCCGATCCCGAAGAATACATAACCCGATTGCCAGAGCTGAAGTAGCGCAGAGAGGTTTGCCATTCTTGTTGCATAAGTCCCCTCTTTATATTTCAGGTCAGTTCGTCCCTGTTCAACCCTTGCACTTATTGATTCAACCATAATATCTGACTCAGGAATGAACTGCAGAAAAGCAAAAAACAACATGGATGCAAATAAGGAAACAATTAACAGTTGTCTGAAAGCAGCTTTAAAATTCCTTCCGCGATATGAGTTCCAGATTAGCATTACAACGATCGTAAAAGTAAACGAAAACCATGCATTACGGCCAAAAGCCAATATGTGCGGAGTCACAAAAAGCACTGCAAGAAGCGCCTGGTAAAGCCTGAATCTCTTAGTTATCCAGTAGTAAACAAAGCCAAGGAAGAATAGTTCACCGTAGAAAGTACCTCCAAACACTCTGTATACCGTAAGACCGCCGGGCAATTCCTGCTGGGCTATATCAACTCCGGGTAAGAATGCAACCCCCGTCAGAGCAGTCAGTATATATAGTATGTTTGATGCTATAGCAACCGGCAGGATCAGCTTAACAAGATACCCAAACCCTTTTCTTTTTAAGAGCAAAAGGAGCGGGAATATAAGTAAACTTGTCCACATGCTTTTTAACCTGAAAAAAAGCTCTAAGGGGTTATATGAATAGGAAATTGAACTTACAATAAACTGGAAGAAAAGATAGAGCAGTAACAGCTTTGGTATGATAAGAATATTACTGGAAAAGAGTTCCCGGTATTCTTTAATACTGTACAAAGAATAAACCACCATACCATAAAGCAGTAAGTCAGAAACCCTGACATTTCTGTAGATAAAATAGAATTGCCTGGGGATCAGTCCCAGCGTATCGTTTTCGATGAATAAATACAGGAAAAAAGTAATTGCAAGCAGCTTTGCATTGAGCTTGATATTCTTTTTTTCCTCAAGTATCTGCGAGAAACTCTTTTGTTTTATCAGGTTTCTTCCGCGGACGATCCTGAAAGTATTTGTTAATCTTACAACCAAATTATCTGAGTCTGATTTTGTTGACCGATTTTGATTTGTTCTGTTCATATAAATAAACCAGTACCGGCAAATAAATATTCAAGAGACCGAATAAGCCCCACAACCCCGCAGAAACGAGTATGTAAGAAAACCCCACAACGGAATCAAAAACAAGCTTTGCAAACAATAGGTTGATAAGGAAAGTATATAAACCCTGATCTTTTGAATTCCTGATGATCCTGAAAGAGATAAATATATAATAAATCTGCAGCAAAAGAGAAAAAGCCAAGCCAATCATACCGTATGCCGCCAAAACTGCCGGCCAGCCTACATCGCTGAAAGCTGAATTATACAACAGCTCTTCCTTGGTATCAGGTCCCACAACCCACATCGGATGCATGCCAATTCCGAGGAAAAGATCATTTTTTTCCCAAAGGCTCACCAGCACAGAATTTTGTGTGATGATCCTTGTTCCGTACGTGCCCTCACTGTATTTAACATCATCCTGCCCCTGGAAAAGCCTTGAGTTCAGTGCGCGGACATAGAATTCCGATTCCGGTATGAACTGCAGGAACGAAATGACCAGGCTTACCGATAAAATAATGATTATCAAAGCCTGTCGGAACACAATCCGGAAATCTCTTTTTCTTAGAGAGTTCAGAATTATCATTACAATAATTGTAAAGGAAAACCCCAGCCATGCCAGGCGCCCCATTGCCAGTACATGCGGAAAAGCAAACAGCACAACAAAAAACATTTGCCACATCCTGAAGCGTTTTGTTATCCAGAAATAGATAAACCCCAGGAAAAACAATTCACCGTAGAAAGTGCCCCCATATACCCTGTACACTTCAATATCTCCGGGTAATTGCTGCCTTATAATGTTCACGTCAGGGAGAAACGGGATGCCGGTTAAGGCGGTCAAAAGGTAAAGGAAATTTGAAATTACGGCTACAGGAAAGATGAGCTTGATCAGAAAAGGTAATCCACTTCGTTTTATTAGAAGCATGTAAGGCAATATCAGAAATGAAGACCATAAACCCTTTAAGCGGAAGAAATATTCTATTGGATTGAATTCATACCTGAGGAAGCTTACAGAAAATTCAAAAACCATATAAGCAAGAAAAAGCTTTGCTATTAAAAAAGAACGGCTCTTGAATAGCTCTTTGTATTCTCTATAACAAAACAGTGAATATGCAACCAGCGCATAGAGAATAAAATCTGAAATGCGCATGTTCCTGTAAACAAAGTAAAGTTTCTCAGGCAATATGCCAAGAGTACCGCTCTCTATGAAATAGTACAGAAATATTGCAAGCGCAACTCCGCGTGACTTCAGCGAAGTAATGTATTCTTCCTTTAGGAAATTCTCACTGTAAAGGATCGATGCCCTGTCAGAACGAAGCTTCTGAGTATCCAGCTCCTGTGTTTTTCTGAAACGCAAACTATTTATAAGCGTTTTCTGCAAACTCAGAGATTTTGGTGATATCTTTTGATCCTTGAAGAATATTCCCTTACTAATTCAACAGCCTCTTTCTGAGTGCGTGCTTCGGCGTTTACGTGGAATATCTCGCGTTCGCTATCCGGTATGCAGAGCACCCACTTGTATTCATCTAAGAAAATCTTGATGCCATCGATCAACTGGCGCTTTTTTCCTTCCGTATCTTCCACAAGCTTTCTCATTATCTTGCCTTTTTGGTCTTTGGTACAGAAAACGTTGTTCTTCGCCATAAACAGGCGCGGAGTCTTTTTTTCAATTTCACTTAATTTTTTATGTGAACGCGCAGTAAGTTCAAGAATTTTCATTATGGTAAACATGCCGTCGGTTGCAAAGGAGAAGCCGGGGAAAATAACACCCCCCTTAGTACCACCGGCAAGCTCTACTTCCGGATCGGTTGTTGCATTCATTATGGCAAAATGCGAATCCTTTACCCTCACAATTTCAGTAAAATACTTCTTTGCAACGATGTCAATTTCTCCCGATGCCTGAATAGGTACAGCAATTTTCTTGGTTTTGGGATACAGGGTTAAATAAAGATATACAACTAGGCTCAGAAAGCGGTCATAGCTCAGTATCCGCCCCCGGTCATCTACAAGGTATATCTTTTCGCCCCCGGCATCTATCAAAAATCCTGCGTCATATTTGAGCGAGGTAACAATATAAGAAAGCTGCTGCAATGCAACATGAAACTCTTCGGGAGAGCGCGTTTGCTTTGATGAATCGAGGTGTGAATCAAGCGTAACCGTTTCAATATCAAAATCGCCAACAATATTGGGCAGTATTGTGGAAGTAACACCATGTGAAAAATTAACAGCTATCTTGAATTTCCGTTTGTCAATGATCGCTTTATCAATATTTGCAAGGAACCGTTCCTTGTAACTCTCATATGTTCTTTCAGCATAAGTGATGGAGCCGATCCTGTCAAACGGAGTTGGACGCGCATCATTGGAGATTATGAGGCGTTCTATGGATTTGATCTTGGCAGAAGAAAGGTCTTTGCCGTCAGAATCGAAAAAGATAATATCGCATCTTGATGAATCAAAAGGTGATTTCCTGACAAAAACTCCCCCTGAACCCTTGCCCCTGGATAGTTCCTGCCTCAGGATAGGAATGGGCATCGTCTGGTAATCAAGCACCGATACTCCGCTTGAAAGAAGGCCGCTTGTAATTGCGCCCTTTATCATCAAGGAGACATTATCGATATCGCGCGATACAAGTATTTCAGTATCAAGCCCCGAAAAAACCCCGTAAGCCATGCCAAGCCTTGCGCTGAAATCAGGCGTGATCTCTGTGTTTGAAATTCCGGTTATCCTTGAATCTGTGAAAAGCGTATCCTTCCATCTTTCTTCCCATATCAGGTTCTTGGTTACGATGGAGTTGCTATCCACGTTTTTTTGCGGCCAGATCTTCACATCGGACCTTACAGTAACATTATTGCCTATGACAACATTATTGCCAACA
>JAUQWS010000114.1 GCA_030835025.1 Ignavibacteria bacterium | reverse complement strand
GGCTTCTGCTTTATGATAATGCCAAATTTTGAGGTTTTATATGTAGTTTCATTTTATGATATTTGTTGTATATGAATTAAGATTCAAATTCACACACAATTAAGGAGCATTATATATGAAAAATAAAGCATTTTTAAGCGCTTTAGTCCTAATAATCATTTCAGCCCTTTTTATCTCCTGCGGAAAATCGACAAAACCCAAAAAACAAATAGATACCAAACCAGTTTCAGTTAAGCAATATGACACTCCTCCCGGTGCTGACCCTTCGGTTCCTCCGGAACAGGGCGGTGAAGGATTCAAAGGCGAAGGCTGGCAGACTGCAGTTAATTACAATATTGCAGGTGATTCAACTGCCATAAAAGGCGGACAGTTTGTAATGAGAATTCCTGACTTTCCCAATACTTTAAGAAATGTCGGTAAGGATGCGAACTCATACGTTAATAACCTTATGGAGTTTGGCCTGATCTACCAGGGACTGCTTGACCAGGACCCTGTTACTGAAGAATGGATACCATCTCTGGCAACACACTGGAAAATATCTGAAGATAAAAAACAATTCTGGTTCAGGCTTAATCCAAATGCACGATGGGCAGACGGAAAACCTGTTGTTGCAGAAGATGTTGTGGCAACATGGAAGCTGCAGGTAGATCCGGGAATACTTGAAGCTTACTCAAACATTCTTTACGGAACGTATGAACAGCCTGTTGCCGAAAGCAAGTATATTGTATCGGTAAAGACAAAGGAAGAAAACTGGAGGCAGTTCCTCTACTTTGCAGGCTCTATGAGAATACTTCCCGCACATCACATTGGCAATATTAAGGGCGGTGAGTATCTTGAAAAATACCAGTTCGAAGTTGTACCGGGTTCCGGACCGTACGCATTGCTGAAGGAAGACATTAACAAAGGTCAATCGGTTACTTTCAGAAGAAGGAGTGATTACTGGGCAGAGAAGGAAAGATTCAATACCGGAATAAATAACTTCGACGCGATAAAGCTTGAAGTTATCCAGGATGAATCCCTTGCATTCGAGAAGTTCAAAAAAGGTGATATAGATGTGTACAGTATTAACCGCGCACAGTGGTGGGCAGAAAGATTTGATTTTGATGAATTCAAACGCGGACTTGTTGCAAGGTACAGAGTATTCAATGAAAACCCGAACGGCGTGCAGGGTCTTGTTTTCAACATGCGCAAACCCCCGTTTGATGATATAAGAATAAGAAAAGCCGTTACATATCTTTGGGATAGAAAGAAGTTCAACGAGAAGCTTTTCTTTAACTCATACGAGCCTGAATATTCATATTTCCCGGGCTCAGTATACGAAAATCCGGGCAATCCTAAAATAGGATTCAGTTTAGACTCGGCAAGAATGCTTCTTGAAGAAGCCGGATGGAAAGAGAAGAACTCCGAAGGTTACCTGGTTAAGGGCGGAAAAGTATTTGAGCTTGACCTGCCGTTTGATGGCGGCCCCGGACAGGAAAGATATCTGACAATTTTCCAGGAAGACCTTAAGAAAGCCGGAATAAAGCTGAACCTGAAGCAGATCGATGGCACAACAAGGTTCAAGCTTGGCAATGAGAGGAACTTCACAATTCTGGTTACTGCGTGGACAGGTTTGAGAGTACCGAATCCTGAAAGCTCGCTTAAATCAAACACTGCAGACTCTCCGAATACGACCAACTGGCCGGGAATTAAAGATGCAAGAATAGATGAACTATGCAATCTGTATAACGTGACCTATGATAAGAAAGAAAGAATAAAGATAGTACGCGAGATCGACGCTATAGCATGCAGTTATTACGGCTACGGATTCGGCTGGTATGCACCTTACCAGAGGATAGGCTTCCACAACAAATTCGCATATCCTGAATGGATACTGCCGAGAACTTATGATTACCTGTTTACTTGCGTTTTGTGGTCATACGATCCGGAAAAGGCTGCCGAATATGACGCAGTAAAATCTGACCCCAACAAAAAGATCGAAGTGAAACCTGAAGACCAGAAATACTGGATAAAAGTTAAAGAACAGGAAGAAGCTGCTGGGAGATAATAAGTTAAGTTAAAAGGCTTCTGCGGTCAAACAAAGCAGAAGCCTTTCCTTACTCCAGGTAAACAAAAAAAACATATGACATCATATTTTATACGCAGGTTCCTGCTTATCATACCAACTTTTTTGGGTATAACCCTCATAACATTTTTTATATTACAGATAGTGCCGGGCGGGCCGCTTGAAAGGGAGCTGCTTAAGCTCAGAATGGGCGGACAGATGCAGGGCGGCGAGGTCGGAACTTCGGGGCAGCAGACGGGTGGAATCGAGATTCCCGAATCTGCACTTCAGGAGATGAAGAAATTCTACGGCTTCGATCTTCCTATTCACGAGCGCTACATTAGATGGCTTGGAAACCTGCTGACGCTTGACCTTGGGAGATCTTATGTATATGCAGAGCCGGTTTGGGATGTAATTGTCTCACGATTTCCCATATCTATATATTTCGGGCTGATAGGCTTTACATTAACTTATTTGATATGTATTCCGCTTGGTGTTGCCAAAGCGGTAAAAAGCGGGAGCAAGTTTGACCTGGCTTCTTCGATACTTGTGTTCATGGGTTACTCTATACCCGGATGGGCATTTGGTACAATTATGCTGGTGCTTTTCGGTGGCGGCAGCCTTTGGGATGTATTTCCGCTGGGAGGATTCCGTTCGGAGGATTTTGAATCGCTTACTCTTGGCAGTCAGATAGTGGACCAGTTCTATCACACAGTTCTGCCGGTTGCATCTTACCTGGTAGGCAGCTTTGCAACACTTACTATATTAACAAAAAACTCGGTAATAGAAAATCTGAGCCAGGATTACATAAGAACGGCTTTTGCAAAAGGGCTTTCAGAAAAGAGAGTAATTTTTAAACATGCTTTAAGGAATTCACTGATTCCGCTTGCAACGGGACTGGGGCATTTCCTTTCACTTATTCTTGCAGGAAGTTTCCTTATAGAAACAGTTTTCAACATTAACGGAATGGGGCTGCTTGGCTTCCGCTCTATAGAGCAGCGTGATTATCCGGTAACGATGGGAATTCTGGTTCTTTCCTCGTTTTTACTCTTGATAGGCAATATTATTTCGGATATGCTTTATGCAGTATTTGACCCAAGAATAAGATTTAAATAATCATCTGCAAACACTTCTATATTATGAAGAAGGATAAAAATAAAGATAACGTCTCGATCTCGATTTTCAGGAAACGTTGGCGCAAGTTCAGAACAATTAAGCGCGGCTATTACGCCTTCCTTGTGCTTGTGGTGCTGTATGCCATTTCCTTTATGCTTCCGCTTTTCATTAACCACACGGCAATAATGGTTAAGTACAACGGTGACTATTATTTCCCGCTGTTCAAAAGCGGAATATATGAACCATCCGTATTCGGGCAGGAAGGGTATGGCGAGACGAATTACAGGAGATTGAAATACCAGTTCCAGCAGGACGAGAGCGATAATTGGGTGCTTATGCCGATATACCCGTACAGCCCGAACGAGAACCTGCTTGATGAAACAGAGGGTTCACCGCCGCACCCGCCATCTGCGGGTCATATATTCGGCACAGATGACAGGGCAAGAGATGTATTTGCTCGGACAATGTATGGATTTAACATTTCTATTTCGTTTGCTCTTGTTGTAACTTTCTTTGCCTATCTCATCGGAGTAAGCATCGGCGCGATGCTGGGATTTTTCAGCGGGAAAGTGGATATTTTTGGCCAGAGGCTTATTGAGATTTGGAGCACTCTTCCGTTCCTTTATGTAATGATAATTGTGAGCTCGATACTTCAGCCGAATTTTATACTGCTTGTGTTTATACTGACGGCATTCAGCTGGATGGGAATTACATATTACGTACGGGGCGAGTTTTACAGGGAAAAGGCAAGGGATTACGTTTCGGCAGCCGTTTCGCTGGGAGCCAAGAACCGCATAATAATTTTCAAGCACATTCTACCCAACTCGTTAACACCAATCATATCATTTGCGCCGTTTGCAATTGTTGCCGATATCAGCGCACTTGTTTCACTTGATTTTCTTGGCTTCGGTCTGCCGCCTCCCACTCCGAGCTGGGGACAGCTCGTAAGGCAGGGAATGACCGATATTAACAACTGGTGGCTGGTTGCCGTTCCGCTTGGTGCAATGTTTTTAACTCTTATTGCGATCGTATTTATCGGTGAAGCAATTCGTGAAGCATTTGATCCGAAAGTTTACTCGAGGTTAAGATAACATATGAAAAAATTAGTAGAAGTTAAGAACCTGAGAACATATTTCTTCGTAGAGGCTACCGATAAACAGATCGAAGCGCACACGGAATACATGAAGGAAGAATACCTTAAGAAATTCTATGATGAAGACAGGAAACTAAAAGGGAAATTCCCCGCTAAGGCTGTTGATGATGTGAGCTTTGATATCTTTGAAGGTGAGGTTCTTGGGATAGTGGGCGAATCCGGCTCCGGCAAATCTGTGACTGCATATTCACTAACAAGGCTTGTACCTGATCCGCCGGGCAAAATTGTGGCTGGAGAAGTTCTGTTCAGGGGTGTTGATACGCTCAAGCTGAGTTATGAAGAAATGAAGAAGTACCGCGGGTATGAAATAGCAATGATATTCCAGGAACCGATGACATCGCTGAATCCCGTAATGAAAATAGGTGAGCAGATAACTGAGGTTATACTTACCCACGAAAAGATATCGAACGAAGAGGCTGAGAAAAAAGCTGTTGACATGCTTGAGGCAGTGGGAATATCTGATGCAGAGAAAAGAATGAAGGATTACCCGCACCAGTTCAGCGGGGGAATGAGGCAAAGAGTAATGATAGCAATGGCCCTTGCATGCAATCCGTCATTGCTGATAGCCGATGAACCCACAACAGCGCTTGATGTAACAATACAGGCGCAGATACTTGAGCTGATGGTGGAGATCAAAAAGAAAAGGGACGATGCGGCAATAGTGCTCATCACTCATAACCTGGGCATAGTAGCTGAAATGTGCGACAGGGTAATTGTTATGTACGGCGGCAAGATACAGGAAGTCGGTGATGTGTTCAGTATTTTTAATGACCCGAAGCACCCGTATACAAGGGGTTTGCTGCAGTCTCTGCCTGATCCGTACAAAGATGACCGCGGGCCGCTAAAAGCTATACCCGGCATCATTCCGCACATACTTGAGCTGCCAAAAGGCTGCAAGTTCTGCACAAGATGCACTGAAGTGATTGAAAAATGCTGGACAATTGAGCCGGAATTGAAAGAAATAGCACCGGGCAGGACAGTACGCTGCCATTTAGTCTGAAATTTATGATGAATAAAGAAAACATACTCGAAGTAAAAGATCTTAAGGTAAAATTCCCTGTTCATGGCGGAGTATTTTTAGGTAAAGTTGCCGAAGTTAA
The DNA here is from genome assembly GCA_030835025.1 of Ignavibacteria bacterium. Lineage (GTDB taxonomy): Bacteria > Bacteroidota > Ignavibacteria > Tepidaquicellales > OLB5 > OLB5. The sequence continues at coordinate 29,231 of JAUQWS010000114.1, read as the reverse complement.
GGCTGTAGATGGCGTCACATTTTCGATAAAGCATGGTGAAACGCTGGGGCTTGTTGGTGAATCAGGCTGCGGCAAATCAACAGTAGGCAAAGCCATTATCAATATTCTTAAATTCTCTTCTCCTGATGTTGACGTTAAAGGTGATGTACTGCTGCGTTCGGGTGATGAGGAAATTGAACTCACAAGACTTTCGAGAAATGAGATTAGGAAATACAGGGGACTTATACAGATGATCTTCCAGGACCCCTATTCATCTCTTAATGCAAGATTGACCGTAGGACAGATAATCGAAGAGCCGATGCTGTACCACACAAGCATGCCCAAAAAAGAGAGGCTGGAAAAGATCTCATGGCTACTAGAAAAAGTAGGGCTGCAGCCTGAACAATCAAAACGGTATCCGCATGAATTTTCAGGGGGGCAGAGGCAGAGGATCGGTATTGCAAGGGCACTTGCGACAAATCCCATGCTCATAATTGCAGATGAACCTGTATCCGCACTTGATGTTTCTATCCAGGCGCAGGTTATCAATCTTTTGCAGGAATTGCAGAAGGAGTTTGACCTCAGCATAATGTTCATTGCTCACGACCTTTCGGTAGTGGAGCACATCAGCTCAAGAATTGCTGTTATGTACCTTGGCAACATTGTTGAAGTTGGTGATGGAAGTGAAGTTTACCATCATCCCGTTCATCCTTACAGCAAAGCGCTTCTCTCGGCAGTTCCGCTTCCCAATCCCAAATTCAGAGATAAGGAAAGAGTAATTTTAAAAGGTGATGTGCCGACACCGATGAGGAAACCAAGCGGCTGCGGGTTCAGAACAAGGTGCCCGATCGCAAAACCTGAATGCGCAAGCTTCATTCCGCAGCTTGAGGAAAAAAGTCCGGGGCATACTGCGGCATGCCCGTATGTTTGAAGGCAAATAAAGCATGCGCGCTATATTTGTATCTGATATTCACGGAAGCAAAGACCATTACGATAAATTATTCCGCATAACTGAATCAGAAAGTCCGGACGCTTTATTTTTCGGGGGAGACCTGCTTCCGAATTTCTACGCATCAGATACAGGTGAATTTATTAACGGTTTTTTTGAACCTTCTCTTGTGAAACTGAAATCTGCCTTAGGTAAGGCATATCCTATGATCGTTCTGATACTCGGAAATGACGACCCGAGGGCAACCGAGCACTACTTCATTGATCTAGAGGAAAAGGGGCTCATCTTTTATGCCAATGAAAAGAAAACAGAGTATGCCGGACTATCGTTATTCGGTTATTCATACGTGCCGCCCACGCCCTTTCTGCTGAAAGACTGGGAGAAGTATGATATTTCACGCTATGTGCCCCACGATTCAGTCTCACCCGAAGAAGGAATAAGAACTTTTGACGTAGCACCGAACCTTGTAAAGTATATTACAATTTCAGATGACCTGAAGAAGCTAACAGAAGATGAAGAAAGCCTGCGAAACAGTATTTTCCTTTTCCACTCGCCGCCCTGTGATACGGCACTGGACCTGATAGACGGCAAAGATATCAACGGCAAACCTGTATTAAAGCATATTGGAAGTATTGCAATAAGGAAATTCATAGAAAAGCGCCAGCCGCTTGTTACAATGCACGGGCATATCCACGAGTCATCAGAACTATCGGGAAGCTGGTGTGAGAAAATAGGCAGCACCTATTGTTTTTCGGGTGCATGCGAGGGTTCCAGGCTTGCTGTGGTAAGATTTGATACCGAGCATCTTGAGGATTCTACCAGGGAGCTTATTTAGCAGGAACCCGTTTGGATCTCTCCGCGGGTTCAGAATCTGTTCCAAGCTTCAGCTGCTTAGCCGGGTCAGTTATTGCACCGATCTTGCTTGCAAAGCTTGTCTTCTTTTCGATATCCTCATCTGTGATGTAATGCAGATCCAGCAAACCGTCCGAAACGTAACCTGTCTTTAGATAATTAAGCTCGGCTAAGCATTTGCTCCACCCATCAAACCAGAGATTCAGCTTCTCGGTATCTGCTTTCTTATCGTCAATGTGTATTAGCAAATCAATATCACTACCCGGGCCGGCATTGGCATTTTTAGAGCTGCCGAAAATATACATTCCTTTAACACCAACTTTTTCAGCCGGCAGAATTGAAGCCATTTTTTCTGCCATTTTGTAACGCCATTGCCAGTAATTGCTTGGCTGCCACTCCACATATTCCGAAGTATCTAGCTGGCGTATAGTAGTAAGCTTAGGCTCATCTGTGAACGCTACCGCTTCTTCTATATCGGCATTGACCAGAACCCTGAGTATCAATCCGTCTGTTACATTGGTTACATCTATTACTTTCAATGTGTCTTCAAGATGCCTGTACTCCGGAAGCAAATGCCCCAGAATATTATCGGATTTCCTGAAGAACACTTCATTGAACACTGCACCGTCTTCATCGGGATAAAGCGGAAGATACCTAATGGAAGATTCAACAAGATCCTGAAAGAAATGCGTGCCGAATGAAAGGTCAGGTGTGTAATTACCCACCTGCTTTGCAATTTCAATGAGCATAGAAGTATTGTTGATATCCGAATAAGTAACATTCACTCCAAGCTTGATATCGCCGCGGCTGCCCCATCTGCCCGGCCCCATGAGGATGAACCTGCGTTTTGGAAGTATCTTATTCAGCTTGCTGACAGCACGTCCGACTTCTATGAGTTCTTCGCGTGATGAGATATTGTTGTAATTCGAGGGATCGACATATACAATGTGTGATATCTCGGGCACTTTTCCGTTTGATACATATTTGTTTGCCGAAAATATTATCTTGTTCCTCGGAATATCTCTCGGAATAGGATCCGGCTGGATCTCCTTGGATTGTGTTTGTGAACGGCACTGCAGTATGTAGAACTGGTTTCCGTTTGATGCAAATTCAATATCAACGGGATTCCGCATTCCTTCCTGCAGGGTATCAAGCAGCATTTTGATCTGCTGTACAAAGGGACCTTTTTGGATTAGGCCTTCAAAAGTTACAATTACATGGTCATTATGAAAATCAGGATTCAGGCCGAAAGGCTGAACTATCCTGTCATCCTTTACCAAAGATATCAGACTTCTTATTTCGGGATATTCATCGCCGCATTCTTTAATAACATCTTCAAGCTTCAGTGATTCAAATTCGTTTGTTTCAAGATCGATCACATCTATAAATTGAGGAGTATACCTCATCTTTTCGTGAAGAGATACATTCACTCTCAGGTTTGGCTGCCCCGGGGCAATCAGTATGGGATAGTCATCGCTTAAGCGGTCAACTGCGCGTGTACCAAGGCCCGGAACCAGTCTCACAAGTCCGTCTTCGCGCTTGATCCTTGGCGACCAGCGGAACTCATTATTACTGAAGGCCACACCAGCAAAAGAAGGCATGTAATATTTGCCAATTCTTGTGCCTACAACTTCCTGTATCATAATTCCCATTTCTTCGCGGAAATCAAGCAGGTTGCGCTCTGCGCGGTATTCGATGGGGTCAGGCCCAAAAGTCGAAGCGTATACTTCCGAAATAGCGTCCAACAGTGCTGCCACTTTTTCGCTCTTCTTGCCCTGGTTTGCAAGGAAGAGGCTCTTGTATTTCCCCGAAAATGCTGCGCCAAAATTGTCTTCAAGCAGGCTGGAGCTTCTTACTACAAGCGGAGTTTCGCCGAAATCATCCAGAGCAACAGATATTCCGCTGATGAATTCAGGTGCAAATACAGAATTCTTAAAGAGCTGGACAATGTGCGGGTATTCTCTTCTTATCTCTTCTATTTCCTTGTACTTCTGTTCAATGACCTCTTCAAGCTCATTGTAATGGAGGAAATTCATTATTCCGTCAGAAGGTATATACCATGTCTTTGGGACCCTGATATTCCTGAACGGTTCATAGCTTTGGGCTTTCTTCTGGATTATCTTTGATGCAATAAACATGCCAGCGCTTTTGCCGCCTAATTTACCGTATGTTTTTGTAGGCAGTATTATCCTGTCGGTGAGCTCATAAAAATCGTGTATATCCACAAACTCTTTTGCAATTGAAATGAACTCAGTCTGATCGGTGAAAAATCTGCGCAGCAGTGATACTTTCAGTCCTTTTTCGATAGAAGGTGAAAGCTCGCCGTTTGAAAGCAGGGGATAGTATTTGCGCAAAGCTTCTGCTATCTCGTTCAGCGGTGTATCCAGCGTTTCGACAGCTTTAACAAGTCCGCTGCACTTATCGTCGTATATCCATTTCTGAAGTTTGCCCAGAATTTCATCGTCGCTCAGGTTCTCATCAGCAAGCCTGATAACTGCCTCTACAAAATCTTCATCATTAAGCGATTTCTTTTTGAGCGGCTTATTTTCATCATACAGCTCTTCATTCCCGTCAAGGTCTTCCGGTTCGGCTCCGGCTTCCTTAAGCAGGTCCTGTGCCTCCTTATTTTCCTGCCAGCAGAGATTGTGCAGCAGTTTGCGGATAATTGTATTGAAGAGCGGCTTATCGGTCTTTCTCAGCATATCCAGGACAACCTGCCACTTATGCTTTACGTCACCTGAATCAACGCCGCGTATAGAATCCAGCTCTGAAATAAAAGCAAAGGAATCCTTATGTAAAATAAAATGCCCGAGTCTTTCAGAAATTGTGTTGAGCAGTTTTCTTTCTTCCTTTAGGAACGGACCTTCATCAAACTGGCGGGTAGGCTTAAGGTAATATACCGAAATAGAGCCGACAACTTCATCACTGATAACAATATCGGACTTGAGCTGCCAGATAGTTTCTTCAAATTCTGTGTTCTTGTAGACCTTTTTTTTATATTCAAGTTTTGCACGGGTTAAATCGGGATACTGCCACCCGCCGGGGAGGACCTCAACAACAGTTTTGAAGGCATCTTCCAGCGTAATATCCGAATGATTGAGTGCATCTTCGATCCTGTAAAGGCAATTAAGCTCTTTGGCTCTTTCTTCAAGTTCCTTTAATATGTTATCTATCGGTGGTGTTTGTAATCTATCGGGCATGTTGTTAGGCTCCTGTTCAATAAACTCTTCAATTGGTGCAGGGATAGAAATATAAGCGGAAAAAATGAGACAAGATAGCCGCACAAGCGGCTATCCTGCCAAAACGAATTCAGAAATTACAGCCAGCCTCTATCCTTGCAGGCGTGTGCCACTCTGCTGATAGATATCACATAAGCTGCATCTCTCATATAAAGCTTGTTCTTTACTGATGTATCATATACAGCAAGGAATGCTGAAGACATTATGTTATCAAGCTTGCTCAGCACTTCTTCTTTTGTCCAGAAATAGTTCATATTGGACTGTACTTGTTCAAAGTAGCTGCAAGTCACTCCGCCGGCATTTGCCAGGAAGTCCGGTATTACAAATACTCCCTTATCTTTAAGGATTTTGTCAGCTTCGGGGGTTGTAGGACCGTTGGCACCTTCTGCCATAACTTTAACGGTATCTGCTATCTTAACTGCATTATCTGCTCTAACCTGGTTTTCCAAAGCGGCCGGAACAAGTATATCAACTTTCTGCTCTATCCATGCATCGCCGTCAAGCATTTCATATCCAAGCTTTTTAGCCTCGCCCTTGTCTATTCCGCCGAACTTATCGGTTATTTTCATAAGCTCGTCAAAAGTAATACCTGATTCTTTCTGAAATGTATAAGAGGTCTGGTCCTTCTGATCCCAGCAAGATACACAAATGACTTTTCCGCCCAGCTTTGTATAAAGCTGCAATGCATACTGCGAAACATTTCCGAATCCCTGGAATGCTGCAGTTGTTTCTTCGATCTTAATACCTAACTTCTTGCATGCTTCTCTGAGCGTATAAACAACTCCGTAGCCGGTAGCTTCTGTTCTTCCAAGAGAGCCGCCCATGCCGACAGGTTTGCCGGTAATAAATCCGGGGTGTTTACCTCCGTGTATAACTTCGAATTCATCAAGCATCCACAGCATATGCTGTGCATTGGTCATTACGTCCGGAGCGGGGACATCATTAATGGGACCGACATTTTTTGCAAGCTGTCTAACCCAGCCGCGGCAGATGCTTTCCTGCTCGCGCATGCTCAGGTTGTGGGGGTCGCAGATCACTCCGCCTTTTCCGCCGCCAAGCGGAATACCTACAACTGCGCATTTCCATGTCATCCACATTGCAAGAGCGCGTACCGTATCGATAGTTTCCATCGGATGGAATCTTATTCCGCCTTTGCTTGGGCCGAACGCATCGTTATGCTGTACTCTGAATCCTTTGAATATTTTTGTTGTTCCATCATCCATCTTTACCGGGATGCTGAAATGATATTCGCGCAAAGGTTCGCGTAACAGGTGGCGTGTTGCATCATCAAGAGAAAGTATATCAGCAACTTTATCAAACTGGGTTTGTGCCATCTGAAAAGCATTGAAATTCTTGTCACTCATCTTACACCTCTATTGTTTTTGTGTGAACTGCCTTCTTTGTCTGGGCATATTTCACGTTTTCCAGAAATTAATTGATTATAAATATGTGTTTTTGCGGAATGTAACATTTTGCTGCTTATACAAATATCACACTTTTTTAATTAAAATAAATTGATAATTGTCATATTATTTCATCAGTTAACTTTGTTTCATCGGGTGGTTTTTGAGCCTGAAAATCCGGTTTTTCTGCTTAGATCTTCAGAACTTAATCGTAATTACTGAGTGCTTCTTTTGCAAGATTCAGAACTTTTTCCTTAAGCTCAGCGGGTTCCAGAACTATCACTCCTTTTCCGCGGCTTACTATCCAGGAGGCAATTTCATCCAGGGAGTTAACAGTAGTCTCGTAAGTTACAGAACCATCTGCATCCTCTGTGAATTTTTCAATATCCATAAGCTGTTTGGGCTTAATTCTTTCAGCCCAAAGCTTGGTAAAATGGAGCTTCACATCGTACTTGTTCTCGCCTATCCAGCTTTTCCATGTGTACCTGAATACGTCCTCAAGCCTTTCGTTCTGAACCGGGTTAAACGATTTATATGTTGTCCTTGCTTCGAGGATCTTGTTAAGATGGAACTGCCGCAGCGAATTGCTGAACGAAGCAAGCACCCGCCAGTAATTTTCGCGCTGGAATATCAATATGGGGCAGATCTCCCTGGCAAAATCAAGCATTCCGTTCTCTTTTTCATAATCTATCTGTACCACCCTGTTCTGCTCAATGGAAAGCTGCAGGACAACAAGGTTTGCAAGCGATTTTTCGCCAAGCCTGCTTACAAGAAGAGAAGTGGATTTATCCACAAACGATGGAGCGATGCATAATGAGGAATACTGCTGAATGAACTCTCTCAGCTTCTCATCTTCAATTTTGCCTTCAATACTGATGCCCTCTTTTTTTGTGGAGTGAATGTCAATACCGAAAGACCTAAGTTGCTGGAGGTCACGCATTATGGTGAGCTCTTCGACCCTGAACATTTCTGCCAGGTCAAATGTCCTGATGAGCCCTGAATAGTCCTGTGAAAGGATGATACCGAGTATTTCGAGCTGTCTTTTAAGCTTATTTCTTGAATCCTGCATCATACCAAATTAGCAATTTTCGCTTGAAGTTTAAATGCATAATCTTAAGGTAAATACGGTAAATTTCATAGGGCATTTCAGTTAGTATCCAGTGTTAGAAAAACTTCAATTAATATCACGTGGTGATACGATTCTGAATTTCAGGCTGGTTAATTTAGTATATAAAATTAACAGGAGGCAGAAATGAAAAAGCAGGAAAAAAACTCTACACATACCCAAATCCCGGGAATATCCGAAAAAGGCTATCTTTACTTGACAATTCTGATAATCGGAATACTCTTGGTTTCACTCATTTCCATCATAAGAATTGCATATGGCTCCGATAACATGGTTCAGCAGTATATTGATACGCTGAACAGAGGGAATGCAGTTTATTTCGAGTTCGGAAGTCCGGAACTAACCGAAGAAGGCATAACTGTTCTAAACGGGCTTGCGGCAGTACTTACTGAGAACCCTGATTCAAAAATAGTGATAACAGGGCACACAGATAATATCGGCAGTGAGAGATTCAATCTGGAACTCTCTCAAAAGAGGGCAGAATCGGTGAAGGCGTACCTTATGACAAAAGGCATTAATGGAGAAAGGATGGAGATTTCTGCAAAAGGTTTTTCCGAACCTGCAGCGGATAACTTAAATGACGAAAACCGCGCCAGGAACAGAAGAGTTGAGTTCAGAGTAAGCGGACTGCAGCGCGGACCTATACCGCAGGAGAAAACAGAAACCTTCCTGAATGCTTCGATCCTTAAGCGCAGCAGTGATACTCTGCAAATGGATCTTTCAGTCAGAGATACTCTTGGAGAGCCTATCACAAACATTGCTGAAGAAGATATCAGTGCGACTTTAAAATGGAAGACTGAAACCAGTGTCGATTCAGTGAGCGGCACTCCGAGATTAATACCGATAGATAATCAGAGAAAAATAGCCTTTACATTCACAATGGATTACAGCCCCAGCATGTTCAACGGCAGTTTTGACAAGCTTGCAGTTAAGACCGAGCAGATCATCCAGATGGAGAAAGCCGTTTCGTACTTTGTGAATAATATGGACCAGAGATACCTTGCAAAGTTCATCAAATTCGGGAAAGTGATAAATGTAGTGCAGGGATTTACACTGGACAGGAAATTAATGATGAGTGCAATTAAAAACGGCTCATTCCCAAGAGAAGGGACTGCAGTTTACAAATCAGTGTACGAAGCACTGCTTGACAGGACATATGAATCAAATCCTTCGATAATAAAAACAGTAATTGCATTTACTGATGGTGAAGAGAATTCATCAGGTATGATAACCAAGGACTCCATCTACAGGCTGAGTGAAGAAAAAGGAGTGAAAGTCTATACTGTTGGACTGATAATCCCGAAGTTTCATTCAGTACCGCTTGGACTTAACAGCAAAGCCGAAAGTGATCTGCTGGAAATTGCACAAAGAACAGGCGGATTTTATTATTGGGCATCGGATGCGCAGATGCTTGAAACAATTTACAGAAGCATTTACGACCAGATAATGAAGTCATATCAATTGAGTATCATCTGGGATAAACAGGGATTGCCGCCGAAAGGTACAAATGTAACAGCAGTGCTTAGAATCAATATAAACGGTAAAGTAAGGACAATTCATAAAAGCTACATAATGCAGTAGAAGACTTTGTAAAACAGCGGCACCTAAAGCGTGAGCATGATGAACTGCTCACGCTTTGTTCAATACAAGCTTGTGTTTTATTGCGTAGTGGGTCAAATCGACATTTGTTTTGAGATTCATCTTCTCAAGTATCCTTGAGCGGTATGTACTTATTGTTTTAATACTCAGTGAGAGCTCTTCGGCGATTTCAGTCAATGTTTTTCCGGATGAAAGCTGACAGAAGACCTGGAATTCCCTTTCAGAAAGTGTCTCGTGCGGTTCCTGGCCTGAGCCTTTTTCACTTGAAAACAGAATTGACTCGGCAAGTGTCGAGCTGATATACCTGCCTCCTTCATGGACCTTCCTGATAGCTTTGATAAGTTCTTCAGGTGCGCTGTCCTTGTTCAGGTAACCGGAGGCACCCGTTTTAAGTGCAGTAATGGCAATTTCTTCTTCAGGATGCATTGAAAGTATCAGCACTTTCATTTCCGGTTTCTTCTTCCTTACCTCCAGAAGGCAATCCAGTCCGCTTTTGCCGGGCATAGTTATATCAAGTACCAGAATATCCCAATCCTGGTCATCAAGCTGCTCAAATACTTCATCAGTACTTGAAGCCTCACCCAGGACTTCAAAATCTGATTCTTCAGAGAGGATCTGTTTAATGCCCCTTCTTACGACTGAGTGGTCGTCTGCTATAAGAATTTTGATCATATGCGAATTAGTTTATCAATTTTGAACAGGAATACTCAACTTGATCTCTGTGCCCTTGCCCGGGGCAGAATCGATCTCCAGATTACCTCCGATTATGAGTGCTCTTTCTTTCATTCCGATTAAGCCGAGAGACTTATCAACTCCGTTCTGATTTTCCTGAAGTACAAAACCCGTCCCGTTATCCTTAATTGTCATGTGAAGCATTTTGCTGCCGTTCAAAAATATCCTCACATTTATGCTCTTTGCCTTCGAGTGTCTTGCGGCATTTGTAATTGCTTCCTGAAAGATCCTGTAGAATGATGTCGAAACGTTTGCAGGAAGCTGCACATCATCAGCTTCCATATCAAACCGGCACTTTATACCGGTCCGTTTCTGCAAGTCCCTTAACGAACTTTCGATTGCAGGAAAAACACCAAGCTGATCAAGCAGTCTTGGCCTTAATTCCGAAGAGATCTTCCGCACTGACTTGAGGGTTTCATTCACCATTTCGCTCAAGTTTGTTGATCTTGCGGTTAAATCAGGAACGCCGGAATACTTCTTCTTTATCCAGTTTATTTCCAGGTTGATCGCAGTAAGATATTGTCCAAGCTCGTCATGGATTTCGCGGGCAATCTTTGTATTCTCTTCCTCTTTTATCCTGTCAATCCTGCCGGTGAGTTTTCTCAGCAATTCGCTCTTCTGCATCAGCTCTTCTTTTGAGCGTTTATGATCTTCAATCTCATTAAGCAGATCCTTTGTTCTCTCATCTATTCTTTTGACCAGATTCACCTTAAAATCATTAAGTTCCCCGGTAAGATACACCACGATAAGGAAGAATCCTAGCCTTACAACAGCATTCCAGTAAGGAATTGCCGGGAATGAAAATTGGGGAGCGCTCAGAGAATCAACATAAAACCATGTTGCTGCACCCAGCAGTGCAAAAAAATATCCAAAGGGTCTTTTTCCAAACCAGGTTACATATACTATCGGTATGAGGTAAAATATTGAAAAAGAAAGTTCTTCGCCGGTAGTGTGGTCAATCAGTCCGATCACAGTTACTAAAGCACCGCCGATCATGTAAATCACTGCTTTATTCAAACCGAGTGATTTATACTCCATTTTTGCCCCTGCGTTTGCCTGAATATATCAATTACGAAATGAAAATATAATCCTAAAACGCTATTACAGATCAGGAACTATTTAAACAGGTTTACGGACCGAATATCGTTATTTTCTGAGAGGGTAACCCATTTTCTTCCATTGCTGAAGCCCGCCTTTGATGGCGTGAGCATTCCCGAAATTAAGTTCAAGCATCAACTCAAGTGTATTGAAGCTCTTTCGTTCATCTTCGGAATAAACTATATAGACTTTGGACCTATCGAGTTTCTCTATCCAGGTTGGAAAACCGGTTGAATCATAATCATAATTTACAGCTCCGGGGATATAACCTTCGTTGTATCTTGCAGCATTTCTTACGTCTATTATCATAAGATCTTCTGACTTTTCGTTTTTGCTTATATATTTATAAGCTTCCTCAACCGTAATCCTTTCACCGCTGAAAGGAGGGAATAAGTAATCACATGATGAGACCAATATCAGGATTACGGAAAGCAAACAGAAGAGTTTAAATTTCATTTTATTGAGGAGTATTTTCATACCGTAAACGGAGGATTTTTGATTGCCCCCGGACAAGTTTAACTTAAATTTCCTGAAAATTCAACTTAGAACGCAAAAATGGGCACTACAAGCTCATACCCGAATGTAATTATTTCGACTACAAGCCTTTCATATAATGTACTATATGTAAGAGGGACTTCATATATTAACTTTGTAGCGTTAGATGAAATGAACATCTAAATAGACACCCCCTTGTGATTTTTTGAGTTTCTCCCTAATTGATAAGAAGTAACTTACCCTTATGAATATGCAGACTCAGAACTTTTAACAGAAGTTCATCCGCGTGAACAAGAAGTGCTAACCCTTGACTCCAATTAGTTAGTTTTTGACCGGCTGATACGGGATATCCACCAAACAGCCGGTTCCCTTTTTCACTCCAAACAGTCATCGCAGTTTATCCCCGCAAATCAATATTATTTGAATTCATTTATCCATAAATTTATGGATAAATGGGACAATAATATCAATGCCGCTTTTGATGATTAAATCCATTCTGATTTGCCTACTGCTCTTTTTTCCGTCACGGAGCATGTTCGGCTCAGCGGAAGCTAACAAAGCTGTTACAGAATTCACACTTGGCAATGAGTATCTCCTGAACAGGGCTGATGTATTAAAAGGTTTGAATATTGCCGTTCTGACCAACCAAACCGGAATTACACGGGATGGAACTCATATTGTTGACGCTTTGATCTCCAAAGGGATCAACGTTGCTAAGATATTCTCTCCTGAACACGGTATTAGGGGTGATGAAAATTATTCAGATGTTGATGAAAAATCAGGTAAACCAATTATATCACTTTACGGCGGGAAGAACAAACCAACATCATCAGATCTTGCCGGAATTGATGCAGTTGTTTATGATATCCAGGATGTTGGTGCAAGGTTCTATACATATACTTCGACACTATATTACCTTATCGAAGCCTGCTCTGAAAATAATGTGAAGCTGATAGTATGTGACAGACCGGTGGTCATTGATCCGGATTACGTTGACGGCTATGTTCTTTCTGAAGGCTTCACCTCATTTGTTGGAACTATACCGGCACCGGCAGTTTACGGAATGACTTGCGGAGAGCTTGCTCTGTACCTTAACTCTGTGGTGTACGGCGGCAAGTGCACGCTTGAGGTAAGCAGAATGCAGGGTTACCAAAGGAACATGGATTATGATTCCCTAGGGCTACTTTGGGTGAAGCCTTCACCAAGCATGTTTTATCCATCGACCGCAGTTTGCTATTCTGCCTCCTGTTTCCTTGAGGGAACAAATGTTTCCGAGGGAAGAGGGACAGATAAACCGTTTGAATATTTGGGTGCGCCATGGGTTGATAAGCAGGCTTTGGCTGATGAGCTTAATTCATACGGACTTTCAGGGGTAATTTTCAAACCAGTTACTTTCACCCCTTCAGAAAAGATCTCGGCGTATCCCCCGAAGTTTTTTAATCAGGAGTGTAATGGTATTTTCATCAGCGTTACAGATAAGAGGAAGTTTGAACCGGTCAAAGCGGGAATTGCCATCCTTGCGGCGTTAAGAAAGCTCTGCCCTGAATTCAGGCTGAATAAAGACAATTTCATTGATAAACTTGCCGGGACAGACCGTCTGAGAAAAGGCATTTTAGGAGGCTTATCTATGATAGAAATTATTGCAGAATGGCAGGATGAGCTGGAAACTTTCAAATCTGTGCGTAATCAATATTTGCTTTATAAATAGAAATACTTAAATTGCAGGCAGCATGCTGAAAGAAGAACTTAAATCGATATTCAAAAAGCACAAGAGTGATAACGAGATCTATCACGATCTTGCGCAATTCCATGTTCGTGAGATACTGCTTGTCACATCCCTTTACGATGCATTCATACTTGAAGAAGAAGAAAAGCTTAATGAAAGAATTTTCGGGGAGTATTACAATCTTGACCTCTCAAATGTTCCAAGGATAACCAATGCGTCAGATAAAGATGAGGTTGAGCAGCTTCTCAGCAAGAAGTATTTTGATTTTGCCATAATCACAATGCGCAACCAGAACCTTACACCGCTTGAACTTGCATCTCTTATACGGAGAATAAAACCGGAGCTGCCTGTTTTCCTGCTCCTGTATGATAACAGTGATATAGCCTTTTTGAACCAGATGCGTGACAAGATAGATGTTTTCGAGAAAGTATTTGTCTGGAACAGGGATACCAAAGTTTTTCTTGCCATTGTAAAGTATTTTGAAGACAAGATGAATGTTACAAATGATACGAAAGTGGGTCTTGTAAGGGTTATTCTGCTTGTCGAAAATTCCATAAGATATTACTCGCGCTATCTCCCTATACTTTACAACGAGATCATTAAACAAACTCAAAGCCTGATTACCCGAGATAACCTTGACGGCGTTAAAAAGGTCCTAAGAATGCGCGCCAGGCCCAAAGTGCTTATGGCAGTGAGCTACGAAGAAGCTGTAGAGATATATGAGAAATACAAAGATTACCTGCTGTGTGTAATATCTGATATTAAATTCCCGCTCGGGGGACAGATAGATGATGAAGCAGGGATAAAACTTTATAAAAGGATCAAGAACGAAGAAAGCGACCTGCCATACCTGCTGCAGTCGTCTGAAAGCGCATATGAAGATGTTGCAAAGAACCTTGGTGTTTCTTTTATCAACAAGAACTCCGAAACACTTTCTGAGGATTTGACGGATTTCGTGCTGAACAATCTTGGTTTCGGTGAATTCATCTTCAGGGATGAAGACGGAGATGAGATCAGCAGGGCAGCTTCAATAGTTGAATTCAAGGACCTGCTGAGGGTTGTGCCTTCGGACTCTGTGCTTTACCACGGCAGCAGAAATCACTTTTCTGCCTGGCTGATGGCAAGGGGAGAAATTCAGATAGCAGAGCATCTGGAACAGCTTAAGGTTACTGATTTTCCCAATGCAGATGCGATAAGGAATTATATTATCAATGTTACCAAAAACGTGGAAACATCGGTTTCGCGCGGGGGAGTTGTTGATTTCAATGCGAGGTTCCTTGACGAAGAGAATCTGATTTTAAGACTTGCCGGCGGTTCGTTTGGAGGCAAAGGAAGGGGAATTGCATTCATTAACACCTTGCTGCAATCCAAAGAACTGTTTGAAGGTATCGAAGGAGCAGCTATCAGAATACCGCGTACAGCAATTATTGGTGTTGAAGAATTTGACAATTTTATAGATGCAAACTCGCTCGGCAAGATCCATCTTGATAACGACCATGAAGAAGTAAAGAAGATATTCATTGAGTGTGAGCTCTCAGAGGAGCTTATGCGGAAGCTGAGAATATACCTTAAGAAAGTAAAAGTCCCACTTGCCGTAAGGTCTTCGGGGATGTACGAGGATTCAATATCGGAGTCATTTTCGGGGATATACCAGACTTTCCTGATCCCCAATAATCACCCGTCACTTGAAGAAAGACTGCGAAACCTGACCGATGCAATTAAAATGGTTTACGCATCAATTTATTCTAAACATGCGCGCAGTTATTTTGATGCGATCAATTACAGGCTGGATGATGAAAGAATGGCTGTGGTAATACAGGAAATTGCAGGCAGTAATTTTGGTGATGTTTTCTTTCCGCATGTTTCGGGTGTAGCACAATCATATAATTTTTATCCGATATCCCGTTTCAAGCCTGAAGACGGCATTTGCATTGCGGCTGTTGGGCTTGGCAAATATGTCATAGATGCAGAAAAGGCTTACAGGTTCTCACCGAAATTTCCTAAAATTGATATTATTGACCCTGAATCCCAGCTTCGTGATACACAGTCCTTTTTGTATGGAATAGATATGAAGAGGAATATATCTGATCTTGCAGAAGGAGAAGATATCACACTTAAAAGGGTGGATATTTCGGATGCCGAAAAACTCGGTGTACTTAATGAGGTCGCTTCTGTTTGGGATACGCAGAACAATATGCTTAAGGCAGGTCTTAACCTCCCGGGGCCAAGAGTGATTAACTTTGCCGGTGTGCTTAAGTATGACGGATTTCCTTTGGCAAAATTACTTAGCCGTTTGCTTGAAATTATCGAAAGTTCAATGGGATTGCCTGTTGAAATTGAATTTGCCGCGAACCTTGATGAAAAAAATCCCGGTTTCTATATTCTCCAGTTAAAGCCCCTGATAAGAAGTTCAGAATATTTTTCTATTGACCTGCAGGATATCGATAAAACTGATCTTGTGCTGTATACAGAAAGGGGGATGGGTAACGGAAAACTGGAAAATATCTCGGATATTATTTATGTAGACCCTGAGAAATTCAACAAGACCGAAACCAGGGAAATGGCGCACGAAATAGAACTGCTGAACAGTAAAATGCGCCAGCTTAACCGTGCCTATATTCTGATCGGGCCGGGCAGGTGGGGAACCCGCGACCGCTGGCTTGGTATTCCGGTTCAGTGGGCGCAGATATCGAATGCGAAAATAATTGTAGAAACTGACCTGGATGATTTCAAAGTTGATGCTTCGCTTGGCTCTCACTTCTTCCATAATATTACTTCGATGAATGTTGGTTATCTTACAGTCCACCAGAACAACGGAAGAGATTTCATCGATTGGGGTTTTTTGAAAAACATAAACCCTGAAGAAAAGACGGATCATTACATCCACGTGAAAACTGATAAACCGTTCAATGTGCTTATGGACGGCAAACAGGGTATCAGCTTGATAATCAAACCATAAGCCTATTGCTGTTTAGCAGCTTGATAATAGTCTCAATAATAATAAATGGAGCGCATTTTACCTGCGCTCCATTTTGTTTTATTAATCGGTTATTTTACCAGTATCATTTTTTTCACATCGGTAAATCCTTCTGTGCTTAGCCTGTAAAAATACGTACCTGATGAAAGATGTGAAGCATCAAAATCCACTGTATATGAACCTGCGTTAAGGTTCTGATTTACTAATTCCGCAGTTTGTTTTCCCGTAATATCGTAAACTTTCAAAGTAACAATACCGCTGTTGGGAATTGAAAACTTGATATTGGTCACGGGGTTAAACGGATTAGGATAGTTCTGCGATAATGAGTAGTCATTCGGAATTTCATTTGAAGCATATTCAATTCCGGTGAGGCAAAGAGCTGTAACTGACCCGCCGCTGAGAACAATCGGGGCAGGGGATGTAACTGTTGGCGTATAAGTCAGAGATACGGGAAGTAAAGTGTATAAAGCTCCTCCGCTGCCTGAAGTGCCTGACGGGGTTTGAGAACTGCCGCATATGGTTCCGTTTGAACCGAATTTAAGCAGGAAAATATCAGTATTGCCGGTTCCATAACTCTCGGTGTTTCCCGTAACGCAGTAACCGCCATCTGTGGTTTGAATAACGGTAAATCCATAGTCATCACCTGAACCTCCGCTGGTTTTTTGCCATTGTAATACGCCGCTTGAATTCAGCTTAGCTATGTATATATCGCTGGCACCTGCTCCAAACGATTCGGTTGAGCCGGCAACAATATAGCCGCCATCTGAGGTTTGAACAACTGAGCTGGCAAATTCATAAACTGAACCTCCAAGAGTTCTTGTCCATGCCAGGGTACCGGCACTGTTAATTTTAACAATATACATGTCAAAATTTCCTGCACCAAAAGACATTGTACTTCCGGCAATTATGTAACCGCCGTCAGACGCCTGTTTGATCGAAATCCCGGCATCGGTACTTGAACCGCCAACTGTTTTGCCCCATTCTGCTATACCGCTTGAATTAAATTTTACAACATAAATGTCATTACTGCCGGAACCATAGCTCATAGTAGAGCCTGCAACAACAAACCCCCCATCTGAGGATTGGGTGAGTGAATAAGCGTAATCAGCTGCAGGTCCGCCCGCTGTTTTACACCACTGTAAAGCACCGCTGCTGCTCAGTTTCACTAACATTACATCTACGTTTCCCATACCGAAAGAGTTTGTATGGCCTGCAACAGCGTATCCACCGTCAGAGGTCTGAACGATCGAGCAGCCATAGTCAGATCCTGCTCCACCGATTGTTTTATACCATTGAAGATTTCCGGATGCATCAAGCTTCATAACGTTAAAGTCATAACCGCCGGCCCCGTATGAAAAAGTCCAGCCTGCCGTAGCATACCCTCCGTCTGAAGTTTTGATTATAGTAAATGCCTCGTCAGTGCTAACTCCGCCGATAGCCTTGCTCCATTGAAGGGCGCCTCCGGTTGTGAATTTTACCAAATAAGAATTCTGGCTTGGGATGCCATATGATTGAGTATTGCCAGCTACTACAATTCCGCCGTCAGTTGCCTGAACTAATGAATGAGATTCATCGGTAAACGGTCCGCCAACTGCCAGTCTAAACTGGGCATTTGAGGATCCAAACAGCAGGAAGATGAGTATTGCTGCCGATAAAAAGACTGCTTTTGCTTTGTTTTTCATTTTCTATTTTAGTTTTTGTTAATATTGATTTTATTAATTTTAGTTTACTTATTTTTTGCCTGATCTTTGAACTTCGTGCTTACGACTAATATCTTTAAGGGTACCACAAATCAATTTCGTAACAAAAATAGTTTCTTAAATCACCCTGGCAAAGGAAAGTTATTTCGGAAATTATCGGGTAGAACAGGCTCGAATAATTCAAAATCCCTCGTTTAATAGCGAATTTGGCTTTTTTTACAGAAGGATATTTACTGATGTTGCAGCGAGCGGATTCAGGAAGAATTTTGAGGATTGTTTTGAAAAACAGGTATGTTTAAGCGCGCTATCAGGTTCGAATTACCTGATTTGCGCCAATAAAACTCAATATTTCAAAGAGTGTTTTTTAGGGGATTAACTTAAAAGGAGGTAATTGCTCAGTGCGGAAATTCGCTTAAACATGTTTATGCAGAGCCATCGCCTTGTGGAGCTTTTCTGCCTGCATCATAAATATTTCGAGGCGTGATTGAGTTATTTGCGGGAATGGATTGCCGTCGCTTTCTATGTATAAGAACGGCAATGATGATATTTCTTCGGGGTAACCATTGCGTTTTAGTTTACCGTATTTGTATTTGCCTTCCAAAGTCATTTCTTTGTTTAAAATAGCTTCAGAAAGACGGCTAGGCATGCAGTTAAACGGTCCGATGGAAATAACACCGCAGGCTTCATCAAGAATATCGCGAAGGGCAAGTCCCGTTGTCAAGATCGTTTCACCGACCAGTTTTTCTGATATCAGCTCTTTTGCGTAGTCAACTGTTTTTTCTATCTCCACCATTTCGGGCTTAAACAATCCGGTAACTGCGAATATATTCTTTATCTTTCTTTCATAATACCTTTGGTATTTATCTTTAATCGTTATCTGAATCCTGCTTTTGTAATCAGAGCCGTCGACAATTCCTTTTTTGATAAGGTAATTGCTGTAATAGATATATTCCGATATTGGCGCTGTTCTTACAACGAAACCGTTTGATACGAGTGTCTGAACAAGATCGCCCCGCGAAAATTCCTCACGCCGCACGTAGATTTCCCCGATTAGTGATACAACTTTGGCTTCTTCAAGCGGCATTTTAAGTTCTATTGAAGCCAGTTCCTTTGCGGATTCTTTTAATTGCCTGAAGATACCCTTTCTGTTTTCGTTCTCCAGAGAAAATAAGATCCTGCTCCACTCTTCGTTAAGAATTTTGTAAGCTTCAGTCTTGTTTACAGCCAGCGTCTTAATTACGCTTTCAATATCGTGAATAACATCTGCAATTGATATTGCAAGCCATCCTTTAAGGAAGAAGTCAGTCCCAAGATCCTCAAATGATGCCTCGTCATCCATTGAAAGTATTCCAATATCTTTTAGCTTAAGGTTACTGATGATATCTTTAAGTGAGATGTAGTATTGGCCCTGCCTGCAGGGACCGTAGCCGTGCGGCATGAAGAAGAGTATCTTCTTTCCATTCTTACCGTTAGATAAGGAATCAGATTTTGGAATACCATTTCCGTTTGTGTGTTTATTACGGCAGTATTCAACCAGCGAGCCGGTTGTTAAGATAAACGGCAGGCACTCTTTGCAGGTTGTATTGCCTCTGCCGTGCTTGAGAGTTTCCGTTGTTGGCACAGGCAAAGAACGTGAGTTCATTCCGGCAGAGCGGCAAATAGCAGAGAATGCTTCCGTGCTGAAATTACCCATTGAAGGAATTATGACTTCCACTTCGGGAGAAGTAAGCTCATGTTCCTTTCCCGCATTATCTACGATAAGAGTCTTTTTGTTTTTTGATATTATTGAAAGCGGAGAAAAACCATTTGATTTTTCAGCAATTAAACCCTGCTTTTTCAGTTCTATATAATTACGGATAATATCCAAAGCTGCATCAATTCTTGTATCAACACCAACATCTGCGGAGTGGCTATCAAGCTCAAGTGTAAGTGAGGGCTTTGTACCCATAATATTCCTGAAATAGGAAAGCAGGAATGAATCAGGCCCGCAGGAAAAATTGGTAATATAAGCACCGAAGAGCTGTTCATGCTCCTTTGTGAATCTTGCCGAGCGGAGTATCTGCTGCCCGCTGTACCAGTACATGTTATCGTATGAGTGATAGTTTTCATTCGGCAGAAAATCATGGGGAATCACAACAATATTTTTTGAAGCGAATTTATGAGGAATATTCAGATTCGCTTCTGCGGCAAAAGCATTATAAGGCCTCCCAAAAAGGACTATGCCGAACTTTGACTTATCGCTTTCTATCTCCGCAAGCGCTTTTTTTCCGAGTGACCTGAAATTATCCTGCATTTCGGCAAATCCAGTCCAGGCCTCATCAAAAGCATTTTCGCCTTCGGATGCCCTTTTGCCAAGCTGCAGAGCTATATCCCTGAATGATCTCCTTACATTTTCTTTCTTATCCTTAAAATTCAGAATTGGCGAAAGTATCGGCGGAAGTTTTTCGCTGCTGTAAGCTGAGCGGAGGTAATAACTTTCTCCCTGAACGAATACACAAAGGCGTTTATACTTGTGACCGTCGTTGTAATCCATTTCGGTAATATGCGGAATGAAGATATAATCGGGATTTTTCTTCAGCAGGTTATGGAACATTCCATAAGCAATTTCAACAGGATAGCAGAAAGATGAAGACATTTTATCCATGCCTTCGGGATCAACTTTATCCGAAAGAACAACATTGAATCCGAGAAGAGTAAAGAACTTTTGGTAAAACGGGAATAATGAATTAACCTGGAAGCTTTTGATGATACCGATATAAGGTCTGTTATATTTTTCAGGAATCGGATCGGGAGTGTTAAACACCATTTCCTGCCTTATCTTAACGAAATTGTTCTTTGCAGGTTCGGTTTTTACGTGTGACCTTTCATTGTAATATTTACTGCATGCGCCGCCGAACGGGTATTTTTTATCGCCGACTTTTATTACTGCAATTCTGCATTTCCTATCGCAATGCTCGCTTCCGCCCGCGCAAATGAAATCTTTTTCGTGATGGAATTTTCTTTCGATAAGCTCACTTAGCTCAAAGTTCTTTCTTTCCAAAAATCCAAGGTTTAGCCTGTTCTTTATCTCGAGTGCAACCCCGAAAGCACCCATTAAACCCGGCTCTGGCGGTACGATTATTTCCTTATTGACAAGATTGCTCATTGCGTAAGGAACAGCGCGGTTATAACAGACGCCGCCCTGCATAAATATTTTCCTGCCAACCGGACGATTCCCTTTAACCCTGTTAACATAGTTCATACAAATAGAGTAAACCAATCCTGCTACGATATCTTCTCTGTTTGCACCTTCATGGCTTGCTGTTTTTATATCGCTTGAAATGAACGCCGCACACTGGTCATTAAAGTTTAGCGGAGATTCTGCAGTAAGCGCAATATCAGCAATATCCGTATATGAAATGTTAAGGGTTTCTTTTGCTGATTCTTCGAGGAATGAGCCTGTGCCTGCAGAACATGCTTCATTCATTGCGTAATCGCTGGCGATTCCATTAGTAAGGTGAGTATATTTTGCATCCTGCCCGCCGATCTCGAATATTGTATCCACGTCTTTATCAAAATGAGCGGCAGCAACGGCATGCGCGATAATTTCATTTACAACTCCGTGCGTCATAGCGTGGAGTGCGGAAATGTGCCTGCCTGAGCCTGTAGTTCCCAAGCCGCTAATAGTTACGGGAACATTCAACTGCTCCCTGAGAGCTTTATAACAATTTACCGATGCCTGCACTGGGTTACCATTAGTCCGCAAATATATACTTGCCAAAAGCGCATTATCGTGAGCCCTGATAATCACAGCTTTCGTAGTTGTTGAGCCTACATCGAGTCCAAGAATACATTCATCCCCGGGGGAAGCAACGGCCCTGCTGAGAGTTTTAAATATTACTTTGCCTTCTGAGCTTTTAAGCGGGGGGAGTGAAGCAAAAGTTCGTACATTATCCCTGAAGATATTTTTGCCGCTGAAAAGGGAATCTTCTTTTAATCCTTTCAGCGCAGCTCCAAGAGCTTCAAAATGAGCGCTTTCGGGAATTACAAATGATTCGGGATATTTTTCGTTTATGAACCTGACTACTCTTTTGTTTTGGGATACACCGCCTATCAGAAGGACTCTGCGTGAGGATTGTTTTGCAAGCAGCTCGATAGTTTTATCGGCTATCATTTTGCAGAGACCCGAAACAACCAGCCCTTTTTCAATTCCTTTATTCAGAGCGTGAGTGCAGTCACTTTTGCAGAAGACACTGCATCTGCCGGATACAACATAATATTTTTCTTCATCGGCAAGGCGGAGTGCATCAGAGAGTGAGATATTCATTCTTCTTATCTGCTGAAGGAAGAACTCACCTGTGCCCGATGCGCATTTATTGCCGGAGAGGACTTTATCAATTCCACCGCTATTGTTAATGCAATAGACAATGAAATTTTCGCCCCCAAGAGAGGCAATTGCGCGGTATTTTCCCTGTAATTTTAGATAAGCAAGGGTTTCTTCTATTGCTTCGGGCTCGGAGATGGAAACTGCGTTTATCAGATTCCTGAACTTACGCCCGGTAACCACCACAGGTAAGCCGGTAAGATCATTTTGCCCAAAGAAATCCTCAAGAACTTTCCCGGGATTTCCCTCATGGGAAACAGTTCTTACATCTGTTATTTGGATGGATTCGGCGCGCCTCTTGGCCTGTACTATTGATATGCTGCTCGCTCCGATACAAATACCTACCGAAGCTTTTATCATTCTAAATAGCTGAACGCAAATTTAATGATGTAAAAGTTAAAGAAAAATGACTTAAAAATTGAATTTTGGGCTTTTTAGTCTGTTATTTTACACTATGAAGTCTAAATAGAAATCTGATGACTTAATACAATCCTGTTACGAGAAATTGAGCATTCCTCCAATTTTGTGATTTCTTTGATCTTACATTATCACAGATGTTCCAGTTTTTCCAGCAACCATTTTTTATTTATGCTGGTTTTATCATTCATGATCTTATCAGCCAGTATCTGTTTCTTGATCGGGTCATACTTGTATTTTAGTGAAACTATTTTTGAAATGTATCTTTGAAAATTCTGGAATATTAATTTTCTTTTATGCGGAATCAGAATATTCTTGGCAAGAAAATGCCTGAATGATTCTAAATTGGATTCTAATGACTCCTCATGTTTCATTTCATAATAAAGCATTATTTGCAGGATCTTCACATCTATTTTCAAGTACAGTTCATCATATTTTATTTTAGCCAGATAACTCAGAGCTTCATCATACTTTTTGGTGTAGAATCCGTACAATGCAAGGCAATAATTACCTGTATTCTCTTTTGATTCAGCCTGAAGCTCTTTTTTATATGTATGCATAAAATTAAGGGTCCATTGATATTCCCTTAACTCCAGACCCGAAAGAACAATATTCCTGAATAAAACTGTGGGCATATTCCCTTCAACTAAATACAGCTTATTTTCAAGCTCTTCTCGGAATAATCTGAAACGTTCTTTCAAAAATTTCTGTTTACCTTCGCGTATTTTTCTTGTGCAGTAGTTTTCAAGATTGATATAGATTTCGTTCAACTGCAATCGGTGAATTGTGGTTTTGTTTGCATTCAGGATCTTTACGGCATCACGGTAAAAAGGTACATCGTTTTTTTCCAGGTTCATTTTGATCAGGTTATAATAGATCCCGATCTCAGGTTTATCACGATAATACTCTTTCGTAATAAGCGAAAGAACTTTATCAAAATACACAGTTGGATATTCTTTTTTGAATATCACCATTACATTCAGTATGTTAAGGTAAATTGACATTGTTTTAAAAACGTAAAAATCCTGCAGATCATCTAAAACAACATCCATATTCGCATTATCCAGAAATTTATCAAAAACACCGGTATTAGAGTATGAAAGGAGCATAAGGTTTTCGTTATGCAGGCGGTAATTAAGATACATCCTCTCTGATGTTTCTATATCCATATTCTTGAATTTTCCCAGCGATTCCCGTAAAACGCCTATTGCCTGTTTATAGAGTTTTCTTTCTGTGAAGGCTTCTTTCAAATGGAAATTGTAATCCGGTTTATTTCCTGCAAATCTCTCAAACGTAATGAATTTCTCAGCAAGGTCAGTAAGATAGTGGACCAGCACCCTCAAAGTTCCGTCGTTATAATGTTTCCCCGGGAACAAACTTGAAAATACTTTTTCTTTGCTAAGGTTGCTGTCTGAAAACTCAGGATAGTACAGTATTAATAACTTGTATAGTTTTAATACTCCCTGCCTTTTATTAAAGTAGGGTGAAGCAATGAAATCAGCAAATACCTTAATTTCATTCTCACTAAAAGACTTAAACAGATTAATAAGCTTATTATTTATCAATTTCCAGCAGAATAGCTTTATCTTATTTGTAACATATTAATAAATAGATTCATTAAAAATAGCCAAAAATTAACATTTTTGGCGTTTTTCAAATTTTTTGCTGTGTAACTTTTTTATGAAAGTTTACTTGTTACCGGTAAGGGCTTAATGTTAATTTTGGCATAATTAAAAAGCAAATTCTTAGAAAGATAAATTTGATGCTATTAGATACTCCGCAATCAGTTTCGGTATGCAATGGAGACCTCGAAGGAGAGGTTAATTTACAATGGGATTCTGTACCGGGAGCTATAACTTACATAATTGAATTCAAAACAGAGACTGCAAATAACTGGATAGTTGCGGATACTGTAATTAACCCTAAATGTACAATAACCGGTCTGAAAAACAACACTTTTTATTGTTTCAGGGTAGCAGCTTTAAATTCTAATGGCCAAAGCAAATGGAGTAAGACTATAAAAAAAAAATTAATTATCAAAAAAGGAGAAACTAAAATGAAACATTCTGTTAAAACATCGGCGGTTATAACAATGCTGTTTTTAATAACATTGGCGTCTGTTGCGCAGGTAACACAGCAATGGGCCGGCAGGTATAATTCAGCATACAACAAAGACGATAATGCTGTATCTGTTAAAACAGATGCAGCATCAAATGTTTACGTTGCAGGAAATATCAAAACAACATCAAATTATGACGGTATTTCAATTGTTAAGTACAATAGTTCCGGTACTGTGCAATGGTCGGTAAATTTTTTAAATCCCTTTGATAACAGAAGCGTAAGAGTAAATCAAATGGTTACTGATAACTCAGGAAATGTTTACATCGCAGGATTATATGATAATCCACTGCCATCCGGTTATGACTTCCTGATCTTAAAATATAGTAATTCAGGCACTTTATTATGGTTCAGAACCTGGTCTTTTCTTACATCAAATTCTAATGATATTGCAAGTTCTATTGCACTGGACGCTTCAGGAAATGTATTTGTAACGGGAAGCTGCGACAATAATGCACAATTTGGCCGCATTGCAACTTTAAAGTATAGTTCATCCGGTAATATTCAATGGGCTCAAACATACTTTGTTACCGGCTGGAGCGGGAATCATTATGGAAGAAAGATAATAACTGATGCTTCAGGAAATTGTTATGTAACCGGAACAGGTAAATCAGATGTTAATGGAAGCAATCAATATGTTACTTTAAAATATAATTCAACTGGAAACCTGCAATGGGCACAATATAATATTGCAAATGCAAATTATAATTCAAGACCAAATGATATAGCAATAGATGGTTCAGGCAATGTATTTGTAACAGGAGAGTCATATACTTCATTAACAAACAGCGAATGGCGAACGATTAAATACAGTTCATTGGGAGTATTCCAGTGGGTAAAAACTTATAACGGTAATGCAAACTTGGTAGATAAAGCTGTAAGTATTGATGTTGATGGTACCGGGCACATATATGTAACAGGCTACACCTTTAATACAGCAACAGCTTCTGATTTTACTACCATAAAATATAATACTTCAGGTAACTCGTTATGGGTACAGAACTATAACGGCACCGGAAATTCAACAGATGCAGCAACCGACATTTTTGTTGATGGATCCGGGAATAGTTACACTACCGGCTATAGCGCAGGGCCTAGTTCCGGTTATGATTATGCAACCGTTAAATATAATGCGAACGGGGTTCAGCAATGGGCTCAGAGATACAACGGACCGGCAAATGGACCAGACTCACCGTCGGATGTTTTTGTAGATAATGCCGGAAATGTTTATGTGACGGGAAACAGCGTTGGAATCGGAACATTTGTGGATTATGCAACAGTAAAATATAGTCAAACAACCGGTATTGAGCCAATTTCGGGAATAATCCCGGATAAATTCAATTTATCGCAAAACTATCCTAATCCTTTTAACCCAACAACAAATATAGAGTTCAGCCTGCCTGTAAGCGGAAATGTAAAGATATCTGTTTATGATATGCTTGGGAAAGAAGTATCAGTTATTGCTAATCAATTTATGCAGGCCGGTACTTACAAATCGGATTTTGATGCAAACTCGCTGCCTTCGGGGACGTACTTTTACAGAATTGAAGCTGAGGGATTTACCGATACCAAAAAAATGATGCTGATAAAATAAATAGTAAATAAGGACCAACAAATAATAAACTAAAGGAGAAAACAAATGAAAAATTACTTTTTGAAAATCGCAGTTTTCGTAACACTTGTTTTTGCAGCAAATCATATTTCGATGGCACAGGTAACACAGGAATGGGTGAAAGATTTTGTCTGCTCTTCGTATGTTGTAGATAAACCTAACTCAGTTGGGATAGATGGAGCGGAGAACGTCTATGTTACCTGTAATTATATTGGACCCAGTTATCCAAATAAAATATTAACTCTAAAATATAATTCCTCAGGCATTTTGATTTGGAGCCGGGTTTTTCAGAATCCAAATAATGATGAAGCCAGCGTTTCTCAAATGATAACGGATGATGCAGGAAACGTATATATCTGCGGACGAATCAGGAATACCAATACCGGTTTAGATTTCTTAATAATGAAATACAATACATTTGGTACATTAGTTTGGTCTAAAACATGGACTTATACATCAAATGCTTACCATGATGTCGCAACATCACTTGCTCTTGATGTTTTTGGAAATTTATATGTCACCGGCATGGCACAAACAACCGGCGGATATGGGAGAACTGATATAATAACTATCAAATATTCTGCTTCTGGCGTATTACAGTGGATGAAAAATTACAATCCATATCCATATTTTAATATTCCAAACATAAAAAGAATTACTACCGATAATCTTGGTAATGCGTATATAACCGGTTTTGTGGATGACGGCAGTGTAATTATAATAAAATACAATTTCTCGGGCGTAATAGAATGGGTGAGAAAATATAAGCAAAACGGTTATACTGAAGGCAATGGCAATGATATAATTGTTGATGGTGACAGGAATGTATATATAGGAGGAGACTGTTTTAACTTAACGAATCGGGACGACTTCCTTGTAATAAAATACAATTCAACCGGTGTATTTCAGTGGTCTAATGTTTATAACGGATCAGGTGACAGCACTGATGAGATTACTTCTATTGGTTTAGATCAATACAGGAATGTATATGTTTCAGGAACCAGTTTCGGAAGAGGAACATCCAGGGATCTAGTCACTATAAAATTAAATAATTCAGGTATCCAGCAATGGGTTAACAGATACAATGGTCAAGCAAACAAAAGCGATTATGTAAGAGATATGTATGTTGATGCTTTAGGAAACACTTATGTAACCGGAAGCCGTATTGCCAGTTTATCAGGCACTGATTATATTACCATAAAGTATAATTCTTCAGGTACTCAGCAGTGGAACATTGCATATAACGGGTCCGGTAATCTTGCCAGAGAAGATGGTGCAGTATCAATAGCTGTAAGTAACTCAGGAAATGTATATGTAACAGGTTTCAGTTATGGTTCTCAAAATGGCAGTAATTACACCACGATCAAATATTCACAAGCTTTAAACGGCAAACCTTTGAATGGTTCAAATCCTGAGACCCCTGACAGATTTTCCCTGTCTCAAAATTATCCCAATCCATTCAATCCTGAAACAAGAATTAAATTTGATATTCCCGATAATGCCCAGAATGTCAGACTTTCTGTATATGATGAATTAGGAAAAGAAATTGAACAACTGGTAAACGAGCGGTTAAACCCGGGGAGTTATGAAATTAACTGGAATGCATCGGGCTACCCCAGCGGCGTGTACTTTTATACTATAAAAACTGATAATTATTCAGATACCAGGAAAATGATGCTGGTAAAATAAAGAGATATTTTCTCATAAAGAAAAAGCGGTCAATCGACCGCTTTTTTTATGTTATAATAAAATTAGTAACTCTAGAAATCAAATTTAGTGAAAACCTTTTGTTTAAATTTTTCGTATTCACGGCAGTTATTACATACTTGATTCAATTAAATGTATGTTGCTGGTGAAAACACCAACAACGAATGATTGAAAAACTCTCTATTGCGGGTTTGTTGCCCTACTTTAGTATTGAAAACATAGGGTAACAAGAGTAACAAAAGATACGAAAATGGTATCATTTTGTGTGTTTTTCGTATTTGTGATTGTGCTTAATTGCATATGTTTGTTACTTTTTTGTTACTCATTTGTTACTCATTTGTTACTCACAAAAACAAACAAAACTAATTACTAAGGTCATGGTAAAACTAAGAAAGAAAAAACTCGGCAGTGGGAACACAAGTCTTTATTTGGATATCTACTTTGAAGGGAAGAGACATTATGAATTTTTGAACCTCCGGCTAGATAATGATAAAAATAATAACAAAGAAGTCTTGCGTCTGGCTCAAAGCATCCGGGCTAAGAGGGAGCTGGAGTACCAGAACACCCAGCATGGCTTCATACCTATCCACAAGTCAAAGGTCAATTTCGTTGAGTATTTTGAAGAAATGGCTAAAGAAAGAGACCGCAAGAACTGCAAAACTTACAAAAACACTCTCAACTATCTAAGAGAATTTACAGACAACCATATTCAGATATCACAGATAAATGAGAAGTGGATAGAGGATTTTCAGAAATACATGCTCAGATTCGTGTCTCAAAACACAGTGTGGACCTATATGAATACTCTGAAGGCGGGTATAAATAAGGCTTACAGAGATAAGTTGATTCAAATGAATCCACTTCATTACTTCAGGCAGAATGTCAAAAGGATCGAACCGAAGAAAGAGTATTTGACCCTACCTGAGATTGAAGCACTTGCCAAAACCGCGTGCTCACATCCCGAGATCAAAAGAGCGTTTCTCTTTTCTTGCTTCACTGGGCTAAGGATATCAGATATCAGAAAATTGGAATGGAAAGATATTAAAGGTGATGCGATAGATTTTAAGCAGAAAAAAACCAAAGGTTATGAATATCTTCCTCTTTCTCAAACCGCGCAAGATCTCGTATATCAAATACAT
>JAUQWS010000113.1 GCA_030835025.1 Ignavibacteria bacterium | reverse complement strand
TAACAATGTTCTGTACGGGCATTTTTTCCCAAAGCTCAGCGGGTTCAGAAGAATCTGAGAAATTGAAAACTAATTCGGAGCAAACATTTCAATTTCAACAGAAAGTTCTGAGTCAAGACCAAGCAGACAAATTCATTTTGTCTTACAAGTTTTGGGGATTGGACAGTAAAAGGAGTCTGATATTTAAAGCCGGAAAAAATGTGCTTCCCGAACTGAACGTGCAGATCGAAGAGGTCAAATTCAGCAGGCTTCATATTCCCGAAAAGAAACTGGGTATAAATCTAAGAGTTGTTTTTTAAACAGATAAAATAAAATCAAACTAAAACCGAAAGGAGCAGCAAAATGAGACACGCAACACTAGCTTTAATTTTTTTCTCACTTCTTGTCAGCATCACTACTTTTTCACAGGATAAGCCCGGAATGACTGAAAACAACGGTTATTTCTACTCAACAAGCGGCGATGTATCTCAGGCACAGTTTACAACAACTGTACCTGAGGTAAGCGAAAATCCAGAAAGAACAGCACTTGTCCGGCAGCTTAACATTGCCAGACTGAACAATGAAATATCCCGTGTTATGGAATTACAGTCAAGGCTGAATAAAATGGACGGGGCTTCTTCTGAGCAATTTGTTAATGATCCTCAGCAAACAGGAATAAGAGAGACTGAACAGCATTTCATCCAGGAAACAGGTGACGGAATCACGACTATTGGAGGCGGCGGTTACTGGGCAATCGCTACCCAGTCAACAAACCTTTCAAATAAGATCTATGCAGCAGTAACAGAATACGTTTCTGCAACCGCTGACCAGATGAAGATCTACGTTTCATACAATAACGGCATATCCTGGGTGCTTAAGGGCACTTATAACGGATTTGTGAATGGTGTTAGATTCAATAACGAAGAGCTTGATATAGAACCGGTTATAAACGGTGCGGATACCATGCTTTATGCAGTTGGCTGCTATGTTTATAACTCTCATCGCTTCACACTTATTGCGAGATTCAACATAGGCACAGGTACTGTACAGGCACAACCTTTCAGTTTCTCCAACACAACCACACTCAATTACAACCCGCGGGTAACCAGTGATAACACTGTGTTTGGCAGCAATGCTTACGTGTATGTAACCGTTTCAAACGATACTCTGATTGCAGCAAATAATCATAAGGTCCGCCAGCGAATTTGTGTAATACAGAATGCATTTGCGCCTTCATTTACACAAACACATAAAATATCTTATGCTGCAAGCGGGGGATTCTATTGGTATGTTACCGGAGCCGCTAATGGTTATTATTTGTCACAGGATGTAGCTTACTATTACAATTCAACCGATAACACGGATAATATATACACTGCCGTCATTTTCCCCGGCTATAATAATGTTTACACTGCATGGAGCAAGAATTCAGCAGGAACAATTGCCGGTAATCTGACAATTACAGATACCCGCGGTTTAAGCAAAGTAAGGCTGGCTTTTAACGGCGGAAGCGGAAATACGAACGGTGCAATTGTATTCCTCAGGAATTACACAACTGATCCAAACGGAGACGTTGATGTTAAATGCCTTAATACTATCAGCGGAGGGACAACTCTTGCATCATTTGCGGCAAGTTATGTTGAGTTCACAACCGATACCGCTAATTCATGTGATATCCAGGCAATAAAACTGGCGAACAATCGTTTTAAGTTCGCATACAGCGTAAAAGGCGGAAGATGTTATTATCTTTCCAATACTAGCACAAGTCTTTATACATCAAGACTTCTGGTTAACAATATACCCGCAGGAGACGGATTCGGAAGAGTACGCGCAGGATACAGGGTTACACCAATAGATTCATGCCTAAGTGTATGGTCAAGAAATGACGGCGGCTTTATGTACTGCACACACGGCTGCGAAAACTTCACAGGTATTGAAACTACAAGCGGCAGTATTCCGCAGAACTACAGTCTGAGCCAGAATTATCCTAATCCGTTCAACCCCGTGACAAAAATAAAATTCAGTTTGCCGCAGGCTTCATTTGTAAAGCTGGTTGTATATGATATAACAGGCAGGGAAGTTGAAAGACTTGTTAACCGGCAAATGAATGCAGGCAATTTCACTGTAGATTTTGATGCTTCAAAACTTTCCTCAGGTGTATATTTCTACAGATTGGATGCAGAAGGATTCAGCCAGGTGAAGAAAATGATGCTGGTTAAATAACAGCAGTTAAGACTTATAAGTTGGAGTTGGTTTCTTCACAATATAGAGACAGGGCATGCTTGCACAGGTGCCCTGTTTTTATGCAGCAGTTTTCGTTTTAAGAATTTCCGTGAAATCTTTCCTTGTTATTTTGCTTTCAAGCCAGGATATAATATCAAAATGCTCCAGTGCACTTTTTTCAAACCTGTCATCAGCCATTGCCTTCAGGTCGTTTTTAAGCTTAACATAGTATTCCTGCCTGGCCCTCTCGGTAGGGCACTTCATTGCCCTTATTACAAAATTCAGGATCAGTTTTTCGAATTTATATATCCTGTCCTGTTTAGCAAGGAATCTCCTTGCGGAACTGACGGCATATTCCAGCAAGTCGTAATTTCCAAGCTCATAATGGATGATCAGATTGCGAATTCTTGCAAAACTGTGCTGTTCCTGTTCCAGTTTTGGATCTGTCAGGTTCATGATCCTGTTAACATACTCAAGGCTCTTGTTAAAATCCTTGAGTATGAAATACGCGTATGCTATCCTGTTGTATAAAGAAATTTTCCTGTTTTCATTTATTGTTGCTCCGAAGCGAACAAAGCCTGCTTCAATTTCTCCTGTCTTGTCTTTAAGCTTATCGAACTGGCCTGTTCTGTTGAAATAGTTCAGCTCGAGATCTGAAACAAGCAGAAACACTCTGACCTGTGTATCAATGTATTCTTTCCTGTTCTCGAACTGTTTCGCAAATCCTTTTAGCTTTTCAAGGTTATTCCTGTAAGAAGTATATTTACCCGTGTAAACGCAGGCATTCAGATAATTGTTCAGAGCAAGTACATAGCTCCTTGGATTCTCCTTAATATATGCTTCATCACCTTCCATAAGGTCAAGCAGTGATTTACGGTATTTGTACCAGTTTGCATCATCGCCTACAACTCTGTAATAATGACCCCATATAGAATAAAACTTAAACCTGGTATCAAAACTATATGCAAACTTTTCATCTTTTAGCAGTGGATTATCAACAAACTTGTTCAGTTTATCCAGATCCTCTTTCCTGCGGACCGATCCCATCTTCTTTAACAGAAGGAACATATCATTATACAGAAAATGATATTCTTCACGCAGCCTTATCATTCTTAAATTCTCAATGGTTGCCTTTTTTGTTTTTTCATATTCTTCTACTTCTGCTCCCGAATAATATTCTGTCGCAAGTGCGTTCAGTTTCCTGCTGTATAATAATGCAAGGTAATAGGGCTTGTCATTCTTTCTAGCAATTTCAATAGCTTTGTTCAGCAGAGTTTTAAATTGTTTGTACAGCCCTTTTTCAAACAGCACGTTTAGCTCGATGAGCATATTGTTAAGTCTTGAAACTGCGTATTTTTCAGAGTGATAAGAACTGAGCGCTTTTAGTATCAGATTGAAAAGGTAATTCTTTGTTGAATAAAGGTTTTTCACAAAATTTTCACCTTTGAACTTCTGCTTCAATCCGGCTTCATCATACTCATCCATTTTCTCTATTTCATCAAAAAGCTTTACATAGATATTCTTTCCGCCAATGGTATGTTTGGAGGCAAATTTCTTGAAATACCCCTTTTCAGACTTCGACATTGAGCAGATCAGCAGAAACAGGTCGTCTGTAGATTTCATCGACTTCTTATATACAGATGTTAAATTCTTCAAAAATAAACATTTTTTGCATAAAAAGGGCATAAGGATTTATTTTTGGACTTATGAAATAGAGCGAATTAAGATTTTGTATCATGGGTACTGTAGAGATATCTTTGTAGTGAGAAATGGTTCATTAGTTAATTTCAAATTGATGTAAAGCAATGGATTTGTTAATTGAAACCCCCAAGTAAAGTTCAAATCCTGATTCTCATCAATCCTTCGGGGAGCCTCTTGTAGGCTCCCTTTTTTATTGAAAATACGCCTGAAACGAAAACCACTTACATATTGTTACAGTTGTAGTTAGAAAATTCAATTGATTTAACAGGCAAAATTCGTTATTCTGTACTTAAATAAACGGTAAAAATGAGAAAATTATCAACAGTAGTATTGACTTTAGCCCTCCTCACCGGAATTTCATTTTCACAGTTTAAAGAGATCCCAAAAGAGACCAAAACAAAGCTTAAATCAGGCAGCGGAATGATACTTGGATTCATCAATCCGAAGAATTTCTCCATCAGCCATTCAGTCAACATGTCATATATGACAGGCGGGAATTCATCTGTCAGTTTGACATCTTACACTGCAACGCTGAATTATAAGATACTCAAGAATATGAATATTTCGGCTGATGTAACAATGCAGTATTCTCCTTATGCTTCCATCGGCTCAAACAATCCTGCAATAAATAAGGATTTCCAGAATTCATTTAACGGAATTAACCTGAGCCGGGTTTCGCTTGATTATCAGCCGTTCAAGAATATGTATATCAGTGTGGATTATGTTAACCTGAAGGGTAATCCATTTTATAACGATTATAACAGCTATTACAATCCGTATTGGTTCAACAGGTATTAACCCGCTTCAAAATAAAATATCTTAGGCAAGTTCATCTGAATTTGTGAGCAAATTCAAACATTATTCCGTTAACATCTTAATTGTACTGCTTGCCGTAGTTACAATTTACCTTTTCTATAACCTGTTCAAACGCATTACAACACCGCAAACCGATATAAAAACCCAGGTTGTGGATTCAACCACTTACCTTACCAGACAGCCATCTGGCGGCACGCTTCAAATTGATGTGCAAAACGGCTGCGGAGTTTCGGGCATTGCAGATAAGTTCACCGAGTACCTGCGCTCAAAAGGATTTGATGTGGTTGAAATGGGAAATTTTTCTACGCAGGATATTAAAACGACGATGGTGATAGATAGAGCGGGCAATATGAAAAACGCAAAACGTGTGGCGCAGTCTCTTGGAGTTTCAGAGAAATTCGTGATACAGCAAATGAACAAGAATTATTTCCTTGATGCAACAGTTGTAATTGGTAAGGATTACGAAGAATTACTGCCTTTTAAAACGCAGTCAGAAACACAAACTAAACCGTAATTCTGATTAATTCCCCTCTTGAGAGGGGTGGCCGCCGCAGGCAGACGGGGTGTGTTAAATTAAAACTAAAAGTAAAACCATATAGAAAGTTCATACAATTTGGATTCAAAAAAACTCGCTTTAAAACTTGCAACGCTTGCCTTAACAAAAAAGGCTGAAGATATCAAAATACTCGACCTCAGAAAACTTACCACAATTGCTGATTTTTTCGTGATATGCACTGCACACTCAGAGCCGCAGGTTAAGGCAGTTGCTGATGCAATTCTTGTTGGGGCAAAAAAGGCAGGAGAGACCGTATGGCATAAGGAAGGCACTACAATGAAATCATGGGTTCTGCTGGATTATGTTGATGTAGTTGTTCATATATTCCTCCGCGATACCCGCAAGTTCTACTCGCTCGAAAAGCTCTGGGGTGATGCCGATGTGACTGAGGTTAAAGATTAGAAAAAAAGACGGGCAATTAACCCGTCTTTCAATCTTAAGATCTTACAATCTTATATTCGTACAATCCGCTAAGCCAACCCGTATTTCTCAATAAAACTTGTATCGTAATCGCCTTCTATAAATTTCTCATGGCGCATGACTTTCTTGTGGAAAGGTATGGTTGTGTGAACGCCTTCAATAATGAATTCATCCAGTGCGCGGTACATGCGTTTGATGGCATCTTCTCGGGTATCGGCGGTCACAACTAGCTTTGCCAGCATACTATCGTAATAAGGCGGAATGAAATAATTCGCGTAAGCATGTGTATCAACCCTGATACCGAACCCTCCGGGCATATGAAAATCTGTGATCTTTCCCGGTGACGGTGCGAAGTTCTTATCCGGATTTTCGGCATTTATCCTGCACTCAATAGAGTGGCCTTCACGCTTCACTTTCTTTACTTTCAGCTTCTGGCCTGCTGCAACTGCTATCTGTTCGCGGATCAGATCAACTCCCGTGACCTGCTCGGTTACGGGATGCTCTACCTGTATACGTGTATTCATTTCCATGAAATAGAAATTCTTATTTACATCAACAATGAACTCAACAGTTCCTGCACCTTCGTAATTGACCGATAATGCGCCCTTGACAGCCGCAGCGCCCATCGCATCGCGTATTTCGTTTGTAATAAACGGTGAGGGAGTCTCTTCGATCAGCTTTTGATGGCGTCTTTGCACAGTACAATCACGCTCACCCAAATGAATAACATTCCCGAACTGGTCTCCGAGGATCTGGATCTCAATATGCCTAGGTGCTTCTACAAACTTCTCAACATAAACATCGCCGTTTCCAAATGCGCTGAGTGCTTCGTTTGTTGCCATTGTAAAGCTGTTCTCAAGTTCGGTCTCTTCGCGTACAATTCTCATTCCTTTGCCGCCTCCGCCCGCTGAAGCTTTTATAAGCACGGGGTATCCGAACTCAGCAGCAATTCTCTTTGCATCTTCAGCATTGGTTACTACACCATCACTTCCCGGAACAACAGGGACTCCCGATGCTTTCATTGTATGCTTTGCAAGAGATTTATCGCCCATTGCACGAATCATCTCCGGAGATGGTCCAATAAACTTGATCTCAGAATCCTGGCATATCTCAGAGAACTCTGCATTCTCTGCAAGGAATCCGTAACCGGGATGAATTGCGTCGGCATTGGTAATTTCCGCAGCCGAGATTATTCTGGGAATATTCAGGTAACTTTCGCGGGATGGCGGGGGACCGATGCAGACAGCTTCATCGGCAAATCTAACGTGCAATGAATCCTTATCCGCTTCGGAATACACTGCAACGGTTTTTATGCCCATTTCTCTGCAAGTGCGTATTATTCTCAGGGCTATTTCGCCCCTGTTGGCTATAAGTATTTTATTGAACACTTTTCGATTGGAATTTTAGTTCGCCGCAAACAGCCGGGCTTAATTCGGCTCTACAAGGAAAAGCACCTGGTTGTATTCAACAGGCTGGCCGTTTTCTACAAGTATCTTCACTATCTTGCCTTCATAATCGCACTCTATCTCGTTCATAAGCTTCATAGCTTCAATTATGCATAGTATCGTGCCCTTTGTTACCTGCTGACCGACTTGTACATATGGATCGGCATTGGGTGACGGTGCCCTGTAGAAAGTACCCACTATCGGTGAGCGTACTTCAATTGTGCCTTCTGCAACCGGTGGTGCTTCTTTCTTCTCGACGGTTTTTGCCGGAGGCGCGGTGACCTGAGGTGCCTCTCCGCCTCCGCCTGAGATCTGTGCCGCTGCGGGTGGGGGGGCGGAGTATGTTACGAACTGCGGGGCCGAATTGTTCTCGGCCGGTTTGGATTTGACAACTTTTACCCGGGTACCTTCTTCCTCTATCTCAATTTCGTTGATATCTCCGGCCTCTAATATCTTGAGCAGCTTTTTGATGTAATTAAGATCAGTTTTCATTTCTTTTTATATCCTCGCATTTTTATGGATGGTGTTTTTTTCTGCAAATAAATACTTATCAACAGGAAAAAAGACCGCATATCATTTTTTTACCCTCTCAAGGTATTCAGATGTTCTGGTATCGACTTTAATTATGTCACCCTCACTTATGAACATCGGTACGTTCACATTTGCACCGGTTTCAAGTTTCACACTCTTTGTTCCGCCGGTGGCAGTATCACCTTTTATTCCCGGGGGAGCTTCTATCACTCTAAGCTCAACATGAGGCGGAATTTCCACCGAAACAGGCCTTTGTCCATCGAACATTATCTGGACATTTTCGCTTTCTTTCATGAATTGCGCCTGGTCACCAACAATGTCATCGGGAATTGAAACCTGGTCGTAATTGTCATTATCCATAAATACATAACCGGTACCGTCATGGTATAAATACTGGAAGTTCCGTGTTTCCATTCTGACGATCTCAATTACTTCACCCGACCTGAATCGGTTCTCTATCATCTTTCCGTTTTTCAGGTTCTTCATCTTTACCTGGTAAAATGCCCGAAGGTTACCCGGGGTTCTGTGTTCCCACTTCGTTATCACATGAAGTTCACCATTATATTTTATGACTAATCCGTTTCGAAGATCTGATGTTGAACCCATAAAAAGCTGAAATTCCCCTGTTTCTTAAGTTATAAGTTTTGAATGATTTTTGACCGTTTTCGGGTGAAAATGAGCAGATTTGGAGTGAAATCGGGTCAAAATCCCCTTGTTTTGAGTGATTTATCTGCAAATATACTTATAGCTCGGGCCAATATCAATGTTCTAAATAATAGGGAATCCGATTGCTTGCAAAAAACCGGAAATAAAGCTTTGAGAACTCGTTATTTATCGTTATTTTTGCTGATTCTTTTTAACTAAATCAAATCTAACAAATGAAAAAACTACTTTTTGGAGCAGCGATTTTCTGTGCGTTATTTCTTTTTTCAACTTCAAATACATCAGCTCAGGCTTTGTATTTCTATGTAACCAATAACACCGGTGTAACATTAAACAATGTTTATGTAACACCTGCCGAAACAAACAACTGGGGCAGCGATATTCTTCCTAAGGATCTGTTTGAAAACGCTTCATCTATCAGGGTTGATATTCCTGCTGATTACGGCGCTACCTGTAAGTTTGATATGAAGATAACCGATCTTGAAGGCAATGCCGTTATTTTTACGGGTATGGATGCCTGCCTGCTTCATACTTTGACAATTAACGGGGACGGCACTTTCTCGGCAACAGAGTAGTTCTTTTTCAAGTTCAATTCAATATAGCCCGGTAAGCCGGGCTTTTTTTTTGATGAGAATTGACGGCAGCTTATTAGCAGTTAATGCGGACTATTATCATTGAAAGACACCTCATTTTTAGCTATTTTGTTAAGATTAAGCTTTATTTTCTGCTTTTTAACTATATATAGAAGGGATTTGACTTTATAATGGCTGCTAAAGTAGCAATAAACGGGTTCGGCAGAATAGGACGCCAGATAATCAGTGCTATGGCTGAAAGAGGTTTGCTTGGAAAAGAAATAGATGTAGTTGCAGTTGTTGACGTGAGCACTGATGCGAAGTATTTTGCTTACCAGATGAAATATGACTCCATACACGGTAAATTCAACGGAACTGTTACAACTGAAGGCGATGATGTTATAGTTGTTAACGGAGAGAAGATCAAGTGTGTAGCAGCTGCAAAATCTCCGTCGGATCTGCCGTGGAAAGAACTGGGCGCGGAGATAATTCTTGAGTGTACCGGACTTTTTACCGATATGGAAAAAGCTAAAGGCCACCTTGATGCAGGAGCAAAGAAAGTGATATTATCCGCTCCCGGCAAAGGCGGAGTTAAAACCCTGGTGATGGGCGTTAACGATAATGAATATGATCCAAAAGAACACCACATAATTTCAAATGCCTCCTGTACAACAAACTGCCTGGCTCCCGTAGTGTATGTTTTATTAAAAGAAGGACTTGGAATCGAAGCAGGTTTAATGACAACAATCCACGCTTACACAGCTACACAGAAGACAGTTGACGGCCCGAGCAAAAAAGACTGGCGCGGGGGAAGAGCAGCGGCTATCAATATTATACCTTCTTCAACCGGTGCAGCTAAAGCTGTTGGCGAAGTTCTCCCCGTTACAAAAGGCAAGCTGACCGGTATGTCTTTCCGCGTACCGACTGCAGATGTATCGGTTGTTGACCTTACTTTCCGCACGGAAAAGGATACTTCTATTGAAGAAATTGACGCACTGATGAAAAAGGCGTCTGAGACATATCTTAAAGATATACTGGGTTACTGTAATGAAGAGCTTGTATCAACGGATTTCATTCATGATGACAGAGCCTCCATATATGACTCACTTGCAACAGTACAGAACAACCTGAAAGGCGAAAAGAGATTTTTCAAAATAGTCACATGGTATGATAATGAATGGGGTTATTCCTGCAGAATAGTTGATCTGCTGAATAAAGTAATTAAAGCCGGCTATTAAGTGACTTTAGTCTCCGGGGCTATATTTAAAATATAATGAATAAACTTACAATTGACGATATTTCTTCGGGTGCGGGGCTGAAATCCAAACGGGTCCTTGTTAGGGTAGATTTCAATGTGCCGATGTCGAAAGAATCCGAGGGTGTGATAACAGATGATAAGCGCATCGTGGAATCGCTTCCTACAATTAAGAAAATAATATCTGAAGGCGGCAGGGCGATTCTTATGAGTCACATGGGCAGGCCAAAGGGTGAAAAGAATCAGAAATATTCACTCAGACCCATTGCAATGCACCTTTCACATTTGCTTGATAAGCCCGTGCTGTTTGCGGATGACTGTATTGGTGAATCGACCGTAGCAATTGTGAACGATCTTCAGGACGGTGATGTTCTTCTTCTTGAAAACCTCAGATTCTATAATGAAGAAGAGAAGAATAATCCTGAATTCGCCGCTAAACTTGCGTCTTACGGAGATGTTTACATAAATGATGCATTCGGAACTGCTCACCGCGCGCATGCTTCAACAGAAGGAGTAACAAAGTACATTACAACCTGCGCAGCCGGGTATCTGATGCAGAAAGAGCTGGAGTATCTTTCAAAAGCCATCTCAAATCCCGAACACCCCTACACAGCAATTCTTGGCGGAAGTAAAATTTCAGGTAAAATAGATGTGATCAAAAACTTGCTCACCAAAGCTGATAAGATACTTGTTGGCGGGGGAATGATTTTCACTTTCTACAAGGCTAAGGGATATGAAATAGGTAATTCTCTGCTTGAGGAAGATAAAGTAGAACTTGCAAAAGAGCTGCTTAAGGAAGCAGGTGATAAGCTGTTGCTCCCAGGTGATGTTGTTGCAGCAGATAAATTTGAAAATGATTCCCCATTTTCTGTTGTTGCAGCAAATGCAATTCCGGCAGGTAAAGTTGGAATGGATATCGGTCCCGATACAATAAATAAATTCAAAGAAGTTATATTAAGCTCCAAGACAGTGGTGTGGAATGGTCCAATGGGTGTATTTGAAATGGACAATTTTGCAAAGGGTACATTTGAAGTTGCCAAGGCGCTTGCCGAAGCAACCAAAAAAGGGGCAGTAACGGTTATAGGAGGCGGGGATTCAGCGGCTGCTATTGCCAAGGCGGGACTCGAAACTGAGGTCAGCCACGTTTCAACCGGCGGCGGCGCAAGCCTGGAATTCCTCGAGGGTAAGCTCCTGCCCGGAGTGGAGGCATTAACTAATAAATAATTTATGTCAAAGGCAAAGAAGAAATCATCCATAAAAAAGCAGAAATCTTCAAAAAAATCCAAATTCCCCAAAGAACCTTTATTTCTGGATAGGAATGAATCACAAACCGGTCCAACACCGGAAGTCTACAAAATCCTCAAGAAAGTTGATCTTCAGCTACTTTCATGGTATTCCCGTGATTTTATGAAAGGAATAAAATCGGCTCTATCCAAACGTATTGCCGATGATTTCGGGTTTGACGAAAAACATGTTTTGCTCAGTTACGGAAGCGAAGATCTTTTGAAGCAGATAATACACTGTTACGTTAATCCTGGCGATAAGATCCTTATTCCGCGAGAAGCATGGTGGTACTACAAAAAAGTAGCCTCAGAGCGCGGCGGCACAAATGTTGAGTACCCGATGAAGAAGGGGACTTACGAAGGCGTTCCGTATTACCTGTACGACGTTGACGAAATGATTCAGATATTCAATGATACTAAGCCTAAGGTCGTTGTTATCGCTTCGCCGAATAACCCGACAGGCAACAGGATCGATTCAAAAGACCTAAAGCGTTTCCTTGATGCAACAAAGGATACAATTACTATGATAGATGAAGCGTATTGGGGATTCGGCTCGACTGAAAATGAATATGTAAAGCCGTATATCGATGAGTATCCGAATCTTGTAATTTGCCGTACTTTCAGCAAGTTCTTTGCTCTTGCCGGATTCAGGATAGGATTCGCATTTGCCGGCAGGAATCTTGACGTTCTGATAAACTTCACAACAAGATACCTTGGCTATAACAGGGTTTCCGAAAAGCTTGGCATGGTTGCTCTGGATAATATCAAGTGGTATCTGAAAATAGGAAAACAGTACGAAAAAGATAAAGAAATGATGTATAAGGAGTTCGGAAAACTGAAAGGCTTTGTGCCGTTTAAATCATTTGCCAATTTTATTCTGGTTGATATCCCTGTCGAGATCAGGGCGGGACTCAAGAAATATCTTGACGAACGCAACTTAAGGATAAAATTCCTTGATGAAGAAGCGTTCAGGACTGAAGCGAGAATTTCGCTCGGCACAAAAGAAGATAATAAGCTCTTAATGAATACTATAAAGCAGTACTGCAAAGAAGTGAATTGGCATTAGACTCCGCGGATATTTTTGAACTGAAGACTATATATTGAGTTTATACAGCGAATACAAATCGTCATTGAAAGCAGTAGAGGTCGAAGAGATCTTCGACCTCATTTTATTTCGTCCCCTTGCGTTTCTTTTCGTAAAAGCGACTTTTTCTTTCAATTTAACCCCTGACAGGGTCTCGGTTGCTGCGCTTTTGATTGGCTCAACGGCTGGCATCCTCTTTGGCTTTGGGGAATATACATTCCTTGCCATAGGTGGGGCGCTTTACTTTACCAGTAATGTACTTGACTGCGCCGACGGTCAGATCGCAAGGCTTAAGAAGAACGGAACAAAAGTCGGAAGAATTATTGACGGAGTTGTTGACTACGTTGTCAGCACATTTGTTTTTCTCGGCATAGGCATCGGACTCACTAACGCATTCAACAATCACGACGCGAACCTTTGGGGAAATTCATATCTGAACCTGAATCCGGTTGGCTATATTTGGCTTATCAGTATACTCGGCGGTATTTCTTCAGCTTTACAGGCCTTTTATTTTGATTTCTACAGAAACAAATTTCTTGAGATCGTTTACGGCAAGGCAACAAACATTATCGAAGAGATCGCTGAATATGAGACTGAGCAGAAAAGATTTGAGGAAAATCCGGGAAGTTCCAACATTTTCGAAAGGTTCCTTGTGAATATTTACCTTAGGTATTCGCGATTGCAGCTGAAGATACAGCAGGATCATGAAGAGAACCATAATCATAATAAACCCAATCCCAAAGTATATTACATTAATAATAAGCTGCTGTTAAGGCTGTGGAGCTATGTTGGCTCAACAACACACATAACACTCTGCGTTATATGCGCTTGGCTTAACAACATGGAAGCATTCTTAATTATCTGCATTTTGCCTTTAAATTTACTTATGTTAGCTTTATTTTTAGTACAGAAGAAGGTAAATAATATATTAACTTAAAAATATATTAATTTAAGATGAAAGCAATTATACCGGAACAATTCAAGAAGATCCTGTTCTTTGGGGTCTTTATCTCTGTACTGCTCAGCTTGGCGGGATGCTTTGACATTAAAAGAGAGATCAAGCTGAATCCGGACGGCAGCGGGATGGAAGACATGTATGTTACTATTGATAAAGAACTCCTTGATAAGCTGAGCGCACTGGCATCGGCCGATGCATCGGGTGTGTGGAAAAAAAGGATAGACTCCGTATACGATAATGGTTACCTGGAAAGCAATACCCGCGCCGACGTTATGAAAGTCGGAGGAATTTCTCTCAAAGAGCTCGTCGTTACTGCAAATCAGGACGGCTCAAAGCAGATCTACCTGAAATATCATTTTGATGAACCCACCGTGCTTGTGAAGATGATAAAAGAAGGCACATTCAGGTATTCAAATCAGCTTCCTGTTCAGTTCAGTACCATTAAGTTTCTTGATGAAGAAGGCAACCTTACTTTTAAGCACGTTACAAGGAAAGCTGAGAGAAGTTTTAATGATGAATTGATGCAGAGCTACCTGAGCCCGCTTTATTCATCTCACAGAGTTACATATACAATTGATTTTCCGTTTGAGGTAAAGGAGTCAAATGCTTCAAGTACGGCCGGTAATTCCCTCACCTGGGAAATGACCATGGAAAACGCGATCTTTAACCAGCAGACTGATACGGCTGGGCTGGTAAAAGATCCTACTCTTGAACTTACTTATGCAGAAAAAGTTGACCGGACAATCGGAAAAGTCAGCCAGAAAGAAAATCCTCTCATTCGCGTTCAGGTCTATAACAGGAATAAGGAACCGGTCAAGATCGGGACTGGTATTGTACTTAGAGACGGGCTTATTGTCACGAATTTCAGACTTATGAATCTTATTGAGGGCGCCGGATTCTTCAGTGTTATATTGCCCTCAGATTCACTTGCAGGAATTGATGATATGACTGAGAAAGACCTGGACGAAAAACAGGACCTTGTTTATCTCCGCTTCGGAAGTGCTGATAAATTCAAACCCTTCAAATATGCATCGGTAACCTCTGCAAAATACGGGGATAAAGTGAAGCTGTATTACTATCCCAATACGCTTTCTTCGGTGGTGTATTCAATGGGGGGAGTGGTTTCGGGTACAAAAAAATGGACAAGCAAGACCGGAGTTATTGAAATAAAACCGTCTAAGCCAATCTCTATTGAAGGCGGTGCGGTATTTAATGAAGCAGGAGAACTGCTGGGGATGATAACACAATTATACGAAGGAGAAGTCGGGAAACTGTACCTGGTTCCGGCCGACTACATAAAGGCCAATATACCGAAGTAGTTTAATTTTGAAATTTCATAAAGGGTGTTCAGAAATGAACGCCCTTTTTTTATGATACCGGTTTGAACTGCTCGAAAGCATTAAGGCAGTCATTGCAGTAGTGAATTGAACGGCAAAGTGTCGGTCCAAATGGTGTTTTCATTTCAGTATTCCTGCTTC
This sequence comes from Ignavibacteria bacterium, assembly GCA_030835025.1. Lineage (GTDB taxonomy): Bacteria > Bacteroidota > Ignavibacteria > Tepidaquicellales > OLB5 > OLB5. The sequence goes on along the minus strand of JAUQWS010000113.1, from coordinate 5,847 downwards.
CGCATAAAGGGCATTTGACCTTGTGCAGCATTTCAATCTGAACCAGGCCGCTATGCCTTTCAGGAGGCGCAAGTCCATGCTTATTGAGAGCCGCTAATCCCTTATCGGTTATCATATTTGTATTCCATTGTACATCAAAATTAGTTTCTACACTAACCCCTGATACATTGAGCTTTTCAATACGTTCTTTGACTAAAGTCTCCATGATCTTTAGGGCCGGGCAGCCTGAAAATGTCGGAGTCAATTTCACCAATACAAAATTTTCTTCAGAGACTGAAACGTCAGTTACGATTCCCAGGTCAACGATCGAAATAGTCGGAATCTCCGGATCTTTAACATCCTGAAGTGCATCTAAGACTTCAGCTTTACTCAACATAGTTCTAAATGATTCCATTTGTGATTTTTACTTTTGCCTTTTTACTTGTTTACCATTCTGCATTCGGGTCAAGCCTGAAAACTGCTCCCATTTCTTCAATAAGCGGCTGAAGATACTCTGTGTGCTGACCCTTTCTGCCTCCATAAGCGGGTGCCCATGAATTCTTATTGGGTATTACCAGCGAAGCACTATCAAGTATCGGTGATATTTCTTCCAGCCATTTGTTCTGCAGAACCTGTTCACCTTCAAACACCTTTGTTTCGCGTAACGCTTCTGCAAAATCACTCTCTTCAAATATTCCGAGCGCTAAATTAAAAGTATCATTCAGTGCTTTCTGCATCCGCATGTGGCTTTCTTCGTTTGCCCTGCCAAGCTGTTTTACCCATGTATCAGAGTGCATTACATGGTACTTGATCTCTCCGCGGTATTTCTTTGCCAGCTTCGCCAGCTGTTCTACGGATGATGTTGACAGCATCCCGAACCTTATATGCTCGCTGTGATTGAAAAGGAAATTCCGCATAAGGCTGAATTCATATTCACCGTTTGGGTATTCTGTCAAATGAGAGCAGCGGAAGTCAGCAGCATTGCGCGTAAATGCAGTTGTATCCGGGTGTTTTTCTCCCATAGCATGAAGCAGTTCATAAATATGCTGTGATTGTCCTATCTTATCCTGTGCTATTGAAGAAAAAGCAATGTCTTCTTCCAGGGTCGGACCCAGCCCTGTCCACTCGCTGTTTCTGTGGCCAATTATGAGCTGGTCATCGGCAATTTTGTAAAGGAATTCCTTTACGTCTTTAAGTTCACCCGGGCTGAGGCTCATTTTGTCTTTTCCTCTTTTTTCTTTCTTCTATCCTCTTTGCGGTCTTTAATGCCATGCTCCTGCTGGTATTTCCTTATCTTATCCATGCAGTAGTAATCACTTGCTTCGCGGTAGGTTTTTTCGGGAGTTGTTTCAAAAATATCCTGGTCATCATACGATGTTGCACTAACAGCAGAACTCCTTACTACCCAAAGGTTTGCAGTTTGCCTTCTTCTGCCGAATGCCTCTTTAGCCATTATAAGTGCCATATCGGGACCTGCGGCGTGAACAATTCCAACATGCACATGCTGTTCACCGCGCTTTTTCTGATGGAAAACCTCGAACGTTTCCCACTCTTCAAGGCTTCCTAATATTTCCTTCCCGTCTTCGTTGGCGGGTAAGTTCATTCTGTTTACTCTGGGGTCAATTGAGTTCATTTGTGTTTTTTTGCGAGGAGCGAAGCGACGACGCAAACTCCTTATATTATTTAATAGATTGCTGCACCTGCTAAAGCAGGTTCGCAATTAGCTTAAGCAAGCGGGACAGTGTATTTTTGCTCCGCTCTCATTAATGCTCTTCTTACCCACGCACCGCGTTCTTCTGCCCAGCGGCGGACCTGCAGCCGTTCTTTGTTGCAGGGACCGTCACCGTTTATTACACGTTTGAATTCTTCCCAGTCCGGCTCAGTGTATTCCCACTCACCCGTGGATTCATTCTTCTTCAGTTTCGGATCGGGGATTGTGAGCCCAAGATCCCAAATCTTAGGAACATATTCATCAAGGAATCTTTGGCGCATTTCGTCATTGGTTGCCATCTTGACTTTCCACTTCATTAATACTACAGTATGCTCGGACATTTTATCCGGTGGACCGTGGAAATGCATTATCGGCTGCCACCAGCGGTTGAGAGCATCCTGTACCAGCTCACGCTGCTGGGGAGTCCCAGTAGCCAAATAAACTACATTATCATGCCCGTATTTCAAATGAAATGATTCCTCGCTGCAAATTCTTTCTAAGGCGCGGCAGTATGGGCCATAGGAACCTTTGGAATTAGTCACTTGATTTATAATTGCTCCGGCATCTATTAACCACGCAATAATAGCTGTATCACCCCAGGTCATTGCGGGGTAATTGAAAACATTCGAGTATTTTGACTTCCCGCTGATGAGATCGTTCAGCATATCTTCGCGTGTTTTGCCAAGTGTTTCAGCGGCACTGTAAAGCAGCTGTCCGTGCCCGACCTCATCCTGAACCTTAGCCATAAGTGCAAGCTTGCGTCGGAATCCGGGAGCGCGTGTTATCCATGTACCTTCCGGCAGTGCGCCGATAATTTCTGAATGCGCATGCTGCTCAATCATACGGATAAGCTGCTTTCGGTAAGCTTTCGGCATCCAGTCCTTAGGCTCGATCTTTTCTCCCCCGGTAATGCGTGCTTCAAACTCGGCCAGTTTATCCGGGTCTTCGCCTTCGGTGAGGCTTTTGCTTTTTTGTTTCTCGTCTATTTGTGCGTTTCCGTACATATAATACTGTTTAGTTCTTTATGAATTCCTTGTTCTTAATATTTTTAACATTTATTCCGTGCAAAAGTTCATCCGCTTTTTCGGAAGGAACAAACAGGTAATTACTCACTATGAAAGGATCGCCGATAATCTTTCCCACCTGTTCCAGGAAATTATCATTTACGTAATAGTAATTGTAAGAACGGCTATCAAGTAAGCTGTGTATGCCCGGCTCTGTTCCTGTGTGGGAGAGCACCTCGCATATAATCACAGGACGGAATTTTTCAATACTTCCAATTCCTCCTTCAAGAACCTTATCTTCGGTACCTTCCGTATCTATCTTCACAAAATCAATACCTTTGATATTGTTATCATTTACAAATGAATCCAATTTTTGGACGGTAACCCTTACCGATTTTTCGATATATTCATCTCCAACATCAGTTCTTAATGAAGAACCGAGAGGAATATTCCCCTCTTCAGCCTGTATATTGAATACTGCTTCACCATCAAAATTTCCCAGGGCAATTTTTGAAGGGAGAATATTTGGCAAACTGCTGGCTTTAATACTTCTTTCAAAATGCTCAAATGCAGTTTCCATTGGCTCAAATCCGTATACTTTGTTTTCAGGATCTAATGATGCCGCAAGCAGTGAATATAATCCGGTATTTGCTCCAATATCAAAAAAATATCTGGCTTTCCCAAGCAATTTCATCATAATTCCGAGTGCGCGGGGTTCATATGAATAAATGCCTTTCCAGTATACTTCGTTTGCAATTACATCATCTCCGTAATTCACCATTTTGAACTGCTTGGATCCGTTTAAATTCACTTTAACCTCTGTGTTTACCGGGAATTTAGCATACAAATTTCTTAATCTATCCGGTAATAACGGTTTCAGTATCGTGTAAGAAATTCTCAGAGGTACATTCAACAATTTGTTTCTGAATGCACGATAAATAGTTCTTTTAATCTTTCTTTTCATCATAATTATCAGGCCGGAGATTTAACTCTCAGTCCGTTCATAATAAATTCTGTTAAATGATTTGAAATCTCATCAGGGTTCATTTTGCCTTTTGGGTCATACCACTCAGTTATCCAGTTAACAGCCGAAAGTATTGTAAGGACAGCAAATTTTTTATCAGTAGCCTCGAACACGTTTTCATTCTCACCGTTAACAAGTATCTGCATAAACCCCGCTTCATAGCGGTTCCGCATATCAACAAATTTTCTCAGTTTTGCTTTGGTCAGATGACGCCACTCCCTTAAAAAAACTGATGATGCATTCAGATCCCCTGTAATTATCCTAACGTGATTCTTAATTGCCAATTGGAGTTTTTCCGCAGCGTTGAAATATATATCATTCACTTCATCAATAGATTTCAGCAGGCGGTCTGCCATACTGAAACAGATTATCTCAAGAATTTCATCCTTGGATTTAATGTGGCTGTAAAGGCTTGCGGCTTCAATTCCCATAGAGCCTGCAATATCGCGCATTGATGCTGCACCAAAACCCTTTTCTTTAAATAGCTTTGCCGCAGCGTGTGTTATCTGTTCTTTCCTGCTTCCGTTTTGCATATTGAAATTACCTAACGTATGTTAGGCAAATTAGTGAATTATGAAAAAAAATGCAAGTGTTGAAGCCGATCAATCTAGTGATTTGTAAACTTATAAATATTAATTATTTCAAAAGGGTTCAGACGATTCCGGAATTCTTCCGGCTTTTTGAGGAATACACTCTAATGTATATCAAACTTTTCAACCGGTGACTCTATAGGTTCTGCAGCAGTCTTGCCCAAAGCGAATTTTCGTTTTTTCCATCTGCCAAGTTTCCACCAAAAAGCAATCAGCATTCCTTTGGTTATCGATGTAGAAAATATCGCTATCCATATTCCGTTCATTCCGTAAATTGGGGCGAGTACTGCGGCAAGTGGAATCCTCAGCGCTGTTACAGGCAAATATATTGCAAGCGGGGGGAGTGAATTCCCGGCACCGGCAAATGCACCGGAAAAGATCTGCTCACTCATTGCGAAAAAAATCGCGCCTGCAGCAAGCATATTATATACTTTTGCCGTTTCTATGACAGCCCGGTCAGTTGTGAATATTCCTGCAATTTCCCTCGGAAAGAAGAACAGCACAATTCCGTATATCAGCATCGGCACCCATGATAAATATAAAACCCGCCACGCTCCTTTGTTTGCGCGGTCAATATTACCAGCGCCAATATTCTGTCCGACTATAATTGAGGCTGTCATCGCGAATGCTTCGCCAACCTGATAGGGGATTGCTTCGGAGCGGTGGCCTATTCCAAGAGCTGCGAGTCCCGTTGTTCCGAAATCAGCCACGTATCGGCTTACAAATATGTAAATGAACGAGAATGCGAGTCCTTCGAGAGAAAGAGGAAGGCCTATCTTTATGGTTTCTAATGTGACTTTGAAGTTGAATCTTGCTTTCCTGAAAACAGAGATCAATTTATGCCTCAGCGATGTAATGAATTCGTATTTCCTGAGAAGGAAGAACTCCACAATGAATCCCGCTGCGTACGATATCATTGTTGCACTTGATGCCCCCGACATTCCAAGATCGAATGTGAAGATAAACAGGGGAGAGAGTACTGCTTTCAGGGAAAAAACCATCAGCAATAATCTGAAAGGAGTCTGCGTATTGCCGTGTCCGCGGAAGATCGCACTGCCTGACTCGAACAAGATCACAGCTGGCAAAAATACCAGTAAGGGAAACAGATATTCATTTGCCAAAATCGTTTTCGGGGAATCAAGGTTTGTAAAATTGTACAGCACCGGAAGCAGCGGTATCATAATACACGCAATGATCAATCCCCAGAATAATGAGTTAACCAGGTTAAGTGTACCAATATGGCGGGCAGAGTCTTCATCTTTTGCACCCACAGCCTGCGATACAAGCGCATTTGTACCGATCGGGATCAGCTCTCCCAGTGCAAATGCTCCCCAAGAAAGGAAAGTGCCGACTGCAATTGCTGCAAGATGCTCGCTGCCGAGCTTGCCTATCCAGTAGGTGTCAAGAATTGCAATTGCAAGGCTTCTGGCCAGGTTCTGGAAAAAAACAGGCCATGCGAGCCTGATGATCTGTTTGTTAAGGTTACCTGAAGTTGTAAGTAAGCTATCTTTTGACTTCAAAAAAACTCCTCAGTATTTC
>JAUQWS010000015.1 GCA_030835025.1 Ignavibacteria bacterium | reverse complement strand
TCATAACCGCCGCTACTGAGCTTTGACTTGATGAGCGCATTCATTTCCTTCGCTTTATCAGGAAAAACATAATTTTCAGTGAGCATCTTTGCAATTTTGTTAACTGTTTGCTCTTTGAATTTTGGGGTAATGTTCTGGTCTGTGCCGCTTTGCTGCTGTGCAAGCATCGCTGCGGTAAATCCCAATAGAATTAAGCTTAAGAGGACTAAGTTGATCTTTATGAGTGTTTTCATATATTTTATTGCTTATACTTTATCTTTAATTAGATGTTTTCTGTCCTAGAAAAGTTGCAGGTTTTATTTCAATCCGTGATCTCCGCTAAGGGTTCCGGAACCTCCATTTTGAGCTTGCGCTCCTTTACTTTTTCACTGACCCTCTTGTACATATCTTTTTCGTCAAGTGCGGCTTCTACCCGTTCAATTACTTTTATCATATTGTAACCCGTTGTTTCAAAAAGCTCTTTTACTGCGTCTTCAAAACATTTCCACACAGGTTCAAGAACGGGAAGCATTTGCTCTCCCTTGTTAGAAAGTGCGAGCATTTTCTTCCGTGTATCTTCTTTATGCTTTACGATCTTTATGAGTCCCTTTTTTAAGAGAATGTTCGCTATCTGTGTAACCGCAGGTTGAGTATAACCGAGCTCTGTTGTAATTTCTGTGATAGAAAGAGGTGACCTTTTGCTGAGGAGATAGAACATAGTAAACCACCTCGGTTCAAAATCAATGTTCAGAGATCTGTATATCTTATCGCCGTCCTGAATAAAACGGTCGGTAAGCAATCTTAGCCGTGTTCCGAATGCTGCTTCGCCCAATTGTTTTATAAATATCATTTTCGAGGTTTTTAATTTATATACGCACTTATATAAATGCTTCACAAAATTAATTCAAATAATGAAAAATGTCAAGAGTCTCTGCAAAAAAAGTGTATTTTGTTCATTTTTTGACTGTTTTTTCAGAATTTTTTTACTTAACTTTGAATATTGAACACCGATTTCTCCGCTTATTTACCCCCGAAAAGAAAAGATCCGGTTCAATTTATTTCAACATTAAAAACAGATAAGGGAAAGATTTTTGAAGAAGATCAGACATAATGAGAAGATAAGAAATATTGCCATCATTGCGCACGTTGATCACGGCAAGACTACGCTTGTGGACCATATGTTCCGCCAAAGCGGAATGTTCCGCGATAACCAGGAAGTTGAGGACCGAGTTATGGACAGTATGGATCTGGAGCGCGAGCGGGGAATTACAATTGCCGCAAAGAACTGTTCAGTGGTTTGGAACGGAGTTAAGATAAACATTCTTGATACACCGGGTCACGCTGATTTTGGCGGTGAAGTTGAAAGAGCTTTAATGATGGTTGATGGAGCCATACTTCTAGTTGATGCATCTGAAGGTCCGCTTCCGCAGACAAGATTTGTACTGAAAAAAGCACTTACCTCGGATAAGAAAATAATAGTAGTAGTAAACAAGATCGATAGAAAAGATGCCCGCGCAAAGGAAGTTCTGGATGAGATTTACAGCCTGTTTATGGATCTTGATGCAACCGAAGAGCAGATCGAGTTTCCTATACTTTACGCTATCGGCAGAGAGGGAATCGCCCAAAATACACTTGAAGAGAAAGGAAAAGATCTTACACCACTCTTTAATAAAATTGTTGAAGCTATACCGGGTCCTGTTTACGACGAGAAAGAACCATTTCAGCTTTTAGTTACTGATCTGGACTATTCAGATTACATCGGAAGGCTTGCAATCGGCAGGGTTGCCAACGGAATTGCTCATTTTGCCGATACGCTTGTTTGTATTAATGAAGAGGATACCCACGTTCCTCTTAAGATCACAAAACTTCAGGTCTATGAAGGGTTAAAGCTTAAAGAGGTCGAGTCTGCTCCTCCCGGAGAAATTGTAATACTTTCTGGGATAGAGCACGTGCACATTGGCGATACTATCTGTTCAAAAGAATACGCGAAGCCTCTTAAAAGAATAGTAGTAGATGAACCCACCATTTCTATGGTTTTCGGAATTAACACTTCTCCTTTTTCGGGTATGGATGGAAAATATGTCCAGTCTGCCAAGCTTAAGGAAAGGCTCCATAAGGAAACTTTAAGGAATGTCGCACTGAAGCTTGAAGAGTCTGATTCTACAGACAGTTTTATTTTAAAGGGCAGGGGTGAATTCCAGATGGCGATTCTGATCGAGACAATGAGGCGCGAAGGGTACGAAATGAGCGTAGGGCGTCCCCATGTAATATATAAGCATAAGGACGGTAAGAAGCTTGAACCAATAGAGCACTTGTTCATAGATTGCGAAGAGAGTTTTGTGGGAGTCGTAACCGATAAACTTTCGCAGCGAAAGGGCAGAATGGTAAATCTTGTGAACCACGGAACCGGAAGGGTAAGAGTTGAGTTTACTATTCCATCACGCGGACTCATCGGCTACAGGAATGAATTTCTGACCGATACCAAAGGAACGGGAATTATGAACTCATATCTTGAAAGCTACGAAGAATACCGCGGAGATTTTCCGGTCAGAACAACGGGGTCCCTTGTATCAGACAGGCAGGGCTCAACTACCGGATATGCGCTATTCAACCTTGAACCCAGGGGAACGCTTTTCTGCGCGCCCGGCGAAAAGGTTTACGAAGGTATGATAGTCGGCGAGCACAACAGGGATAATGATCTGAATGTGAATGCTACAAAGCCCAAAAAGCTTTCTAATATGAGAGCTTCAAGCAAGGATGAAGGAATAATTTTAACTCCGGTGACGCCGATGACACTTGAAAAAGCAATTGAGTTTATCAATGATGATGAACTGGTTGAAGTAACTCCAAAGAACATTAGACTGCGCAAAGCAGTGCTTTCGGCGCAAAAGAGGTTTACCGCTCCGAAAGACTGATATTGTATATAAATTATTAATATTATTTATTAAATTGCCAGATTATCCTGAAACTTAACTTAAGAATTAACTTAAAACATACAAATGAAATTCAGTAACATTGAATACAAACGCCCCGACATTAACGAATTGCAGGAAAAGTTCAAACACCTTATCGGACTTTTTGAAAATGCTGAGAGCTTTGATGAGCAGGATGCTCTTATAAAGAACATCAACGATCTTCGTATGGAATTTATGACCTTGGGAACGATTGCAAGTATAAAATATTCGATCGATACAACAGACAAAGAATTTGAAGAGGAACAGGATTTCTACGATGCTAATATGCCTGTCTATGACAGTCTCATTCACCGGTATTACAGTGCAATAGTAAAATCCAAATACCGAAAAGAGCTTGAAGCCAAATGGGGAAAACAGCTCTTTGATGTTGCAGACGTAACATTAAGAACATTCAGTCCCGAAATACTTGAAGACCTGAAGAAGGAAAATGAGCTCAGGACTGATTATACGAAGCTTCTAGCATCTGCAAAGATCTTCTTTGATGGTGAAGAAAGGAATCTGCAGGGTTTAACTCCCTATATGGAGTCAACTGACCGTGATGTTAGAAAGGCTGCTAATGAAGCAAAGTGGAAGTTTTTCGCTGAGAACGAAGAGGAATTTGACCGCCTTTTTGATGAGCTGGTTAAGCTCCGTGCCGGTATGGCAAAAAGACTTGGTTATAAGAATTTTATACAAATGGGTTATGACAGGATGGGTAGGACAGATTATAATTCTGAAATGGTTGCAAAGTTCCGCCAGCAGGTGGAAAAATATATCGTTCCGATAGCTGAAAAGCTGAAAAAGAAACAGCAATCGAGGCTTGGAATTGAGTCCTTCAAATATTACGATCAGCCGCTGGATTATAAATCAGGCAATGCAAAACCGCACGGCTCCCCGGATTGGATAGTTAGCTGCGCAAAGAATATGTATTCCGAGCTTTCACCCGAAACCAACGAGTTCTTTAATTTCATGCTTGAAAATGAAATGATGGATCTTGTTAATAAGAAGGGGAAAGATACCGGCGGATACTGCACGTTCATTGAAAAATACAAATCACCTTTCATCTTCTCGAATTTCAACGGGACAATGGGTGATATAGAAGTTCTGACCCATGAAGCAGGACATGCCTTCCAGGCTTATTCAAGCCGCAACTTTGAAATTCCGGAATATTTCTTCCCGACTTCCGAAGCGTGCGAGATACACTCAATGAGCATGGAGTTCCTTACCTGGCCCTGGATGAACTGCTTTTTCAAGACAGAAACCGAGAAATTCAAATACTCGCATCTCAAAGGTTCGCTCATTTTCATTCCTTACGGAGTGACGGTAGATGAATTCCAGCATTGGGTATATGATAATCCTGATGCAACTCCCGCCGAAAGAAAAAAAGCGTGGCTTAAGATCGAGAAGAAGTATTTGCCGTATATTGATTATGACGGGAATGAATTTCTTGAATCAGGCGGAAGGTGGCAGCAGCAGCGCCATATTTATATGAGCCCGTTCTATTACATTGATTACTGCCTGGCGCAGATATGTGCTTTCCAGTTCTGGAAGAAATCGATGGATAACAGGGAAAAAGCCTTGGAAGATTACCTCAGACTGTGCAAGGCAGGCGGCAGCCAATCCTTTTTGGAACTGGTAAAGACCGCTCATCTGATCTCGCCGTTTGAGGACGGATGTCTTGAATCATTTGTGGGAGAAATTGAGAAATGGCTCGATAATTTTGATGATGCCAGCGTCAATTGACCAAATTTTCTGAACCAATAGTTTAATTTTAAAAAAGCGTCCTCAATCGGGCGCTTTTTTGTTATCAATATTTTTTATATTACGGCATGTTCTAATAAATTTTTTGGTTTTGAACGGAAAGATCTTAAGTTATACCAATATCTATAATCAATGGCTCAGTAAGGGCAGGACGGAATCTGCTGCAATTGAGCTTACTTTGCAGCAAGTTGATGCTCTTGAGGAAATGGCAGAGAACGACGATTTGTGGGAAAGACTCCTTGAGATCTCTGCAAAAGGCAGGAACCAGGATGCATGGCTTGCAGCGGACTGGCCTGCGGGATTTGATGAGCTGATACTTTGTGTACCGCTCTGTAAGCTTGTTGACTGGCAGTGCGCTAACTGCACAATTGGCAGAAGACAGGAAAATAACTCCTGTGCAAATGATTACTCCCTGTTCGGATTTGTTGGAGAGCTTGTCAGAATTGGCGACAGGGAGGGGCTTAAAGAGCATATCAGCAAGATCCAGAAAATGCTGAGGGATGAAAGATACATTTGGAATGTTCATACATGTGAGCTGGAAAAGCTCAGGTCATGAAATGGAATATTTTTTTGAATGTCCGTATTGCTGGGAGAGAATATCGATAATAATTGACACTTCCGTTAATGATCAGATCTTTGTTGAAGACTGCGAAGTGTGCTGCAGGCCTATCGAGATCAGGGTTGTGCTGGATAATTCCGAAGTAAGTTCTTTTTCAGCATCAAAAACAGATTGATACAGATATGGATAAATCTTCAGGTGAAGTATATGATATTGTAACCCGCAATTTCGAGATTGAGGGTGATAAAGCGTCAGATCTTGAAGCGCTGAAATTCCTCTTAGCATCAAGGATAAGAGAAATGCTTGAGAAGAACGTGGAAAAACTGGTTTCAATTATGTACAGAATTGACCTGAACCCGAAAGTGGTTGACAGTATTTTTGAGAATGCCTCGAAGGATGAAATTGCGCTCAAACTTGCCGAAGCTGTTATTGAAAGGCAGCTGCAGAAAGCCAAAACAAGAGAGCTCTACAGAAAATCAAAGAATGAAAACGAAAAATAGGCCGCGTAACATAGAAACAAAACTCATTCATTCCGGAGAGCCTCGGCCGGGAGTAATGGGTGCAGTCAGCATGCCCGTATTCCAGTCTTCAACATTTGAGTACAGCGGCGAAGTTGGTTACCATGCTATCAGGTATATCAGGCTGAACAATACACCGAATCATGTTGCGCTCAGCGCTAAGCTTGCAGACCTTGAAAATGCAGAAGCGGCAATGGTTACATCAAGCGGAATGGCAGCTATTTCAACTGCTTTGCTAACTGTTCTAAACAAGGGAGATCATCTCCTCATGCAGAAAGTGCTATATGGCGGGACATTTGATTTTGTCATAAAGGAACTTTCATTGTATGGAATTGAATATGACCTGATCGATGCAGAGAGCCCCGAAACATGGAAAAGCAAGATCAGGAAAAACACAAAAGCTATTTATGTTGAATCGATCACAAATCCGCTGATGCAGGTTGCAGACCTTAAAGCAGTAACCAAATTCGCCAATGAGCATGGGATAATTTCGATGATAGATAATACTTTCACCAGCCCGGTGAATTTCAGGCCGCCTGAGATCGGATTTGACCTGTCGCTACATAGCTGTTCAAAATATATGAACGGGCATAACGATATTGTGGCAGGAGCCGTGATCGGCAAAAAAGAGCTTGTTGAAAAATTCACACATAAACTCGGACACTTAGGCGGAAGCCTGGATCCCCATGCATGCTTTTTGCTGGACCGCGGTTTGAAAACACTCGCTTTAAGGGTCAGGTATCAGAATCAAAGTGCGCTGGAAATTGCAGAGTACCTTGAAAAACATCCAAAGGTCGTTACAGTAAATTATCCCGGACTTTCATCGAGTAGATATTTCAAAAGAGCAAAAGAGCTCTTTGAAGGCTGCGGAGGTATGATAAGCTTTGAGATTGCGGGCGGACTTGATTCAGCGGAGAAATTCATTAAGAATTTAAGAATTCCGATTTACGCTCCAAGCCTTGGTGGAGTGGAATCACTGATAATTCTGCCTTCAAAAACTTCACATGCCGGATTGACAGATGAGGAAAAGAGGTCGAGCGGAATAACTGACGGACTAATAAGACTATCTGTTGGAATTGAAAATACACAGGATTTGATCAATGACATTGATACAGCATTGAGAGGTTTTTAAGTTAAGTTATTGCAGTAGTTTAAGTTCAATTTTGCCCTTGTCACACCGCCCTCAGAAAAATGTCTAATTAGGATATTAAGGAAAGCTATGCAGGTTAATCCGTTTACAGAAAAATGCACTACAGATACAACCGATAACGAGCTGATCGATTCGGCTTTAAAGGGTGACCAGAGATCTCTTGAGGAGTTGATATACAGACATCAGGCATGGATATACAACCTTGCGCTTAGGATGGTTTTTTATCCGCAGGAAGCGGAAGATGTAACACAGGAGATACTTATCAAGATAATCACAAAGCTCTCTTCTTTCAGAAAAGAAAGCAGCTTCCGCACATGGATTTACAGGATAGTCATAAACCATGTTTTGAACATGAAAAAATCACTGGGAGAGAAAAAACATTCCAATAACTTTGACGAATACTGGAGAATAATTGAAAATGTCCCTGACCAGGACCTTCCGCAGCAGGAAAGTTATAAGGTCGAAATGCAGACGCTTGTGAACGAAGTAAAAGTAAGCTGTCTTACCGGTATGCTGCTCTGTTTGGATAGGGAACAGCGCCTGATATTTATTCTTGGTTCGATCTTCCAGGCCGGTGACAGGATAGGAGCTGAGATCATGGATATGTCCAAAGATAATTTCAGGCAAAAGCTTTCACGGGCAAGGAAGCAGCTTTACAATTTTATGTACAACAGGTGCAGCCTGATGGTTAAAAATAATCCGTGCAAGTGCGAAAAGAAGACAAAAGCACTTATCGATAGCGGATATGTTGATCCCGGGAAACTTCTTTTTAATATAGATTATGTTCACAGTGTTGAAAGCACAATTGAAATTAAAGCAGAGAAGTTTGATGATATAATTGATGAGTCAACCGGAAGGATATTCAGGGATAGCCCGTTCCAGGACCCGCCGGATTTTGTTGAATCACTGCGGGAAATACTTGATCACAAAGAATTCAGAGAAATATTCAATTTTACAAATTAATTAACTAAATGAAAAAAACTTCACAAACAATCTTAGCCCTGTTTTGTTTTGCTTCAGTTTCATTTTCAACAATTATCGGAGTGCCTTCGCAATATACAACTATACAGGCTGCCATTAACTCAGCTTCAAATGGTGATACTGTTCTGGTTGAGCCGGGCACATACTTCGAGAATGTTAATTTCAGAGGAAAGAAGATCGTTCTTACAAGCAGGTTCTACCTGACAGGAACGCCTTCTACCATAAATGCTACGGTCATAAACGGCAGCACTCCGGCACATCCTGATACTGCGAGCTGCGTAATTATCAGCTCCGGAGAAGATTCTACAACAGTCCTTCAGGGGTTCACTTTAACAGGCGGCACAGGAACGAAATGGGAAGATGAGCATGCGCTGGGTTACAAGTTCAGAGAAGGAGGCGGACTGCTGATCCAGTATTCATCCCCGGTTATTCAGAATAATATAATAAGGAACAATCAGGCGATAAATAACTCGGGAGCAGTAAGTGCAGGCGGCGGCGGAATAAGAATGGGTGATAGTAATCCCAAGGTCATTAATAATATTGTAATGCAGAACCAGGGATTATACGGTCCCGGCATCGTTCTTAATTACTCTGCAGGAGTCTTTAAGAATAACATTGTAATCCTCAATTCCGGTGCAACTTCCTATGGCGGCGGGGGGGCTTTCTGGATACTTGGCAATACGGCACTGGGACCAAGAATAATTGAGAACAATACTATCCTGAATAATTCAGCAGTCTCCGGCTGCGGTGGTATTCAGATCCAGTCTTCGACTGTAACAATGAGGAACAACATAATCAGGGGAAATACTCCCACAGGTAACCTTCAGATACAGGGAGGCGGTTCAATTTCGTACTGCAATATACAGGGAACTTACGGCGGAGCAGGTAACATTAATGTCGACCCGGTGTTCGCGGATTCAAACTACATTCTTCAAACCGGTTCGCCATGCATTGATGCAGGAGATTCAAGCACGTTTTATAATGACCCTGCGGATCCGAACAATCCGACTTTAGCAGGCTATCCGTCACGGGGTACTTTAAGGAACGATATGGGTGCATACGGCGGACCTCTCCGCAGAATACTTACCGACCAACTGATAGGAGTTTTAGGTAATAATTCGGAATTACCGGAAGGTTTTGCACTCCATCAGAACTACCCGAATCCGTTCAATCCTTCAACCGTGATATCTTTTGATATTCCCAATAGCGCGTTTGTTAGACTTTCGGTATTTGATGTTGCAGGAAGGGAAGTCGCGGTCATCATAAACGGTTACATAACTGCCGGTAATCATAAAGCAAGTTTTGAAGGGACCGGAACTTCATCTGGAGTCTATTTTTACAAACTTATGAGTGAGGGAATAACCGTAACCAGGAAAATGCTTTTAGTGAAGTGAACATAATATGTTATGCTAATAAAAAAGCCGTGTTTACAAACACGGCTTTTTTCATTTACCGAAATCAATAATTATCTGCCAACAAAAGTCCCAATAGAGCTGAATGAAGTAATACCAACCCATATCAGCCAAAGGACAAAGACAATTAAAGTTGTTTTTGTTGTTCCAAGCTCTGATACTTTTCCAAATCCGATGCCGAGAACTATCAGGTACCAGATCGTGATCAAATCAAAGTGCCCAAGAACCTTGTAGATTGAACTGCCGACAGCCTCTTCGGTAAAAAGCAATATCGGGCCAATATTGGCTGTTAACTTGCCGAGCATTATAGCAAGAGCAGTATCAACAACAAGCTGAACTGCAGTAATAAGCCCTGTGAGTCCAAGAACGTTCATTACATCTTTAAATGAGGCTATGCCTTTAAGTCCTTTAAATACTCCCCAGTATACAAGCGCCTTTATGAAAAAGAAAATGATTACGGCAAATAAAGAACCAATGATACCGAAAACGATCATCATTGGGCCGCTCATGAATTTCATTGACTGCTCCATTTGCTGGTCAGCCTGTTCTTTAGTCATTTTTCCTTCCTTAACCGCCTTATCGAACTGCTCGGACATTGCTTTCTTCTGCTTATCTTTTATTTCAGACGATAGCTCTTCATCCCGCATTACAAGAAAGCTTGAAAGAATGCTTATAACAACTACGATCAGCAGGGGTATCAGCCAGTAGTTCTTTTTTGATCTTTTGACTGCGGTGAATGTTTCGCCGGGTTCTGAAAATGTACCTGCCATTGCATCGCCAAGTGAAATTTCAGGCTCTTGAGCCGGCGGAAGTTCTGTTCCTTGTGTTTCAGCTGTTTGATCAGTGTTTTCTTCCATTGTATTATTTATATTGATGTAAAAATATCCTCAAACCTGTAAAAGCCCTTTTTTCCGTGGATGAATTTTGCAGCAAGTAATGCTCCTTCAGCAAATCCGATCCTTGATTTTGCATTATGCTCTAAAGTGATTTCATCGGCATTGCTCTCAAAGACCACCTTATGGTTCCCCACCACATTTTCAATTCTCTTTGAAACTATATTTATACTGTCCTCCTCAGGTGAGGGTTCGTCACTTGAAAATTTGTTCTTTCTGCGGATACTTTCGATAAGGTAATCCGCAATTCTGATGGCTGTACCGCTTGGTTTATCAAGCTTTTGTGTGTGATGTGTTTCTTCGATATCAATACTGTATCCAGGGTACTTATCCAGAAGCTTTGCTGCTTCTTTCACAATGCGGAAGAAAATATTCACACCAATGGAAAAATTACTAGCGTAAACAAAACCTGTCCCGTATTTTTCAACAATCGCTTTTACACTTTCCGCTTTGTCATACCAGCCGGTTGTCCCGCAGACAACATTAACACCCCTTGAGGCAAGGAATTCAATATTGCCAATCACGCTTGCGGGGGTTGAAAACTCAATGGCAACATTCGGCTTATCCTTCAAATTTTCACTTACCGGATTTGACACATCAAATTTGCCGGTAACCCTGAAATCATTCGGGTCTATAATAGACTCTATCATTTTGCCCATTTTTCCGTAACCAACTAAAATTAAGTCTATCATTACGCTATGAACTTAATTTCTTCTTTGTTTTTGATCTCGAACAATCCTTCTTCTCCGGTTGAGTTACCGAAGAATTCCTTGTGAAGGTTTTCCATTGTCTTTTGAAAATTGCTGTTGTTTATCAAGAGTGAAAAGCTGTGGGCATTGAACCCGAAAACAACGGATTCAGGCCTGATACCCGGATTGCATAAGAAAATCCTCTGTTCAAAATTGTCAATTGAATTCAGGTCAGAACCGACAAGCGTTACCAGGGTCTTTTCTTTGATTATCTCGCATTCGGAAATTTCCTCAAATTCCTGCTTCAGCTCGTCGTAATGAATAGTTGTATATGCATTTTCAGCAATAACTATTATCAGCGCATTGCTGGAAGAAAGCATTATATCAATCTGCGGCTTATGCTTTGAAAGGATATTCAGCATCATTTCCCAGAATATGTACTGCCCCAATGATTCTTTTGGTTTCACCCTCAGAACAATAATGTTCTTTTTGTAAGTGAGGGATTTAACCAGGTTATGATATTTCAGCTTCCGGCTGATAAGTGTACCGGTTGAATTTATATTCTTTGAGTTCAGTATCTTGATCGGAATATCTTTTTTTAGGGCAGGCTTAACGGAATTTTTGTGCAGAACTTTCGCACCAAAATTCGAAAGCTCTTCCATTTCAGCAAACGATATTTCCGAAAGTTTCATGGTTTCCGTAATAACAGTGGGGTCAGAGGTCAGCACTCCGTCAACATCCGTCCAGATCTGTATTTCATCTGCATCCACAAGTGAACCGTATATTGCCGCGGAGAAATCCGAGCTTTCTCTGCCCATGGTAGTTGTAATCCCTTCGGGAGTAGAAGCAATGAATCCCTGTGCCAAAACGATCTTATCTTTTGCCAGCAAGGGTTTAATAATCTCATTCGCATTCTTTTCCGAAAGCTCAAAATCAGGGTAAGCCCTGGAAAAATCGTTGTTGGTTTTTATAATGTTTCTTGAATCGATCAGCTCGGCATCCAGGCCCCTGTTTCTCATCGCATTGAAAATTGCCGCAGATGACATTAACTCGCCAAATGCGCGGAATGTATCCAGTGTTCTCAGTGTCAGCTCGTTTAAAATAGCCAGTCCCTTAATCAGCTCTGTGATCTGCCTGTGGTAGAATATTATCTTTTCAACAGCGGCAGCTTTTAGTTTCGTATCTGAGACCAGATTGTTAATGATTGTATGATGCCTGTTTATGATCTCTTCGAGCAGCTTATCAGCTTCTTCTGTTTTCTTATCTGCCGATAGGCGTGCAATGTTTTCAAGGGCAGTTGTTGCCCTGGCAATTGCCGATACTACTACAATCTTCTTAGCCTTAATTCCGCTGACTATGTTAATTACATTGCTTATGGAGTCACTATCCTGAACGGATGTGCCTCCGAATTTCATTACGATCAGCTCAGTTGATTTTGCCATCAGTTGTTTAGATTTTATATAGATTATTCTTTATAATGTAATCTTCTACTTCCGCACCGACCATATACCTGATCGGCCTTTTTTCAATTATCCTGTGTCTTATGTCAGTAGATGATATTTCCATTGAAGGTATCGGTACATAATGGACTCTTCCTGAAAAATCATTTGTGACCTGGTGTGCATAATAACCGGGCCTGTTTATTACAACTACTTCGGATAGCATAAACAGTTTGCCGGGGTCTTTCCACGTGTGCAGCTCTATTAATTGATCCATTCCTATAATGAGATAGAATTTTACCGGTTCATCTTTATGTAATTCCCTTAATGCTAAAAGTGTATTTACTGTGTATGATTTTGAATTCTCTGAAATCCTGATTTCAATATCCGAAGATTCAAATGAGGGATTTCCTTGAATAGCTAAGTTTAACATTTTTAGTCGCTTAGCTGCATCTGTTAGAGTTGGACCGTCTTTGTGCGGCGGGTCTGCCGACGGAATAAAAATTACTTTATTCAGGTGCATTTGCTGCTTTACTTCTTCAGCGGCTATCAAATGCGCTATGTGGATTGGGTTAAATGTTCCGCCAAATACACCAATTCTTTCCATTACTGCAACACCCTTTCATACAACCTGCCGACCTTAGGCACAATCTCCGACTCATCATATTGCGTTGATTCTATCATAGCGTTTTGTGCCAGCGTTTCTCTTAGTTCTTTATTAGCGTAGAGCGATGATATCTTCTGGAACAGGTCGTCCATATTGTTCGGATCAATAACAAGTGCAGAATAATTAGGTTTTACAAGCTCCAGCAGGTTCGGTATGTTACTGCAAATTATCGCTCTTCTTGAAGCCATTGCTTCAAGCATTACAAACGGCATACCTTCCCATAAAGTAGGGAATACAAATATATCAAATATCGAATAATACTTTTTCAGCCCGCCGCTTTCTCCTGCAAACAAAATATAATCTTCAAGATTCGATTCTCTCACAAGGTCCTGCATTTGCCTTAAGCGGCTTCCGCTGCCAATAAACACAAATCTTATATCCGGATATTTCTTCACAAGAAAATATGCAGCCTGGATTATCAGTTTCTGGTTCTTCTGTTCATCAAACCTTGATACGTTCCCGATTATGAAATTATCTTTGTTAAATCCAAGATTATTTACCAGGTCAAAATCTTTTCTCAGATTAGCAAACTCAGATACATTCACGGCATTTGGTATTATGACCGTCTTTTCTTTATCAGCTATTCTGTTCTTTACAGCATCAAGAAAATCATTACCGGTTTCGCATATTGTCATATCGGTAAACTGAACCAGGTATTGCTCTATGGTTTTGGAAATGCCCTTACGAAGAAGATTTCCGCTGTTCAGATAATGAAGGCCGTGAATTGTGTGAACTGATCTCAGTCTGGGAACATGTTTCTTCAGAGTTCTGCCGTAAAAACCGGCAACACCTCCGTGCGAGTGGATAATATCAAAATTTTCATTATTGTGGAGTTCTTCCAGCTTCTTCAGGAATTTTGTCCTCAGTAATTTGGGAAGGTCAATAGCAGTAAAAGGAATACCCAGCTCATTTACCTTTCTTTCAAACAGACCACCGCCCCGGGCAGCAATATGTACTTCAAAAACGGTTTTATCCAGAATTCTGGCAATAGATAGTACATTGGTCTGCCCGCCTCCCAGGAAACCACCGTCTATTAGCTCAAGTACTTTTATCCTGCCCAATGAATTTATTAGTTTCTGCAAAAATAACTATTTATATGAATTGTAGTAAGTGAAATTTGGGGTATTGAGCATAAAAAAAACCCGGCACAAACCGGGTCATTTAAACTTATTCTGATTTACTCTTCAGTCATCCAGCTGTTCGTACAACTCAGCCAGAAAACTTCTGATCTCTTTCAAATCATCTACCATTTTGTCGGATTCGGTTTCGCCTTCTTCCAATATAGCAGTTTCCGGGCGCTGACTGTCAAACAGGCTAAGCTCTCCCGCTTTTTGCTTCTGTACATCAACAACTTTCATATCTGTTTTTTCAGTGCCGTCTTCGCCGATGTTGTAGTTCTTAATGATCTTCTTTGCACCCTCAATGGTATATTTCTCCTCTTTGAGCAGTTTTTTGATAAGAAGTATCATTTTGATGTCCTTATTAGTATAAATCCTGTTCCCTGATGAATTCTTTGCCGGTTTTAGCTGTTCGAACTCAGTTTCCCAATATCTAAGCACATACTGCTCCAGGTCGCAAATCCTGCTGACTTCGCTGATAGAGTAATACAACTTTTTCATTGAAAAATTTTTCATAGCCATAAATTTAATTCTTATGATTTAATGCAAAAATACTTATTTTTGTGGGACTTTCCAATAACCAACTATTAAAATACTTTATTAATTCTGTTTAGTCAATAGCAAATGAAAGAAGTTAGGACACAGATTGGATGAAATAAGAGTCAGATTCGCACCTTCACCAACAGGATTCCTTCACGTTGGAGGAGCCAGAACAGCCATTTTCAATTGGTTGTTTGCGAGAAACAAAGGCGGGAAATTCCTTTTGAGGATAGAAGATACAGATCCGGAAAGGAGTAAAAGCGAGCTTTCGGCACAGATAATCAGAAGCATGAACTGGCTTGGCATGGAAGCTGATGAGCCGATAGTTTACCAGGCACTCAATATAAACAGGCATCGCGAAGTTGTTGAAGAGCTGCTGAAGAAAAGTAAAGCCTATTATGCTTTCGAAACACCGGAGGAGCTTGAAGCAAAAAGAAAAGAAGCGGCTTCAAGAAAGGTTCAGTATAAGTACAACAGGGCATCGGCAGAACTAAGCCGGGAAACAATAGATAAATATCTGAGTGAAGGTAAACCTTATGCAGTCAGGTTCAGCATACCCGAGGGCAGAACAGAGTTTGAAGATATTGTTCACGGCAATACAGTTTTCAATAATTCAGAGATTGAAGATTTTGTCTTAATGCGCTCAGACGGCTCACCTGTTTACCAGATAGCTGTTGTTGTTGATGACCATGATATGAAGATCAGCCATGTCATTCGCGGTGATGATCATCTTTCCAATACTCCGAAGCAAATACTTCTCTACAGAGCCATGGGCTGGGAAGTACCGCAGTTTGCCCACTTGCCAATGATACTTGATGAACAGAAGAAAAAACTTTCCAAGCGTAGAAATCCGGTAGCGGTTGAAGATTATAAAAGCAAAGGGTATTTATCCGAAGCGCTGTTTAATTTTTTGACGCTCCTTGGTTTTGCTCCTGAGGACAACCGTGAGATTGTATCCAAAAATGACCTGATCAGAATGTTCACATTTGAGAGAGTGAATAAGAAGTCAGCGGTATTTGATATGAAAAAGCTGGACTGGATAAATTCTGAGTATATAAAATCAGCCGATGAAAATATGATAGCAAATTTGGTTAAGGAAAAACTTGAAGACATGAAATTGACAAATGAATCTGTGAACCTTCAGTACGTAAAGAATGTTGTAAGTTTAATGAAAGAACGGGTTTCAACAATAAACGATTTTACTGAATTCGGCAAGTACTTCTTTGAAGAACCCTCGAAATTTGACGATAAAGGTTTGGTTAAGCACTGGAATCCGCAGATTAAGCCTGTTTTCGCTGATTATTTTGAAAACCTGAAAAAATCGTCAGTATGGAACATTGAAATACTGGAAAAGGAACTTAGAGATTTTGCCGTGTTGAGAAATGTAAAAGCTGGAGAACTCATTCATATTTTGAGGCTTTCACTCACAGGAATGACAATAAGCCCGGGGATATTTGAGTTAATGAAACTTTTGGGAAAAGATAAAGTAATTTTAAGAATTGCCGGATTTTTGGAAAAAATTAATTAATTATATTGATTTTTACCATCTGGATTACTACATTTGGGTAACAAAATCCAAATAATTTATTAATAACCATCTCTTCCTTACGGAAGAGCTTATTGGAGGTAATACAACTAATGAAACATTTCAAACTATTTGCTTTAGCATTAGCGCTCATTTTTTCGGCTAATGTATTTTCGCAGTGGACATATTGCCCGGGTTCAACTAATATGACCGGTCTGGGTTCAAACCCCGGTATATATTGCTTTGACGGGTCCCTGGCAATAGTTGTCGGCGGAATTGCCGGAGCGCCAAAAGTTTACAGAACAACAAACGGAGGCGCAAACTTCACCAACGTAACCGGTAATATTACCGGAGCAGAAATGTACGCAGGATGCATAGTTAATGCAACTACATACATAGTGGGTGATGGACCTGCTTCTGGTACTGCCAGATTATGGAGAACTTCAGACGGCGGAACTACCTGGACCAATGTTCTTACAACAGGCGGTGCAGGCGGATTTTTTAACGGAATAGTTAAAGCATCAACAAATCCGAATTTTATTGTAGCTCAAAGTGATGCTTTCGCAGGTACAGCAGTTATGTTCATTTCGACAAATGGCGGCGTGAATTGGACAGCTTCACCGCAGACCGGTGTTGGTTTTACTATCGGTTCTTTACCTTCTGTTTACTGTATTGATGCTAACTTCTTCGGTTGCGGCGCAAGCACAACTCCAAGAATAGGCTGGACAGCTAACGGAGGAACAACATGGACCGGAACCCCAATAAGTGTTACAGGCACATTCACTTCAGGAGTTGCTTTTAACGATAATAAGTTAAACGGCCTTGGTGTTACAAGCACATCATTCCCGAACGTTTCCAGAACGACAAATGGACCCGGCGGACCGTGGACAAACGTTTCGGCAGGTACAGGAACAAGCACATTGAACATCTTAAGATGGGCACCCACAACTAACATCTGTTTTATGGCAACATCACAAACAACTAATCCGATCAAGATGACAACCGATAACGGTTCAACATGGTCGGCAATGAGTACTGCAGGAATATCCGGTTTCTTTGACATTTCTGTTCAGACCGTTGGAGGAAACATAGTTGGATTCTGCGTAGCAGGTGACGGCA
This sequence comes from Ignavibacteria bacterium, assembly GCA_030835025.1. GTDB lineage: Bacteria > Bacteroidota > Ignavibacteria > Tepidaquicellales > OLB5 > OLB5. Next base: position 14,444 of record JAUQWS010000015.1, on the reverse strand, counting down.
GTGTGGTCAGATTATCAACCCCGGTTAGTGTAGATCCTACAAATACTTCTACTCCAACTGATTTTGTCCTGCATCAGAATTATCCGAATCCTTTTAACCCGTCAACAACAATAAAATACTCTGTTCCGGTTGCTGGAAACGTTTCAATAAAGATATACAACAGCATGGGCGCAGAAGTAATGACGATAGTTAACAAGGCTCACACAGTCGGCAATTATGTTGAAAATGTTGACCTGAGTGCATTCTCTTCAGGAATATACTTCTACACTTTAACAACTGATGGTTTTAAAGACACTAAGAAAATGATGCTTGTTAAGTAACATAGTCATTTATCAATTTATCTAGTTTTACTAAACGGCAGGCTTTTAAGACCTGCCGTTTTTTTATTCCTCTGGTTTTGCCTGAATTTTGCGGTTTTCGGGGATTTGTTTTGTGTTGAGAATCTTTTACAGAATGGTTAATTTTGAACAATTTTATAATTACAGCTCAATGAAAAGGCTACTTCTATATTCCTTATTTCTTTTTATAATTCTACCGAAATTCGCAGTTTCTCAATGGGTGATTGCTTCCGCGCCGGTTTCGCTGGGCTCTTATCCCAGTATTTCCGTTGCTAATTGCACTTCTGTTATACTCGCGGGAGGGATGTCAAACAATCCTGTCATTTACCGTTCAACCAATTCAGGTGTAAATTTCCTGAATATTACCGGCAATATTACCGGCAATGAAATATACAGCGTTTGGGCTGCAAGCGAAAACCTTATTTTTGCCGGTGATGGCGGCAGTCCCAATGGCAATGGAGGCAACGCCAGGGTTTTTAGAACCACCAACGGTGGAGTGAACTGGAGCATAATACTGACAACCGGCGGCAACAGCGGATTTATCAGCGGCATGGCTTTTTCAAGAGTGGATCCAAACTTTGGGATAATAGTGAGTGACCCTCCGACTCCAAACGATTCTTTCTGGATAGCAAAAACAAATGATGGGGGGACAAACTGGAGAGTTACAAGGGCTCCATATACTCCGACATATGCCACCCAGCACTCTGCGTTTGCTGTGGATAGTCTCTTCTACGGATTCGGGCTCATCTCTTCTCCCGGAAAGATATATTTGACGACCAATGGAGGAGTGAATTGGAACGTTAGAATTATCGGGCTTACAGCAAACTCGGTAAACTCGATATCTTTCAAAGAGGATAAGCTTAACGGAATTGCCATAAGTGATGTTACTATGCCGAATCTTGCGCGTACAACAAATGGCGGACTTAACTGGCAAACGGTGAATGTTGGAGCAGGGAACAGCATTCTCAGCCACGTAAAGTCAGTTCCCGGCACAAGTGTTTATTTTCTTTGTTCGATGAGGATACTCAGATCTTCTGATTTCGGAGCTGCGTGGTTTGAAATGGGTACACTGGGTGTAGAGATATTTTCACATATAGATCTTGTTTCACAGGGCGGAAATTTTGTTTGTGCCTACGCACTTTCCGGTGATGGTAGAGTACTTAAGTACGAAGGTGAGCCGTTCGCCGTTGACCCGAACGGGTTAGGGGTACCTTCCGTTTATAGACTTGAACAGAATTACCCAAATCCGTTTAATCCGGTTACAACCATAAAGTATTCAATTCCTGCAGGCGGTAAAGTCGAACTGAAAATATTCGATCTGTCCGGCAGGATCCTGATTGAGGTGGTCAAAGCCCATCAGCCGGCGGGCTTTTATGTAGAGCAGTTAGATCTTTCTGAATATTCTTCCGGTATATATTATTACAGCCTGAGCTCCGGCAGCTATTCCGAAACAAGGAAAATGGTTTTGATAAAATGAATATTTGTGTTTGCGCGGATTGCTTTCCGTATACATTTCTCCGTTAATTGTTAATTCACAATTGTTTAATTATATTTGGTTTCAATTTTAACTTGAACTGCAAATGAATCCGATAATTCACTTGTTTTTAGCGGGTTTTTTCTCCGTGGTGCCTATGATAGTGTATCTTCTTATCATATGGTGGATGGACAGGTATGAGCGCGAACCGTTCTGGCTTGTCAGTCTTAATTTCATCTGGGGAGCGACAGGAGCTATAATATTTGGCATTATCGGCAGTATTATTATGGGGCTCGGTGTATCTGAGTTCATTTACCAGTTTGCCAACGATTCTGATGCAGGGACGCTTAACGGCCTTGCAGGGGCAGTTGTTGTAGCACCTGTAGTTGAGGAGATGACCAAAGGTATCTTTCTTCTGATGATGGCATTCAGCAGGCATTACGACGGACCTGTTGATGGTGCAGTATATGGCGGCGCAGTTGGTCTCGGATTCGGAATGACAGAGAATTTCCTTTATTTCCTCAGTTTTCCGCAGGATTATGTAGGATTGTTCATGCTTATAATTATCAGGACTCTTTTTTCAGCTGTTCTTCATTGCTGTACGCAGGCAGTGTTTGGTGCTGCTATTGGCTATGCCAAGTTCAAGGGGCTGTTTGCAAAGCTAACAATAATACCGCTCGGACTGGCTATTGCAATGTTCATGCATTTTATGTGGAACCTGACCGTGAGTTTCAACTCAACAGCTCTGATCGGTTTTGCATTTATGATAATGTCAGTGATAATAATATTTACTGTGTTCCAGTTTGCAGTACACAATGAAGGCAAGATTATCTTGAGGGAATTAACCGAGGAAGTTAATTCGACAGGATATATTCCAAAAGAACATCTTGTGCATCTTCCTTTTACTTCAAAACGGTATAAGAAAGGCTGGCTGCCCGGGAATATTAATCAGAAGGACTATGTAAGATCTGCGGTCAGACTTGCTATAAGAAAGAACCAGGCAAAGAACCTGAAATCCAGATCACACTCTGCTTATTTACGTGAAATAGATCTTTTAAGAAACAGGATTTACACTATACTTTATCAGAATCAGCAAAGGACATCTTAATATTTGTAATGACTTTAATAAGAAAAGGCCAGCCTGTTTTAAACAGGTTGGCTTTTTACTTTAACCTATACTCATCAGCAGCCTAAAATGATACTTTCGATCGTAATTGCAAACTGGAATACCAAAGAAAAAATAAGACAGTGTCTTGAATCCGTTTTTGATTCCCCAGGTGAGATGAGCTTCGAGGTTATTGTCATTGATAATGGATCAACAGATGGCAGTGTGGAGTATCTTAAATCGCTTGGCAGCAGAATTGCACTGATTACTAACTGCGCAAATCTTGGTTATGCAAAAGCCTGCAACCAGGGATTGAAAATAGCTGTGGGTAAATATGTTCTGCTCCTCGGGAGCGATACAATTCTTCAACACGATACGCTGCATAAATGTGTTGAATTTATGGAATCAAATCCAAAGGCAGGGGGAGCCGGGTGCAAGCTTCTTAATCCGGATGGCACCGTGCAGAACAGCTGTAAGAGGTTCCCGAAGCTCAGGAACGCTTTTTATACTTATCTTTCATTAGACAGTCTGAACCGTGATTATGATATGAGCAGCTTCAATTACAATAGTACACGTGAAGTTGAGCAGATTGCGGCTACTTTTCTTATGATCCGTAGAGATGTTTTAGGTGATGTTGGAATGTTTAATGAATCTTATGGCATACTTTACAATGATGTTGACCTCTGCCGAAGGATTAGCCTGAAAGGTCACAAGCTTTATTTTCTGCATACCTGTTCTGTTATTCATTACGGCAGCCATTCCACAAAGAAAGCGCATTTTGCCCTGAGGAAGAAAATGTACGGGGATATTTACAGGTATTACAAAAATAATTTTGGCTTTAAGGCAAGGTTTTTGTACCCTATCTTAGTGATGAGGCTGCTAATAGTATCTTCAATAAAGGCTTAGAATGTCTTTAACCGATAAGGTAATAAAAAACACAAAATATCATCTGATATCACAAGGGATAAGTTTTTTATCGCCGCTGATCCTTACACCTGTTATTATCTCCAGAATAGGTACAGTTGATTTCGGCATATACGTACTCCTGCTTGGCTTTATCGGGACATTCGGGCTTCTTGACGCAAGCATATCATCATCTTTTGTGAAGTTCATTTCTGATCATTATAACAGGAAGGAATCACAGGAGCTGCTGAAGGTAATAAACACCGGCTTCTTTTTCTATTTGATCTTTTCACTTCTGATAACCGGAACCGGATACCTGTTCTCTGAAAAAATACTTTCGGTGATAAATATTCCTGTTTCAAGCATGGATCTTGCCGTCAGCGCGTTCCATATAGCGCTTGGTATCTTTTTCCTTTCCACTACTTTTAATATTTTCAATTCGGTTATTATCAGCCTGCAAAAGGCTTATATAGGGGCAATTGCAAGCATGATAGTTACTGCTCTTCAGTTTGTAACGCTGCTGGTCCTGATGTTTAAGGGCTACGGGCTTATGAGCATATTGCTCGTAAATCTCTTGGTCTCAATACTCAGCGTGATAATTACATTATTCATTGCCAAAAGGATATTACCTGAATTAAAGGTTCATCCCCGCTATCTCGATATCAGCAGTTTCAGGAAGATGGGAAAGTTCGGGCTCCAGATGCAGGTATCAAGGCTTGCAACTTTTGCATCCGAAAAATATGATGAATTCCTTCTTGGAGCTTTTACTAATCTCACTAACGTGACCTTGTATAATATAGGCAATAAAGGAGCTTCATACGGGAAGCTTGTGCCTATCCAGTTTACCTCCCAGATAGCCCCTGTTGCCGCCGAGCTGAATGCCGGGGAAGAAAAAGAAAAATTAAACAGGCTCTTTGAGAATACTACAAAATTTCTTAACAGTATTTCCATCCCGATCTTTGTTTTTCTATTTGTGTTCGCTGAATTATTCATATTCGCATGGATGGGCAGCGGGTACGGGATATCTTCATTAATACTCAGGATCCTCGCGGCAGGTTATATGGTTAATTTCATGTTTTCTGTACCAGGAAATCTGATCATACCTAATTTGGGAATACCGAAATACCAAATGCATGAAGGCTTGATCTATTTATCGGTGAATATTGTATTGAGCTATTTCTTAATTATTACTTACGGAATAACCGGGGCGGCAATAGGTAATTCAATTTCTGCAATTATTGCCGCAGTATATATTTTCAAAACATCATCAAAATTCTTCGGGTTCGGGGTGTTAGATGTGACCATTCGCACTCTTTTGAAACCAATTCTTGCTGCAGCAGCAGGTATAACTTTGATCTATATTTTTTATTCATCATTATCCGCATATTTTGTAAATAACAGGGTCAGTTCAATTATCACTATAATTTGCACTTCGGTCGTATATGTCATCCTATATTTAACTATCCTTGGAAAATTGAAGTATTTTAATGAAGAGGATATTATTCTGTTTGAAAAAGCCGGGGGCAAATTGCCGTTTGTTTCATCTCTGGTAAGACTTTTGCTGAGATCAAAAAATGGGAACCGGACATGAAAATTAATTTCATAGTTCCTGAAATAGTAAGAAGCGGCGGGTTAAGAACTGTTTTTGAATATTCCAATCGCCTTACTAAACTGGGTCACCAGGTTACAGTTTTTACTCCTGTTATTCCTTTTAATGCATACCTGCCTAAAATTCCTGCCGCAATTCTTAAACACCAGTTAAAGTATGCCTTAAAACAATTCACTGGAAAGCCATACATGCCGCAAAATATATACAGCCATAATTTTAAGATAAGAGCCGTACCGGCTGTAAATAATTTTTTCATCTCGGATGCTGATGCAATAGTTGCTACATCCTGGACTACAGCATATCATGTAAATGGACTAAACAATGCTAAGGGGAAAAAATTTTATCTAATTCAGGATTTTGAGGTCTGGAACTCAAATCTTAAGCGTGCTGAAGAGAGCTATAAATTGCCATTGAACCGGACTGTTGTATCAAAGTACCTGCATGATCTGTTGAAGAATAAATTCAATTCAGAATCTGTGATAATTTCTGCCGGTGTTAATTTTGATGATTTTTATGTTGATCATAAAATACATAATGAAGATCCTGTTATAATCTTTAATGACCATCTGCTTGAACATAAAAACGTGAGGGGACTTGTTGAGGTTGTAATCAAACTTAAACAAAAATATCCAAAGCTTAAGGCAAATTGTTTTGGAGTAAACAGGTATCATGAAATGCCGGAATTTATCTCATTTATCCAAAACCCGGATGATAAGACTTTGAGAGAATTATATTCATCCTCTGATATTTTTATATTTGCCAGCCTTTTTGAAGGCTTTGGTACTCCCCCTGCTGAAGCAATGGCCTGCAAATGCGCACTGGTAGCAAATGCTGTTGCGGCTATTCCTGAGTATTCGGTCCATATGGTTTCAGCAATTCACTGCAACCCGGCTAACCCCGAAGAACTATTTAATGGTGCGTGCTATCTAATAGATAATCCTGCAGAATTGAAGCGTATATCCGAAGCCGGATTTAGCAGTGTAAGAGAGTTATTAAACTGGGATATTGCGGTTGGGAAATTTGTAGAATTAATTTAAGAGCCTTGGATAGCGGTAATTCAAATAACAGGTTAGTGACAATAATAATACCCAATATCAATGGTTTGGAAAATTTGAAAACCTGTTATTCCTCGATTTTAAAACAGTCCTACAGTAATTATAAGATCATTCTGATTGATAATAATTCAACCGATGGTTCAGTTGAATATACTGTTACTGGATTCCCGATGATCGAGATTGTTATATTTGATCATAACTCCGGTTTTGCCAAGGCAGTGAATACCGGAATTGAAATTGCAGTAGAAAAATACAATAGTTCATACATACTATTACTGAATAACGATATTGAACTTACTGACAATTTTTTGAAAGAAGCTATCGGCGCTTTTAATCGTGTATCGGATGCAGATATTGTTGCCTCAAAGATGATGAATTTTTACAATCGTTCACTAATTGATGATACAGGGAACTTCATTACAAAAAAAGGCGGAACGGCATATCCAAGAGGAAACGGTATGAAGGATAATGGTCAGTTCAATACACCTGAGTTTATTTTTGGCGCCTGTGCGGGTGCTGCTTTTTACAAAGCGGAATTATTTGAAAATATCGGGCTCTTTGATGAAGATTTTTTTGCATACCTTGAAGATATCGATCTCAGTTTCAGGGCTCAGCTTGCCGGGCTAAAGTGCTTTTATGAACCTTCGTGCGTGTGCTATCACAAAAGAGGCGGCAGTAAAATAAGCACTTTTAAGTTCCAGATGAAAATGAATGAAAGAAACGGTGTATGGTTAAGGTATAAGAACTACCCGTTATTCCTTTACTTGGTCTCCCAGCCGCTATTTGTGATATCGAGACTATTGAGGTTCTATAAACTGATAAAGGTTCAGGGCTTTGGAGTGTTTCTTTCTGCCTTAACAGGATATTTTCTTGGCTTGGCCGGGATTTTTAGGCAAATTCCCAAAAGATACCGGATACAAAAGAACAGGTCTGTATCAAATAAGTATATTTGGAATCTGCTCAGATGATAAGCATAGTAATACCAAATTTCAACGGACGTGAACACCTTGTGAGCTGCATCGAATCATTGAAAAGGCAGACATACAGGGATTTTTCCGTTGTACTTGTTGATAACGGTTCTTCAGATGATTCAGTACAATATACCAGGGAACAGTTTCCCGAAGGGAATGTGATTGAAATGGGTTTCAATTCGGGTTTTGCAAGAGCAGTGAATGAAGGAATAAAATACAGCGTTAAGAATCTCAAATCTGATCTTATTTTACTTTTGAATAATGATATTGAACTAGATCCAGATTTTTTTGAGATTATCCATAATACTATCAGCCTGCATCCCGATGTTTCTTCAGTTGCCGTTAAGATGCTGAATTACTATAACAGGGATATTATCGATGACTGCGGTGATTTTATTAAAGCCGGGGGAGGCTCACCCCTTGCCCGCGGGAATGGTGAGAAAGATACCGGTCAATATGACAAGGAAGAATACATTTTTGGCGCATGCGCGGGAGCTGCTGTATTCAAAAGTGATGTCTTTGAAAGAGCCGGATTTTTTGATGAGAAATTCTTTGCTTACTATGAGGATATTGACTTCAGTTTCAGGCTTCAGCTTTTGGGATATAAGTGTTTTTATCAGCCAAAAGCAGTTTGTTATCATAAAAGAGGGGGAACAAGCTCAATTGCTACGCATGGATTCCAGACCGAAATGTGCGAAAGAAATCTTGTGTTAATGAGATTAAAAAATTACCCGCTTTCAATCTATCTATTATATCAGCCGCTTTTCTTTGTGGCAAGGGTTATGAGATATTACGGTTTCATCAAATATCATTCCTTCAGCATTTTCCTTCGGGCATTAAAGGGCTATTTAAGAGGGTCGTTTCTTCTTATCACAAAGCTGCCTGAACGGTTCCGCATTCAGAAGAACAGGATCGTCAGCGCTGCTTATATCAGGAGTATGTTCAGGAAATGATTGAAAAAGTTTCAATAATTGTACTGAACTATAACGGGAAAAAATTCCTGGCTGATTGTATTTCCTCTTTACTTGCACAGTCTTACGTTAACTTTGAGCTGATACTTTTCGATAATAATTCAATAGACGGAAGTGTTGATTTTGTGAGATCAAATTTCATTGATTCAAGAATTAGGATCATCGAATCAAAAGAAAACCTGGGGTTTGCAGGCGGCAATCTCGAGGCGATGAAACATTGTTCAAATGACCTGATTGTATTGTTGAACAACGACACAAATGTTGATAAGGACTGGCTTAAATTCCTTGTTGAAGCTGCCGAAGAACGCCACGTTGTCGCATCATCATTTGTTAAAACTGAGGGAGTCCCAGAGAAGTACTACGAATACAACGGTTCGGTTTCATATATGATGTATAATATCATGAATATTTTCCGGAACTCTGAAGATGAATTCTACCCTAACGGCTGCTCCCTTACATTCCGAAAAAGCGAGATCAGCGAACCCTTCGATGCAGATTACTTCTACTACAGCGAAGACCTTTATCTGGGTTTAAAAGCAAGGTTTTGCGGTATGAAAGTGAAATTTGTCAAAGAGTCCATTGTCTCTCATTTCGGCGGAGGCTCAGGTTCTTCAAATTCAATGAAGACATATTACGGCGAAAGAAACAGGCTGTTGAATCTATACCTCTTCTTTTCATTCTGGGTAATTTTCAGGTTGTTCCCGTACGTGGCATTTAACCATACTTCAAAATTGCTCATTTCACTTTTCAGTAAAAAGTACTCGACAGTTGGTCTCATTAAAGCCTATTTCTGGTTTTATTATAATATCCCATCGATTTTGAAAAAAAGAAAGAAGCTGAAGGAAGATTTCTCAGTTGATGAAAAGGATGTGATTTCCAAAATTTCCTGCAGGATTTTCAACGCAGATACTTTTCCGGGATCAGTGGTCAACAGGCTTTCTTATTTTTATTCCAGGCTTGTCGGCTTGAAACCTATTGAATACTATCAGAAGATTCATGGATAATCTTTGCCCTGTGGTCATGAAAATGGTGAGTGAATGTGAAAGAAATAAGAGTTAAATTAGCAGTTCGTTCTGCAAAAAAAACAGCAGTTATTTAATTTTCGGCGCGTAGCGCAGCCCGGTAGCGCACCACTTTGGGGTAGTGGGGGTCGCTGGTTCAAGTCCAGTCGCGCCGACTGAACTTTGAAAAAGCTTCAAAATAGGGCAATTTGATTTGATTGAGCAGCAACTTTCTCCGCATTTAAAGCATCTCAAGATAAGAAAGAACACAAAAAAACTCATCAATTAAACCTATGCTTGAGATTAATTTCCTAACTGTATTATTTTTAAAGAGTTCTTGACTTTTCAAACATTAATGTTTAAGTTTGGTTAGTTCTTTGTGATGTTTTTCGATTTCTGCGGGATTGGCGGATAGAGGAACTCTGCTTTAAAACTACCCAGTGTATCATAAATTAGATTTTTGCTGGAGTGGTGGAATTGGTATACACGCATGCCTTAGGAGCATGTGCCCAAAAGGCGTAGGAGTTCGAGTCTCCTCTCCAGCACAGAAGTTTGCTTCACAGCCGGCTAAAATCGGCATTCAGAAATAAGGAAACACGTCCCGCTTTAGCGGGATACTCAAAAGGCGCAGGAGTTCGAGTCTCCTCTCCAGCACAGAAGTTTGCTTCACTGGCAGCTTAAACATTCTAATATTACTATATGTCAAATAAGACAAATATTAAGAACATTAACTCTCCCGTATGTTCGTTCTGCGGAAGAAGTGCCAACAAGGTGACAAGCATGATCGCAGGACCTTCCAACTATGTTGGCAAGAAGGTCTACATCTGCGATATGTGCGTTACCAATGCGATGACTATCATCAAGCAGAGCACTACTGCAGGGCTTAACAAGAACCTGCCGCAAAGGCATGAGCTGACACCGGAGGGAATTAAGAAGTTTTTGGACCAGTATGTCATTGGACAGGACGCTGCCAAGAAAGTGCTCTCAGTCGCAGTGTATAACCATTACAAGAGAATTGATTCCAATGAGTTCAGCTATGTTGATGATGTTGAAATAGAAAAGAGCAATATCCTTCTTATCGGTCCGACCGGAAGCGGAAAAACTTTCCTTGCGCAGACACTAGCCAAGCTTTTAGATGTACCTTTTGCAATTGCAGATGCAACGACTCTGACTGAAGCCGGTTATGTTGGCGATGATGTTGAGACAATTCTGGTTCACCTCCTGCAGTCAGCAAATTATGATGTAAAGAAAGCCGAGCGCGGTATTGTGTATGTTGATGAAATTGACAAGATCTCGCGTAAATCCGACAGCACTTCAATTACACGCGATGTTTCAGGTGAAGGTGTTCAGCAGGCTCTTTTGAAGATAATCGAAGGAACAACTGCCAACGTTCCTCCCAAAGGCGGAAGAAAACACCCTGAACAGCCGCTTATAAGCATTAACACTAAGAATATACTGTTTGTCTGCGGCGGAGCTTTCGACGGTCTTGAGAAGATAATACAGCAAAGAGTATCGCAGACATCTATTGGATTCGGTAAAGAGATCATCAGCAAAAAATCCAAAGAATACGACGAACTTATGGCTCAGGTTGAACCTGATGACCTCATTAGGTACGGACTCATTCCAGAATTCACAGGCAGGCTGCCTGTAACTGCAGTATTGAACTCACTTAACGAAGAAGCATTGCTTTCAATACTCACCGAGCCTAAGAATGCCATAATAAAACAGTACAAAAAGCTCTTCAGAATGGAAGGCGTTGACCTGGAATTCGAAGAAGATGCACTTGTGGCAGTTGTTAAGAAGGCTATTACTAAAGGCACCGGTGCAAGAGCGCTCAGATCAATACTCGAAGAGATCATGATCGATATAATGTACAAGCTGCCATCAAAGGAAAACGTCACAAAATGCGTGGTTACCAAAGAAGTAATAGCAAAGAAAGATCAGCCAGTTTATATATCGGAATCTTCAAAGCAATACGCTTGATATTTAAGTAAGGCGCAGAAAGAATTTGTCATCAAGGACGCTCAACAGCGTCCTTTTTTATGTAGTATATGTATTTCAAATTCTGTAATTTTGAAAATTATTCAAAAAAGCTAATTTTACGGCATTTAAGGGAGTTTTACCATTTCTATAATCAAATCTAACATAACTGCAGATATTGCTTTCCACGAGCGCGAGGACAGCATGAAGAACCTCGTGCGGAAATTGAATGCAGAAGCAAAAGAAATCAAGCTCGGTGGCGGTAAGAAAGAGATCGAAAAACTTCACAGCAAGAAGAAGCTCCATTGCCGCGAAAGAGTGGATTTACTGATAGATGAAGGCAGTTATTTCATGGAGATCGGGCTTTTTACTGCTTACGGAATGTATAAGGAATTCGGAGGTGCACCCTCAAGCGGAACAATATTCGGTATCGGCAAAATTCACGGGCGCGACTCGGTTATTGTTGCAAACGATGCTACGGTGAAAGCTGGAGCTTGGTTCCCAATAACATGCAAGAAAAATCTCCGTGCACAGGAAATAGCAATTGAAAACAGACTCCCCATAATTTATCTTGTAGATTCTGCAGGTGTCTTCCTTCCGCTTCAGGAAGATATCTTTCCTGACAAGGAACACTTCGGCAGAATATTCCGCAATAATGCAGTAATGAGCTCAATGGGAATTCCACAGATCGCAGCAATAATGGGTCCCTGCGTTGCAGGTGGTGCATACCTTCCGATTATGAGCGATGAAGCACTGATAGTTGAAGGTACAGGGAGTGTATTCCTTGCCGGCTCACATTTGGTGAAAGCAGCTATTGGCGAAAATGTTGATAATGAATCTTTGGGTGGCGCAACGGTACATTCTGAAATATCCGGTGTTACAGATTACAAAATGCAAAGTGATGAAGAATGCCTTAAGACTATTCGTAATCTTGTAAGCAAGTTCGGACATACAGAAAAAGCAGGATTTGACAGGATAGAAACCAAAGCCCCGCAATATGATGAGAAGGAAATTTATGGCATTATTCCGCTTGATCGAGCCAAACCTTATGACATGTACGAAGTCCTTGCCAGAATCACCGATGGCAGCGAAATTGATGAATATAAGGCAGGGTACGGGAAAAGCTTAATTACAGCGTATGCAAGGATTGACGGATGGTCGGTTGGTATAGTTGCAAATCAGAGAACGATTGCCAAAACAGCAAAGGGTGAAATGCAGGTCGGCGGAGTGATATATTCCGATAGCGCCGATAAAGGTGCAAGGTTCATAATGAACTGCAACCAGAAGAAAATCCCGCTTTTATTCCTGCAGGACGTTACGGGATTTATGGTGGGTTCACGCGCTGAGCATGGTGGAATAATCAAAGACGGTGCGAAAATGGTGAATGCAGTGGCTAACTCCGTAGTACCCAAAATTACAATAATTATCGGGAACAGCTACGGCGCGGGAAATTACGCAATGTGCGGGAAAGCTTATGACCCGAGATTCATTTTCGCTTATCCCACAGCATCAATAGCCGTAATGGGAGGCGCGCAGGCAAGCAATGTTTTGCTGAATATCAAAGTTGGGCAACTGAAGAAGCAGGGTAAAGCTGAGTTGACGGAGGAAGAGCAAAATAAAATGCTGAGCGAGATAAAGGAAAAGTATGAAGCACACGCTGATCCATTGCATGCTGCGTCCAGATTGTGGGTTGACGGAATAATCGATCCGGCTGAAACAAGAAAAGTCGTTTCATACTCCATTGAGTGTGCAAATAACAATGCGGATATTCCAAAATTCAATCCGGGTGTGATTCAGGTGTGAATATGAGAAGTGGCATCGGAAAATGGCATTGAATTAGACCAGTCGAAGTAATAATTTAAAATATGACATATACAATTATATACGAAAAAATCACAGATGGTTCAGCACCCGAGGGTTTCTATTATGCACATATCCCTGCATTAGATATCACTACACACGGTTTGGGAATAGACGGTGCCAAAGATGCTGCGAAAGATCTGATGAAGCTTTGGATCGAGGAAAAAAGAGCGAACAATAAAGTTATAACAATTTAACCCGGTTATTGGTGTTTAAGCGAAGTAGCACCAACAACAAGTACTTACATTCTCAAGAAACTCTTTATCTTCTCCGCATTCACCTCAGGTTCATCAAACCCGCTTAATACCATATCAAACTTAAATTTCCCCGCTCCCAGCTCTTCGGCAGTTCTCTCCATTTTTTTCCAGTTGCGGGCGGAGTTCAGCTTCTGAGCCTTGTCACGTTCTTTAACCCTCTTAAGCCTCAGGTCTTCGGGTGCGGTTATTCTGAATATGTAATTGCTTTTGGGGTAGGGGAGCATTGTATCAATTATCATGTATCTGCGTATTGTAAACGGTTTCCCGCCTTTTCTATCAACCCTGATAAGCTTATTAAAATCAAAATCGGGGGTCTCAGCCTGCAGACCGATAGGGATATCAATTACCTTCTTTACCATATCCCAGTCATACTTAAAGGGAGTATTCATGAACTCATCGAACGGCTCGCCGTTATATGATTTAAGGTAATAATCGCCCGGTATCCTTGATGCCATATCCATACCGATAAGCTGTACGAGTTTTTTGGCGAGGATAGATTTACCCGCTCCTGCAGCTCCGCAAATGCTTATTATTATCTTATCGTTCAATATATTTGCTAGGAGCGAAGTGACGAAGCAATCCGGTTTTGACCATGAGATTGCTTCGCTCCGCTCGCAATTATTCTCCGCTTAACTTATAATCTCCAACAAATACAGGCTGGGCAATTGCTTCTTTATAAAATCTCAGTGATTCCGGCGATGAATCTATCTGTATGGCTGACATTGTTCCGTCACCGTTTATCCAGGTTGAGTGCCACCAGCCTACTGCTTTTATCCTGCTGAACTCCGGCTGCTGCACAGTATAAAGCGCGCTCTGTATCCATAATGCCTTGTTTACATTCGGCAAATAATCCGCAACGCCAAACTCAAGAATTGCTATCGGCTTATTCGGTGTTAAAGCAGAGAGCTCATTGTAAGAGA
>JAUQWS010000112.1 GCA_030835025.1 Ignavibacteria bacterium | reverse complement strand
AAGAGTCCTTAAGTGATGGTGGCGGAGCGTACCTTCTGACCATTCCTTAAAACCGATATCTTCGGTCTTTTTTATTGCTTTTACTTTTGTTGGAGGGTTTATGTGATATAATATTGAAGAGATCCCTGAGAATCCTTCTGTTCCTATTACCTGTTCACTGTAAAGTGAGCCGTCAGGTTTCCGGAACTGCACATGCCTCTTCTGCGGTATGTTTCCAAGTTTATGATAAAGCGGCATTACTATTTCTTAAATTATGAGAACTGTTTATTGTAAATTGTTACTTGTTACTTGTTACAATGTTCCTCTTACGGCCTGCTCTCTTTCAATTGCCTCGAACAATGCTTTGAAATTCCCTTTGCCGAATGACTTTGCACCCTTGCGCTGGATTATCTCAAAGAAAACTGTCGGTCTGTCTTCGATAGGTTTGCTGAAAAGCTGCAGCAGGTAACCATCATCATCTCTATCGACAAGTATTCCGTGTTTGGCAAGTTCTTCCATCGGTTCATCTATCTTCCCTACCCTGCTTTCAAGTTCTTCGTAATAAGTTGTAGGCACTCTAAGGAATTCAATTCCCCTGCTTTTAAGTTCGCTTACTGTTTCAACAATATTTGTTGTATTCATCGCAATATGCTGAACACCTGGACCATGATAAAACTCCAGGTACTCATCTATCTGCGATTTTTTCTTTCCGGCTGCAGGTTCGTTAATAGGAAATTTTATCTTCCCTGTACCGCTTTGCATTACTTTACTCATCAGGGCAGTATACTCTGTTGAAATATCCTTGTCATCAAAAGAAAGTAGCTGGCTGAAACCCATTGTTTCCGCGTAGAATTTGACCCAGTGGTTCATTTTGCCAAGCTCAACATTACCCACCATGTGATCAATTGAGCGGAGGCCTGCATCTTTGATCCCTTTTATTGCTTTTGCCGATGCATCAACGAATCCCGGAAGGAAAAGTCCCTTATAATTGTTTCTTTCTATGAATGAATGTATTGTATCGCCGTAAGTCTTTATAGCAGAGCGTATTATATATCCGTTATCATCTTCTATCCTCGTCGGCTTCATTACCGGTTCTGCTCCCCGCTTCACAGTTTCAATAAATGCACTTTCTGCACTATCCACTTCAAGCGCAATATCTCTAACACCATCGCCATGCTGTTTTATGTGGTCTGACATAAAATTATCGGGATGGTAGGGGGTAGAAAGCACGAACCTGATCTTTCCCTGTTCAAGCAAAAATGACGCTCTTTCTCTGTTTCCTGTCTCAAGACCGCTGTACCCTGTGAGCTTGAAGCCCATTGCGTACTGATAGTAGAATGCAGATTGTTTTGCATTGCCCACATAGAATTCTATATGGTCCCAGTTCTTAAGAGGAAGGAAGTCCTCTGAACTGCCTTTAGCGGCAGTCCTGGAAATTGTTTCTGATGTATCCATTAAAAATATCTGATTTTTTGATTCTGCAAATATAGAAATTTAAGTCAACATAAAGTATGACAAATGTAGTTAACTATTCGAACCATCATTGATAGAAATTTACCCTTAACTTGAAAACAAAATTAGTTATCTTTACTCATATTTGATTATTTCTCAAAAATCTAAAAAGGAACACGAAATGAAAAAGTTACTTTTTGCCTTTGTTTTATTTGTATTTACATTGACAATAAACGCACAGGTAAGCAAAATATTTGAAAGCTTTGAAAGCACTACCTTTCCTCCAACCGGATGGCAAAGGATCAGCGTTTTGGGAACTGTACAGTGGACAAGGGCTGTTGCCCCGCTTACTGCTACTTTTGGCGGTCCCACTAATGTTCCAAAACACGGATCAGCAGTTGCATTTATTAACTATCAGGCAACAGGCGGTAACGATTGGCTGATATCATCCAAGATCAACGGAATAGCTTCCGGTGATTCATTGGTGTTTTGGCTAATAAAACAATTCAGTGACGGACCATGGATCCCCGATTCACTCATTATTAAAGTATCCACCACTGATTCTTTAATGGGAAGTTTTACAAATACTCCCCTTAGAATTTGTATTCACTGCCTACCGATAGGGGCCAACGAGATCATCTGGAGAAGGTACACTGTTCCTTTAACTGCATTTGCAGGTCAGAACATCTTTCTTGCTTTCCAACATACAGATGTTGACGGACATGGGCTTATTCTTGATAGTGTTACAGTATTCGGCGATTCTTTGACTGCAATAAATCCGGTTTCTAATACTGTTCCTTCTAAATTTGAACTGTACCAAAACTATCCCAACCCGTTTAATCCGGTTACAAAGATAGATTTTGACATTCCAAAAAGCGGTTACACAACATTACGCGTATACAGTGTAACTGGTGCAGAGATCAGCACGCTTGTTGCCGAAGATCTTGGCGCAGGAAAATATTCAATGAATTTTGACGCTTCAAATCTATCGAGCGGAATTTATTATTACAGGCTGGAATCAAACGGGATGATAAAGACCCAGAAAATGAGCCTTGTGAAATAAATATCACAAGTATTACTTTTAAAAGAGGGCCTCTGTACAGCAGGGGCTTTTCTTTTTGACACTACATTTATCCGGTAGTTTATTTCAATTTGCGGGTGATATTCTTTGAATATGTGAACTTAATTGCATAATTTTGTAATATATATCGATAATCTTCTAAAACCTTGGAAAAATCGAGGTTATTTATATCACTCAACGTCAAGGGGCGGCCTGCTGTAATTCTGGCAAATGTTCAGGAGCAGTTGAAAGAGAAGTTGGGTACAAACGGCCTTAAGTGGGAAGACCGAACAAAATTCCATTTAACACTCAGGTTCCTGGGTGATGTGAAAACAGATGAAATTACTGCGCTAAGGGAAGTTTTAGGCCGGCTTAAATTTGATTTTGAACAGATAAGATTCACCGGTAATGGTATTGGTTTTTTTCCTGAAAGCAAGTTTCCGAATGTTGTTTATGCTGCGCTTTCAGAGGAAGAGAAAAATTCCGAAAAGCTTGTTGAATTCATAGATAAGATCATTTATAATTTTGGAATAAAACCTGAAAAAAGATTTATTCCGCATATTACACTTGGCAGGTTCAGCAGGAACAGAAGAATAAAACTTGAAAAGAAACCTGAGGTAAGTCTTGAGCCGCTGGATTTAACATTTAGTTCGTTTTTCCTGATGAAAAGTGTATTGCAACATTCCGGATCCATTTATGAAGTGATAGATGAATTTGAATTTAGGAACTAATCAATAGAACTTACTTAACAAATGCCATTTTACGAATACGAATGTTCAAACTGCGGCCATCATCTTGAAGAGCTGCAATCTATGACCGATAAACCGCTGACAAAATGCCCTTCTTGCGGAAAGAATACCCTCAAAAAGCTGATAGGTACGGGCGCGGGACTGATCTTTAAGGGAAGCGGATTTTATCTCACCGATTATAAGAATAAAGGCACAAGTCCGCAGAGTAAAGGAACTCATGATAAGGCTGAAAAGCACAAAGTCAAAGAAACAAAAGATCAAAAGCCTAATACTGCAAAACAAAGTGAAAGCTCCAAGACATCATCAAAAAAGAAGGAAGGCAAGTAAATGTATACTGTAGAATTCAATAAACTTCCCGGTTTCAGCAATCTTTATCTTGATTATATCACCGGAGATGAAGAAGAGCAGAAAAAACTGAAGCCGTACTTTAATGCTTTCTTCAAGGATAACGAGGATTTCTTCAAAGTGATAGATGAAAAGGTCCGTAATTACAGCACCAGCAGGTATTTCGATAAGAACATACTGATCGATATTCTGAAAAGACAGAACGTTACCTTTGGCGGCGATGATTCCACGGCTGCTAACATTGAACTTCTCAAAAGCGATGACACTTTTACCATTGTAACTGGTCAGCAGGTCAGTCTTTATACCGGACCTCTTTATACGATCTATAAAACCATAACAGCAGTTAAGCTTGCGAAGAACCTGAAAGAACGTTTTCCTCAATTCAATTTTGTGCCCGTTTTTTGGCTGGAAGCCGAAGACCATGATCTTGAGGAAGCCAATCATATTTACCTGATAGATAAACAGAACGAACTGGTAAGAGTAGGCTTCGAATCAGAAGATAACTCAGGTGAAGAAAACAGCAGAAGGAACACCAAACCTGTTGGCAGCATCAGGTTTGATGAGATGATAAACAGCATCAATGAGCAGCTTAGAAGTAATTTGCTGGATACAGATTTCAAAGAAAAGTTGATGCAGCTGATAAGCACATCATACAATGAAGGCAATGACTTTAAGAGTGCCTTCGCTTTGACGATGAATGCAATCTTCAGAAGCTACGGAGTAGTTTTTATTGACCCCTCAGACCCTGAAATCAAAAGGCTGCTTGCACCGGTTTTTGAAAAAGAGCTTACAAGTTCACCCAAATTGTGTGAATCTCTGATCACCATAAGTGCAGAGCTTGAAAAGAACTATGACCTTCAGGTAAAGCCGAAAGTTATCAATCTCTTTTTCCTGCATAATGAGAACAGGCTTCTGATAGAACCAAGGGATGAAAACAGATTTGCTTTGAAAAATTCAAAAAGGAGATTTGAAAAAGAAGAGATCCTTAATGTACTTCAGGAATCACCTGAGCTCTTCAGTCCAAACGTAGTGCTGCGGCCTATTTGCCAGGACTACCTCTTCCCGACAGTTGCATATGTAGGCGGACCCGGAGAGATATCTTATTTTGCCCAATTGAAACCCGCATATGAGCATTATGATATCACTATGCCTGTGATATTTCCAAGAGCATCAGTGAGTTTAATTGAGGGAAAGATCTCGAAATTTATGAATAACTTTAATGTGAAATTCGAAGAAATATTTCTGCGCAATGTTCTGGTCTCAAAGGTAGTAGAAAAGCTATCGGAAGTAAAGGTTGAAGAAGAGATCACTAAATACCAGGACGAACTCAACAAAATGTTCTACGACATGAAAAATATGACAGCAAAGGTAGACCAATCGTTGCTGAATATAGTTGACAATATGAAAGAGAAGACAAGGCAGAACATTGAGCAGTTCAAACAAAAGCTTATTAACGCACAAGCTAAGAAAAGTGATAACACTACAGCACAGATCGATAAGGTCACTAATAACATCTTCCCTGAACACACTTTACAGGAAAGGACCCTTAATATCGCTTACTTCCTTAATAAGTACGACGACGCATTTATAAAGAAGCTTTTCCATGAAATAGACGCGCTGAACTTTAATCATCAAGTCATTGAGATGTAACGATTTCTAATGTAAAAAGTGAATTGTGAAGCCTGAAAGTGTAAAGAAGATACTTGTCATAAGATTTTCATCTTTAGGTGATGTCATACTTACAACTCCCCTGCTTAAGCTCATAAAAAAGTCTTTCCCGAACTCAAAGACAGACTTTCTTGTAAAAGATGTTTACGCGGATGTGCTGCTCAATAACCCTAACATTGATAACCTGATAAGTGCTGCTGACGATCTTGATTTCAGAGCTTTGAGGGAACTTAAGAAAACTCTGAAGCTGAACTCATACGATTTAATCCTGGATGCTCACAACAATCTTCGCTCTTTCTACATTAGGCAATTTCTTGCAAAACAGAAATTTGTGTTCAGGAAATATTCCTTTCGGAAATTCCTTCTTGTTAAGCTAAAGATCAACAAAATGAGCGGCCTGCCTTCAATTTGCGAACGTTATTGCAGTATGCTAAATAGTATTGAAGGCTGCAGTGCCGGCGGAGGCTTAATCCCCGAGCTTTTTGAAAGCGAAGAGGCGTCAAAGAATGTGCTGAAGATCCTGCAAAATAGGGGGATCAATGACACCACAAAGCTTGTGGTTGTGATTCCTTCAGCAAATCATTTTACGAAGACTTATCCGCCGGAGTGTTACACTGAAGTAATAAATAGATTGATAAATGAAGGTTACACGACAGTTCTGACAGGAAAAGGAAAAGACAAAGCAAATATTGATGTCATTTTGAAAGGTACAAATAACAATGCAATCGACCTTTGCAATAAACTTAGCTTATTGGAACTTATTGAATTGATGAAGCTGAGCAGATTGGTTATCGGCGGCGATACAGGTCCCTTGCACATTGCCGAAGCGTTCAACAAACCACTGATCATGCTTGCAGGCTCATCCGTAAGTGAGTTCGGTTTTTATCCGCAAAATGAAAAAGCTGTTGTTTTGGAAAACAACAGCCTCAATTGCCGCCCCTGCTCACATATCGGCAGGAGCGAATGTCCGCTCGGGCATTTCAAGTGCATGATAGATATCAGCCCTGAAGAAGTATTCCAAAGATCAATTTCACAACTTAACTAGAACTTACTTGATCAACACCATTCTATTCGTTCTGGTATACGACTCGGATTGCAGCCTGTAAAAATAAATCCCGCTCGGGTTAGCTGATGCATCCCAATCTGCTTCATAGGTGCCGGACTTCAGTTTCTCATTCACGAGGGTTGTGACTTTTCTGCCTAAGATATCGAATATAATAAGTGTTACGTCTGAACTTTCTCGTTTCACATTAGACGGAATACCAAATCTGATCTTTGTAACCGGATTGAAAGGATTGGGGTAGTTTTGCTCAAGTTCAAATTTTTCAGGAAGAGCTTCAGTTGTTAAATTAGCTCCCGTAATTTGGCCGCCGCCGGTAGTCGTTTTCAAAATCTGACCCAGGGTGGTGACTGTATAACCGGTTTTTGGGCTTGTGAAGTAAACAGAGTTGAAGTAAGGAGAAGTTCCGCCATTCTGAATTACCCAGTTCAATCCCCCATTAATCGTTTTGCATATCACTCTCTCTCCGACCGCATATCCGGTGTCATTTCCGCTGAAGTGAACATCAAGAAATCTCAGATCTGGTGCGCCGGCATACACAGCATCCCAGTTTAATCCGGAATTAGTGGTCCTGAAGACATAGGGCCTATCGCCAACAAAGTAACCGGTATTTGAGTTTATGAAATGTATTGATTTCACGAAGATCAATGAAACATAAGGTATATTCTGCAAATTCCAGTTCACACCCCCATTTGTTGTTTTAAAAAGTAACTGGCTTTCATGAGCAGTACCAACAAAACCTGTATTTTGAGATGTAAAGAATGCAGATATTATGTTAATACTCTGCCCAATACTTCTATCTACCCAGTTAGCTCCGCCGTTTGAAGTATAAAGAACTTTGGTGTTGTAACCTGCGATATACCCTATATCGGAAGTAAGAAATGAAAGTGTGACAATATCAACAGTAAGACCTGTATTTAACAAAAACCAGTTCAAACCCCCGTTTGTGCTTTTGATGGCTCTTCCGTTCAACCCAACCGCAAACCCTGTTAATGAATTAGGAAACTGAATTGCATTCAGATTGGAACCTGCTGGTACAGGAATGACATCAAAACTCGATCCCGCATTTGTTGTTTTGATTATGTTTGCTGAAAATCTTGCAACAAAGCCGGTATGTGTGTTGACAAACTGAATATCTGTTAAGTATCCTGAGCCTGGAGGATTAAGGAAAACCCAGCCGTTTTGCGAATAAACCTCTGATCCGCAAAGCAAAAGAATCATGGATATCAAAAAATGTTTCATTATAATACAACTCACTATTTTATCAAAACCATTTTCATAGTCTGGGTAAATGATTCTGTTTGCAATCTGTAAAAATAAACACCGCTTGGATATGCAGATGCATCCCAGTTAACACTATAACCCCCGGGGGTTAGCTTTTCATTCACAAGCGTTGCAACATCCCTGCCGAGTATATCAAATATGGTCAGTTTCACGTTTGATGTTTCACGTTTCACATTTGACGGAATATCAAATCTGATCTTGGTAACAGGATTGAAAGGATTTGGATAGTTCTGAGAAAGTGAGTAACTGTCCGGTATCTCTCCTCCAGTATTATTGACACCTTCAACAAATACCCAGGTGAAAGCAATGCCGCCGTTCGAGCGGACTGCATAACCCAAAAACGGAAAATTGGGAACCCTGTCAGTTGTAACGTGCCTGAACGTTCCGGCAGGTGCAGTGTAGCTGGTGAACCAAACGCCTGTACCGTAGCCGAAATAAATAACCGGGCTGCCGCTCCTGACATACCATAGGTTACCTCCCCACATAGAAAGTCCCGCAACACCGACAATTAAACCTGTCCCCGGACCCCCGATGCTTGTCCAGTTAGAACCGTAATCAGTTGTTCTATAAATTACATTCCCGCCGCAATA
>JAUQWS010000111.1 GCA_030835025.1 Ignavibacteria bacterium | reverse complement strand
GGGCTGGGCTGTTGGGAATTACGGGACGATCCTCAAAACTACTAATGGAGGCGGAACAGGATACACCATCGGGCTTAATCAGCTCTCAAATGAAGTTCCTTCGGAATTCATACTTTTTCAGAATTATCCTAATCCTTTCAATCCATTGACAACTATTAGGTTTGAAATTCCCCTCTCAAGAGGGGTGGATGCCGAAGGCAGACAGCTTGTCACGCCAATGCGTGAGGGTGTGTCGCTCAGAATATACGATGCTCTAGGAAAACAAGTGTCAGACCTTGTGAATGAGGAGTTATCTCCCGGAACATATGAATACAAGTGGGATGCAACAGAATTTCCGAGCGGAGTGTACTTTTACAGGATTCAAGCCGGTGATTTTATGATAAGCAGGAAGATGCTTCTGGTGAAATAATCATCATAAAAAGGAAGATTTTCTGCAGAATTGAGGTCTTTTTCCCGTTACAGGGGTTTCTGACTCGGTTGATTAAAATCTGTATTTTCCAACCAAATCACCTGTTTAAGTAACCTTTTGCCCATATTTAGCCTTGAAAATCCAATCAAATTGAAGTAGTTTTCTGCTATTACAACCCATGCAGTGCCTTTAATTTTCTATTGAGGTAAAAAAATGAAAAAGCATTTACTTTTAGTAATTGCAGCCATTACATTAGCCGGAACAATTTTTTCGCAGGCTCAGAAACTGGTTATTCTTGAAAACTGGACAAGCTCAACCTGTCCCCCCTGTGCTACAAATAATCCGCAGCTAAAAGCATGGATTGCTCAAAACTGGAATGCATTAACATGCGTTTCATATCACGTTGGGTGGCCCTCACCGGGCAACGACCCGATGTATTTGTATAACCCCACACAGTCTTATGACAGAAGATATTATTACGGGATAAACTCTGTTCCTACTGCCTATATGCAGGGCATCCATTATTATGTTGGATCACCGTTCCCGTTCGGAACTATGCAGACACTCTATGACAATTATATCACAGTCCCTGCGCCATCATCAGTAACTGTAACTGATACCAGGGTAGGTGATTCAATAAGAACGAACATAACTGTTGTAAACCTGACAGCTCTTCCGGCCGGCACTTATTACCTCAGAGTAATGGCTGTTGAAAGATGGGTTGTTTATGTAACGCCTCCGGGAACCAATGGTGAGACCGTTTTCGGGAATGTGTTCAGAAGATCATTCCCGACCTCTACAGGTACAGTGCTGCCTTTAACTGCAGGAACACATAACTTCACATTTACATATTACAAAGATCCTGTATGGCAGGATAGCTCCATTTACACAATGGCATTTATCCAGAATGATGTAGATAAGACAATGGTCAACTCCGGCAGGCCCGGAATGCTTGTAGGGATTGAACCATATACGAACGAAACACCTGCAAAGTTTACTTTGGAGCAAAACTATCCCAACCCGTTCAACCCAACGACGAACATAAAGTTCTCGATGCCTAAAGATGGAAACGTTGCGCTTAAAGTTTACAACTCCGTTGGCAGCGAAGTCAAGACATTGGTTGAAGGAATACATAAGGCAGGCTCTTATAATATCTATTTTGATGCTACAGGGCTTGCAAGCGGAATTTATTTCTATACCTTGAGGACAAATGACTTCAGTGAAACCAAGAAGATGATATTGGTTAAGTAATTACTCCGCAAAAGGATCGGCATAAAGTTCCTGAAAGCGGTACAACGAAGAAACTTTTTTTTAGACCTGGCAGGTAAAAAAACCTGCCAGGTTTTTTTACGCTTCACATTTATCCTGACTTCAATACGCTTAATGATTATATGGACCGAACCCAGCTGGAGATTTCCATCAAACGACATATAGACAACCCGAAATAATTCATCAATAAAAAGAATGATATTTATCAAAGCCCAATCATATCAAAAAATGATATTTGGCAAATTTGCAGACTGAAATTTTGAAAAAACAGGGATTCCAGTCAAAAAATGAGGAAAATTCTGACTAAATCAAGCCAGTTTAGACTTGATATTTAAATGAAAAAAAGGTAGTTTTTCAGTTACTAATTCTGAAAATTCCGAAAAATTATAACTATAAATTTAAAAGAGAGAGGAATCTAAAATGAAAAAACAATTACTTGTTGTAATTGCTCTCATAGCTCTTGTTGGTTTCAAACCTGAGGTAAAATCTCAAACCGGTTTCAATACAGTTCTTGAATACTGCACAGGTACCTGGTGCCAGTGGTGTCCCTGCGGTCATGATATTGTTAACGGAATATTGGCCAATTATCCCAACACCATGGTGATTGCATATCATGGAGCAGGCAGTGATCCATGGATCTCCTATAGCTTGCCAATGATACAGGCATTCGGATTCAATGCATATCCGACAGGTGTCGTCGGCAGAAGGACCGGAATAATTTCCAGAAGCGGATGGAGCAACCAGGTTACTATTCAGAGTTTAAATGAACCTCCGGGATGCAGTATCCAG
>JAUQWS010000110.1 GCA_030835025.1 Ignavibacteria bacterium | reverse complement strand
ATCAGAAAAAATGACAGTACAAGTAAGTGCCTGTAGGGCTTCAACAGCCTGACTAACCTAAAATATTCCTTCATTGAAAACGAAAATACCCTGAATTGAGTTAATATAAAATGGTATTAACTGTAATCAAAACATATTTGCATTTTTGAAAATAATTGAGGATATTGGGCAATTATTTCATATATTTATTAACTAATCATTCTCAAAATGAACTACAAATTAGCTACGATAGTTTTAACATTACTGTTATTTGCAGCAGCTAGCTCTTACTCGTATCCTAAATTTGCAGCATACACCGGTGAAAAGTGCCAAAGCTGCCATGTGAATCCGACTGGCGGCGGAATGAGAAATCTATACGGCGCTAAATACGGAAAAGATAACTTGTATTTCAAGTTCTGGGAAAAAGCCAATAAGACCACGGAAATCGATCCCCAAATAACTAAGGGCATTTCTATGGGTT
Source organism: Ignavibacteria bacterium (assembly GCA_030835025.1). Lineage (GTDB taxonomy): Bacteria > Bacteroidota > Ignavibacteria > Tepidaquicellales > OLB5 > OLB5. The sequence goes on along the minus strand of JAUQWS010000110.1, from coordinate 2,627 downwards.
CTGATATGAGAATGATTTTCATTGATGACCAACAGGGTGAAGGCAATCCGAACTTCAATACTTTCTTCCAGATGCAGGGCGATCTTTATGTGAATGCACAGGTTAATAAATATATCAGTCTCATGGTTGCACCCGGATTATACATTCCGAATACGTACGGAACCAGCCCGCTTGCAACAAAGTATGAAATTTACGGAATGGTTTCAAATCTTCCTGCCGGATTATACTTCAAAGCAGGCAGATTCATTCCAAATTTCGGAATAAAGATCCCTGAGCACAGGGCATATAACAGGACTTTCAATGATTTCTACACTCCATACGCATCAGATGCCGGTGTTGAAGTTGGAATAGCCCCGAGCTTCTTCACTCTGACTGCAGGATTCTCGAACGGTTCAAGCGTGAACAAATCCGGTCAGCGTAACAACAGCTTCGATTTCGACAATCAGAAGCAGGTGACCGTATCCGGCGATTTCCGCTGGGCCAGCAAGAAAAGCAAATATACTTTCGGTATCGGCGGGTCATTTCTCAGCAATCCGTACAAATATGATCCGGCGAACAATATTAACGCACTGAGGCAAATGGGTGCCGGATTCATTTCGATCGGTTTGTTTGAAAGGGTTGCAATACTTGGTGAAGTTGCTTATAACAGGCTTGATCTTCGGGATTCAGTTTCAACAAGGTCAGATTTCAGGACAATCTTTGGTGAGCTTGATGTGAGACTTACAAAGGGTGTTGAGCTTAAAGTCCAGTATGAGAACTATGATAACGCCCTGGGTGTTAAGAATAATACTACTGAACGCCAGAGATACAGCTTCGGAGCTGTTTTCTTTCCTCTTAGCGGACTTGAAGTCGAGGCAATTTACCGTCATGTAAGGAACGGTCTCGGCGATCCGGAGCCTCCGGGGGCCGAAGATTTTAAAGATGATGAATTCCAGACAGTGTTTAAATTCTATTTCTAAAAAGAACTTCCAATAAACGTTTCTAAAGACACGCCTCAAAACGTGTCTTTATTTTTTTAATATGCCAAGAGTCGTTTCAACAGGTACAGCAGATGCAAAGGTGAAGCTTTCGCAAAGTGAGCTGAAGGAGCTTATCTATAACCTTTTTTCCGGTTCATACAGCGAAATAGAAAGAATGATAACGGTTTTTGATAACTCGAATATCGAAACCAGGCATATCTCGGTTCCATTCGAATGGTATAACCGGGAAAGATCCTTTTCCGAAAGGAACACAGAATACAAAGTAACTGCACTTGAGCTTTGCAAAGCAGCAATTTCCGATTGTCTGGATCATGCTGGCGCTTTAAGTGAGGATATAGATAGCATAATTTTCGTGAGCTCAACGGGAGTTTCAACTCCCACAATTGACGCATTACTATTTAATGAGCTTGGCATGGATAAGCATGTTAAAAGAATTCCATTATGGGGACTGGGTTGTGCAGGCGGCGCAGCGGGTATCAGCAGAGCAATGGAATATACCAAAGCTTATAAGAAGCAGAATGCGCTAGTTGTTGCTGTTGAACTTTGCAGTCTGACATTTCAAAAAGACGATTTCTCCAAGAGTAATATTATTGCATCGTCATTATTTTCAGATGGTGCCGCAGCAGTTCTTGTTGCCGGTAATGAAAGTAAATACGCCCCGGCAGGCAGAATTGAACTGATTGATTCGCTTTCTACAATATACAGTGACTCGCTTGATGTAATGGGGTGGGGGATTGTTGATAACGGATTCAAAGTGATATTCAGCAGGGATATTCCGAAGATTGTGAAAGAAAACGTTAAGGAGAATATCCTTGAATTCCTTGATAATAACGACCTTGCGCTGGAAGATATAAAGCATTATGTTGCACACCCGGGCGGTTTGAAAGTCATTAATGCTTACGAAGAGGCTTTAAATCTTACAAACGGATCATTAGATTACTCAAGAAGAATACTAAAAGACCACGGTAACATGTCTTCACCAAGCGTGATTTATGTACTTAATGAATTAATGAAGCAAAGAAGCTTCACAGCGGGGGAGTTTGGTTTGCTTACAGCACTTGGACCCGGTTTCAGTTCGGAACTTATCCTTTTTAAAACTGCATAATGTTTTTCCCTGTATTTGTATCTGTTGTAATTTCCCAGAGGCTTATTGAGCTTTTCATTGCGAGAAAGAATGAAAAGAAAATGCTGGGGTTGGGCGCCGTAGAATATGATAGGTCCGCCTATAAGTATATCGTATTAATGCATTCGTTTTTTATACTCTCATTAATAGCCGAATATTATTTCCTGCACAGAACGCTCAACTACTACTGGCCATTGTTTTTGGGGCTCTTCATTGCGGCACAGATTCTCAGATACTGGGTTATTTATACGTTGGGGATATACTGGAACACAAAAATAATCATTCTGAAGGGGAGCACTTTGATTAAGAAAGGCCCCTATTTGCATTTCAGGCATCCGAATTATGCCGCTGTTACGACCGAAATTGCAGTAATACCGCTATTATTTTCCTGTTTTTATACTGCAATTGTTTTCTCAATTATCAATATCTTTGTACTTAAGCGGCGCATTGCCGTTGAAGAAACCAAACTTGCTGAGCTTACTCTCAGCGATAATAATATTACAGAATGAACGAAAGAATTGGGC
>JAUQWS010000014.1 GCA_030835025.1 Ignavibacteria bacterium | reverse complement strand
AGATGACTGCTCACGCAATGAACAGGTGTTTTATTTTCCCTGGGCGCCATCATCACTGAAGCTTCTCAGGTGAGAATATGAAACAAATATCCGTAGGACTAATCTTTTGTTAGGCTTACAGTAATGCTGTCACCAGATGGTGAAAAAAAGGACATCTTTGAAATGATAGGTCTGTGTTGCGCTGAGTTCCACTCTACATCTTTCACACATATCATGTCCAGTGGAAAATCAAGACCGCTTTATGCCTGAATCATGAAGATCTTCTACCGACAGGGAGAATTCGGATAATAAATATGTATGCAGCCAAGTGAGAGGTTTGGGGTCCGGGGGAAGAGATTAGAAATATACTATTCAAGCAAATGTGAATTTTTCAACGAGGCACTTACAACTGCCCCCATTGCCAGAGCTTGTTCAACACATGCCATATCTTTCATCACGAAAACTATCTTTTCCCGCAGGGGATAATTATCTATTGAATTCTTGAGAAGTTCACCATATTTCTGATACTTGCCGATTTCCACAGTAAATGGTGCCGGGTCCTCAATGATTGTAGGATCATAGCCTTTCATGTCTAAGAGCTTCATTACCTTATTCCTTTCACCTGCCGTTGCCATCTTGAACCTGTACCGGGACTTATCATAGAATGGCTCAAGCTCCCTGAACAACTCAGGATCATCAAAGAAATGCTTGAAATAATACGCTCCGCTGAGCTTGAAAATGTTGATAAGTGGGCGCTTATTTGTCACATCGAAGGAAGACATAAGTATTTCTTGGATCTGTCAACAGATAAACGCTATGCCATGATTATGATACCAGAGTGAGAGGTTGGGGGTACGGGGAAAGGGGAGAGAGGTTAACTGAATATAAGGGGGGAGATGATGTCAATGAAGAAAACGATGACATATTTTGAAATGCAAAGATTACAATAAATGATCAAGGTACATTTTCCGAATGCAGGATGATCCATACGGCCCATAGGTATGTGATTTGAATACCAGATAATACCCTGTAGATAGTTTCTTTCTACAATATCTGCAAGTGGAACTCTCCTCCTGCTTTATGATTTTGGGTTTCTCAAACTGAAGACTTGATGCTTCCGGAGTCATCAAATAGGTTTTTTCCGTTCGTTGTAGAAGCTTCTCTTTTTGGGCGGTCTCAAGGATCTCATCGATTGTATTGTAGTCTTTCGAGATCAGTTTGTAAAGCAAATCCCGTATTTCAATTGTTTTTAATTCAAGGGCGCCGAGTGCGGAGATTAATTCAAGGCCGGCGTCTATTTTTGAGGACAATTCTTACCTACCTGACCATGCAGCATTTGCCAGCATAATAATTCTTTATATGGAATCAAGATTTTGTGAAAAATTAGATTTAATAAATTGCTTTGCAGTTTTATAGTCTTTACAAAGAAAGATTGCTCCTATTAATGCTTCAAGAGCATTACCAATTCGTTTATCTCTTGCTTTTGCATCCGTATTTTCTTTTTCCCCTTCCCCAAGATATAGATATTCTTCCATGCCCATTTTATCTGCCACCTGTGCAAGCCTTATGTTTTTCACAAAAGATGTTCTTTTTTCAGTTAATTCTCCTTCATTCCCCCGAATATTTTTGTAACAATATTCAGCAATTACTAGCCCTAAAACTGCGTCCCCTAGAAATTCTAATCTTTCATTGTTTTCGCAATTCTTATGTTCATTTGCATAACTGCTATGAATAAAAGCGGTTTTTAAAAGATCCTTATTTTCAAAATTTATTCCAATTTTCTCTTCCAATTTTGAAATGTCGCAGTCCATTCTGACACCACCATTTAGTTATTTAATTACTTTTTTCTCCAATTAATATTGTGTTGAGCTCAGATTTGAATTAAAGGAGGGATCATCCAGCGTTTTCAGCAAAAACGGTAACACTCCCATTAAGGGAAGTCCTGAATATAAGTTGAAAGTGAGGAATCTCAAAAGTTGATTACCAAAGGGTACGTTGGGCGTTACGATTAAGAGATCCCTCAAAAGAGTATTATATGGATGATCATTTAAATCGATTTTCCAGAATTTGCCATCATCGTCAACTGGGCCCAGCGGCACAAACGTGAGAGGTTGGGGGTCCGGGGGAAGGAGAGAGTTCTAATTAAATCATCAATTCTCTGAGAAGATTAATCTCCCATGGAGGGCCTAGTTAAGGATACAAATAATGTGGAGATAATCTTTTATCAATGATTTCAATATCTACGGCCTTTATGATTCCACTATTACTTTTTTCCTTGCATTTCTGAAATCAACAGATTCACTATCAATAGCAGATTTGATTTCATTTATTTCTTTCCTGGATTTCAATTGAATTCACAGTTAACGAAGAAAAACTCTTTTCCAGTAAAAGGCAATCCTCGCTATCCTAAACCACAACAAAAGATTTTGGATGCAGATACAGCACAAAGTCCCGAGCAAACCCGGAGCAATATAGGTGAGAGGGTTGGGGTGCGGGGAAGGGAGAGAGGGAAAAATAAACTTGAATTAAAATTCGGTTATTCTTCTAGACATAACGCCACGGTCACGGTCATCGCCCCGATTACCATCATCACTGAAGCGACTTAATCGAATA
>JAUQWS010000109.1 GCA_030835025.1 Ignavibacteria bacterium | reverse complement strand
GGGATTGCCAAACGACGTGAATACCTTCCCAACGATTTGTTCTGATGCGGCGGGTGTTTTGTACGTTGCCTTTGCTGATAACCGCAATGGTGATTGTGATGTATTTTTTACAAAGTCTACAAATGCAGGAGATAATTGGTCAGCACCGCTAAGGGTTAACAATGATTCCGTTGGCAACGGTAAAGTGCAGTATTGGCCGTGCATAGCAGTAAATGAAGCAGGTAAGTTAGTTATCCTGTTCATGGATTCAAGAAATACACCCGATAATACAATTATCGAGGCTTTTATTGCCCGTTCAACTGATGGTGGCGTAACGTTTACAAATGAGTTGGTTAGCTCTGACCAGTCACCAACAAACATACCGGGCTCGAATGTCAGGTTTGGAGATTACATTGATATAGATTATTTAGGCGCAAACATAGTCCCGGTTTGGACAGATGAAAGGGCAGGCGGATTCAATATGGATATTTTCACATCTGAAATCACAGATGTGCTTGCCATCGACCCAAATACCGGCATTACTCCTGATAAGTTCGTATTGAATCAGAATTACCCGAACCCTTTCAATCCTTCGACAACTATTTCTTTTACTCTGCCAAATGAATCGTACATAACACTTGAGCTTTATAACTCACTGGGGCAGCTTATGAAAACAATAGCCAAGGGCCAGTTCAGCAGCGGAATACACAGTATCAATTTCAATGCCGGGGGCTTACCCAGCGGAGTGTATTTCTATAAGCTGATAACAGGAGAATTTTCCGAAACAAAATCAATGATACTTATCAAATAAAATGAATATCGAATATACTTGTGTTGAAAGATTCCTGAAATACGTTCAGATCGACACACAATCTGACCCTGAAAGCAAAACATACCCTTCGACTGAAAAACAAAAGGACCTCGGCAAAATTCTTGCTGAGGAACTAAAGCAATTGGGCGTGAATGATGCCCATATGGATGAATTCGGGTACGTTTACGGAACACTGGACTCGAATTCTGCCAAGAAAGTATCTGTAATATGCTTCTGCGCGCATATGGATACATCACCCGACTCCAGCGGAAAGGACGTCAAGCCGATAATCCATAAAAATTACAGGGGAGGAGATATCATACTGCCCGGCGATAATAACCAGGTGATAAGGCCTTCAGAGCATATTCATCTTGCTGAACAAATTGGAAATGATATTATTACAAGTGACGGAACCACATTGCTCGGAGCGGATAATAAGGCCGGTGTAGCCGAAATAATGGATGCTGTACATTACTTTACCACACATCCTGAAGTGAAGCATGGTAAAGTTAAGATCCTTTTTACGCCGGATGAAGAAGTTGGCAGGGGAGTGGACAAGCTGGATATGAAAAAGCTTGGCGCAGATTTTGGATATACTATTGATGGCGAAACTCTGGGGAACATTGAAGATGAGTCATTTAATGCCGATGCAGTAATAATCAAAGTACATGGCGTGATAACTCACCCGGGATATGCCAAAGGTAAAATGGAAAATGCCATCAAAATTGCAGGTGATATTATAGCCCGTTTGCCTGAGAAAACAATGTCACCCGAAACCACCGAGGGCAGGGAAGGTTTTATTCACCCTGTATCCGTAAGCGGTTCTGCAGAAAGCGCAGTGTTGAAATTCATCATCAGGGATTTCGAAGTCGCCGGACTTAGCGAAAAAGAAACATATTTGGATAACATTACGAAGAACGTCGTATTTTCTTACAGAAATAGCAGTTACGAGTTCAAAGTTATAGAATCTTATCGCAATATGAAATCTGTCCTTGATGAGCATCCGCAGGTTGTAGATTACGCAATCGAGGCAGTTAAACGCTCCGGAATAACACCAAAGAAGAAAATTATACGCGGCGGAACTGACGGCTCAAGGCTATCGTTTATGGGTCTGCCATGTCCTAATATATTTGCAGGTGAGCACGCATTCCACAGCAAGCAGGAATGGGTGTCAGTTCAGGATATGCAGAAAGCGGTGGAAACTATAATCAATATCGCCGTTGTTTGGGAAGAAAAGGCATGAACTCTGCGAAGCATAAGATCCGGTTTTCACCTTTTATGAAGTTTTTAACTGCAAACTAAACTATTGAATATGAAATCCCTGGCAGTCTTAATTCTCACCTTTTCAACTTTAACAACATTTTCTCAAAGCAAACAAATCCTTTCAGCATCAATTTACGGCGGAGCATTTGGGTATAGTAATAATCAAACGGGGCCACGGATCGGACTGGATCTTGAGGCACGAAACGACAGATTCGGGGTTTATTTTAATTCCACCGGTAATTTCCTTTTCGATGATAGAGAATCGAAGATAATTGAATTCAGCATGGGTCCAAGATGGTATTTAGGCGATATGAAGAAGTTGAGCGGAAGTGTTGAGACCGGGCTGAGCTATAATATTTTCCGAGGGAGTTATTCAGGTAATTACCTTGGAATAAATCTGGGTCTGGGACTGAATTATCCGGTATCAAAAGATCTTGATATCAACCTGAAAGGTAAGTTTAATTTATACCCCAAAAACTACGTTTCTGCATACGGCGGTATGCAGCTGGGTTTGAGGTTCTATTTCAACAAATAGATGAATTGCCATTTAAATCCGTAACCGGGCTAAGGTAATCCGGCCTTTTTCACTTCCCCTTGACAAGGGGAACACAAGAAAGTAAAACTTACGGATTCTCCGGAAAAGCGCCGTCTTCCCAAACATGGAAATTCATACCGAACGGGTCGCTGAACATTATACTGTGCTCATTGTAAACCTGAGTTACCCTGCAGCCTTCATTTTCAAGTGCTTTTTTTGCCTCTGTAAGATTATCCGTCCTGAACTCAAAAAAAACGGCACCTGCAGAAGGTGCATTTTCAAATACAAAATTTATCCCGTCTTTGTTAAGGTATGTATCATTTCCTTTTGAATCGATGAAATCCATTCCCAGAACCCGTTTATAAAAATCAACAGCCCTGTTGTGGTCCTGAACCTGCACAGCTATATACGGTGAAAATTCAAATTTCATTGTTTTCTCGCTTTAGATTAAGGTAAATTAATGAATAAAACTTGTATTTAAAAGATTTTGTTTTGTATTATACTCAAAAAAAGGAAGCCTTTAGAGCTTCCTTTTTCTTCGGTCATGAAAACCACTCAACTCTTTTTTCTTCGGTCAAATACCATTACAACAAGCATCAGCAGAACTAAGAAGAGAATTGCTGAAAGAAAACCGAGACCTATCATAGATGTACCGGCTGATGAATATCCGCCCCCTAGGTCTGAAACTTTAAGCACGCCTTTCATATATGGGTGGGGGGTGCACATATACTTATACTCGCCCTCTTCAGTAAACTCCTGAGTGAATTTTTCCGTATGAGCAAGCAAATTAGATGAAAATGCCTGCGGGCCTCCTTCATAAGAAACCACGTTGTGTATGCCTCCAAATTCACCCTCCATGTAACTGAATACATCCTCGTTAACCCATGTTACTTTTGTTCCCGTTGCTACCTGCACGACCTTGGGTGAAAATGAGTTCCCGATTATCCTTATCAAAACCTCCTTGGTGTCAGGGCCGTATATCACCGGAACATCAACATCCGGACTGCCTGGCTCGAACGGAGCGACTATCCTTGTTGCCTTTGATTTTATGTCATTGAATTCAGCCTCTGTATATTTCGGTCCGTCACTTAATACTGTTAGCGGTGTCTTCGCGCTGTCATCACACACAATCAGCCCAATTGCGCCGCGATCAGCAGAACCGACTGCGTGAGTGAGCATTGTATATGCACCTTCATCCGGCGGCATTCTGAATTCGATTACCCATGTATCTGCTGGCCCCGCAGTGACTGTCTGGCCGCCGGGCATAATGACATCGGGATTACCCTGCCAGTAAACATAATCCCACAGAATACCTACTATATGGAATGTAGAAAGCAGGTTCGGTCCGGCATTCAGGAAATAAATTCTGACATAATCACCCGGCTTTGCTTTTATGGGTTCTTCAACATATCTGAAAACTTTTCCGTTAAACATAGTATAAATTGGCCGGCTGTTAATGGCATCTTCTCCGCTTGCGTAGATCTCATGCTGAGTCAGATATATTTCCACATCAGGTGCCTTATGGAGTAACTGTTCGAGTTTGTATTGTTTTTTGGGTTTCACAACCATCATTCCGTACTGCCCGAAAATAATATGCATCGGAATGGCGTGTCCGCCCGGTGCACAGTGGTACATGTAGACTCCGGGTTGAGTGACCTTGAATACCATTGTTTTTGTTGCACCCGCCTCAATTTTTCCGAGATACTTCGATGTTTGGGTATATGCCGCGTGTATTGATGCCCCATGGGGGATGGTTCCTTTATTCACTACCGTGAATTCCACAATATCACCTTCATCAACAATTATGGTGGGTCCCGGTACAGTACCGTTGGTTGTGAAGCCTTTAAAGATAACACCGTTGCCTAAGTACGTTTCTCCCTGGGATAATTCTATTGTTACTTTCTTGGTTGGAGGAGTGTTTTGCGGAACATAGCTGGTCGGCGGAATTGAGAGGCTGTTATCTCTGTTAATGATCTCTATGAATTCCCTTTTATCGGTTGATTGCGGAGCTTTGGTTTGTTCACCGGCGGGGGGAACCTGCACGACAGAAGACCAGAGATTCTGATTGTAGTTCTGCACTCCGGCTGAGAACTGGTTAGTTATTGAAGCAAGCAGTTCCTGACCAATTAGAGTATTCTGCCGAAATCCCTTAATTTCTTTGTAAAATTCAAGATTACAATATGGACACGAGAATAACTCAATACTTATTAGTATTAACGCAAGAGCTCCGTAAGAATTGAAAATGGACTTTTTCATAATCATTTCTGTTTGATTGTTTGTATAAACAAAGTTAACGATAAAAGTCATAAACTAATTTGACTTTTGTCAAAATCCTCAAGTATTCAGTATTTTCTGGGAAAATGTAGCCGATTTCTTTAATTTTTCGATGAAGACTATTCCATAATATTGCCTCCGGTAGGGGATTTCAGGTATTCAGGATTAATTATTCAATTATTTAAAATGAAACTTTAAATCGCTATTTTAGGTCTTATTCAAGTAATGCAATTTGCGAAGGCCAATTCTCACCGATGATAATCAAAACAAGAGGATGAAAAAAACAGGAATAGCAATATTAATGCTCGCTTCCATCAGTGTTTGCGTATTTGCACAGGAAGAATTCCAGCTGCAGCCCGGTACATTTGTTAAAATGGTTAACGTTGCAAGGGCTAATGAGCTGTTGCGCATTGAAGATGATTATACAAAAGTACTTTCAAGATTTGACCTTGGATCCAAGACAGATAATAAAAAGGGTGCAGTTCTTGAGGATTACTTCAATTATGCCTGTTCACAAAACCTCAATTGGACTGAAGAAGAGATCAGGATAATGGGTAATATCATAGGATCAGCAGCTAAGAAGATAGCCGCGCTGGAACTAAGGATCAAAATGCCGGAGACAATTGAGATAATAAAGTCTACAATGGATAATGAAGGTAACGCAGAAGGATACACAAGGAGAAACTACATTGTACTTAAGGATTCACGCATTACGGGCAACAGGCAGAGCCTTGAGGATCTTTTTATTCATGAGCTTTTTCATGTGCTTTCGCGGTATGATCCTGAGATGAGAGAAAAGGTCTATAGTACAATTGGATTCACAAAATGCAACGAGGTTCCGTACCCGCCTGAAATTGCAGATAAAAGGATTTCAAATCCGGATGCGCCGTTCAATGATTATTATCTGAAAGTAAACTATGAAAACAATCCTCTTGATGTGATGCTGATACTGTATTCACCCAAGGAATATGACGGCGGCAGCTTCTTTGCTTATCTTCAGCTTGGAATGCTTGTTGTTGATGGTGAGCAGTTCAATAAGAAAGCAGTGTATCGCGGAGATAAACCAATGATACTGAAAATCAAGGAAGTCAAAGGATTCTACGAGCAGATAGGGAAGAACTCTGATTATATAATACATGCAGAAGAGCTTTCAGCTGATCATTTTGTAATGCTGCTGAATCAGCAAAAAGGTCTGCCGAATCCGGAGCTGATAGAATTAATGCATAATGCTTTGAAATGATCTAAAAGTTCACAACTCCCCCCAGATTTATATGCGTGACTTTTACAAACCCGCTTGAAATATGGCTATCCATCACTGAACCGGTTACTTCAAGATTCTTGAACTTTGCAGTTCCGCCGATTGTCAGAAAGATCTGTTCATACTCTCCTTGTGCGTGAGCATAAGTTATAATTGTCTGGTCTAAAAAATCCCGGTTATCAAAAAAAGTAAAAGCACCGGCTCTGAAAGTGAGATTCTTATTCACCATTAAATCCCCCCCAAAGTTGAAATCATGCCTGTCTTTGTATCCTACCAGATCCGAGGTTTGGACGAAATTGTAATCAAAATAAAGATTCAGTTTATTCTTAACCGGAGTGTACTTTATGCCGGCACCTATTCTCATCGGGAATTTAGATACGACTTTAATATTTGATGAGACTTGCATTTCGTCGCTCTCAGGATAAGCTTTGAAGCCGGGAGTGAATGTTACTCCTGCTGAAAATTGCTCAGCAGGTGTAAACAGCAAACCTCCCTGGACATTAAAGCGCGAGAAACTGCTCACAACATCGATCCTGGTATCCGGTGACTGGAGTGTTGTGGCGCCATGGATGAAATTCCTGTGGTAGCTGAAATTCAGGTTGATACCTGCGCTCAACATACCCATATTGTATGAAAATGGAATCCAGAATGAATGAACATTGTATTCATAATACTGATCATAATCATCCATTGAAAATGGAGTACCTGACAGATCAGTTTTCTGGCCCAGAGCATTACTGTAAATAAATCCTGCGGACACAAATTTGTTTAACTTTCTTCCGTATGCTATGAATGCCGAGGGAGTAACGGGTTTTGTTTTGTAGGTATAACTCCCAATTAAAGTGCTGTTTACTTCCCATTCCTGTACACTTTTGTATGAATATTGGAATGCGACCTGATTCCCGGAACTGATACGCAAGGCCGCAGGATTCAGTAATGTTCCGCTGATATTCTGTGTGCCGCCAATGCCTGTGTTACCTCTACCGTTACTTTCTCCGTTAAGGTAATTAACCGAATACATTTCTCCGGCCGAAGACATCATGAAGTCTTCAGCTTCGTAGGTCTGCGAATAAAGAAGTGATGATGTTAAAAGTAGTGAAGCAAAGATAATTGTTTTCATAATATTATTTGTCTTTAACTGCAAGTTCAAAAATCAAATGTTAATCCGCCATTAATAAACGTATATTTCAAATCGTCTGAAGAAATATGACTATCCATAACAGCAAGCGAGAGAGAAGCTTTCTTGAGCTTTAATGTTGCACCAAGTGTTAAGAATATCTGTTCATAGGACTCATTATAATTAAAGTAACTTCCCGGCAGATCTCTTACATCCGGTGAAGTGAAAAAACCCGTTCTTACAGTCCAGTTTTTATCAACTAAATATTCTATTCCCAGGTGTGCCTTGTGGAGGTCCTTTTGATACGTTTCTATAGATGAATTCGTATAGGTATAATCACCTGAAAGCTTCAGGAAATTGCCTCTGAAAGTATACTCGATTCCGGCACCGAACTCCATTGGAATGACAACCTCATAATCTTCTTCATAAAAGAAGAGTGGTGTATCATAAGTGACATCGCCTGATATCTGGGGTGAGAAAGTTACCCCGATCGAGAGTTCTTTTAAAGGTTTAACTATGATGCCGCCCTGAAGATTAAACAGGTTGACTTTGCCGGTCACTTCATTGTTGTTACTGAAATTGGCATATCTTCTGTGAAGGTTGTAACTGACAGATAATCCCAGACGAAGCTTTTCTGTACTGTACACAAGAGGAACAGAAAATGAATGTATGTTATACTTATCATATGCGTCATACCTGTTGATCTCTTCCCCAAACTCATTTGTCGTGATAATCTCTCCGACATTAAGAGTCATACTTTTGGGATTACTGTAAAGGAATCCAACCTGAAAGTTCTTGTTTATCCTGTAACCAAATCCCGCAGAACCTGAAAAGATATTCTGTTTCAGGTAAAGGTCACCAATATCAAGACCCGGGAGCCATGGCTGGTTTGTTTTGTATGTATACTGTAAATCAGCCTGGTATTTCCCCGGTATTTCCATAGATGCGGGATTAAGCTGTATTGCAGAGATATTCCCGGTTGAACCAATCCCTGTATTTCCTTTTCCTGAAGAGACTGCATCAAGGAAGTTACTAGAATAAAAGTACCAATAAGAGTTTATCATCGGATCATTTGGCTGAGAAATTGAGAGGTTGGTTGTGATCAGTGCAAAAAGTGTTAAGGCAATTCTTGTTTTTTTCACGTTCTTTAAAGGTTAGTTAATTAAAGCCATTAGTTTCCTGGCAATACCGTACGCAAATTAATAAATCAGGAGATATTTTGTAATGATTCTTATTATGAATATCTATGATTTATGTCTGTATGCTTGGCGAAATCTTCAAGAAAATGACACTTGGAAAGTCTAGTTCTTTTTATAGCTTATCTTCCTTGGTACCGTGAATTGTCTTATTCCCTCAACTGAGCCAATGAATCCGTACCCGCTTTGTTTTACACCAACCCATGGAGTACCGCTCACAGATCCGATTCCCTGGTTTACTCCTATCATGCCGGATTCTATTTTGCGGGCAATTTTGAGTCCCTTTTGTTTGTTCTTTGTCCAAACGGTTGCTCCAAGTCCAAAAGGGGAGTCATTTGCGAGCTTGACAGCTTCATCTTCAGTCTTAACCTTTTGTATTGCCACAACCGGCCCGAATGTTTCTTCATTCATTATCCTGTGCTTGTGTGTCAGGTTTGTTATCAAGGTCGGCTCCATAAAATAACCTTTCCTGTTCTTCGGAACTCCGCCGCCTGTTACCAGCTTAGCTCCGTTCTTAACCGCATCTTTCACCTGTGAGAGAACATTTTCACGCTGGCGTTTGCTTACAAGCGGACCCATCTGTACATTTTCATCATATCCGCTGCCATATTTGAAATTCTTAACACCCTCCGCAACCAATTTAGTGAACTTCTCTGCGGCTTTATCCTGAACATAAATTCTTTCCACAGATACACACACTTGTCCGGTGTTTCTGAGCGAACCATTGACTGCAAAATTTGCTGCCTTTTGTAAATCAGCATCATTCAATACTATCATTGGGTCTTTACCGCCAAGCTCAAGCACAATGCGCTTCAGCTTATCGCCGGCAACCCTCATAATGTGCTTTCCAACTGCCTGTGAACCCACGAAAGCGATCATATCGATATCTGAGTGAATGAGGTAGTTCCCGACTTCATCGGCGCCTTGTACCAGGTTAATAACACCTTTCGGCAGATGTTTATTGAATATATCAAAGATCGCTTTTCCGGTTAGGGGAACCATCTCTGAAGATTTAAAAACCACAGTATTACCGGCTATAAGAGCAGGGGATAGCAGTGATTCAGGCATGCTTACGGGGAAGTTCCAAGGAGTTATTACTGCACATACACCAATTGGCGTACGGTGAAGCTCAGTAACAAGATCTTCCTCTTTCAGCTTTTCGACATTAAGTGCTTCTTTTGCCTGCTGGATAGTTTCCCTGATCCCATAAGCCACAGCATGAGTTTCTCCCGATGCTGATCTGTACAACTTTCCCATTTCATCTGTGATTATCCTGCCGATTTTTTCCTTCTGCCTGATGAAATCTTTTGCGCATGCTTCCAGCATCGAACTTCTTTGTTTCAAAGTCAGTTCGCTCCACTTTCTTAAAGCATTCTTTGCGTTCTTCACAGCGCTGTCAATTTCTTTTTCTGAGGAGCATTTAACCTTAGCAATGGTTTTGCCAGTTGCCGGATTGATATCGTTGATGTATTTTAGTTTCATATTTCCTTTGTTCCCGATAATTCGGGGAAGCATTATTAATTTTAGTTCATTTGTTCTTTTCTACGGAACTTTCCTTTTCTGCAACAACTTCCTCAACCGGAAGCCCCAGTATTACTCTTGCCCTGTTGAGTGCATCATCAATGTTGCCGCGAATGTTATCTTCACCGATCTTATCCAGTAATCCCGCTCTTTCTGAAGCGAACATTGGCTGTGCATGTATACCTGAAAGTACCAGTACGGTACTGTGCTTCATGCAATCATAATAAAAATCCTCAAGTGTTGCAATGCCCGTGGAATCGATTGCGGGTACATTCCTCAATCTCAGTATCATGACCTTTGTTTTCTTATTTACAACACGGATAGCCTCCTTGAACTTGCTTGCTGCACCGAAAAAGAAGGGACCGTTAATTTCATAGATTACAACACCATCGGGGATCTTCTTATTTGAAATTGAATTCACTCCGGAATCATCTGTTTCAAGCTTCTCGTCAAATTCCTTGGAAATAACACCTACATTTGTTACATCTGCCATTCGCTTCATAAACAGCAGTGCAGAAAGCACCATACCGACCTCAATCGCTATGGTCAGATCGAATACAACGGTCAGGAAAAACGTTGTGAGAAGTACTATTACATCGCTGTACGGCATTTTAAGCTGGGCTATGAATTCGCGCCATTCGCTCATATTATAAGCAACCACTACCAGAATTGCAGCAAGCACGCACATCGGTATCATTCCTGCATACTTTCCGAAAAATATCATGATCAGCAGCAGTACAATTGAATGAACTATTCCGGCTACGGGCGTTTTTCCGCCGTTCTTTATGTTCGTTACTGTTCTTGCTATGGCACCGGTAGCCGGTATTCCCCCGAATATCGGCACAATAGTATTAGCAACGCCGTTTGCAACAAGCTCCATATTAGATCTATGCCTTCCTCCAGTCATTCCGTCTGCAACAGTGGCGGAAAGGAGTGATTCAATTGCGCTTAGTATTGCAATTGTAAATGCCGGTCCGATGACTCCGTATACCTTAGCATAAGTTATTTCTGGCAGCCTGGGAGCCGGGAAAGTACTCGGAATATCACTGAATCTTGAAGATATCGTATCAACATTGAATCCGAACAAATGAACTATGGCTGTACCGGCGATGAGTGCAATGAATGGGGAGGGTATTTTTTTGGTTACTTTAGGAAAGAAGATAATGATAACAAGAGTTATGACAGATATAAGAACAACATCAGAATTAAGCGTTGAAAGGTTTGCGAAATAAACAGGAAGTTTCTCAAGAAAGTCTGATGGCAATGAATCAATTTTCAAGCCAAGTAAATCCTTTAATTGCGTTATGAATATGATAATTGCAATTCCCGAGGTAAACCCGGTTATAATAGGAAGCGGTATGAACTTTATGAGAGTCCCAAACTTCATGAGACCCATAACGATAAGAATTAATCCGGCAATGAAGGCTGCTATTGCAAGTCCGCCCATTCCGTAATTTTGTATGATATTATACACAATCACGATGTAAGCGCCGGTTGGACCGCCGATCTGTACTCTGCTGCCTCCAAGTGCGGAAATGAGGAACCCTGCAATTATTGCAGTGATCAATCCCTGTTGAGGAGCTACGCCCGATGCAATTCCGAAAGCAATAGCAAGCGGAAGTGCTACAATTCCAACAATTACCCCGGCAGAAAGGTCGCTAAAGAAAGTCTTCCTGTTGTAGGTCTTTAACGTGGTGACGAGTTTTGGGACGAACATTTGCGGCTAATTCCTCGCCGCGCAGCGGTTTGGACCGATCTCAAGATCTTCGGCATAGTCCAGAGGGATAATTACCCCCGCTTTGTTGAATTTCTTTATTGTTTCGTAATTTGGAGGAGTAACAGGGATGTTTGATGTGATGTAATTAATGAATTCCCTTTTGTCTGTAATATTAAGTGGCTCTGAATTTGCCTTCAGGTCCTTCAGACTCATGACCACCGGCCTTATATCTGTATTTGTGAAATGTGAAGGGAATATCATTGTATCATCGCTTAGACCGGGAAGCAAGTTTTTTAAAGTATCAAAGAGTATACCGGCGCCTTTTGTGGTCTCTTCTTTGGTTCTGGCCAGGTCCGGTCTGCCGGGGCTTTCAAGAAGCAGCAGGTCGCCGCATAGTAATGCTTTGTTGTTGATCAGAAATGAAATGCTTCCGTCTGTATGTCCCGGAGTGCTTATCAAATGGATTCTTGTCTTTCCAAAAGCAATTTCATCTGCGGCTTTTAATGACTTGAATGAAAACACTTTGTCCACTTCAATTTCGCTAATGCAGTAATCCAGATTCAGTTTTCTGGCAAGTTCCATTCCGCCGGAAAAATGGTCAGCATGTGCATGTGTATCAATGATATATTTTATATGAATTCCGTTAGCTCTTTGGTAATCTTCGTATTCGCCGATAAATATGGCAGGTTCAAAAAGGGCAGCCTGATCCGTAGATTTATCTATCACCAAATACGATAGGCAACCTTTGCCGATCCTGACGAATTGCACCACATCAAAATCATCAAAATGCAGCCTGTAAATATCAAAATTCTCGTTCCACCCCTTCATTCCTTTATCAAGCGAAACAGAATTGTAACCCATTTCACGCAGAATAGAGGCTGCAACCTGTGAATTAATACCTCTGGCGCAAATAGTTACAATCATTCTGTCCTTTGGGAGTCTTTCGAGGTGCTTTTTGATAGAGGCAAAATCTCCGGAAGAAATAAGGTCATTAACGGGAACATTCAAACTTCCCTTGATATTCCAGTCACTGTATTCGTTTTTTTCTCTTATATCAACCAGCAAATATCCGTTTGCAGTTGAATTCAATTGTTCCTTGACTTCTTTCGGAGATATTAGGAAATTATCCATTATTGAAATTGATTGTCACGAAATTAATCCATAAATACCATAAATGAAATACATTTCATATTACAGGATGTTAATCTAAATTTGTTAAGCAGATAATAAATACTTAGGCAGGAATCAGGGATATGAAAATAAAATTTTGCGGAGCAGCCAGAACTGTAACAGGTTCACAGCATTTACTGGAAATTGACGGGAAGAAGTTACTGCTTGACTGCGGCTTATACCAGGGCAAGCGAGAAGATGCATATAATATTAACAGAAACTTCCTGTATGATCCGAAAGAACTTGATGCTGTAGTGCTTTCACACGCACATATTGACCACTCAGGCAATCTGCCGAGTCTTTGGAAATCAGGTTTCAGAGGTGACCTGTATTCAACCACAGCAACCCGTGATCTCTGCGCAATAATGCTTCAGGATAGCGCGCATATTCAGACCAGAGATATAGAATACACAAATAAGAAACGGGCCAAAAAAGGCGAAAAGCCCTTCAAGCCGCTTTATGGATTTGAAGAGGTGAGGGGTGTAATGACACTCTTCAAGTCAATGCCATATAACAAGAAATTTACTGTTAACGGTTTTGGCGGAAATGTAATTGTGACTTATTTTGATGCAGGACACATATTGGGTTCCGCACAAGTTCTACTGGAGATCAAGGAAAAGGGGCGGACTATCAAGCTTGGGTTTACCGGAGATATTGGCAGGCCGCATTTGCCGATTCTAAGGGACCCTGAGCATATGGGTGATGTAGATTTTATGATATCGGAATCTACTTACGGAGGGCGGGTGCACGATAAGGCAATAGATATGGATAATCAGCTTCTGACTGTGCTGAAAGAATCATTTGCACGCGGCGGAAAAGTAATTGTGCCTGCTTTCAGCGTAGGCAGAACTCAGGAAATTGTTTATTCGCTTTCAAAACTCTTTGAAAAAAAACTGCTTCCAAGAGTACCGATATTTGTTGACAGCCCTCTTTCGACAAATGTATCTGACATTTTTAAGCTTCATCATGAATGCTTTGATAAAGAAACTGCCCAGCTTCTGAGCAGCGGAGTAGATGTATTTGGATTCTCGAATCTAACCTACATAAAAGATGTTGAAGAATCAAAACAATTGAACGGCGTAAAGGGTCCCTGCGTAATTATC
The DNA here is from genome assembly GCA_030835025.1 of Ignavibacteria bacterium. GTDB lineage: Bacteria > Bacteroidota > Ignavibacteria > Tepidaquicellales > OLB5 > OLB5. The sequence goes on along the minus strand of JAUQWS010000109.1, from coordinate 113,303 downwards.
TCCGCATCGGGAATGATGGAATCGGGCCGAGTGCTTCATCACCTCAAAAATAATATCAGCGACCCAAAGAGTACCCTTTTGATCGTCGGATTCCAGGCGCCTGAGACTCTGGGAAGGAGGCTTGTTGAAGCGAAAGATACTGAAGGAACATATGTGAAGATTTTCGGGGAAATGCAGCTTGTCCTCTCAAAAATATACGTGCTTAACTCGTTTTCCGCACATGCGGATAGGGATGAGCTAATTGATTACTTCGGTAAATTTGATAAAACGAAAATTAAGCAGGTCTGGCTTGTCCACGGAGATTACGACCAGCAGCAGGCATTGCAAACGACTCTTAGAAACCATTACAGCATTAATGTTGAGATTCCTGAAAAGGGAAGTGAGGCAGTATTATAATATTTCCTTTATCATTAAATTTTGCTATTTTTGAGGGTTATAACAGAAAAAATGAACAAGTTTAGCTTGTACATATTTCTTCTAATACCGCTTGTTTTGTTGAGCTGTACAAAAAGCAGGAACGATCTTACCCCAGGGCAGGATAGCATTAAATCACTGCATGTTAAAGAAAAAAGAGAATCGAATACACAGGCAGGCAGCAATGAGAAGCAGGTTTTAAGTGATGAATTTCTTATTAAAACGTCCGATAGCAAAGAGATTTCAGCAGTATATTATTTTGAAGAGGGTAAAAAAGATTCACCGCAGCCGCTTGTTATTCTGATACATCAGTTCAGGCAAAGTAAAGTGCAGTGGACCAGAGAGTTCATCAATTCACTTGAATCTGGCGGATACAAAGTTTTGGCATATGATATCCGGGGTCATGGTAAGTCCTCAAAACAGGATGGAGAACTTTCTGCTCTTTTGAGCGACCCGGAGCAGGCGCCAAAGGACATCGATGCAGTGATCAGCTGGACACGTGAGCAGAAGGGGATCGATTCAGCAAGGATAGCTGTAATAGGCACTTCAATTGGCGGTAACCTGGCACTTTATGCGAAGTTCAAAAAGCTGGTAAAAACAGCAATTGCGATATCAAACGGAAAAGAGACTTTCGAAAGCTTCACGGAATATAACGAAGCAATGATGGGCAGACCGTACTTTGAAAAATTTTCAAAAGTTTTTTTAATTTGCGGGAATAAAGATGACAATTGCGAATCCGGTCAGAAGTGGATATACGATAATTTTCTGGAGGACCCCAGGGAAATGAAAGTTTATGATTCAGATAAGCATGGCAAAAGCCTGATAGAAGAAAAACCGGAATTATACTCGCTGATGTTAGACTGGTTAAAAAAATATCTATGAAGTATACTTGTTGTGCTTTTTTGAGAAAACTCCTAAAATATAAAGACTATAAACATTGATCACATCTACTGATTTTCTTAATTCCATTCCACTAGTGATTGTTGCTTCCACAGCCCTAATTATTATGCTGCTGGAGACTATTTTCCCGAAAGACAAAAAACAGATAACCGAGACGGTCATATTCTATTTTTGCATGGCAGCTCTTGCTGCGGGAATTGTATTTGCCTTTAAAGACCTGGAAAAGAATTTAATAATCTACGGAAGCTTTATTCGTGTTAATACTTTTACTTCTGTTCTTAATATCATACTGATGGGCGGTATGTTCATCACAGTACTCTCATCAAGGAATTACCTTGAACAGGAAAAGATAAATTACGGCGAGTATTATTCGCTGCTTTTTCTCTCGCTGCTCGGAATGATGTTAATGGGACAGGCCAATGATCTTGTGATAGTTTTCATCGGCCTGGAACTCATGTCTGTTTGTTTCTATGTTCTGGCAGGCTTTATGCGCAGGAAGATGGAATCGAACGAGAGTGCAGTCAAGTACTTTCTGCTTGGAGCATTCTTGACAGGGTTTCTGCTTCTTGGAATTGCATTCATATATGGATATACAGGTTCGACAAATTATACTGCAATTGCCGCAGTTCACCCTGAAAAAGAAACTTTTTATCTTCTGGGACTGACTTTGGTATTCATAGCGTTCATTTTCAAGACCGGTTCGTTTCCGCTTCAGATGTGGATCCCGGATGTATATCAGGGGGCCCCTACAGTTGTAACCGGTATGATGTCGTCGGTCGGAAAGACTGCTGCCTTTGGAGCGCTACTGGCTTTCTTCTCAGTCTTTTCTATGAATACAATTCCGATGGTAGTATCAGTAGTTGCTATCCTTACAATGCTGTACGGCAATGTTGTTGCACTTGTTCAAACAAATATCAAACGTCTTCTTGCATATTCCAGCATAGCACATGCCGGCTATATTATGGTAGGATTCATTATGATAAATCCTTATTCAATTCACGCTGTTCTCTTCTATCTTGTATCTTACATCCTGATGCAGCTTGGCGCATTCATTATAATCGGAATGGTGGAAGAAAAAACCGGTGACCCCGCCGTTAAGACTTCATTGGAAGGGTATAAGGGTCTTGGCAAAACAAGTCCCGGGCTTGCTCTACTTCTGACAATTTTCCTTTTCTCGCTTGCCGGAATTCCGCCTTTTGCCGGGTTCTGGGGAAAATATTACATTTTTCTTTCTGCAATTCAGATCCAGTTCGTATGGGTCGCCATAATCGGAATTTTATTAAGCCTTGTAGGTGTTTACTACTACATAAAGGTGATTCTGTATATGTGGTTCTATGAACCATCGGGTGAAGCAGTGCTGAGCGTAAGATCGGACTTTTCATACACAGCGGCAATAATTTCGACAATAGGCCTTTTTGCATTCGGTATATACCCTGAGCTTCTGCTGAAGTACTTAAGGGCGATTATGTAAAGGATTGCGGGTCCTGCAGAATGTACATTAAAACGGCCGAGCTAAATGAAATTCATTTATTCCAAATGGACTGACGAATCCTTAACCGATGAACAGCGGCTTGACAAGCTTTTCTCCCTTTTCAGCTATATTCTACTTCAGACAAACGGTGACGTGAACGAAGCTCTTGACTGGCTGAGCCAGCTTGATGAGCAATACGGCTTTTTTGACGAGAGTCTATCTTTGAGTGAGTTCATTGATAAACTGAAAGAAAAAGGATTGATTGACGATACTGACGGAATGTTCACATTGAGTCCAAAAGGTGAAATGAGGGTCAGGCAGGATTCGTTTAAAGAAATATTCGGCAATCTTAAAAAATCTGCAGAAGGTTTCCATGAATCTCCGCTCAGCGGCAAAGGAATAGAACGGAATAATACAACCAAAAAATACCAGTTTGGAGACCAGCCGCAGAATATTGATACAACTCAGACTCTTTCTAATGTATTCAAAAGAGAGGGGATTGAGAATTTCAATTTGAACGAAGATGATATCGAGATTTACGATACGGAACTTCAGACAAGTGTTGCCACGGTACTGCTTGTTGATATCAGCCACAGCATGATTCTATATGGAGAAGACCGGATCACTCCCGCCAAACAGGTAGCCTTGGCGCTTTCCGAACTTATACTTTCAAAATACAGGAAGGACTCCCTTAACATTGTTTTATTTGGTGATGAAGCAAGGGAAGTCTCAGTTTCGGAACTTCCATTCGTTTCAGTGGGTCCTTATCACACAAATACAAAAGCAGGACTCGAACTTGCACGGCATATTCTGAGCCGCAAGAAGAATGCCAATAAGCAGATCTTCATGATCACAGACGGAAAACCTTCTGCGATTTATGAACCGGGGAGTAATTCAAGAAGAATCTATAAGAATTCATGGGGGCTGGATCCCAAAATAATCAACAAAACCCTTGATGAAGCCATAGCTTGCCGAAGAGATAAGATAAGGATCACGACTTTTATGATCGCACAGGATCCGTATCTGGTCAGGTTCATTGAAGACTTCACAAAGGCAAACCAGGGAAAAGCCTATTATTCATCATTGAACGATCTTGGTGAACAGGTATTTGTAGATTACCTGAGGAATAAAAACAGATTTGAGGATTGAAGAAACTCCTCTCAAAATATCTAGCGTTAGTTGTTATTTGCACTTCGCTTAATTCACAAGACTCACTTAATTATCTCGGAAGTCTGGGAAAATTTCAGAATGCAGTATCGATATCGTCTTCACGGGAAGAATTCATATTTGTTTCAGATCTTGCCTTAAATAAGATATACAAGCTTGATATAGGCGGCAAGGAACTCGCATCATTTGGCGGTCCGGGGCTTGGAGATAATGAGTTGAATTTGCCCCTCTCCATTGATGCATCTAACGGTCTGGACGTTTTTGTGGCGGATTACCAGAATAATCGTATCAAGAGGCTTGACCTCAAACTTAATTACATTCTTTCATTCGATTTTAATACTTACAATCAGTCTACGGAAAGCTCTGCTAAGATTTTCAACCCATCCGGAATCTCCACGCTTTCAACCGGCGAGCTTTTTGTATTGTGTGATGCAACAAACTTTAAGGCAGCAAAACTGAACAATTACAGCGAAGTCAGCTTGTTATTCGGATCGAGCAACCTGGGAGCTGACAGAATGGAAAAACCTTCAAAGATAATAAACGGCAACCAGCTTGATGTGTGGATTCTGGATAAGGCCAACGGAGAAATATTGAATTTTAATAATTTTGGGACTTTTGTGAAGAAATTATCACCAAAAACCGAAGGTGAAATAATAAGTGTTGCTTTTTTTAATGAAAATTTATTTATATTGCACGCGTCTGGATTGATTATTTATGACTTAACGAAGGGGCAGTACAGTAAATTCTACAAGTACCCTTATTTTAAGAATATTACAGACATCACAATTTTTGACAAGAATACCGTTTTGTTTTTGGCAAAAGATGCTGTACATAAATTTTCATTCCAACAAAATTAACTAAAACAAAAAACAATTAACTTGAAAGCTGGTATTATTGACCGCATTTCGGTCAGAAAACGGGTAATATCATAGGCTTGTTTTCTGAAAGGAGAAAACAATGGCAAAAGATTTAAACAAGGTCATGCTTATCGGGCGTCTGGGTCAGGATCCGGAGCTCAAATACACACAATCGGGCGTTGCAGTCGTCAATTTTTCGGTGGCAACAGGCTTAAAATGGAAGGACCAGGAAGGCAACTGGCAGGAAAAGACTGAATGGCATAATGTTAAGGCCTGGCGGGGACTTGCTGAAACATGCTCTAATTACCTTAAAAAGGGCAGTAAAGTGTATGTTGAAGGCAGACTTGAAACCTCTAATTGGGAGGATGAAAACAAGAAAAAGCATTACAAAACTGAGGTTATAATCGATGATATGATCATGCTGGATTCAAAAGGAAGCGGAGATGCTTCCAACAGCGGTTCTTCATCAAATGCCTCAACAAAACCGGTTGGTAATTCATCTAATTCAGATGACGACCTTCCGTTCTAGTTAGATAAGGGTAATATTGTATATACTAGAAAGCCTCTGAATTTCAGAGGCTTTTTTCTTTATTTATATGATAGTTATTATCTGTAGTTCAAGATATATCCATCTTCTTTGAATATGTGAGATATGATCGCTGTACGCATCCAGAGCCCATTGATCTCCTGTTTCCAGTACCAAGCCCGGCTGTCAGCATCAATTTCCGCAGGTATTTCATTCCTGCGAGGCAGCGGATGCATGATTATTGAGTCTTTCTTAAGAAGTGCAAGATGGCTCTTTTTCAGGTAGAATTTGGTATAATCTATAGCTAAGGATTCATGGTGTTGGTCATATTCATCTTGTATTCTGGTAGAATAAATAATGTCTGACTTCCTAACTGCTTTATCAAGATTATCACTTTCTTCAAAGGCTATTTCGTGTTTTTGGAGATAATTCTTAACATCCGCGGGTAATGCGAGTTCAGCAGGGGAGACGTAATTGAACCTGATCCCGGGGAAATTCTTAAGTAAATATGTCAGTGATCTTACTGTCCTTCCGCGCCTTAAATCACCAATTATTGCAATAGTCTTATTCTTTATCTTGCCCTTAAAGGCTCTGTGGATAGTGTATGCATCAAGCAAGGCCTGTGTGGGGTGCTCCACAGGTCCGGAACCTGCATTAATAATAGGAATAGGCTTATCTGATCTGTTGAACATCCATGCCGCTTTTTCTGCAATATCATCTTCAGAATGCCTGATTATTATCATGTCAGTGTAAGAATGCATGGTTTCAAGCGTATCTTCGATCGATTCACCCTTAACTTCTGAAGACGTCGCCGCAGAACGCATATCGCTCGTTTGTATTCCAAGTATCTGGCAGGCATTATTGAAAGATAAATAAGTGCGGGTAGAAGGCTGGGCAAAGTACAATACAGCGCGTTTGTGTGATAGTATTGTCCTAAGGAAATCAAGTCCATCTTTAGATTTTGATATCTTCCTTATTCTATCGGCCAGCTCAAAAAGTGTGTAAAGTGTATCTGTATCAAACTGCAGTGATGAAAGAATATGTGTAACTGGGCCGCTATTCAAAAACTTAAGCCTTTTTTCTTTGCTCAGTCCTGAGATTTCGTCCCAGGTATTGTATTTTTCAATTTTTCTGATAATCAGCCCTGTTTCTTTACAAATTCAGTCAAAATACCTTTAAGATCAGGTTTGCCAATTTCCTGTAGGTCATATGAGACTCTCAATGCAGGCTGTTTTATTTTAATAATTCGCCTGAGATCGATCGGAGTGCCTATTATGACCGAATCACACGGCACTTTGGCTATAGTTGCCTCAAGATCTTTCATTTGCGAATCACCATAGCCCATTGCCGGCAGCAGTATTCCGATCTTCGGATACTTTTCATATGTCTGCTTGATGCTCTTGGTAGCATACGGCCTTGGATCAACTATCTCGGCTGCTTCAAACTTCTGAGCTGCAATTGTGCCTGCGCCAAACTTCATTTCGCCATGTGTTAAAGTTGGGCCGTCTTCTATAACCAATACACGCTTGCCTTTGATAAGGGACAGGTTCTTATCATTATCAATTGAAATAGGGGAGGCTGCTTCTACTATTTTGACTCCCGGATTTACCTTTAGAACGTTTTCTCTAACTGTATTAATTGATTCAAGGTTAGCTGAATCTATCTTATTTATAACTATTACATCAGAAAGCAGCACATTTGTTCTGCCCGGGTAGTAACTCATTTCGTGTCCGGCCCTGTGGGGATCTACAACAGTTATTGTGAGGTCGGATTCGTAGAACGAAACATCATTATTCCCGCCATCCCATATGATAATGTCAGCTTCCTTTTCAGCCTGCCTTACAATTGCTTCGTAATCAACTCCTGCAAATATAACATTTCCCCTTACAACATGCGGTTCATATTCTTCCATTTCTTCGATCGTGCAATTGTGTTTCTTAAGGTCTGAGACCTTTCCGAATCTCTGGACTCTCTGTTTTACTAGATCACCGTAAGGCATAGGGTGTCTGATAGAAACTGTTTTTTTGCCGAGTTTCTGGAGAATTTCAACGACTTTTCGGGATGTTTGACTCTTTCCCGCACCGGTCCTGCTTGCAACAACCGATATTAGCGGCTTATTTGCGCGTATCATCGTCTGGCGAGCTCCCAGAGTGATGAAGTCGGCACCAGCGGCGTTAACCTCAGCTCCTTTTGCCATAACGTATGCGAAAGGTACATCAGAATAGGCAAATACAACCTGGTCGATTTTCTGTCTTCTGATTATATCTGTTAGTTCAGCCTCGGGATGGATCGGGATTCCTTTGGGATAAAGTTTTCCGGCAAGCGCTGCCGGGTATTTCCTGTCATCGATATTTGGTATTTGTGTTGCTGTAAAGGCAACGACATTGTATAAAGGATTATCTCTATAAACCACGTTAAAATTGTGAAAATCCCTGCCGGCGGCGCCCATTATTACCACATTGATTTTGTTCATATAGGTTGAAATTTGGTTATTTGCATATACAAATATACCTTTTTAAGAAAATGGCAACAATGATTTAAGTCAGCATTTTTTTGAGTTTTAAACACTCATTTGAGGTTTGGCATGTATGTTTTGATACCTTTGGTCACTTCTTCTGTTTCAAGCACCTTAAAATTAAGGGTCTCATTCTTGAGCTTCTTCTGAAGAATTTCGTTATTGATGCGTATCTGAATCTGGCATTGCTCCAGATACTCTTTTAAGGCCTCAATTTTGAGTCTCACGGCTTCGGCGGCATTTCTGCCGTCAACTGTATCAGGCAGTTCCAGCATATTGCATTGGTCAATTACACTGTTTATTTCAGCTTTGAAGTGATTCAAAGAGTCAATGTCAGCAAGGATCTTGGCTTCATTGGCATCGTTCTGGTAGCTCCTGGATAGACGCAGCTGCCTTTGGATAGGATAGAAAGTGCTGTCAAGGATAACGATTTGTGCGTTCCAATTGTCCTTCCAAACTTCCTGTGATTCCGAACTGAATGACAAAAAAAACAGTGAAACAAATGCTAGAGTTATGTTCAGCGTAATCTTAGATTTTGGCATTGAGGATAGTATAACGTTTATTCAGTAGAATTCTGTATCAAAACTAATCAAAGAAATATCTAAAATCAATCAATGAAACACTGTTTTTACCTCTTTGTGGAATAAATGAGAAATAATATATATTATGTAAAGTTACGTGTTATGTTAAATCGCTTTATTTCATCATCATTTCGATAAGCATTTAGCTACTACCCTTTTCTATATCTGGTATATGCTTTACGAAGTTTGCTTTGCACGGTTGAATAAGCTGACTTTACTCCAGAGAATTTGTCTGCCAAATTATTGTAACCAATTATGAAACCAAGCTTCAAAAATGAAATTAGGCTTGCTTTCATTCAGAAGCTTATACTAGAATGTAAAGCAGTGCAGATTCATTTAATAATTGATAAAATTGAATATTACTCGTATTTTTGTAAATGGATATAAATTTCTACCTCATTTTAGCTTTACTGTTGTTTTCAATCGGGGTTATAGGTGTACTTGTCAGACGTAATGCAATAGTGGTTTTTATGTGTATTGAACTTATGCTAAACTCCGTTAACCTTGTATTTGTAACATTCTCAACATTCCTTGGCAATTTAAACGGACAGATCTTTGTATTTTTCATCATGACAGTATCTGCTGCAGAAGCAGCTATAGGCCTGGCCATTATTATTGCGCTGTACAGGAACAAATCAACCATTAACCTCGACGAAATTAATATTTTGAAATGGTAAAGTATTTCTACTTCATTACTGTATTGCCATTGATCGGCTTCCTTATAAACGGATTGTTCGGCGCGAAGATCAAAAACGAAAAAGTATCCGGCATAATCGGTTCATTGACGGTTTTTGGCTCATTCGTAATAACCGTTCTGGCTTATCTTCATATCACAACTTTGCCTGAAGAAGCGCGGACAATTACAGTTCCGCTATTCAACTGGATAACAACAGGTTCAATCAGCATTTCAGCAGCTTATCTTGTAGATCCCCTTTCAGTGACTATGTGCCTGATTGTTACCGGAGTGGGTTTCCTCATTCACGTTTATGCCATCGGATATATGCACGGTGATAGTGGTGTTGCAAGGTTTTTTGCATTTATGAATCTCTTCATTTTTGCAATGCTGAATCTGGTGCTTGGCGATAATATGCTGCTTATGTTTCTTGGATGGGAAGGCGTTGGTCTGTGCTCATACCTGCTCATCGGATTTTTTTACGAAAAGAAATTTACCGGCGATGCGGCCAACAAAGCTTTCTGGGTGAACCGTATCGGTGACTTCGGGTTTCTGCTTGGAATGTTCTTCATCTTCTCAAGTTTCGGCACATTGAACTTCCTCGGCATTAACGCTGCACTTGCAGGCACAACGGTTGCTGTTTCAACAATAACAATTATTACTCTTCTTCTTTTTGTCGGTGCAACCGGAAAATCAGCTCAAATACCGCTGTTTATCTGGCTGCCTGATGCAATGGCGGGCCCGACTCCTGTTTCTGCACTCATTCATGCTGCCACAATGGTCACTGCGGGAGTTTATATGATCGGCAGGACTTCCCTGCTGTTTGCAATGGCTCCGATTACTATGAACGTTGTAGTTGTTATCGGCTGTTTGACAGCCCTGATGGCGGCAACAATTGCAATTGCACAAAATGATATCAAAAAGATACTCGCATATTCAACAGTCAGCCAGCTTGGATTCATGTTTATGGCAATGGGTGTTGGCGCATTTTCTACGGGAATATTTCACGTAACCACTCACGCGTTCTTCAAAGCTCTTATGTTCCTCGGGGCAGGATCCGTGATCCACGGAATGCACGAAGAGCAGGATGTTACAAAGATGGGCGGACTGAAGAGTAAGATGAAGATCACTTTCATTACTTTCCTTATGGGAGGCATTGCGATCTCAGGTATTCCCCCCTTTTCGGGCTTCTTCAGCAAGGACGAAATCCTTTCTAAGCTTTTCTTCAGCGGCAATTATATAGTTTTCGGACTTGCACTTATTACGGCATTTTTGACAGCGTTCTATATTTTCAGGTTAATCAGCTTAACGTTTTATGGGAAACCAAGGTACAGTGAATCTGTACATCCGCATGAATCACCCGCTGTTATGACAGTACCTCTTATAATACTTGCGGTTCTTTCAGTCCTGGGCGGATTCATAGGCATACCTCACATAATTGGAACTAATCTAATCGAGCATTTCCTTTCACCGGTCTTTGCATCGGCATGGGCAGTATTGCCTGAACATCACATTGTTGAATCAACAGAAATTGTACTGATCATTACTTCCGTACTTGTCGCAGCCATAGCGATACTTCTCTCATACAGAGCGTTCTCATCAGGTGAGAAGCTTTATGCATTCTCCGGAGGGTTTTATGATCTGTTAAGAGATAAATACAGAGTAGATGAAATATATGACGCAATTATTGTAAAGCCACTCAGGCGTCTTTCCGATATATTCTATAAGATTTTTGATGTAAAGATAATCGATGGAGCTGTCAACGGAACGGCAAATTTCTTCAACAGCCTTTCAATTGACTGGCGCAAAATACAAACGGGTGTTGTACAGGATTATGCTATTTTCTCTGTAGCTGGTATAGTAGCGATTATCCTATATATACTTTTGAAATAGTTTTCAGGAGGATATAAAAGGAGGAGAAGGGATAAGCTGAAGAAGCTTATCCTTTTTTATTTGAGAAATACCGTATCATTTCGAGAACATCTCTGAAAATAATATCAGGACCTGCTTCGGAGATCTCTTTCTCATCACCAAATCCGTATGTAACACCTTCAGTAAATACGCCGCAGTTCTTTGCCCCAAGAATATCTTCTTTCCTGTCCCCTATCATCAGGCTTTTTTCCGCTAGTGCTTTTTCATTTATCAGGAACTCATTTATCAGGGACTGCTTGGAAGAATTAACTGTTCCCAGGTCTGAACCGTAAACATTCCGGAAATATTTTTCGATTTTGAAGTGCTGCAGGATTGTGCGTACAAATACTTCCGGCTTTCCTGTAACCAAAAAGATCTTCTTGCCTGAATTGCCTAATATTACCAGAAGTTCTTCAATGCCGTCATATAGAGTATTTTCAAAAATTCCTTTTGCAGAATAATACACTCTATACAGCTGAACTGCGCGGGAAAGTGCTTCATTTGGTATTAAATGTCTTTCCGCAAAATAAGTATGCAAGGGTCTTCCTATGTATTGCGATATTTTGGCCGGTTCAGGCTCAATTAAATTCAATTCGCAAAGAGCATACAAATAAGAATTGACGATTCCCTTTTCAGAGTTTGTTACTGTTCCATCCAAATCAAACATTATATTCTCAATGGCGATTTGAGGCATAGTGAAACTATTTGTCATCAGGGTTTTGGCACTACTCCTCAATGTCCTCCTCTGGAGGGCCTTGCATTCCACAGCTTAAGCATCAGTATTGCACCTATTGCTGAAAATCCGACCATACTGGGTCCCCACGAGCCCCAACCATATGTTTCTATAAGCCAGCCTGCACCAACACCCATAACTGAGCCGCCGATATACTGCATTCCGTCAAACATACCGGCAGCTGTAGCCGCAGCGCGCTTGCCGCCGAAATCCATTGAGGCAGTTCCTGAGAGCATTGAGTGAACCATTGAAATTGCAAGAGAATTGAAAGTGAAAGCAATGATTATTGCTTCAAGGCTCGGGGCAAGAGCAACAATAGTCAGACTTATTATCTGAATTACGTAACCAAGGAAAGCAACGGGTGGTCTTCGGCTACCAAAGACCTTATCCGAAAGAAAACCCGCTACAAATGCGCCTGCAACGCCTGCGAGTACGACAGCAAAGGCATTTCTCTGAAAAATGGGGTTATCAAGGGCTAAGTGGTGGACCTCCTGCATGTACCTTGGGAACCATTCTTCAAAGCCTTTTCGGACAAGACCCGTGCAGAACTCAGCAATGGCAATTGTTATGGCGATCGGATTAGTAAATACTTTCTTAGCAACATATGCCAGCGTGATCTTTTCTGTGTCACCGCTGGTTGCATCCTGCGGGTCGAAATCATCAAGTCCGGCTTCTTTGGGCGAATCCTTAACGAACAGGAATGTAAGGAAAGTGAACAATCCAACTATCATCGCCGGCAGAAAGAATTTCCATTGCCACGGAAGGGCTGCAACAAGTGCAGTAGTCATTAAAGCATAGACTGCGAATCTGCCGCTTTGTATCATTGATCCGAAAATCGCAGAGAATACTCCCCTTTCTGTTACATGGAACCAGCCTGCATTTACTTTTATGAGTGCAAGTGCACTATATGACTGGAAATACTGGTTAAGCGTCCATGCAGAGGCTAAATATATCAGCATGACAGTGCCTGTGCCAAGGAAACCGAAATATGCTGCCAGTCCGAATGCAAAGTTGAATATGCAGGCACCTGCGGCACCTGTTATCATTGCCCTCCTTCCGCCCCATCTATCCGCAATCGGTCCATTAAACATGGCGGAAACTCCGTAAATCAAAGTACTGGCTGTAATAATTGAGCCGATTTCCGTCATTGAAAAACCGTAAGTATCTGAAAGCTGTTTGTTTGCAAAACCAAAATTATATCTTGCCATATACATTCCTGCATATGTCAATCCTAGGGTCATCCAGTTCAAACCTCGCCTTTTGCGGAACGTTTTGGTGTGATTTGGTCTTTGAAGATCAGTACTCATACGTCAGCCCTGCCGCATTAATTTTATGATTGAGATAAAGAGAATCTAATGGTATTATTATGAAATAGATGTGTCAATCCTCAAATATAAACAAAAACATAGAAAGAATTAATGCTTGTAATTGGACGAAATCCAGTAATTGAAACACTCAAAAGCAATCCCGAAACAATAAAAAAGATCCTTTTACTGAATACTCTAACGGATAATAAATTAAAGGAAATAGCAGCAAAAGCTGAATCTAAAAATATTATTGTTCAAAGAGTCCCTAAACAAGAGTTTGAAAAGCTGCTGGATAAGAAAGACAAATCTGACGGCATTTCTCAAGGTATAATTGCAGATGTACAGGATTTTGTTTATCACAAGACAACAGAAATACTGAAGTCCCTTGATGAGGCCGGCAAAACCAAAACAACTCTCATTGTACTTGATGAAATCACAGACCCACATAACTTTGGAGCCGTTATAAGGACAGCAGCTGCTTCCGGGGCAGATGGTATCATCATTTCGGATAAGAATTCTGTAAAAGTGAATCATACGGTGATAAAAGCTTCATCCGGAGCTACAAATTATGTCAAAATATCGAAGGAATACAATATTTATCAAACATTGGAGATGCTGAAAGAAAGTGGATATACTATTGTGGGTACGGTATTAAATTCAGATACCAGTATTTACAGTTATGAATTCCCTGAAAAATGCGCAATTGTATTCGGAAGCGAAGGAGAAGGGCTTAGAAAGAACATCATAAATCTTTGCGATGATCTGATAAATATCCCAATGGCAGGAAAAATTGAAAGCCTGAATGTATCGGTTTCTGCAGGTGTGGTGTTATTTGAGATACTAAGACAGCGTAATTACTGAAATAATTACAATTAACCCTGCAAAAAAAGAGACGACCATCGGACCGTCTCTAAAATAAATATCTGTTTTACTTAAGATTTACTTAACAAGAACCATCTTCTTCGTCTCTGTATAATCCCCTGCTTTGAGTGTACAGAAATAAGCACCGCTTGGCATGTTTGCTGCATCATAAGTAAAGGAATGCTCTCCAGCGGTCTCAAATCTATCAATAAGTGTTGCAACTTCTTTCCCGAGTATGTTATATACTTTAAGAGTGACATAAACATTCTTCGGTACTGAGTACGATATTCTTGTAACCGGGTTGAACGGATTAGGATAATTTTGTGAAAGTTTGAATTGTTCCGGAACACTCTGATTATTGTTTCCGCCGCCAACAAATACCTGGTTTGACTTGAACACATATAATCCTGTCTGCCTGTCTGATGCAATTATTTTTCCGCTCGGGAACATATAAACTCCCCAGCATCCGTTGTAATTAAACGAATTGTCTGCCGGGTAAGTATCATACCAAGCAATTTCTACTGGTATAACTGGATTTGTTATATTGAGTAATCTAACCCCTGCAGTGTAGTGAGCAACAACAGCATAATTTCCGTAAGTTTCTATATTGTGAACAACTGATGTTGTGATACCTGTTGGCTGCCATGTTGCAACCTGGACCGGGTTCATGATATCCTGAACGTCCCAAACCTTCAGTAATCTTGGATCCCCGCCGATCTCATCAGTAACAAACAAATGCTTTCTGTCTGATGATAATGCGGTATTGTGAGGTCCAGGCTCGGGAATGTTAAGCCAATTGTTAATCGTCCGGAGGCTGTCTTTGTTTACGGCGTCAATAACGTAAATATTACCGTCAAATATACCTGCACCCCAGATAGTATCATTAACTACCCTGCAGTCATGAATATATTCAACTTCCCATTCCCCTCTCTTCACAGGTACTCTTGGGTTTTCTGAGAGATCAAGAACGAATATTCCGCCTACACCATAATCACCCCCGTTTAAGTACAGATATGGACCTGACTGGGAGATAGTATGTGTTCTTGAATATCCTGTGAAAAGAAAAGTATTCACCAAACTGACTGAATCCGGAAGATATTTAAGGTTAACTATCTGCAGACCGCTTCCTGTCGCTTCGGAAACAATGTATGCGAATTTACCGAAAGTTTTCATTTCTCTCCATGACGATGTGAGACCGGGAAGAAAATCGACTTCAACTATATTTGTCGTATCCGTAATATCATAAAAAGCAGTTCCGTTAGGGCATCCAAGAATTGCATACTCCCTTCCGTCATCGGCGGTATAACCCCAGATCGCAGAATACATTGTTGATGTGAAGTGATCATTTCTGTTAGCAAGGAGATTCATATTAGAGTTTGGAAGCTGCGCCAGCAAGCCGGCATTCAGAATAAGACAGATGAAGATAGCTTTTAGTGCATTCATGATATTAAAAATTTTGCTAAATTACAAAACTAAGTATGGTAATGCAATAGCTGTAAATGAGAAACCCGCAATCAAGCGGGTTCAAAAGAACTCATATTATTTAACCAATGTCATCTTCCTGGTTTGACTAAAACCTTCACCGGATAGTGTATAAAAATAAACCCCGCTCGGCAGCAAACCTGCATCATAATTTAATTTGTAATTTCCGGCTAGCTTGAATTCATCTGCCAGAAGCCCAACTTGCCTGCCCAGAACATCATACACTTTAAGAGTTATTCGCCTGTTAACAGGCACTGAATACTCAATTGTAGTTGCAGGATTAAACGGATTAGGATAGTTTTGCTGAAGTGAAAAAGCTGTTGGAACCGTCTGGTTATTTGCAATACCAACCAGCGGGTTACCGATCTTAACAACAAACAATCCGCCGCTTATATCTGAGGCAATAATTTTACCGGATGAGGGAAACATAAACACTCCCCAGCACCCTGAAAAACTGTTTGAATTGCTGGAGGGATAAGTATCATACCATGCAATTTCCTGTGGAGCAGTAGGGTTGGTAATGTTAAGAATCCTGATCCCGGCGCGGTAATGAGCAATTACTGCCAGATTGCCGTAAATCTCTACGTTGTGGACGATTGCAGTAGTTATGCCTGTTGGCATCCAGGTCGTCACCAGTGTAACATTGTTCAGGTTTGATTTATCCCAAACCTTCAGTTTTCCGTTTGGTGTAGAAGTTTCGTCAGTTGTATAGATATATCTCCTGTCATTTGGCAAAGCGCAGTTGTGGGGAAATTGGTTTGGCGAATTTACCCATGAATTCACAGTGACCAAAGCATCCTTATTGATCGCATTTATGACGGAAATAGTACCGGGTGGGTTATAGATGTTGCATGCATATATTGTATCATTCACAACTCTGCAATCGTGAACGTACTGATTTGACCATGAGCCTCTTTTTACGGGAGAAGTAGGGTTTGTAATATCAAGAATTGTGACCCCGCCGCTATTGCTGCCGCCCTGTGTGTTATTGCCTCCATTTAAATATAAATACGGTCCTGCCTGAGAGATCGAGTGAGTGTGGTCATATCCTGAATAAGAATAAGTTGAAACCAGGCTGACCGAATCAGGCAGATATTGCAGTGCAATTATCTGCAGTCTGCTGTTTATACCCTCGGAAACAACGTAAGCATAACTTGAAAAAACTTTCATTTCCCTCCATCCGGAAGTAACCCCGGGAACAAAATCAACTTCATGAATATTTGAAGTATCGGTAATATCTATGAAAGCGGTTCCGGTGTTACAACCGAGTATTGCATATTCTCTGCCGTTCGGTCCGGCATATCCCCAGCAAGCAGAATATCCGTTACCATGCTCATCCTTCTGAGCCAGAAGAATTGTGTTGCTATCCGGCAACTGGCTGTATGTTTGAGAGCTTACTATCAGCAGAAGCGCTGAAAGAAAAATTGATTTCAAGTTCACCTCTTTCAGGTCGTTATTTGTTCAGAACCATCTTCTTGGTCTGAGAGAAATTATCGGATTTAATAGAGTAATAATAGACACCGGAAGCGAGCCTACCTGCATCAAATCTTATACTGTAACTTCCTGCGTTCCTGTATTCATCAGCAAGTAATGCTACTTCTCTGCCAAGAATGTCAAATACTTTTACAGTGACAAACTGTCCTTTTGGCAGGCTGAATTCGATAGTTGTGCTCGGATTGAACGGATTCGGGTAATTCTGCCTCAGTTCAAAAGAAGAAGGTGTTCCGTTTTCAGGTTCGTTAATTCCGGTTAAAGGAATAGTTGTCCTCAGAACGTATAATCCCGTCTGCCTGTCAGAAGCAATGATCTTGCCTGAAGGGAACATATAAACTCCCCAACATCCGTTGTATGAATTTGTATTTTGTGAAGGATAGGTATCAAACCAGGCAACTTCTGTCGGAGCTGCAGGGTTAGAAATATTAACAAGCCTGACACCGGCCGTATAATGTGCTATCAATGCGTAGTTGCCGTAGACTTCAACATTGTGAACAATAGTGTTGGTTATACCGGTGGGCTGCCAACTTGTTACAAAAGTCACATTCGAAAGATTTGAAATATTCCAGACTTTTAGCTTACCAACCGGAGTGGAAGTTTCATCGGTAGTCAAGATGAATGTTCTTCCCGGAAGTAGTGCACAGTTATGTGGGAATGGATTTGGATTGTTCACCCATGAGGAAATATTGCTAAGTACATCTTTATTGGCCAGACTTATTACAGAAACGGTCCCCGGGGGATCATAGATGTTACATGCGTACATCGTGTCGTTTCTGACCCTGCAATCATGAACGTATTCATTACCCCATGAGCCTCTCTTTGTCGGATTTTCAGGATTTCCTGTAAGATCAACAACAGTGACTCCGCCCGGATCGCTCATACCCTGCGTTACATTTCCGCCGTTCAAATACAAATACGGTCCATCCTGCTGTATTGAATGGGTCTTTGTATAGCCTGAATATGTCCAGGTTCTGACAACGCGGACAGAATCAGGTAAATACTGAAGATCAATTATCAAAAGCCCACTGTTATTGGCTTCAGAAACAACATATGCATAGTGAGAATATGTCTTCATTTCGCGCCAGCTGTTTATGGGTCCAGGAACAAAATCGCACTCAACTACATTCGTAGTATCAGTAATGTCATAAAACGCTGTACCGTTTGCGCATCCCAGGATTGCATACTCCCTGCCGTTAGGTGCCCTATAGCCCCAAAGTGCTGAGTATAGTGAACCGCCTGTTGGAGGATGTGTGTTCCTGTTCGCAATCTGTGTCATATTGCTATTCCCCAGTTGAGAGAAAGAGTCATTTGAAAGTGCTAAACTGCTGAGTAATACGAGTATTGCCAAAAAGAAATTGTGGTTTTTCATCCGTTAAAGAATTCCCTAAATTTTTAATTAAAAACTTGTGATTATATCACATTTTGTTGTAAAAAACAACAGTAGGATAGATGCATATATTAGTCATTTTTACTAATGACTTTTATCGTCTCTTTGGGGATTTTCGATGTTGAATTGCTTGATCTTAGTGTAAAGGTGGCTTCTTTGAATGTCAAGGGCTTCGGCGGTTTTAGATATGTTCCAGTTATTCTCAGCAAGTTTCTTTTCTATGAAGAGTTTTTCGGAAATATCCTGGAAATCTCTCAGCGATGAATCTGAATTAACGAGTTTGTCAAGTTCTGAAACATGGGAAAGTTCTTCCCTCTCAATGTTCTTTCTGTCTATGATTTCTGTATCAGTGAGTATAAGGATCCTTTCTATCGTGTTCTTAAGCTCCCTAACATTTCCGGGCCAGCTTAATGAAGTCAGATATTCAATTGCACTTTTTGTAAATTTCTTCCTGGGTAGGTCATTTCTAACCGAAATCTCCTCAGAAAAAGTCCCCACAAGTTCTTCTATATCATCACTGTGGTTCCTGAGAGGTGGAACATAAATTGTAAGAACGTTAAGCCTGTGGTACAAGTCTTGCCTGAATGCACCGGAATTGATAAGCTCCTGCAGGTTCTTATTTGTAGATGAAATGATCCTGACATCTACCGGTATCTCTGTATTGCTCCCAAGGGGCTCTATTTTATTTTCACCAAGTACGTTCAGTAGTTTAGATTGCGATTCAGGGCTGAGGTCAGAGATTTCATCAAGAAACAGAGTACCTCCATCGGCCATTTCGAATCTACCTATCCTTTTACCGGGAGAAAAAGTAAGGTATCCTTCAACGCAGCCAAAAAGCTCGACTTCAATCAGGTCCTTTGGTATAATTGCGCAGTTAACATGAATGAAAGGTTTTTCGTTTCTGTCACTAAGCCTGTGAATCTCCTTTGCAGCCAGTTCTTTTCCAGTACCATTTTCACCTGTTATCAGAACTCTGCTTGAGGAAGCTGCAACTTTTCCTATCATATCACGCAGTTTCTTCATCTCATCACTTGAACCCTGCAGCCGGTCACTGCTGCCTATCATCATCTTCATGCTTTCATTTTCAGCAAGCAGCTTTTTGTAATTCAGTCCATTTTGGATTGTGAGCTTCAGCCTGCTTACATCAAAAGGCTTGGAAATAAAATCATACGCACCAAGTTTAGTTGTCTGAACGGCGGTCTCTATATTTCCGTGGCCTGAGATCATTATGATAATAGAACTTTTATCGAGCTTTCTCAATTCCTGCAGCACTTCTATGCCGTCCATTTTCGGCATCCTGATATCCAGCAATACAACGTCAGGTTCAGCGGACTTGAATTTTTCGATGCCTGTGGGTCCGTTATAGGCATGCTCGATCCTAAAGCCGTCATGCTCAAGAATCATTCTTAGAACGTCAACTATTGCTTTGTCGTCTTCTATTATCAGTATCTTGCTCATTTTTTCTTCTGCTGTTTTTCCTTATCCGGTTGCGGAGTGTTTTCCGGCGAGATCTTTTGGGGAGTAATATACTCATTGTAAATATCCTTCAAACCCGGAAATACTGAAAGTACCTTGTCAAACACAGCCGGTGCTATTTTATAAACCTGAGAGTAGAACATCGAAGACTCCCTGGTTTCTTTTGAAGGCATTTCTGCCAGCGCGAGGTTGAAAAGGAGAACACTTGCAAGGAGCAAACCCTGCATAAAACCGAAAACGGTACCCAGGATCTTATCGATCAGGCTTGTTCCGGAATTCATATTTGCCATGAACCTTGCCAGCCAGACTGAAGTTCCGTAGAGAATTCCAATAATCAGAAGGAAGCTAAGCACATCTACAAACACAGGATTGCCTTTAATAAATGACGAAAGTACTGAAGCAACAGAATCATAGAATTTTACGGCAAGTATAAACCCTGCGATTATGCCGGCAATGCCCAAAAGTTTCCTCAGGAACCCCTTTCTGAACCCGAAGAAAGTCGGGAGTAAAACTATTAAAACTATCAAAATATCTAACCAGTTCAACCTGATATAAATAAAAAACACAAAGCCGCTTGCACAGCGAACTTTGTGTTGAAATTTCCGGACATCAAAAGTTTCTTAATTTTTGAAATCTGATTCGAATCTCTTGGATTCATTTATGTATTTTGACTTTGGGTAATCTTCCTTCAAAGTTGAAAATACTCTCTTTGCGCTTTCCTTGTCACCGGCATTTGTATAAGCCCTAATTGCATTAAATAGGTTTTCCTGGTTAATGACGACGTCCTTATTCACTTTGGTCGATTTTTCGAAATACTCGCCGGCTTTCTTCATATCCCCTTTAGCTTCATAAACAGCCCCGATCCCAGAAATGCAGGATGCTTTGACGATATCGTTGTCTCCGGAATAGTCTTCAAATTGCTTTAAGGCATTATCGTAATCTTTCATATTAAAATAGCAGTTACCAAGGTAAAGTTTTGCGGTTTCACCGCTATTAGTACTGCCGTACTCATTAACGATCTGCGCAAGTCCCGTTGTACCGGTTGTTGGGTCACCGTTAACAGCCTCAGGATACTTTCCCTGTTCATACAGCATTACAACCGCTGAGAGCTTGGTTTCTGCTTCTTCGTTCTTGGCGTTCTTATTATTAATATAAAGGAAAACAGCGGCAATTATCACAACAATGATTCCCCCTCCAATGTAGAGTTTTTTCTTATTTTCGGGGTTATCAAGCCAATTTCGTACTTCGAAGTAACTTGTTACTAACTTATCTTTTTTTAATTCTTTATGCGTAATTTTCTTTCGTGCTTTTAAAGAAGACATCTATTACCTTTCTCGTTTAAATAAGCCTCAAATATACTCATTTTTAGCAAATGATTCAAAGAATTAATTGTTATCTGAAGAACACTCTTGCAACGTCATAAAACTCATTGCTAACTGTTTTCAGTGTGTTTACAGCTTCATCAATCGTAATATCTACAATTTCGGTACCCTGAAGTGCCGCCATTCTGCCGAACTTTCCCTGTTTAACCATTTCAACTGCATAGACACCAAACCTGCTTCCAAGTACCCTGTCAAATGCTGTTGGTGAGCCTCCCCTTTGAATATGTCCAAGTGTCACTGCACGGGTCTCAACCTCGGTTCTCTTCTCTATGATCTCTGCCAGAACATTTGCAATTCCCCCAAGCCTTATGTGTCCAAATGCATCGAGTTTTTCATCCTGAGTCACGAGTTTTGAATTCTCAAAGTCTTCTTTACTTAACTGGGCCCCTTCTGCAACTACAATTATCGAAAAGGTTCTGCCCCTTTTTCTTCTTTTGTTCATCAAGTCAATTATTTCCTGCAATCTTATTTCTCTTTCCGGTATTAATATCATATCTGCACCTCCGGCTATGCCTGCATGCATTGCGATCCATCCGGCGTGCCTGCCCATTACTTCAACTATCATTGCTCTATGATGTGATTCTGCAGTAGTATGAATTCTGTCAATCGCATCCATTGCAATATTTACTGCAGTATCAAAACCGAATGTATAATCTGTTCCGTTAAGATCGTTATCAATAGTCTTTGGGACACCGACCACTTTATATCCTGTTTTTGAGAGCTTATTTGCAACACCAAGTGTATCTTCTCCTCCGATAGCGACTAATGCATCAATACCCAGTTTTTTGGAATTTTCGATGACAAGCTCTTCTCCATTTTTCTGCTTGTAAGGATTCGTTCTGGATGTTCCAAGTATGGTGCCGCCTTTTTGGAGTATCCCCGAAACCGAATCCATACTTAGAGGTCTCGCGTCAATTTCCATAAGACCCTTCCAGCCGTTATTTATTCCGATGCACTCCCATCCATGCCCGATCGCATTTCTTACAATTGCTCTCAATACTGCATTTAATCCGGGGCAATCTCCACCGCCGGTCAACATTCCGATTTTCATAATTAATTTTGCTCCTGTGTTGTTAATACGTTCAAAAATAGTTCTGGATTCAGTTGTTTCCTGATCTGTATATAAACTTCATCTGCTGTGATTTCTCTCATGCAAGTTGGTGTATTGCATCCGTAATCATGCCCTAAATACAGGCATGGACTGCAGTATTTCTTGCTCTGAATTGTAACTGCTTTCTTATTGTATGCACCCCATTTTGCCGGATTAGTAGGCCCATGCAGACCTATAGTTTTTGTGCCGACACATGTTGAAACATGCAGGATGCCGGTATTACTGCACACCATCATTTTCGCTCTTTCAACAAGAGCCGCCGTTTCCTCCAGAGAAAACTTGCCTGCAGTATTCACTGCAAAATCCTTAAGTGCCTCATATAGCGGATCACACAGATACCGCTCAAAATTTGTTCCGGTTATCAGTATTCTTATGTCTTTGTCAAAATCATGTAATCTCTTTCCCAGTTCAACATAATTGTCAAGGGCCCATTCGCGGGGCTTACCGTTTTCGCCGCAACCAGGATGAAGGCAAATTACAGTTTTTCCACCCAATTCATTTGCTATCCAAAACTCATCCCTGAATTTCCTGTGTTCAGGCTTGAGGAAAAACTCTAACTGCAGTTCATCATAGTTATGTTCCCCGCTGATCGGGACAATACCCAGCGGAATAAGCAAATCCATGAAATTTTCCACTTCGTGTTTTGTTCTGCTGTGTTCAACAATTGCATCATTAATGACGTGTTTCCACTGCCCCTTGGTCCTGAATCCTATTGAGAAATCCCTTTTTGTGAAAATGGTTATTAAAGAATTAATTCTCTCCCACTGCCCTGCATCAATTACCACCTCATATTTAGTCTTTCTGAGTTCTTTTACGAATCTGAAAAAATTCAATGGGTTCTTAAGGAAATCGTATACTCTGCAATTGATGATCCTGTCCACATAGGCTATTTTCTCTATTACAGAAAGGTTTATATCAGAGCACATGAAGGTTATTTTAGATTTAGGAAATGAGTTCCTGATCTTCCTTATGGTAGGGATAAGCAAAATAGCATCCCCTATTGCAGCCAGCTTGATAATCAGCACATTTTGTATATCTTCAATGGGTAAGCGTCTTTTCCGCCTTGTCAAAAGTGCAAGAAAAAGCACAAGGGGTATGCCAAAATACCGGTCGAAAAATCGAAATATCTTCTTTCTGCGCATCCAATCAATTAATTATTGTAATCTGGTAATGATCATTCCCTGCCACAACTCTTACTTACACATCTCATTATGGAGACTTCACGGCAACAGGTTTGGTTACACGGTTCATATCCATAGATTAACATTTCATCTTCAAAAGATAATTAAATATGTATTTTATATCAATTCAGCTTTTTATATTTACATTACATGACTGCAAAAACGAGCGACAAAGCATTGATAAAATCAGCCCTGGATGCACTGAAGAACTCTCATTCGCCTCATTCCGGGTTCAGAGTCGGTGCTGCAATACTCACAACTTCAGGGGGTATATATCCCGGCACGAATGTAGAATTTGATGCATTTTCGCTTACTGTATGCGCTGAAAGAGCTGCAATTTTTAACGCAGTTTCCGGGGGTGAAAAAGACTTTGTAAAAATCGCTATTGCAACCAGCTCGAGGAAATTCAAGTATCCCTGTGGTCTCTGCAGGCAAGCGATGATGGAGTTTAATCCTGAACTTGAGGTAATACTAATCACTTCAGATAAGGAGATTAAACGCTTTATTTTAAAAGAAATAATGCCTAATTATTTTAAGCTATAATCACGTTATATGAACGATGCTGAGAACAGAAAGATGGCGGGCCAGATAGAAGTGATTTGCGGCTCAATGTTCAGTGGAAAGACCGAAGAACTTATAAGAAGATTAAGGCGAGCACAAATAGCCAGGCAGAGGGTTGAGATATTCAAACCCAAGATAGATAACAGATACAGCGAAAGCGAAATAGTGTCACACAACGAGCAAAAAATACCTTCAACAGTTGTAGAAACTGCCGAACAAATACTCCTTTTCTCTGCGGAGGCTGATGTAATAGGAATTGATGAAGCTCAATTCTTTGATACCTACCTTGTTGAAGTTGCTCAGAAGCTTGCATATGAAGGAAAAAGGGTCATAATTGCCGGACTTGATACGGATTATCGTGCAATACCGTTTGAACCCATTCCCCAATTGCTCGCAATCGCAGAATACATCACTAAAACTCTTGCTGTATGTGTAAAATGCGGTGCTCCTGCAAACAGGACGCAGCGAATAAGTAACACCGGAGACAGAGTTCTTGTTGGTGCTACAGATCTTTACGAAGCAAGATGCAGAAATTGTTATGAACCGCCGGAAGATTGACCGGTCAATTCTTAAATCCCCATGTCAAACAGAATAATCACGTCATTTGGTTCAGCTTTCATCAAACCTGAAGAGGAGTTATACACCGAGATCGAATCAATCGGTAAAGTAATAGCTGAAAAAGGATACACAATCTGTTCAGGCGGTTATTACGGTTCAATGGAAGCCATATGCAAAGGAGCTAAAAGCGCGGGCGGCAAGACCATTGGAGTTACCGTTAAAGAATGGAAATCGATCCCAAATGATTATGTAGATGAAGAAGTCAAAATGCGTAACTTAATGGAGAGAATCGTGGAGCTTATAGGGCTTGCCGACGCATACATTATCTTCAAAGGAGGAACCGGTACGCTGGTTGAAATTTCTGTAGCCCTTGAAATGATGAATAAGAAAGCAATGGGAGAAAAACTCCTCATCTTTTACACAGATTTCTGGAAAGATATGATAAGGACTCTTGAACAGGATTCTGAAGGCTTGAGGGAAATGATACGGAAACATGTTAGATTTGTTAATTCACCCGAAGAGATTGCTGACCTTATCTAACACTCAGCTACATATCTTCACCTCTTTCCTTTTCTAAAATTACAATGGTTAGATAATTCGAATTCTGGCGATGTATTCTGTAGTAGTTAAACTGAACTACTATTTGTACATTATTGCGGAACCAAATTGACTGAGCCCGGATTTACCATTATAACTCAAAGAAGGAGACCATCATGTCCATTTTTTTCAGATCATTCATTCTGGCTTCGCTTATTATGTTTTTCAACAATTGTTCCTTCAGTACAACGTGGGTTGTAAATACCGCAAACTTCTCATTCAGTCCGGTTAATCTGCCAAATGTACTTGTTGGTGATACTGTAAAATGGCAATGGCAAAACGGAGATCATACGACAACTTCATTGACCATACCTGCGGGAGCAGCACCCTGGGACCAAATATTGAGCATTTCTTCACAGTCTTTCATTTACGTAATAGCAGTACCAGGGAGCTTTCATTACAAATGCACCCCACACTTCCCCGGTATGGAGGGATTCATTACAGCAAATGTTATCGGCATCACTCCAATTCAGGGAGAAGTTCCAACAAGTTTCAGCCTTGAACAGAATTATCCCAATCCTTTTAATCCATCAACTGAGATAAGATTTGGTATTCCTCATTCCGCTTTTGTTAAGCTCACCGTTTTGAATTTACTCGGTCAGGAAGTTGAAGTCTTAACCAGCGGTCAATTAAATGCCGGCAGCTACGTTGCTGATTGGAATGCGTCGGACTACCCAAGCGGTATTTACTTTTACAGACTTGAAGCCGGTACATTTATGGATACAAAAAGAATGATCCTGATAAAGTGATCAATTTAAGGGTTCCGGTACTGACACGGTAACCGGAATCCGAATATCATTTCTCTTTTTTGCATATAAAACTCGAATAATGCTCCTTATATTTGCATAGTTATCCTTAGGAGGTTTATATGCGGTCAGCAGTTTGGATTGCCCTTCAGTTCATTGCCTTTCAACTATATTCTCAAAACGTAAATAGCAGTTACGAATTTACTGTCAATTGGTCAGAACAGGTTTCCGGAGTAAATTCAAAACTGAATTGTATATCGGCGGGCCAATACAATGATGTTAACACGGCATTTATCTGCGGCAGCGGCGGAGTTGTTTTGAGAACTACCAACGCGGGTATTAACTGGATAAACATTAGCGGTATCGGACTTCCCTCTGATATTAACCTCGTTTCTGTTTCAAATGTCAGCACAAATATTCTTATAACAGGCGGCAACACAAACGAGGGTGCAGCTGTATACAGAACGACAAACGGCGGTGTCTCCTGGTACCGGGTGTTTACACAGCAATCGGGAGAAACGAAGATCGTAAGGGTGATAGACCCGTTATACTGTATGTTCATCGGCAATCCCGTGGGAGGAAGGTGGTCAATCTGGAGAAGTACTGACCTGGGAGAGCATTGGGACTCTTCCGGAACGTTCCTTCCCCAATCGGGTGGTGAAACAGGATACCCGAATTCCTTTAGCATACAACCATCGTCAGGCAAAATGTGGTTCGGAACGAACAATTACATGATCTATCAATCTTCAAATAGCGGAATTACCTGGACCGGCCAGAATATACCGGAACAAAATGTAATTTCAATTTCATCTTTTCCCGAACTGATTTGCGGCGGAAAAAACATGTATTCCAGCACAAATCATGGCTCAATATGGCAGTTAGAGAATATACCCGGTTCAGGAAATATAAACGGAATATTGAATACCGGGCTGGTTATCGGGATTAACCAGGATAACCTGAGCAGTTGTCCGATCTTCTTCATACGAAGCAGCGATAAGATCTATTATTCAGATAAAGGAGGCGGCCAGGACTGGGAAATCAAATATACTTCTGCAGAGGGCATTTATGAACACATAAACGGCAATGGGAGAAATGTATGGGCTATAAGAAATAATGGAGGCATAACATATGGCAGGCTTGATATGATAACGAGCGTTCCTCCAAACAATTATCCGTATTCTTTTGAACTGAGGCAGAATTACCCAAATCCGTTCAACCCAAAAACAACGATTCCTATTGTATTGCATAAACTGGTTGGTGTAACATTGAATATTTACAGCTCAACAGGAAAAAGAATTACAACTTTCGAAGGTCCGCGTGTTTTTGTAGCATACGATAATGACATGAATTACGTTCATACAATTCAATATGAATGGGACGGAACAGACTATCCAAGCGGTGTTTACTTTTATGAAGTCATTGCAGATGATTACCAGGAAACCAGGAAGATGATGCTGGTGAAGTAAGAATTTCATAAGTGAAAAAAGGGGCTGATTGCCCCTTTTTTGTTTGTTGAAACCTATCCTTTTGCTCTTGTGCTAAAGCTCAAGCTAAAATTCATTCTATAAAAAGAGATGATGCCTAAAATCTCATTTTATTTAATCCGTCAACAAGGAAGTCGAAACCGAACAACATGGTGAAATAGAATTTCCAGTCCTTGCCATAAGTAACAACTTTTTCCTGGTTCGTTGTTGTGGGAAAGACCCTTGAGAATTCATCCAGTCCGTAGGCCGCGTTAAATGCAAAAGCGGTCGGATAAACATAATACGAAAATGCCAATAACCTCAGTTCTACACCAATATCTTTTTTGAAGTCCTTAATCTTGGTGTTTTTGCCGTACCATGCGTTTCCGAAATCTCCATAAACTGAGAAATACAGCTTATCAAAGTAGAACTGCAGGAATTTGAAATCCAGCCCGGTTGCAAGCGGAAATCTATATGTCAAATTAGCAGTTGCATACCTGTTGCCACCGATCGCATAGAATGGATAGCCTTTCATATTGGGAAAGCCGCTTGCGTAGAAATCAAAAAAGTTATCCTGCTGAGGACCGAATATTGTACCGCCTCTTAGTCTGAGGCTCAGTGAATGCGAATTGTTGAATAGACCGATACCCTGTATTAAATCGCCTTCGAGCCTGTGGAATTTTGCCTTTGTGAATTCTTCGGTTACATTTCCCTGGTCATCAACTACCAGCGTGGGATTCAGATCGTTTATCTCGTAATCATATCTTAACCTGAAATATCTGCCAATTGGATTAATATCATCATTCTTGTTTGGAAGGAAATCGCTGTAAGAGTATGTCAGCGAAAGGTCCCTTCCCTTAAAGTAATTAGTAGACGATGCGGAAACCTGCCTGTTGATTGAAGGTATGACGAATGTGCTCAACTTGGAAGAATATGAAGAGAATGTAAAACCTGCTTTCATGTTATGATTGGCATTTATTATCTTGAATGCCATGTTGAATTCAAACTGAAGCAGGTCATAAGTAACGTCTACTCCTATAGTATCAAGTCCTGCGACAAGGTCAGCTTCCGTTTTCCTGGTGACATTGTAGCCTGCAAGGTTGAATGACGGAACGAACCCAAGCTTTTTCAGGAAGAAATCCTTGAAAAACGGAACTCCATTATTATAATCAAACTGCAGAAACAAATCGCGCTCGAACTTGAAGTTCAGTGATGCGCCTCCGAAAATTCCCATTCTCCCAAGTACATCCTGTGAATAGAAATACAGTCCGGGCTTTAAATGGTCAGTGAATTTTGCATCCTTATGATAAGTATCAAGTCTAAGGACAGGGATAATAAACAGCGGTGTTGCAACATTATTATATGTGCCTGATTTTTTTATAACAGGATCTTCATCCCTAAAATCCTTCAGCAGACTCCAATTGTATTTGTTCTTTGATTCACCGGAATTCGACTCATTTTCATTCGCATATTTTTCAATGACTCTATCGGGCCTCTTATAATTTGCATTATTCTCTTCTATCAATGAATCAAGAACAACGTAACTCTTAAGTTCGTTTATTTTGTATCCTGAGGATTGCCAAGTTGCAAATGCAAGGTTCCCGCTGTTATCAACACCCGGCATAAAAGCACCGCCAAGAACATTTGTCAATTGATCCATGTAAACAACATTGCTTTCTTTGGACATCCTTGCATCATTGATAAGATCATATTTGTAAATATTGAATATTCCGGTTCTGTCAGATGCAAACACAATCGATTCACCATTTGCGGTGTAAACCGGACTTCTGAAATCAATTGCCGGGTCACTAAAGATGAATCGCAGTTCATTGTTTTCAAGATTCACTTCCGCGATCTGCCGCATATCATGCTTTGAGTAGTCAAACACAATGCGCTTGCCGTCAGGTGACCATTTCGGTGCATATATCTGTTCACCGTTAGTGAATGAGGTAACCTGCCTGAGGCTTTTCTTATCTATCAATTCCCCTTTTGGGTTTGCGGAAACGAACAGGTTCTGAGTACCATCTCTGTTAATTACAAAACAAATGTAAGCTCCGTCAAAAGAATAAGCCGGGGCATGCGCCCTTAATCCGCTTGAAAGCTGAGTTTCCTTCTCCCCGGCAATTTCATATTCATAAATATCATACACAATTGCGTCGTGAATATTAGGCTTATTTCTCCTTGAAAAAATTATCTTCTTTCCGTCCTGTGACCATGAATAACTGCCACTCACTCCAGTGATCAGAATATCGTCGTCCTTCTTTCCGTTAACGTTATGAATGAACATAGAAGTTGAGCCGTAATCATACTCTTTGTTGGAAAGATATGTAAGTTTCTTACCATCGGGCGAGTATTGCGGATAATAATTCGCAAATCCAACTTTACCGATCTCTTCGCCTTCAACATGCACCTTCCTGATATTTTCTACCCTGTTCTTATAATCCTGCTTCAGGAAAGCTTTCCATTCATCATATAGATCGTCACCTGATTTGCCGAGCGCTTTATCAAACGCGCCTTCGGACCGGAAACGCATAACGTCTCCCAGATTTTCAGATACTTTTCTAAGATTGTCTTCGCCGTATTTATCCGATATATACCCTACAAATCCATAACCCTGATTATAAATTGATTCTGCCTTGTAAGTTGTGACCGAAGCAAACTGCCCCATTTCTTCCCAAGTTAACAGGTTATCTCCAAGCGTTCTCATTCTAAGTATCATATCCCTGTGCGCATCCCACGTGTCATATCCAAGCTGCTGGCGCTGGTATTGTGCGGTACCTTCTGCGAACCAAGCCGGTACGCCAACACCTGATATTGGATAAGAAACAATTGTATTAGGATAACCATAAAGCACATCGGGCCTTTGTTCATCTTCGTATCCAAGATATTGCAGGTAAAGCGAAGGAAATTTAGTCCCGAATTTCATCGATGCCTGAACCTGTATTA
The DNA here is from genome assembly GCA_030835025.1 of Ignavibacteria bacterium. GTDB lineage: Bacteria > Bacteroidota > Ignavibacteria > Tepidaquicellales > OLB5 > OLB5. The sequence continues at coordinate 83,003 of JAUQWS010000109.1, read as the reverse complement.
CGTGAGTATATTCATGGGTGATAACGTTTCTGAGCCAGTTATGTGTGCCTCTTAGGTCAAAATCAAGGGCTACGGCAGCTATCTCGATCCTGTTGCCGTAATAATCCGTCGCTCCGTTTGATATATCCGATTCATCGTTGATTATCCAGGAAGTCTTATCAGAGGGCCTGTAATTGTAAAGTGAAGTGATAGGACCGTAGATCTCTTCGGCGATCTTTGCGGTCAGATTAGCCGTTCTTTCAGTCCCTTTATGGTAATGAACATAGAAATGTTCCGTTTCGATCGTAAACCATTCAAGCTCAGGATTCGGTTCAAACTGTGAAAATGAACAAGAAACAATCACAAAAAGCAATAACAGGATTCTGGATATCATATATTATTGGTTGATATTCCGGCAAATGCAGGAAATATTCAGTTTAATGTAAAATTAACCGGTCCACTGGGACGGGACAAAAACAAACAGCAAGATTAACTGAATTTTGCAGTTAATTCAATGCTAAAAAATCAACGAAATTTGAAAGAAAATTACAAAAACGGGTAGTTGTATGCTATGCAGTCAGTATGATTTAGTGCAAATTTATAGAGTTAACGTATAAAATCAAATGCATAAAGTCTAATTGTATAAACTAAGGCTTGAAAGTTTTCGTTTCCATACATATGAGACTTTTTAGTGTCATAACAGTGCGGGTTCAATAAGAATCAAAAGAGCCGGTTCTTTTCCTCAACCGGCTCCTTATTTCTAGGTAAGGATGCGGTTAATTTATTTTATTACACTCATCTTCTTGACCTGAGAGAATTCACCGGCTGCAATTCTATAGAAATAAATTCCACTTGAGTATTTCTCTACATTCCATTTAACCTCGTATGTAGCAGGTGATAACTCCTCATTTACCAAAGTCTCCACTTCCCTGCCTAGCATATCGAAGACCGAAAGTATGACAAACGCTGCCTTTGGTACTGCAAAACGGATTTTTGTTGATGGATTGAATGGGTTTGGATAATTCTGGTACAATAGATATTCTTTCGGGATCTCTGTCGAAATGGGCTCGATGCCTATAACTCCCCCTGTTGTGGTTTTGTATACAATACCAGAATCACCTACAACATAGCCTGTATTCAAATTCAAAAAATATGTTGAATAAAAACTCTTAAATTGAGTTGTCTGAATCGGAAACCAGATCAATCCGGAGTTCGTGCTTTTCCATACATTTACCAGGCCAGTCATATAACCAGTTGTGGGATTGACGAATTGTACACCATAGAAAGGCCTGTTTTGGGGAGGTAAAATATTAACCCAGCTTGCTCCCCTGTCAAATGTCCTTAGAATTAGAGAATCACCAACTAATATGCAGGAGTTGGCATCGATAGGAGCAAAATCTCTTACCACCCTCTGAGAATTTACCGGAGTTGATGTCCAGTTAACCCCGGCGTTGGTTGTGCGGTGTATTTTGCCCGTATCGCCTGTATAGATCCCGGTATTTGCATCAAAGAAGTAAATTTTACCCCACGAATAACCATTTGGTTCTATTGATAATACTACTTCCCAGTTCAATCCGGAGTTGGTGGTCTTAAATGCTCCCTGAGTACCACCCGCAAAAATAGTACTTGCATTCGTAAATTGAATATTGAACAAATGGCTCTGAATGTTTGGCGAAATGTCAGTCCATGTAAATCCCGCGTCAGTGGTCTTATACAGATTTGCAGATAATGCATAAAGCCCTCCGACGGCATAGCCGGTTGAAGAATTAATGAAGTAGAAATCCTTAACCCTGAAACCAGAATCAAGCAGTACTCTCGACCAATTGTTTCCACCGTTTGTAGTCCTTATGATCTCTCCTCCAAGAAATACTTGTAGATCTCTTGAATTGCTTCCTATGAGACCAGTTGAAGCATCGATAAAATGTACTGATAAGAGCGGATAGGACGTTCCCGAGATTTGTTCACTCCATTGAGAAAATGAGGTTTGAAATGTAAACAAAAAAATAAATGAAAGTGCAGAGCCATTAATCGTGCAAAAAGATTTTGACGGCATAAATTACCTCCTTATAATGAAAAGACGTTCAGCTTAATTAATTCAAGCCTGTATAATTCATTACAACTGTTCTCCTCTGATATTTAAACAGCAAACAAACAGGTAAACCTGTGGAGATAGCTTATGCTCCTATTTTTAGTTGAAAACGAAATTTAAAAGGTAGATGTTTTTTATAGTTTCTCTCTATACCCAAATATAATACAACAATTCCGAAATTGCAACTTCAATTCTTTTGAGAATGATTATCAAATCATGTGATGCAGTTTTTAGCGTGAAATAATACCTTACAACATTATGCTATGATTGGTTATAATTGTAAATATGTCAGAGTTTACAAGCGAAATTAAGGACATCTTCTCCCCTTCCGGTTTGCTTTCAAAATTTGAGGGATTTGAATACCGGCAGCAGCAGGAATTAATGGCCCGGAAGATCGCAGGCTCCATTGAAGACAATCAGCATTTAATAATCGAGGCTCCGACAGGTATTGGTAAATCACTGGCTTACCTTGTTCCATCAATCCTTCACGCCGTTAGGAATGAAAAAAAAGCGATAATCTCAACCTGCACTATCAATCTGCAGGAACAGCTAATGAATAAGGATATTCCGGAGCTTGCTAAACTGCTGCCTGAGGAGTTCAAATACGAGATCCTTAAAGGTCGGAATAATTACATCTGTACACGCAGGCTTAACAAGGCGATGATAGATAAGAACAGCCTATTTGTCACATCTGAACAGCAAACTCTGCAGAAGATCTATGATTTTGTCAATAAGACAGGCAAAGGCACAAGGCAGGATATGCATTTCCCTATTGATGATGAAGTATGGAGCGAGATATTTGCCGAGGAGGGTGTGTGTACTCAAAAATCATGCGGGGGAGCAGATACGAACTGTTATTACCAGCAGGCTAAGCAAAGGATGAAGGATGCTGATCTGCTTGTTTTGAACCATCATCTTTTTTTCACACTCTTTGGATTTTATGAACGGGATGGAGAAGGTTATCTTTACTTCAACGATTTTGTAGTGTTTGATGAAGCGCATACTGTTGAACAGATAGCAGCTGAGCGCGTTTCACCCTCGGTTTCAAAAGAACAGATACGGTTCTGGCTGAACAAAATGTATAATCCGAAAAAAGACAAAGGCTTCTTTGCCAATAAAGATACCAACAGGATCAAATATACCATAGACAGGGTTTCACATGAGAATGAACAATTCTTCAAAAGGCTGCATACGTATCTAAACCATAAATACGAAGCGCAAAACCAGAAGAGCACCATCAGGATAAAAGAACCGATAGACCTCGGAGCAGACCTTCTTAACACCATGCTTGACCTGACGATAGAGCTTAAGAAAGCTACCCCTCTAGCGAAAAATGATCTTGAAGAAGCGGAGATAAAGAATTATTTCACTAAGATAACAAGGATAAGGAATAACATCATATTCTTTCTGGAACAAAAGGACCCTGGTTATGTTTATTGGGTGGAGTATACCGGCAGAGCGAGAAGCAATATTAATTTGTGCATATCCCCCATTGATATGGCAAAATACTTCAAAGAAAACGTGTTTACACACAACAGGCAGTGTGTTATGACCTCCGCAACGCTTTCGACTAATCATACGCTTGAGTTTTTCAGCAAATCAATCGGTGCAGAAGGTATAAAGACTGATATACTGGACTCCCCATTTGATTTCGGCAGACAAATGAAGATACATGTTTTCGGGAGCCTGCCGGAACCCGATAAAGGACGTAAACAGAATGTATCAGATCTTTTTGAATCAAGCGATTATGAGAGATTGCTGATCAATAAGGTTAGCGATTGTATAAACCTGACAAGCGGAGGTGCACTGGTTCTTTTTACTAACACACGGAACCTTAAATCAGCATACAATAAGCTGCTGGAGCCGTTCCTGGATTCAGGCATTAAACTTTTTGCGCAGCATAATGGAATGCCGAACAACAGAATATTGCAGGAATTCCGCGATGATGAAAATTCAGTCCTGTTTGGAGTTGACAGTTTCTGGATGGGAGTTGATATACCCGGAAACAGTTTAAGAAACGTAATTGTAACAAAATTGCCCTTCGAAGTCCCTGACCATCCTGTAATCGAAGCCAAGCTTGAATTTATTCTGGAAAACGGAGGGAATCCGTTTATGGATTATTCACTGCCCTCGGCAATACTAAAATTCAAACAAGGCGTCGGCAGATTGATACGCAGCAGAAATGATGAAGGTATAATCTGCATTCTGGATAGCAGAATAATCAAAAAACCTTATGGCAGGCATTTCCTGAATTCACTCCCCGAATGTGAAGTGATAATTGAATCATAGTCTAACACAAGATCAGCCCCTGACCCACTTCAACTCCATCGGACCAGCAGAAAGTATCATTTCACCATGCTCAAATTTGTACTTGCGGACTTCCTGCCCTCCAACCAGACTTTGAACAATAGCTCCTTCAACATGATGGATTATATGTTTTTTTTCTTCGTCAATTTCATACTTTCCAAAGTATCCCATATAACCCAAATTCTTTAAAGCCCATGCAAGGTCTTTGAGCTTCAGTTTCTTCTCAGGCATATGTTCCAATGGTGCATCATGCGGCATCATTATTTGTACCGACATGTATTCTTCATCATAGAATAAAATTGCTTTTATATGCCTTCCGAAAGGGTAAATTATAGTGTCATCATGCCTTACTATTACAGATTTCAGCTTCCATCTTCCCAGGAATTTTTGTTTTACCATATTCTTTTATTTGACATTTGTCATTAGAGTTTCGCTTTTATACGATAAATCTTATCGTCGCCTTTTTTCACATTCCCCCTTCCGTCCCTGTTACTCGATGAAAAATATATGTAACCATCCGGACCCTGTGCTATATCCCGTATCCTTCCGTACGTCTCAGCCAGTTTTTCCCAGGATTTGACCTTTGTGTGATCAGCTTCATCAACAACAACCCTTATTATTCCATTTCCCCTCAAGCATCCAAAAAAGAAATTGTTCTTATATTCAGGAATTTTCTCAGATGTGTAAAACACTCCTGAAGCGGGGGCTTCGGCGGGAGTGTAAACCAGCAATGGTGATATCATACCCTCTTTGCTCTCATTATGCGAAACAACCGGCCAGCCGTAATTGCCGCCCTTAACTATCACATTAACCTCATCACCTCCTCCGGGACCGTCGAAACCGCTTGGACCATGCTCGGTTTCCCAGAGTATTTCAGTACCGGGGTACCAGTCAATTCCCTGTGGATTGCGGTGGCCATAGCTCCAAACGGGCGAATTTGCAAATGGATTATCAGGAGGAATAGTCCCGTCCGGGTTAATCCTGAGGATCTTTCCGTAAAGATTATTGATATCCTGAGCCAGTTTCCTTTCACCTGCATCACCTGTGGTGATATAGAGCTTCTTATCCGGCCCAAACCTCAATCTGCATCCTGCATGAAACCTTGCTGCCGGAATATTATCGAATATTGTCTTCTCTAGGCTTAATAAATCACCATTATCTTTAAACCTGACTATTTTTACTCTCAGGTCATCACTTGTTTCATATGCATAGCTTAAGTATATGAGTTTGTTCACGGAGTAATCCGGATCAAGTGCCAACCCCATTAATCCCTCCTCAGAGCCGCTGGAAACCTCAGGAAACTCCTTCAATGGGTCATTTAGAAGTTTGCCGCTATTAATAATCCTCAATCTTCCCGGACGTTCATTAACAAGTACCCGGTTCTCCGAAGTAAATACAATGCTCCACGGTACTTCCAGATCCTCGCAGAAAACTTCAACGCTCTGAACATTGAGCTTGGTCTGAACTTCAGGTACATTCTGTTTATGTTCTGTTTTGGCACAAGCCCAAAGGTTTAGTGAAACTATCATTATAATTAAGTTTATCGCTGTGCTCATAACTATTAATATTTATTGCAAATTAACACATAATATAAATATAAAAATAGTACAATTACAGCTAAAGTTGCATTCTTAAATAGTTGATTAATCTCAATTCCGTAACACATTTTTACATTTAAATTGATAAAAATGAGTTATATTTTGAAACTTTAGCATAAGTTTTTGCGTCAAATCCAATTATGAAGAGTAAACTTCATCCCAAGAAAGTTCATATGAAATTGATCAAGTATTCTTTATTTCTGGTGGTATTTTTTGTGCTTTCGGCAAAGCTCTGCACACAGGAAATCAATATCACTCTTAAAGAGGCGATAAACCATGCTTACAAGAACAATCCGAATATCATCAAGACTCAAAATTCAATAGAAGCACAGGAAAGCAATATTCGCGCCAGCTACGGCAATCTCTTCCCTGATCTCAAGTTCACAACCGGCTGGACAAGGTCAAACCAGGTAATAACCGGCGGCTCGCAGGTAATTGGAGGGATAAATGTCAATCTTCCGGAAAGCAATGAGACAAACAACAATTTTTCGCTTTCACTTCGCTCGGATGTAACCATTTTTGATGGTTTTACCAGCTATGATAAGGTTGATCTTGCAAAGCAGAACAGGCAATTTTACCAGATCCAGTTAAAGAAGCTTAAACAGGATATTGCCATAAAGGTTCTTGCTGATTACATAACCGTCCTGAAGAATGAACAGGTCGTGTTGATAAATGAATCCACGCTGGAAGATTCCAGAGCTCAATTGGAAAGGATCAGGATATTTGTCGAAGTCGGCAGAAGAACAATGTCTGATATTTACAGCCAGGATGTTGTAGTGGCTCAAAATGAGCTTCAGGTAGAGCAGGCTAAGAATAATCTGAACAAATCAAAATCAGACCTTGCATTTGATGCCAATCTGCCTCTTGAAAGATCATATGCCGTAAACAAAGCCGAGTTTAATACGGACGTTCCATTTGAATCAATGGAAGCATATGTACTTCAGAACTCTAATTCGGATAATCTGGTGAGAGTTGCCCTGGGTAACAGGTATGATTACAGATCATCATTGCATAATCTTGATATAGTTCAAACTAATATAGAGATCGCCAGAGGCTCGCAGTTATTCCCTACCCTGAGCGGCTTTGGTTCATACTCGCTTTCGGGAGATAAAATAGAAAACATCAGCAACCAGAGAATATTTACGATCGGATTAACTTTAAGTTACCCCATTTTCCAGGGATTCCAGTATGATAATCAGCGGCAGCTTGCTTTGATCAACTACCGCTCAGCAAAAGAGGATTTGAAACTTGTTGAAAATCAGATTTCTCTTCAGCTGAGAAAGGCTGTGCTTGACCTAAAATCACTTTTGAAGCAGATTGAAATTACCGATAGAAGCTTAAAGAACGCTCAGCAAAACAAATTCCAGGCAGAAGAATCGTACCGAGTTGGAATCGGCACAATACTTGATGTAAATACAGCATCGATAAACCTGAACAATATCCTGATTACGAAGTCAAATCTTATTTACGATTTCATATTGGCCCAGAGAACACTTGAATATTACCAGGGCTTGTTGAATTATTAGTTAATTCCGGTTCAGAAAAAGAGAAAACAACATTATAGTAATATGGCAGACATAAAACCCAAAATAAAAAAGAAGAAAAGTAAAAAAGTATTATTGTTCTCTATTATCGGCGGAGTAATATTACTCATAATAATTGCTTTCGTTGTGTCAGGGAAAAAAGAAAAACAGGTAACTGTCCAGACCGAGAAAATATCCAGAAGGAATATTACACAGGTAGTTTCCGGTACAGGCACGATAAATCCCGAAACCAAGGTCGATATCAGCGCAGAGATCAGCGGCGAGATTGTTCAGCTTCCTTATAAAGAGGGTGATACAGTAAAAAAGGGTGATCTTTTGGTCAAGATCCGTGCAGAAACCTACGGTGAGAGGATCAACCAGCAGCAGGCCGGAGTCCAATATTCAAGAACGCAGGTTGAGGTTGCTGAAAATAACCTGAGGAAGGCAGAGCTTGAACTGCAAAGAACTGAGCAGCTGTTTAATAGCGGCCTTGTTTCACAATCTGACCTTGATAACGCGCGTATTGCTTACCAGGTAGCACAGTCGCAGGTCAAAAGCGCCAATGCGAACGTAAGGCAGAATATCGCAATGCTTCGGCAAAGCTCGCAGGACCTCTCAAAAGCCACTATTCGCTCAACAATGGACGGCATTGTGACACAGCTTAACAACGAATTGGGCGAAAAAGTAGTAGGCACCCAGCAGATGGCAGGAACGGTGATCATGACAGTCTCTGACCTATCTGTTATGGATGCTGAAATTGAAGTCAGTGAAAATGACGTTACTCATGTTAAGATCGGAGATACAGCTGATGTTGAAGTCGATGCATTCCCTGACAGGATCATTAAGGGATATGTTTATGAGATTTCTAACTCTGCAAAATCAAAGGGCCTTGGGACGCAGGAGCAGGTAATAAATTTCATAGTCAAAATACGGATAATTGACCAGGATGTTTCGCTGAAGCCGGGGATGTCATGCAATGCAGATATTAAAGTTAATTCCAAAAGCGATGTTATTGCCGTCCCGATCCAATGTGTAACGGCAAGAGATGAGGAGAAAACCACAGAAGATACTAATGCTGACGATGTGAAAAGAAAGTCTGATGAGAATGTGAAGAAAAAGGAAAAGCCGAAGGAAATAGTCTTTATAGTTGAAGATGGCAGCCCGCAGAAAGTTAAAAAAGTGGAAGTAAAGACCGGGATCAGTGATGACAGGTATATCGAAGTACTGGAAGGTTTAGAACCTGATAAAACAGTGGTAAAGGGTCCGTATAAATCCATAAGTAAGGAACTTGATGACGGCACTATTGTTAAAGTTGATAATGAAATAAAGAAAAAAGACGATAAGGAAGAATAACCCTTGGAAGAGATCATAAAAACAAAGGATGTTGTGAAGCTCTACGTAATGGGTGTTGAAGAGCTTTATGCTCTTAAAGGTATCACTATCACTATCCATAAAAATGAATATGTGGCAATTATGGGACCTTCCGGTTCAGGAAAATCAACCCTGATGAACATAATAGGATGTCTTGATACACCAACATCTGGATACTATGAACTGAACGGTCAAAGCGTTAGCGAAATGGATGACAACGAGCTTGCAATTGCAAGAAATAAAGAGATCGGGTTTGTATTTCAGACTTTTAACCTTCTCCCCCGCTCAAATGCTCTGCACAATGTTGAATTGCCTTTGATATATGCTGGCATATCAAAATCAAAACGAATTGAGCAGGCTGAAGATGCACTTGTTAAAGTTGGATTGCAGGACAGGATGCATCATAAACCTAATGAGCTTTCCGGCGGTCAGCGGCAAAGAGTGGCAATAGCAAGAGCGCTTGTGAACAATCCTTCTATCATCTTAGCTGATGAACCCACAGGCAATCTTGATTCAAAGACGGGCGATGAAATTATGGAGCTTTTTGACCATTTGCATTCGCAGGGAAATACAATTATTCTTGTCACTCACGAAGATTTCATTGCTGAGCATGCACATAGAGTTATTAAACTCAGGGATGGATTGATTGAATCCGATAAGATAACCGATAAAGGCGATAATCACACAAAATCAAAAAGCACTGAAATATTAACTAATAATTAGGCAGAGGTAGATTATTTTGGCAAGCGGTTTATTGAGAATAGCGGCATTGTTTTTATTGTTAACATTTCAACTCCTTGCCCAAGATTTCGGCAAGGTGCATAACCTGATCATAGAGGGCATTGATGCAGAGTATAATATGGATTTTCCTGCAGCCCTAAGCAAATTCCAGGAAGCAAAAAACCTTGCACCCAATGATCTTCGCGGACATTTTTTCGAACAGACGATATATTCCTGGAAAGCACTGCTGACAAGAAATAAGTCAGATTATGAAACGTTTATGAACCTTTCGGACAAGCTGGTTGAAAAATGCGAGAATGTTCTTGATAAGAATGAGAACGATCTTGATGCAAGGCTTTACCTCGGCTGGACGTACACTATCCGTGCTTTTGCAGTAGGTTTGATGGGAGAAAATTACCTAAAAGCAGCCTCGGAGATCAAAGACGGGAGCAATCATCTTAAATTCGTGCTTGAAAAGAATCCTGCATATAATGATGCTGCTCTCGGACTCGGCGTTTTCAATTACCTGACTACATTCATCCCCCGCAAGTTGCAGTGGCTCACATCGATTCTCGGGTTCGAAGGGAACCGGGATGAGGGCAAAAGACTCCTGCAGCAGGCTTCGGAAAAAGGAACATACACTAATAGCGAAGCGAAATTCTATTTGACACTGCTTTTGTGGAGAGAAGAAAATTATCCTGAAGCTGAACAGAATGCTAATCAGCTGAAAGCTAAATATCCGCAGAGTCCGGCTGTTTGGATGGTTTGGGGCGGACTTCTTTCACAGCAGGATAAAATGGTTGAAGCTGTTGAAGCTTATGAGAAATCGCTTGAATTCAATAAAGGCAAAGAATCAGAGATAATATTCAGGACTGCTTATGGAGCGCTTAGCACTGCTTATTTCAGAATGAACGTTTTTGATAAAGCAGCCGATTACGGGAAAAGATTCATTGCTTATCTTACCAAAGATGAAAATATGAATAACCGGCTGCACAGTATCGGAGTTTCGCTGGAGTTGATGGGCAACAGAAACGAAGCGTTGGAATTTTACAGAAAAGCCAGGACAGATATCAAAGATGAGAACCAATGGGAGAAATACTGGCTCAGGAAGCTGCGTCAAAGAGAGGCAGCTCCGTTGACAAAAGTCGATTCAATGCTGATACTTGCCGATAATTACCGGGCTGTTGGCAAACTTGGTGAATCTCAGCAGATATACTCATTGCTGATCGCAGGCACTGCAGGCTACAACGATGACGAAAAAGTTCAGGTTAATCACGGCATGGGTCAGTTGTATTTCAAGCAGAAAGATTATGATAAAGCCATCGAGCAGTTTAAGCTCAATCTCTCACTAAATCCCCAAAACGAGAAATGGCTTGTGCCCGAAGCTTACTACCAGATTGGCAGATGTTACCTGAGATCAGGAAATAAGAAAGAAGCAGAAAGCTGGTTTGATAAAGCAATGGATATTGATTATGATTATGACTTCAAGGACTCAATGGAAGGTAAGATCAAGAACGAAATGACAAAATTCTGAATTGAATTTCCTTGCCGAAATAAAAGAAGCAGTAGTAATTTCACTGAATTCCATCAGGGCTAACAAAGTACGTTCTTTTTTGGCAACACTTGGAATTGTCATTGGCATTATGACTGTGACCATTCTGCAAACGGCTATTGAAGGTATAAACCGCGCTTTTGAAAAAAGTATTTCTGCGGTCGGGGCTGATGTACTCTATGTTCAGAAGTTTGAATGGTTCGGAAAAGAGGATTGGTCAGTTTACCGCAACCGGAGGGATATTGACTGGCAGCAGTTTGAGTATGCATTGGATAATATTTCAAGCGCTGAATCCGTCTGCCCAACAGTAGGTTCGGGTGCGACAGTTACTTATCAGGATTTTGTCAGCGAAAACATGCCGGTGTTCGGAACAACTGATGAATATCAGAAAACCCTGGGACTTGAAGTTGCTGAAGGAAGATTCTTCACCAAGCGAGAATCAGACGGCGGGTGGGGAGTTTGTGTAATTGGGTATGATATAAAAGATGCATTCTTCCAATCAGTAGATCCGATCGGGAAAGTAATACAGATAGACGGACATAATTTCAAGGTAATCGGCACCTATGATAAAATGGGAAGTATGCTGGGGCTTTTCAGTTTAGATAACAGGGTTATTATACCGATAAAGAGTTTCTTTAAGATCTTCGGCACAAAAAGATCGCTGACTATAAACATTAAGGCCACAAGTGTAGATGCACTTGAAGACACTAAGGAAGAGGTCCGTTCTGTTATGAAACGGGCAAGAAAGATTCCAATAACAGGCAAAGAAGATTTCGGGATCAATCAGCAGGAAGCTTTTAAGCAAACATATGAATCATTGACAGCCCTTATCAAAACTATTGGAACAGCTATCACATTGCTATCGCTCATAGTTGGCTCAATTGGAATTGCGAATATAATGTTTGTTTCGGTCAAAGAACGTACCAAGGAAATCGGGATCCGTAAGGCAATCGGAGCTAAGCGAAGCACGATTCTGCTTCAATTCCTTATTGAAGCCGTGACTATTTGCCTTGTTGGCGGTACTTTGGGACTTCTGATAGCCTTCCCTGTCAGCCTTGTGATCGATGCATTTCTGCTGCCAACAGTAATGCCGCTTTGGGTGATTGTAGTTGCTTTGGTGATATCGGCAATAGCAGGAATAGTTGCAGGTTTCTTCCCTGCCTGGTCTGCCAGCAAGCTCGATCCCGTTGATGCACTGAGATATGAGTAAGGTAAAAAGTTGCAGATTAAATGTTAAAAGTATTGCAGTTTGTTTTTTTCTTGTTGCAGGATGTATCTTGGCACAGGGGTTAGAATACGATACAAGCAGCGTAGTCATAAGAAAAACGAAAAAAATAAGACCTGAAGAATATAATATTAGTGACGTGATCGTAAAACTTGATAAGGAAAAGATAAAGAATGTGATAAGGGTGGATCTGGATATTCCGCTTAGAACAACATTGAAGCTTGCAGTTTCCGATACAAGCGGAAATAGATTGATGTACTTGATAAATGACCAGACATTGACTTCGGGTGTATACAGGGTGAAATGGGAAATGAGTAAATGTGCCGGCGCAGATTGTGACTATCCCCCCGGGAAGTATTTGTGTGAATTTGAAACTGAGCAGTTTATTTTCACAAGAGATTTCTATATAAAATGAACATAAAAGAAGCGTTAATATCGGCATTGAATTCGATTAGAGCAAACAAGCTCAGGGCATCGCTTACCCTGCTCGGTATTATTATCGGAGTCTTTTCTATAATTGGAGTAATGACGCTTCTTGATGCCCTTCAAAAAGGTATTGATAGCGGCCTTAGTCAGTTAGGCACCAGTACATTCCAGGTTCAGAAATGGCCAGCAACATTTGTATCGGGTCCGGGAAGAATGCGCCAGTACGAAAAACGCAAACCTATTACTATTGATGAAGGCGAAAGGCTGCGCGAACTTGCTATTTATCCCAAGTATGTAGGGCTTGAAGACTGGTCAGGCGGGAAATCAGTAAAATACGGTGATGGATATACAAACCCCAATTTCCAGATGGGTGGTGTCACTACTGAATTCCTTCCTGCAAATAATCACACTCTTGCTGAAGGAAGATTCTTCACCAAGGAAGAAGTTAGATCTACACGCCACATAGCAGTTGTTGGAATGGATGTAGTTGATAAACTGTTCCCCTTTTCTTCACCGATTGATAAACAAATAGAGATTGACGGAAACAGATTCACTGTTATAGGGATCCTGACTGCAAAGGGTGAAAGCCTTGGCCAAAGTCAGGATAACCTGGTGCTTGTACCGTTAATGACAATGGACCAGATCTACGGTGCAAGGCGCAACCGCTCCATAAACATTACTGTGACTGCCTACAGTAAAGCGGAGCTTGACGAGACAATGGAAGAAGTAATTGGCTTGATGAGACAAATAAGAAAGGTGCCCCCGGGTGAAGAAAATGATTTTGACATATGGTCAAATGAATCATTGATCAGAGAGGCAAACAATTTTACAGTATATTTCAAATATGGTGCTGGTGTTATATCATTTATTTCTCTAATTGCAGCCGGGATCGGTATAATGAACATTATGCTTGTTACTGTCACAGAAAGGACCAAAGAGATCGGCATAAGAATGGCGATCGGCGCAAAACGCAGTAACATATTGACTCAGTTTCTATTTGAGGCAATTCTTCTATGCGAGCTGGGAGGTCTCATTGGCATTGCCGTGGGTATCGGAGTCGGAAACCTGCTTGGTACCATTTTTAACTTCCCCGTAACAATCCCATACGACTGGGTCGTGATCGGTTTGATAGTCTGTTCACTCATCGGCATTCTATTCGGAACTTACCCTGCCTTCAAGGCTGCTAAACTGAATCCAATCGATGCTTTGAGGTACGAGTAGTGCCCTATCGTTGAGCCAGTATCTATACTTTTGAGTCCAGATTAAATTTGCGGTTTAATTGACATTTCAAACATATATACTTAACTTTACTGAATAATCAAAAGGAAATTTGTACAACATCTACCTGCAAATCAAGCTGATTCTTAATACGAGTTTTTTTGGCAAACTCATATGGGTGCTGAACAATTTTCTTACTATGGAGTTTTACCGCAAATTGTGCAATAATCTTTACTGGAAAAGACTAAAGCCGCATACTGCTTCATATAATACCAGGTTTTGGATGATAGTATTTACTGCCCTATCGGTCATCTGGCTGGCATTTTATTATAACCCAAATGACCCGACAAATTCAAATTCACCCGGATTCATAATACTTCTGTTCGCACTTGTCTACAAAAGATCAAAATTCTCCATATACACTTTCGTAAGAAACATCTCCAAAATGATAAATCATAAATTAGATTTACTCACACTTCACATTCTGGATTCTGATAATATTTCTCTCTGGCGTTCCAGGGAAACATATTTACGGACATCTGCACTCCTGGTTTAGAACAATCTATGTTTCGCTCTAGATTTTTACTGAATACATTTAAGCATAAATGATCTTATGTTAATGTTCAGCACAAATCCTGGTAACTTAATGTCAATGAACTGATGCAAGAGAGCTTGATAAATAGTTCTTTCAAATACTGCGAAGATATCGCAAAAAAACATTATGAGAATTTTCCGGTGGCTTCGCTTTTGTTGCCAAAGGAAAAACGAAGGTATGTATACGCCGTCTACTCATTCGCCCGCGCTGCAGATGACTTTGCCGATGAACCGGACATAATGGGAGGCAGAGAAAAGCGATTGGCACTTTTGGACGAATGGAATGACAAATTAAAGGAAAGTTATAAGGGAAAAGCTTATGATCCGATCTTTATTGCACTTGGTATAACGGTAAAAGATAACAAGATACCAATTGAAACATTGGAAAGGCTATTGAAAGCATTCAGGCAGGATGTTATAAAGCAGCGGTATGAGAGCTTTGACGAGGTGTTGGATTACTGTACAAATTCAGCTAATCCTGTTGGCAGACTTGTCTTAATGATCTTCGGTTGTATAGATACAGAGTTCTTTAAATATTCAGATAAGATATGTACAGCGCTTCAACTGACCAATTTCTGGCAGGATGTGGCAGTTGACCTCCAAAAGGACAGGATCTACATTCCGGAAGAAGATATGAACAGGTTTGGTTACACACACGAAATGCTTCAGAATAAAGAATATAATGTAAGCTTCAAAAATCTCATGGAATTTGAGGTAAACAGGACACAGAAGTTATTTGATGAAGGCAAGAAGCTTATCGAAATGTGCCGAAAAAGAAACGGGTTAAATAAACTTTCAAAAGAATTGAATCTGACATGGCTGGGCGGTACAACAATATTAAAAAAGATAAAGAAAATTAATTATGATGTTTTTAACCGCAGGCCTGAAATATCAACTTTGAATAAAATTGAATTATTCGTAAGGACAAGGTTCTAAGATTTGTCAAATAACGAACATATAGAAATTACGCAGTCAAGCAAGACCAACTTCCTGTATTCATTTTCACTCCTCCCTAAGGAGAAATATGAAGCCATAAATACAGTCTACGCTTTCTGCAGGCACACTGATGATATAGTTGATAATGAATCAGAAACAACTGAGCTTAAGTTCAAAAAAATACGCGAGTGGCGGGATGAATTCGAAAGTTCACTAAAAGGTAATTCAAATTTTTCATTGCTGAATAAGGTCAACAGGGTAATTAAGAATTTCAATATTCCAGTGGAACCGTTCTTTGAGCTTATAAAAGGAATGGAAGCTGACCTGCAGGTTTCGCGTTACAAAGATTTTGCAACTTTGTACCAGTATTGTTTCCGTGCGGCGGCAACTGTAGGACTTATGTGTATTGAGATCTTCGGCTATAAAACGGAAAGTGCAAAGGAATACGCGGTGAATCTTGGAATTGCTCTTCAGTTAACAAATATCTTGAGAGATATTAAGTTTGACGCACTGAACGGCAGGATATACCTCCCTGAAGAGGACTTGAAGAGATTTGGATATACTGAAGACGATCTCTTGAACTTCAGGTACAATGAATCGTTTGTTGAGCTCATGAAGTTTGAGTGCGGAAGGGCTCGCGAGTATTTTACCAAAGCAAATGACTGCTTTGCCATAGAGAACAGGAAACAGCTCTTCCCTGCCAGGATAATGGAAAAGATATATTTCAATATCCTTCAGAAAATAGAACAGATGAATTATAATGTATTTCATAAAAAAGCAAGAGTCTCAAAATTGAAAAAGCTCTATTATACGTTCGGGGTATTTGTAAAATACAGGTTTTCATATAGGTAGAATCTTATTGATATGCCGTATCTATACATTTGGGAATATGAAGCTGATCCGGAAGCAAAAGATGAGTTTATCAGATATTATGATAGTGATGGTGTATGGGTTCAGCTCTTCAAGAGATCAAAAGGCTACGTGGGTACTGAGCTTCTGCAGGACATAAAAAGTGAAAACAGGTTTGTGACGATTGATACATGGAACTCAAAAGGCAGCCGTGATGAATTTATGAAAGAGTATGCATCAGAATATGATTCGCTTGATAAGAAATGCACGGAATTTACAGTTAAAGAAAACATGATCGGGGCTTTCGAATCAATTTAACAACAGCAGAATTACAGGAAATTGCTGAGTATGCAGAAAGAAGTTAGTGTAATTGGCGGAGGTATTGCGGGACTTTCAGCAGCGGTATTCCTGGCAGAAAAAGGATTTAAAGTGAAGCTTTTTGAAGCCTCCCCTAAGTTTGGAGGCAGAACATACTCGTTCTTTGACAAGACAATTGAAGCAGAAATAGATAACGGACAGCATTTACTCGCAAGCTGGTACAAAGACACATTTGATTATCTGAAGCTTATTGGCAGTCTGAGCAAACTGACTTTTCAAAAGAAATTGAGGGTCAAATTTGTTGATAAACAAGCAGCTGAATACCTTTTTGAGTGCCCAAACCTCCCTCCACCGTTTCATTTGCTGGCAGGGATTGTAAAGTTCAAAGCTCTCAGGTATAGTGATAAAAGAGCATTGATAAGGCTAGTAAAGCTGCTTAAGAAGGACAAACTGCGGGAACTGGAGTCCATGAACACGGACAGGCTCTTTTCTGAAACAGGGCAAACAGAAAGACTTATCAGGAACTTCTGGGAACCGTTTATAATAGCTGTTTTTAATGTCAAACCTAAGGATACTTCGGCTAAAATGTTTGCAGATATCATTAAAACCGGATTTCTTGAAAAAGGCGGCTCAGAACTGGTTCTTCCAAATGATTCACTCAGCAATATATTGGTGACACCTGCAACCGAGTACCTGAAAAGCAAAGGTTCTGAAGTTTTATCTAATTGCAGAGTGACTAAAATAAACTTTGAGAATAACAGAATAAGTTCAATTATTACTGAAGATAACAAAGAGTTTAAAAGTGATTTTTATATCTGTGCAGTTCCGTTCTTTGAATTCAAAGATTTACTAGGTGAGAGTATTCATATCAGGGTTGTTAAGGCGGGAAACCTGAAGCCCTCCCCCATTGTAAACATTCACTTAAGATTCGAAGAGAATATTGATGATGTATTTAAGGAGCGTTTCGTTGGTCTTTTAGGCACAAATGTACAATGGGCATTCAGAACAGCGAAAGACATGTTGTCACTGGTTATCAGCAGTGCCGGTGAAATTGCTGAAATGGACAAGGAATTGATCGTGGAAACAGCTCTGAAAGAATTGAAAATGTGCATAATAGGATTTGAAACGAAGAAATTGAAAGCTTCAAGAGTCATTAAAGAAATGAGGGCTACTTTTGTACCGGATAAGGAATCGATTAGTTCTCGTCTGGATAATACGACGATTTTTGAGAATTTTTTTATTGCAGGTGACTGGACTAAAACTGGACTGCCTGCAACAATTGAAGGCGCAGTTAAGAGTGCAAAGAATTGCGCCGCTGAAATTGAGAAAAGTATTAATAATTAACAATCTAGTTTCTGCTTTTGCAGGAATATACCTAAAGGAAGGGTAAAAACATGGGACATCAGAACAAGAACGAGGATACTGCTACGGTAAGTGCACCGGTAGGTATCAGCTTAAAGAAGTCCGAATCAAAGGAAGCTGAAATTCAGCGCTTGCTTCTTGAAGAAAGAGTGCGCCTTGAAAAGGAATACGGCGTTGAAGCCAAACGCATCGATCACTTCAAAAGGCCGCTTGAAAATACTTTCACAAAGGACCAAAGAGCAAATACCACCATTCTATTCGGCGGGTTAACATGGAAACATGAGAAGCTGATTAAAGGAGTTTTGGAAGGTTTAGGCTATAAAGCCAGTGAGATACCCGTTCCCAATAAAAAAGCTTTCCAGTTAGGCAAAGAATACGGAAATAACGGTCAGTGCAACCCGACTTATTTCACCGTTGGAAACCTTGTTCAGTATCTTCAGGATCTTGAAGCTGCCGGAATGTCAAAAGAACAGATAATAAATGATTATGTGTTTTTCACAGCGGGTGCATGCGGACCGTGCAGGTTTGGAATGTACGAAGCAGAATACCGCCTTGCTCTCCGGAATTCCGGATTCGAAGGATTCAGAGTACTAATATTCCAGCAAACAGGCGGACTTGAGCAGGATGAGCTTGAAGCAGGGCTTGAGATGAACCTTGACTTCTTCCTTGGCATTATCAACGCAATGAATATCGGCGATATCATTAACGATGTAGCATATCAGATAAGGCCGTTCGAGGTCAATGCAGGTGAAACCGATAAAGTGCTTGCTGAATGCATGGAGATCATGTACCAGAAGATGAAGAGCAAGAAATATTTTGACTTCAACTCCAAACTTGGATCATTCTTAAAAAAGGTTCCAGGCTCAAATTACATTCAGAGATTCGTTGAACAGACTGTTGGAGATTACTACCTTGAAACAGTAAGAGAGATCAAAGATAAATTCAACGAAATAAAAGTTGATAGAACCCGCGTCAAGCCCATCTGCAAAGTTACAGGTGAATTCTGGGCACAGACAACCGAAGGCGACGGAAACTTCAACATGTTCCCCTTCCTAGAAAGAGAAGGCGCTCAATTGCTTGTAGAGCCAATCGCAACATGGATACTATACATGCTCCACCAGGCTAAGAACATGTACCATGACAGGAAAGGAATCAAAGAAGGTGAAGAATCACCCAAATCATACCAGGTCTTAAAGAAACTCAAGAACCTGACTGACTATAAGAAAACCGTAACTATTCTGACAATTGCAGAAAAAGTATTTGACCGCGAGTATAACCGCATCCGCGATGTGTTTGACGGTATGCCTCATGAGCTTGCAAACCAGCTTGAAATGCAGAGGCTCGGGCATCCGTTCTATAACTCAAGGGTTGAAGGCGGCGAAGGTCACTTAGAAGTTGCAAAGAACATTTATTATGTGAACAAGGACCTTTGTCATATGGTGCTTTCACTTAAGCCGTTTGGATGCATGCCTTCCACTCAGTCAGATGGAGTACAGTCAGCAGTAACTTCGATGTTCAAGGATATGATATTCATTCCTATCGAAACATCAGGCGAAGGTGATGTTAACGCCCATTCAAGGGTTCAGATGGCTCTTGGTGAAGCTAAAGCTAAGGCTAAGCTGGAATTCAAGAAATGCCTTGATGAGACAGGATACTCGATTGAAGAGATAAAGGCATACATCGATGCAAACGATTACCTGCAGAGACCGTTCTATCATATTGGGCATAAGAAAGGCGTTATCGGCGTTGCCGCTAACTTCGTGCTAGATGTTGCAGAGAAAATGAGAAAAGACGGGATAAAACCTGTATCCGCTAAGGCTGAAGAAGTAACAGCTTAACACTATTGTTGAACTAAAAATGTGTGAATTTATATGATAACTAATAAGAATCCGCTATATATTGGCTTTGATGTGGGCTCAACAACCGTTAAGGCAGTTGTTATGGATATCGATAACGATAAAATATTATGGTCCGATTATCAGCGGCATGATACCAAACAACCTGAAAAATCGCTTGAGCTTCTGAAGGATTTTGAGAATAAGCTTGGCAAAGACTCCCTGAAGGGTGCACGGATATTCATTACAGGTTCAGGCGGCAGCAATATAGGCCGCTTCCTTGGAGCAAAATTCGTACAGGAAGTAAACGCTGTGAGCCTCGCAGTCGAGAAGTTCTACCCGAAAACTCTTTCGGTTATAGAGCTTGGAGGACAAGATGCGAAGATAATCGTGTTCAAAGAAGATCCTGAGACCGGCAAAAAGAAAAAGATCCCAAGCATGAATGATAAATGCGCGGGAGGCACTGGTGCTGTAATTGATAAGATCAACGCCAAGCTTAAGATTCCCGCTGCGGAGCTTTGCAATATGGGTTATTACGGACTCAAGCTCCACCCTGTCGCCGGTAAATGCGGTGTATTTGCGGAAACTGATATCAACGGTCTGCAGAAATCGGGTGTTCCTGCCGATGAGCTTATGGCAAGTTTATTTGAATCCATTATCCAGCAGAATATGTCAGTGCTTACACGCGGTCATACATTAAGACCTGAGGTACTCCTGCTCGGCGGTCCGAATTGTTACATTAAGGGAATGATGGATTGCTGGAGGGCTAATATTCCTAAAATGTGGGATGAACGCAATGTTCCGTATGATAAGAATGAACCTATTGAGAATCTTATCCGAGTGCCCGAAAATGCTCAGTACTTCGCAGCAATAGGCGCAATTGAATTCGGCAAGGAAGAAGAGCCTGAGATAGGTATCTACAAAGGTTACGCTGACCTTGAGTATTATATAAATGTTGGCAGAGCCGAAGAAAAGAAAAAGCTGATGAAGCTTTCAGGCGGAGGCGGTTTATATAAAGATGAAGCTGATCTTGCTTCATTTAAAGAAAAGTACAAAATTCCGAAATTCACTCCGGCCACTTTTAAACCGGGTGAAGTAGTACGCGGTTTTATCGGTCTTGACGGCGGCTCAACTTCAACAAAAGCAGCTCTCATTTCAGAAGATAAACAGGTACTGGTAAAATCATACCAGCTTTCCAAAGGTAACCCCATCGAAGATACTGTTGAAATACTGCAGGCACTTCGCGACCAGGTTGAAGGACAGGGAGCAACGCTTGAAATACTCGGTATCGGAACAACAGGTTATGCAAAAGATATTTTGAAAGATGTATTGCACGGTGATGTTGCGCTCGTTGAAACAGTCGCGCATACGCAGGCAGCTTTGCATTTCTATCCCGATACTGATGTAATAGTTGATGTTGGCGGCCAGGATATTAAGCTTATTATTCTTGATCAGGGGCGTGTAACTGATTTCAAGCTGAATACACAATGCTCTGCGGGTAACGGTTATTTCCTCCAGTCAACGGCACAGGGATTCGGCTACGCTGTTGAAGACTTCGCAGATATTGCATTTTCAGCTAAGCAGTATCCGAGTTTTGGTTACGGCTGTGCTGTATTTATGCAGTCTGATATTGTTGACTTCCAGCGCCAGGGATGGAAACCTGAAGAAATTATGGCCGGTCTGGCGAACGTACTGCCTAAGAATATCTGGCTTTATGTTTCACAAATCCCCAACCTTGCTAAGCTTGGCGAGAACTTTGTCCTTCAGGGCGGCACTCAGCACAACCTCGCAGCAGTTAAAACACAGGTTGATTTCATAACTGACCGTTTTAAAGGCAGCGGAATAGAACCAAACGTGTTTGTTCACAAACATACTGGTGAAGCCGGAGCAATAGGCTGCGGAATTGAAGCTGCAAGGCTTTACGAAAACGGTATGCGGACTCAATTCATTGGACTTGATAAAGTTGCAAAGATAGTGTTCAAGACCACCAGGAATGAATCAACAAGATGTTATTTCTGCAAAAACAAATGCCTGAGGACGTTCATTGATGTTGCAACAGATGCAAAGGCTATACCGTTTGTAAAGGATGAATCAATTGAATTACCCAAGGAAAAGATAGTTAATCCGGATTCCAAGGTGCCATTAGTTGATGGCACACAGCGCCTGATAATTGCCACATGTGAAAAAGGAACAGTTGAAGACCTCAGTTCTATGAAAGACATCAAAAAAGGATTGGATGCTATAAAAGATGTTACGCCAAACCTTGTTGAATATGCGGCAGTTGAGGTCTGGAAGTCTCACTCACCCAAAAAAGTGAAGGATGATGTTCCGGTACTGACAAAGATCGAAGAACTTAAGATGAAATTCGATAAAAAGGCTAAGGAAGAGTTTGAAAAACGCGTTGAACTGATGAAAAGAAGAGAGAAAGTGGTTATTGGAATGCCCAGGGTGCTGAATATGTATGCTCAGGCGCCTTTTTACACTGCATACTTTGAATCGCTAGGAATAAACCCTGGGAATATTGTGTTTTCCGAGTACACAAGCGAAGAGATGTACAAAGAAGGGGCAAAGCGCGGTTCAATTGACCCGTGTTTCCCGTCAAAGATCGGAATCCCGCATATTCATAACCTTATCTACAAAATACATAAGAAGAAGAAAATTGATTATATCTTCTTCCCTATTGTTGATACAATACCTTCAGACCTTATCTATGCTCAACAGCATCATGCATGCCCTACAGTAACGGCAACAGTTGAGGCTGCCAAGGCTGCATTTATCAAAGAAAGCGATATGTTCAAAGAAGCAGGCATAGAATATGTTAACCCGTATTTGTATATGACCGAGCCGAAACTTTGCGCAAAGCAGATGCTTGAAGAATGGGGTCCAAAGCTTGGTTTAAGCAAAGAGGAAAATGACCGTGCGATTGATGAAGCCTATAAAGCCCTTGATTTATACACGGTGAATATGCGCAAGAAAGCACGTATTGCCCTTGAGGAGCTTGAAAAAGAAAACAAGATAGGTATTGTTGTTCTTGCAAGGCCGTATCACAACGATCCGGGCCTGAACCACGAAATACTTGAGGAATTCCAGAAGCTTGGTTATCCTGTCTTCAACCAGGATGCTCTTCCAACGGATGATGATATCCTTGAAAGACTGTTCGGAGATGAAGTAAAAGCCGGTATCATAAAAGGTGGTATGGATGTTAGCGATGTTTGGAAGAATTCATACAGCGAGAATACAACCCGGAAGGTCTGGGCAGCCAAATATACTGCACGCCACCCGAATCTGGTTGCGCTTGAGCTTTCATCATTTAAATGCGGCCATGACGCTCCGATTTATACTGTTGTAGAAGAAATCGTTTCCGATAGCGGTACACCATACTTCTCATTCAAAGATATTGATGAGAATAAGCCTACCGGATCAATAAAGATACGTGTTGAGACTATCCATTACTTCCTGAAACGTTACAGGGAAGATATGATAGCAAAGGAAAAGAAGATCTTGACTATTGAAGAAAAGATGAAGGAATTCGAAGCGAAGATCCGCAGGCAGTATGAGCTTCAGGAAAGGCTTGATGTAATTCACAAAAGGCAGGGTACAGGGCAGTATCACAATGGAAGCTTAAACGGCAACGCTGTTGATATTGACTTGAGCAAAGTTAAGCAGAATACCGGTCAGGGTGAAGTCAAACAAACCGAAGACATGATAGCCTGAGGAATCAGATTTACAATACAGAAGCCGGGTGTAAAATATCCGGCTTTTTTTATTTCTGTGAGTATCTGAAAAGTTCCGCTCTCAGCGGAGCCATATAATAAGTCATATTGAACTCCCTTGTGTAAAGCGAATCCATTTGTGCTTTGTATTGATTGAAAAAAGTTGTGTCTACAGCACTGTAGTCCAATACAATCCAAAATCGTTGCGGGTTCTGAACATTAATAGAATCCAATATTTCGCTCCATCCGTACCTAATATAAGCTGTCTTCGGAATTTCGAGACTTTCCTGTTTCTTATAGTAGTCAATGAGCCATCCGTAATAATGGGGTTCAACGTAAATTCTGTCACCCTCCCGGTATTCCTCATTCAATTTCTCTATGAGCGGCCTGTAATCATCATTCTTAAAAATAAAGCTGTTCTGAATAGTGAATCCGTACACATTAATTAATAATATCAGCCCAATGAGCGAAAAAGTGATGACCTTATGCTTATATCCGGCTAAACCATAGACTAGCAGGATAAGAAGATATGGCACCAGGATACTTAGGTATCGGTAAAACTCCACCCTTTGTTTGAATGAAATCACCCCGGCAAGTATCAATGGAACAAACGTTACCAGCAAAATTAGGATAAAATTGTCCTTTCTGATTCTCCTCTTCAAAAACATACCGGCAATAGAAATAACCCAGCATAAACCCAAAAAAATCGCAATATATTTAACAATTCTTAAGTCTGAATAGTGATAATATAACCCAAGATTCAGGTCCTTGAGATAATTAACATATTCTGTAATAACCCGTGTAAAAGTTTGGGGACTTCTCCATGATTGTCCCCTGCTGATGTGTTCAAGGAATACGGGAATCCACAGAATGTAAATTATGAAAATTATAATGAAGGCAGACAGATATGGTATATATTTGTTTAAAGTCTTTCGGTTAACTGCAATAATATAAATAACTTGACCGGAAAGAATAAAGAAAGAAAAATAGTGAGTATAAAGAGCTGCCGAAGTAAATAATACGTATCCCCAAAATACCCCGCTTCTGAATATTTCAGACAAACCCTTCATGAAACTGCGGTTAAATTCTGCCTCTGACATCTTAAAAAGGAAGTACATGGAACCGAGATTAAGAAAAAGGTTCATTCCCGCCATTCGAACTTCCTGGGAATAGTAGATATTCAGCGGTGAAATACAATAAAGAAGCAATACTACGAAGGAAAACGCCGAGTTAAGGACTTTTCTGCTGATAAAATACACAAAGAAAACTGAAAAACTGCCAAGCAGCGCGGGTAAAAGCCTCATTGCAAGTACAGAATCCCCTAAAAACCAATTCCAGGACTTAAGTACAAAATAAAAAAGCGGCGGATGAATATCATTTGCAGTCTGTACGGATATTGTGTACAAGGATTCAATGCTCAAATGCCACGAAAACACTTCATCAAACCAGAGGTTCTTTTGAGTAATATTTATAAGCCTGAGAGCCAAGCAGAGGAAAAAGAACAGCAATAACAGTATCTTTTCCGGTTTTTTGGTCATTCCCCTATAAACTGGACAATAACTTTCCTGTTTCTTGGCCTTTCATCAAAATCTATCAAGATTATCTGCTGCCAAGTTCCAAGGAGAAGTTCCCCATTCACAAAAGGTATGGTTTGTGAGCAGCCAAAAAGTGTTGATCTAAGATGTGAGTGGCCGTTATGGTCTCCCCATGTTGCATTGTGATGATATTTCTTCCCGGCAGGAATAAACTTTTCTAGAACTTCAGGGAGGTCCTTTTTTAGTCCCGGTTCATACTCAATTGTGCTAATGGAAGCTGTTGAACCGACAACAAACACTGTTGCATTGCCGTTTTTTAGTCCGGCTTTGCCAATATCTTCCCTTACATCAGTGCTAATATCAATAATGTCACAGTTACCTTTTGTTCTAATAGTATGTGTAGTTGTTATGACCTTCATTTTGCACCGGAATTAAGAATGATGTTTATACCTTCAAGTACTGCATTTTCAACACTCTGGTTCCTGTGGCTGAGAAATCTCTTCACTTTTATCGCAGAACCGCCGGTGAGAATAACTCCAAATTCTGAGCCGATCTTTTTTTCTATTTCCGATATTATCCCGTTTATTGCGTGGATACTGTAATTGACAATGCCGGCACGAATCGAATCCTTTGTATTAACTCCAATAATCCTCTTGTTATACTTCAATTGATTTTCTTTCAGTAACGGGAGTTTACCTGTAAATTCATTCAGGGCTTTAGCAGAGATTGACAAACCGGCCGCAATTATCCCACCTATGAAATCACCATTTCTTAAAACAACATCAATTGTAATTGCAGTACCAAGACTGACTATGATCACGTTTTTACGGCCTTTGTATTTTGTAAAACCATATACAGCATTACAGATTCTGTCTGACCCCAGAGTCCGGGAATTCCTGATCTTGATTCCAATCGGCAGCTTTGTTCGGCTGCTTATTATTAACGGACTGATCCTTAAAGTCTTCCTGCAAACATCTATCCATTTGCGGTTCACTGCCGGGTTTACAGAGGAAATACCGATACCGGTAACAGAATTCCTGTGTTTCCCAAGGACTTGAATGAGTCGATTGAATCCTATTACATTTGCTGTCGGAAAAACTGAATTGCGCACTTTCTTGCTGTTACTGTAAACTGCCAAGTGTGCGTTCGTGTTCCCTATATCAATTGCAAGATTTGCCATATAATAAAAACGCCTGAGAGAATACAGGCGTTAAAGTTCATACTTTTCATATTTTAAGATCATCTGCTAAGCTCAAGTTTCTTGATCTCGTCCCTTATAGAAGCTGCTTTTTCGTAGTCTTCGCTGTCAATTGCAGTTTTAAGATCTGTCTGCAGCTTATTGATCTTTTTTGTATAGGGGTCAACTACTTCTTCTCCCAGGCCTGCAGATTCTGCCTGCCTGAAAATATCATCTTCGGCGCCTTCTTCATCAGATTCTTTATCAGGAACAAATGCAACTTCGTTCATAACTTCTTCTGAAACGTAAATCGGGACTGCAAATTTAAGTGCAAGTGCAATTGCATCCGAGGGCCTTGAATCTATTTCATCAATGCTCCCGACGTCCATTTTTATCTTTGCAAAAAATGTTCCATCCCGAAGCTCATTAATGTAGACATGAGAAATCGAGAAACCCAGCTGTTCTATGATATTCCTTATCAGGTCATGTGTTAATGGCCTTGGAGGTTTTATTCCTTCAAGCTCAAGTGCTATGTGCTGTGCTTCGAAACTTCCGATTATGATCGGCAGCCTTCTTTCGCCTCCTATCTCCTTTAAAATCAGTGCATAACCTCCACCGCCCGGAGCTGGCGTCGGCGAGAGACCCAAAATATCTACCTGAATTTTATCGTTATCCATATATTACCTCACCCTGAACCCAATATAAGAAATTTATTTTAATTTGATAATACCTTTTTGAACTCTTCTGTGAGTGCAGGTACTATTTCAAGCGCATCCCCAACAATACCGTAATCCGCTATCTGGAATATGGGGGCATCTTTATCTTTATTTATAGCTACAATACATTTTGAAGAAGACATTCCGGCAAGATGCTGAATAGCACCACTGATGCCTATTGCTATATAGAGCGAAGGAGATACCGTTTTTCCGGTCTGCCCAACCTGCTCCGAGTGC
Source organism: Ignavibacteria bacterium (assembly GCA_030835025.1). Classification (GTDB taxonomy): domain Bacteria; phylum Bacteroidota; class Ignavibacteria; order Tepidaquicellales; family OLB5; genus OLB5. The sequence continues at coordinate 55,723 of JAUQWS010000109.1, read as the reverse complement.
GGCCTCCAGCCTGCATCAACTATCGCCCTTGATGCACCGGCTGCTCCCCCAAGCACTTTTGCTAGATCTTCAACAAGATGGAAGTTCTCAGGCCCTTTAAGTCCCCTGCCCCCAGAAACCACAATATTTGCCTCGGTCACATCCTGTTTCTCATCGCTAACTACAACTTCTTTTACCTGCACTATAAAGTCTTCATCACTAATACCAGTATTCACTTTTTCAATAGCAGAAGTAATTCCATCAACCTTAACGGGTTTAAATACATTCGGTCTTAAAGCAAATATCTTGATTGCGGAACTGACCTTGACATCTATCAGAGCTTTACCGGCATAAACAGGACGTGTGGCTATAATGTTTCCGCCCACAGTTCTTATTTCTGTGCAGTCCGATACAAGCCCTGCTTCCAGTTTTGCTGATAGCGGCGGAGCCATATCCTTGCCCATTGCAGTGGCAGAAATTATCAGGACATCCGCTGCCTGCATTCTGCAGACATCTGCAACAATTTTTGAGTATGCAGTTGTCGAATACTTCTCAAATTTCGGTTCTTCGGCCAGGAGCACTTTCTTTATACCATATGAACCAAGCTCTGATGCAATTCCGGAAACTGAACTGCCGATCATCAGTGCTTCAACCTCTGCTCCGAGTTCATTACCAAGTCTTACGGCAGTGGAGGCAGTTTCATAACCGGAGTTCTTTAACTTATTGTCTCTTGATTCAATGAATGCGAGTATTTTAGCCATCAGATTACTTTAGCCTCCTCTCTCAACAATCTCACAAGTTCGGGAACTGCAGAAACATCCTCGCCAACTATTTTTCCCTTTGGTTTGGATTTGGGAAGCTTCATAGAGAGAATTTCTGTTTTGTTTTCAGTGTATGTAGGCTGTCTTTCTTCTATAGGTCTTGATTTTGCAGCCATAATGCCTTTTAAGTTGGGATAACGGGGATTGTTCAGCCCTCTTTGTGCGGTCACTGAAACCGGCAGAGTTGATTCAACAACTTCCTTGCCCCCTTCAATTTCGCGTTCACAAGTGATCTTACCGCTTTCAACTGTCATACCAACAACAACACTTATTGAAGGAATTCCCAGAAGTTCGGCAGTTATCTGCCCAACCTGCGAATCGTCATAATCAATTGATTGCTTCCCGAAAAGAATTATATCAGGGTTTATTTCCTTCAATACATCAGCCAGGTTTCTTGCGACTGCGTACGAATCCAGTTCAGCATCTGTTTTTACAAGTATGCCTTTTTCAATACCCATCGCAAATGATTTCTTTATTGCTTCTTTATTGGAATCTTTTCCGACCGATATTACAATAGTTTCACCGCTTTGCTTCTCCTTCAGTTGCAGAGCGGCTTCAACAGCAAATTCATCGTATGGATTGATTATGTAAGTCACTCCTGCAGGGTCAATCGTTTTTCCGTCAGATCCAATTTTAACTTTCGTAGTGGTATCCGGGACCTGAGAAACACAAACAGCGATCTTCATTGGTTTTCCTTCCTGTCAAATGTGGTGTTTTTTGCTTTTATTTACAAATTTAACGATATTTTGGCAAATGTTCAATTACGAAATTTCGCAATAATACTGTAAATAAATGAAAAAGGAACAGCCGAGCTGTTCCTTTTTCAACCAGAATTCAGCAAAACCTATTTTATTAGTACCATTCTCTTAACCTGAAGCACTCCTTCTGTTTCCAAGGAGTAGAAATAAATACCGGAAGCAAGATTTGAGGCGCTAAAATCTATGCTGTATTTTCCGGCATCAAAACTCCTGTCAGCAAGTACGCTTACAACTTCACCCAAAGTATTATATATTTTAATTCTTAGATTGCTCTTTTTCGGGACATCAAAATTTATTATAGTATTTGGGTTGAACGGGTTTGGATAGTTATTGTAAAGCATAAATGAACCCGGAACGCTGCTGCCGATTTGCGTTATTCCGATAGTTGTCCTGCGGATAGTGACCAGGAACACACCCGATGTGTGGAGAGTATCTACACCGTTTGTTGCGCCGGCCCTCCATGTGCATCTAACTGAGTCACCGGTATATCCCAACAAAGTACCAAGACTATCAAGAGTACTCTTTTTGAGGGATGCTACTGTATCAAGACCCGTGTTGTTTGAAGAAAAACCATATTCAGTTCCGCTGCCAAGTTTCTTGAGTTTCATGAAGTATTTAATTGTGTTCCCCGCAGCTGACCTACCCCACAGAAAATCAATTCTGCTTGTATCATTTGACGCAACCAATAGTGTTGTGCCGGAAGGAGGAGATATTAGTGAAAAAGGAATGAGGGGTACACCTGCAACAATTATATAGTTTACTGCCGTATAAGTATTTGAACCATATTGATTAGTTGCAGTTAAACTAACCGTGTACGCTCCGGTTTGTGTATAGCTGATGTTTGTTGGGTTTCGTACGTTCGAAGTCGAAGGGTTTCCACCCGGGAAGCTCCAGCTCCATGATGTCGGAACATTTGTTGTCATATCATAAAAATTGATGCTGCCACCGGTGATGGGCAGATATTGTGTATCTGCAGTAAAATAGCTGATAGGAGCAATTCCTGACTGATCGTTAATTCCGTCGAGTGTCATCACATTTGAATTATTCGGATCAAGCCAGTCTTTTAACTGGTTGGTAGAAGAACCACCATAACCCCATGACTCAGAGAATTTGCCAAATACTTTGTAGACTGCCTGTGGATTTTCACATTGAGACGCTACTCCACCTAGATTTTGCCCTATTACCCTCTTGTTTTGGTCATATAGGGGACAGCCTGATGAGCCGCCTTCTGTCATTCCCATGTCCCAAATAACCTGCCAAAATCCGTTGACAAGCCTTCCGCCAAATCCGCTGGATGTTGTTGCAGGATTATTATCAAACGAGATCTTCTTGTTAGCTCCTCCCGGATGGTGGATAGCAACTTCATTGGTTGGCTGATTTCCGGATCTATCCCAGCCGTTAAAGAACGCATTATAAGAAGCAGGTAACGTACCGTTGATCTGTACCAATCTGAAATCAGTAGCGTAATTTGCTGCCTTCAAAGTTGCACCGGATAATGTCTGATTAAGAGAGCCTGTCGACCCATAACATGTCGGATTCTCGTAATTGAAATAGAACACCATACTAGCATGATTATCCGGAGCACAATGCTCGGCAGTCAGGTACATTAAACTTCTATTCTGCAATGTGTTGTTAACAAGTGAACCGGTGCAAAGATAACCGTTGCCGCCCTGTATAAATGTTATCCTTGATACTGAGCGTTTCTGCTCAACCCAAGGAGCACCAATGGGACAATTTATATTGATGTTGCATGAAAGTTCAGCAACGCTTAGAAAACCGTAAACATCCCTGTAAGCATGAACCACCTGTGAAATATTCAAACTCCCTTTACCTTTTGAATAAACAGGCTCATAGTATTCGAGTATTGTAGTTTCTCCATAAGTCGGTGCAGTTGCAAAATACTTGTCTGAGGTGTTGTTTAGTTCCGAAAATGCCCCAAGTACCTCGGACTTATCTTCATTATAAAGATAGAACATTCCTCCATTTGGCATATAAAACGCTTTGTAAAACAGGTTAATTGATTTCGCATTCTCAGATTTCAATGCCAGTCTCCAGACCCTGCTGCCGTCATTAAGGGTAAACCATGTACCTGAATTATCGAGATTGTAATTCACTTCAAATACTTTTCCATAACGATAAGGAACATCGGTCTTACCCAGAGTTATTCTGTCTTCATTCAGCATCTTTTCTACGTCAAATGAAGGCATAGTTTTCAACTGGATATTACTGCCGATATCCATCAGAGAACTTATCGGCAATCCTCCCGAATTGTTCTGGGAGAGTATCTGAAAATGTACAAACATCAGTAAAACTATGAGGTTTGTGAAAATGTACTTGATCTTGATCATAAATCAATTAATTAATATTTACGGATGAATTGAGCCGGTAACCGGATTTTCTCAATTTGAATTATTCAGGAAACATACAAGTTTTTATTCAATATTTAAATCCATTTTGCTCTTTCTATTTGTGACCTGAAATCTACATATAAAAAGACCGCTGAACATTTAAGAACAGCGGTCCTTCTAATTTTAACCTATTATGTCTATTTTTTATAGTTTTTCATTACATCTTCCATTTCTTTGGTCTTATCCTTCAGATTTTCCATTTTCTTATCGAAATCTTTGTCCTGGCCAAGTTTCTTCATATCTTCCATCATATTACTCATGTCGGTATATTTCACATCCTGCGGAGCCTTAAACATATCGTCAGTCACAGCCACATTCTTTTCAAATTTAGTAGCTTTCATGTACGTTTTGCCGTCGGTTGAGCCCATTCTAAGGGGAACTGTCTTTTCATAGAGGCTTACAGTTATGTTTTTTTCCTTATGTTTGTAAATCTCGCACTTATAACCTAATATTTCTTCTTCACCCGTTTTTTCCATCTGGTCAAGATAATCACGGAATGAATTCACGTCGACGTTATCCTTTGCATCAGAAAATTTCTTTTTGTCAAACTTGAAGCCCATTTTCATTCCGGCAGCTTCGGTCACAGTATAAACAATATCCCCTCCGTCAAAATAAGCAGTTGCTGACATTTTCTTGCCATCAATATCAAAGCTGCTGGTAGAACGGCATCTGTTTCCTGCATAGATTGCGGTAACAGTACCGTTTCCTTTTTCTTTGCCGGTAATTTCAAATTCTACTGAAAACGGTTTATCCTTGCTGAAGCTTCCGGACTTATTATCCTCTTTTGATTCGGTCTTTTCATCTTTGTTGTCACCGGATGTTGAATCCTTTTTTCCGCATCCGATCATCAAGGTTAAAGCAAGTAAGCTCAGTAAAAACAAGTTTAATGGTTTGAACGTAATTATCTTTATTTTTTTCATGTTATAGTTCCTATTTAATTAATTTGATATTGTTTTCTGATATTCAGGCCTTTTGAAGTAATCGATTGGATCCTTCAACCCTGCAAGCTCAAATCCACGAAGTCTCAAAGCGCATGAATCACATTCTCCGCAAGCCTTATCTTCGTTAATGTAACATGACCATGAAAGTTCAAACGGTGCTTGCAATTTTCTGCCCGTTAAAACTATCTCATGCTTCTTCAGGTGAATTATGGGGGTGACGATCTCTATTTTAGTTTCCGGCTTTGTGCCAAGCTCAATGACTATGTTAAAAGCATCATAAAACACCTTACGGCAATCCGGATAACCGCTTGAATCCTCTTCTACGGCTCCGATGAAGATGCGGCTTGCACCAATGACCTCTGCCCAGCTGGCTGCAATTGCCAGTATGTTGGCATTCCTGAAAGGAACGTATGAACTCGGGACGCCTTCATAGTTCAAGTTTGCCTTACTTACTGTAATCGACTTGTCAGTTAAAGATGAACCTCCAATTTGTGCCAAATACCTTATATCAACAACAAGACTCTGTGTTACGGAATAAAACTCAGCAATATCGTTGAATGCTTTAAGCTCACGCTTTTCCGTCTTTTGTCCGTAATTAATGTGAAGGAAACAAAGATCGTGGTCCTGAGCAGCTATTGCAGCTGTAACAAGCGAATCCATACCGCCGCTCACCAGAATAACAGCTTTTTCCTTATTCAAATGAATGTTAGCATTTGCTTTTTTGAAAGAATCACACTCCGCGGGTTTCAGGATGCCAAATATACTTATGCATCTGAAGCTGAAACCTGACATTAAGCCTGTCTTCAAGTATCCATTCTGCGAGCTGAATGTTCTCAATCTGATCAAATACAGGTGAAAAAAGAACTTGTTTGACCTTCTTTGTCAATTCATACTTCTCTATGATTTTCTTTGACCAGTCATAATCTTCTCTTGAGCCAATTACGAACTTCACTTCATCCGTTGTTTTAAGGTGCTCAAAATTTTCGTACCGGTTCTTTTTTTCCATTTTGCTGAACGGCGTCTTAATATCCATTATTACTTTCACGCGTTTATCAATATTTTGTATGGGTAAAGAGCCCCCGGTTTCAATCATCAATTCATAACCCATATCACAAAGACTCTTCATTAAAGTATGAACTTCTTCCTGCATCAATGGTTCTCCGCCTGTTATTTCAACAAGCTTACAGTCAAATTTGCCCACTTCACTGATAATTTCTTCAATTTCCATATCCTTACCTTCGTAAAACGCGTACTCAGTATCGCAATACACACACCGCAAATTGCAGTAAGTAAGCCTTACAAATACACATGGCAATCCTGCATGGGTCGATTCACCCTGTATTGAATAAAATATTTCGTTGACCTTAAGCACAGAAAACTCGTTGGCGGGAATTATAAAATTTCTCCATGTAGAATTCTGGACTTTTCTGCATATGAATTCGGACTCTCATATATCTTTATTGTTAGTTCTTCAAATCCATGTCCTTTAGATTTTAGGAGCTTAGTGCCAATTTTTTCAAGGAAATCCGAGCATATATTCTCGACAGTCGACTGATACTTGACAATTACACTCTTGAGCTTATTTCGTTTAAGGAATTCTCTTACCTTCTTGTCACCTTCCCAGCATAGAAATGCATGGTCATATTTGCTGATTATGGGTTTGATAATTTTATTCAAATCAAAAAAATCAATAATCATCCCGTTTTTGTTAACAGAACCTGTGATCTCGACAGACATTTTATATGAATGGCCGTGAATGTTTTTACAGAGTCCTTTATGGAAAGGCAGACGGTGACCCATTTCCCAGCGGTATTCCTTTGATATTTTCATATTTCAACAAAGTTAAGTAAATTTACGGGTAATTTAAAGGATTAATAATTGTACGAGATCAAAGAAGTCACTTCAAAAGATGATATAAAATCCATTCAGACATTATTTTTGGAATACGCAGAATGGCTTAGCTTACCACTGTGTTTCCAGGGATTTGACAAAGAGCTGGCAACACTTCCCGGCAAATACTCACCTCCTGAAGGCAGGCTGTATCTTGTCACAGTTGATGGCGAAAATGCGGGTTGTATCGGTCTCAGAAAATTCTCAGACGGTATTTGTGAGATGAAGAGGCTTTATGTAAGGACAGAATCTCGCGGGAAAGGAATTGGCAAAGCACTAGTGGAGCGAATAATTGAAGAAGCAAAGTCCATTGGATACGACAAAATGAGACTGGATACGATCAGGGAAAGAATGGGGAGCGCTATCAAAATCTATTATGATCATGGATTTAAGGAAATTGAAGCTTATTACGATAATCCGACCCCGCATACGCTTTATATGGAGCTGGATTTGAAAGCATAATGGAATTGTTTACTGCCCTTATTTGTTATAACTTTGCAAAGCATATTGTTCTTTTAATGGGGATGAACATGGTTTCGACGGAAATACAGATGTTCAGGATTGCATTCCGTGTTCTCAGCAAGCACGTTAAAAAGGCTGAAAGTCAAAATAAACGACAACTATAATTACGCTTTAGCTGCTTAATAAATAAGCCGCTCGTTTGTTATCGCCTCCACCGCTCACATGGAAGGTAACAAACGCCAATATTGTGGGCTGGCCGCAAGGTTTACTTGAGCCAAACGGTGAGAAAACATCAAGTGTAGGTCATATGCCGCTAAGTTTGCGACGCTGCATGTAACCGAATCCTAAACGCAGACTATGAATGTAGGCGTCTTGATGGTCTTGTTTTCGGACCGGGGTTCGACTCCCCGCATCTCCACCAGTATCACTATAAAGAATTACTTCTTTTGCCCTCAAAACACTTTATATTTAATTTATGAATTTTGATCTGTCTGAATCAATTGGAATTCTGACCAATACACCTTCAGTTTTGGAATCACTTCTCCGCAATTTAAGCGATGAATGGCTATATTCAAACGAAGGTCTTGATACCTGGAACCCGTTTGATATTGTTGGCCACTTGGTGCATTGCGAAAAAACTGACTGGATGGTTAGACTGAAAATTATCCTTTTCGAGGAAGATAAACATTTCAAACCGTTTGACAGATTTGCGCAACTTTCTGAGAGTAAAGGTAAATCAATTAATGACCTGCTTTTGGAGTTCAGAACTCTTCGGGAGAAAAACATTGCTGTTCTTAAGGGTCTTGAATTGACTTGTGATATGCTCGGATTCAAAGGAATTCACCCCTCATTTGGTGATGTCACAATAAGAGAGCTTCTTTCAACAAGTGTTGTTCATGACTTGAGTCACATCGCACAAATATCAAGAGTAATGGCTAAACAGTACAAAGTTGAAACAGGGCCATGGGTTGAATACCTTCCGATCCTTACAAAGTAATAATTAAGAAGGGAATAAAAAAAGGGCTCACTTAGGAGCCCTTTTTTTATCTTTAAGAAGTAATTTTTCACGAATTAATCTATTTCTTGCCTTTGTATTTCAATTGTTTCTGCTGTTCAATAACTGCTTCTTCTTCACCCAGTTTCTTACCCTTTTTTGTAACAAAGTACTGCTCTATTATTGAAAACAGGTTAAACATAAAATAATACAGGTTAAGTCCGGCCGGCAATGTAGTGAAAAGAAAAGTCAGCATGATCGGCATTATATAAACCATAGCCATTTGCTTGGGGTCTTTGACTGTCATTTTCTGCTGAATGAACATCGTTACTCCCATTAATAAAGCCAAACCCGAAAGATAATCAATCCCGAACAAAGGGATCTGGAACGGCAGTTGCACAATTACGTCGGGAACAGCCAAATCGTGTATCCATAAACCGAAATAAGCCTGCCTTAGCTCAATAGTTGAACTGAATACTCCAAAGAGTGCGTACAGTATCGGTAATTGAAGCAGCATAGGCAAACAGCCGCCTGCAGGATTGATCTTCTCCTCCTTGTACAGCTTCATAAGCATCTGTTGTTGTTTCTGCGGCTCATCTTTATACTTTTCCCTAAGCGCATTCATCTTCGGCTGCAATTCACCCATTTTTTTCATGGATTTCATTTGGTAACGCGTAAAAGGCGTTAAAACGATCTTCATCACAATTGAGAATATTATGATAACAATTCCCCAGTTTGAAATGAATTTATGGATGAAAAGAAAAAACGGTAATATTGCATATTGTGCAATAGGTCTGACAAGAAAATCAAGAGAAAACCTCATTGTTGACTGGAGGTTCATATCGTAGCTTTTCAATATCTCGTAATCAACCGGACCTAAGTATATATTGAACTTGCTTTTTGCGGCATTTTCATTTTTGATAGACATTTTAACCGCAATTGAATAATCCTTCTCAAATCCTTTTTGCGGTAATTCATAATATGTTCCGGTGATATACGAGCCGTCGCCCTTCTTTCCCTCAGGAATTAGAAACACTGTAAAATACTTAATCCTGGAACTCACCCAGTTCGTAGTACCGTTAAGATCTGATTTGATAGGTTCATCCTTGTCAGTAACGTTCAGTACTTCCAGCTCATCACCCATTTCGGCAAATGCATCTGCATGACTGCCTTCACCGTCGCTGCGGTATTCCGTGAGCTTAAGTGAATTCTCGAAAGCAAATTGGTATTCAAAGTTTGAAACGTATTTTGAAGAATTCTGAAGGTCAACTTCAGCCCCAAACATGTAGGAGTCATTTGTGAATGTAAATGTCTTCACAATTCTTGCGCCGCCGGAATCAATTGGCATTTCGTAAACCAACTTGAATTCTCTTGCACCGCGGGTCAAATCGACTCTTTCCCAGGGTTTATAATCGGTGTTAAAATAAAGTTCTTTTGTGTTTATTAATTTACCTTCAGTCGAAGTAAAAATAAGGTTAAGCTGTCCGCCTTTCTCGAGTTTTAACAACTGGACCGGGTATCCATCCCATGTTTTGAATCCCTTAACTTCATATTTGATCAGTGCTCCGCCTTTGGTAGAGAATTCCGCATGGTACTTGTCAGTTTCGATAATAATAACTTTATCTTCACCTTTTTCAAATCTGCCAAAAAGCGAACCGTACTTTTCAGATACAACTGCATTTTTGGTAACTGTATCAGCTTGTACTGACTTTTTTACCGTGTCTACTGGCGGAATGTTCTTTTTAGTTGTATCCGGAACCTGTATCTGCTGTTCGGTCTGTTTCTTCTTTTGTTCTTCCAGCTGTTTTTGCTGAGAATTCTGATTTTGGAAATACAGCCATACTATCAGGATTACACCTATTAAAACAAAACCTATTATCGAATTTCTATCCATTTAAAATTGTTTTTCGGATCTTAATAAAATTGTTTTTTACGGAACGGGGTCGTACCCGCCTTTAAAGAACGGATTGCATTTGAGGATCCTTACTGCCCCAAGATAACCTCCCTTGAAAAATCCATGCCTTTCAAGAGCCTCAATTGCATATTGCGAGCATGTTGGATAGTGCCGGCAGGATGGCGGGAAAAGAGGTGAAATTGCATACTTGTATATCTTTATCAGGATAATGAGTAAGTATTTAGGGTTAAGATATTTCATTATTTATTTCCGGAAATGACCTTTCCGGTTTTTGAATATTCATTCTTTATTACTTGGAGGATCTCAATCATATCACGGGATACTTCAGCAAATTCAATCTTGTCATATTCAGCGTAAGCTTTATTAGAAAGGGATAACAATATTCTTAACTTAACACTTCCTGACTCTACTTCATCAAGCAATTCTAACTTGTTCAGCCTGTAAGCTTCTCGCAATAACCTTCTCAGGCGATTGCGATCGTGAGCTTTTTTGATTTTTTTTTTGACAACAAAAAACCGACCTTAACAGGAAAGTCGGTTTCCAGATCTGAATAACTCAAAAAAGCCGTCAAATTTCTGCAATCAATTCTTTTTGAATCTGAAAGGATACTTTCAAAAAGTCCGAATCCCCTCAGTATTTCTTCGCGTCTCAATGTAAATCGTTTATTCACCACTTGCGGGATTTACCTGGTAAACTTCGTCTCATCGCTGACTGTGAGTTTTTTTCTGCCCTTAGCCCTGCGGCTGGCAATTACTCTTCTGCCGTTCTTTGTTGCCATTCTTTCCCTAAAACCGTGTTTATTCTTCCGTTTACGGTTGCTTGGCTGAAATGTACGTTTCACTTATACTCCTGTTTAATATATTCCATTAAATTAGCCTGCAAAATAGCCAAAAAATCAAAAACTTTCAAGGATGAGAAAATTCTTCAACTTTGCAGCAAAATGCAATACTGTCACTGTTTTCTTACGATTTTGCCATCGTCCTCGATTTCAATTTGAGTTTCAGGAAAGTCCTTTGCTGAAAGGTGTTTCATGAGTTCCACAACTCTGTATTCTTCATCAAAAACAGGGAATCCCTTCCTTACCTGTTTAAAAGGGAATATCCTTCCTTTTTCAAACTCTCCGTTTTTTCTGATATAAACCTTCAGAATTGGCGCGAGTCCCAGGTTGCCCGATAATCCAAACTTGCCATACGTGCAGAAATTTCCCAGGCTGTATGCAATGATTCGGTCCTTATAAAGTTCAATCCCTCTGGGTACGTGCGGACCGTGCCCGAACACAATATCAGCTCCGGCTTCGATCATAGCATGTGAAAAATCGTAGATGTTACCTCTATCTTCACCAAGATAATACTCTCTGTTTCTGCCAACTGTTGTCGCTCCCGATCCTTCCGCTCCGCCATGAAATGAGACTATCAATATCTCACATTTAGTCCTGAGATCCTTAACTGTTTTTACAGCATCTTTCAGATTCAGCAGGTTTTGTGTTCCGTTATTGGGCGCAAAAGCTGTAAACCCAAACTTGATTCCGTCCTTTTCGAAAATTGCAGTCTTATCAAATTCATAACCTGCATGTTTAATCCCGTATTCGTCAAGTGTCTTTACAGTTGAGCTTCTTCCCTTTTCACCAAAATCGCCGCTATGATTATTTGCTGAGCTCATAATATCGAATCCTGCATCTTTTAGATACGACGCATAATGTTCCGGCATTCTGAACGAAACACAATTCTCCGGGTTAAGGCATTCCTTTGGTGTACCACCTTTGTTCAATAAAGTACCTTCTAGATTTCCGATGGTTACATCAGATAACTCGAGAAATTCCTTTGCTTCACTGAAGAGTTCCTTGCCGTCATCCGGCGGCAGGCTGTAATCGGAGGGATAGTTTGTCCCCATCATGATATCACCGACCATGATTATGGCAATCAGTGAATCCGGATCTTTTTTATTTGATTTATCATTAAGGGAAACTTCATTTTGTTTTTGAACATTCTTTTTACTGCTATTATCCTTAGTGCAGGAAAGAATTATAATCCCCAGCAGAAGAAACCAAATTAAACTTCTTAGGTAATACACTATTTCTTCTTAGTGTTTTGGCTTTTCTGTTCAGCTTTCGAGACCGGTATCTTGACATACAAATATATGCCAAGTATAATTAATACCACTGAAATTATCTGCGCTTCAGAGAGTCCAAATATGAGTCTTGGATTTAGTCTGATAAACTCAACAAGCAATCTTGCTGCACCGGAGAGAATAAGATATAGACCAAAAAGCTTGCCATCGACCTTAAATACTTTTCTTTTTGCCCAAAGTACCGAAAAAATGATAACAGCAAAAACCAGTTCATACATCGGTGTCGGATGGCAAAGTGTTGCATCAGGTACAACTCCCCCGAATTTCTGAGCTAATTCCGTACCCCGGAAGGCAATTGATGGAGGCAAAGTACCGTATGAATAATTCGTTCCCCAGGGAACCCATGACATAAACTCCGAAACGGGCAGTCCGTAATCGCCATCACCTGAAAGATGACAGCCGATCCTTGCAATACCGTAACCTATGGCAAGCGAAGGTGCCGCAGAATCACATACTCTCAAAAAAGGAATCTTCTTAGAGCGTGTGTAGAAATATATCAGTCCAGTTGCCAGTATAAGTCCGCCATAGAACGTTAAACCTGCAGGTGAAAAGAGCCCGTCTGTTGAAAATACCTTTGTGAGCGGCATTGAAGTGATTGATTTCCACTCTTCGATAACATAAAGCAGTTTCGAGCCAATTACTCCCCCAATGAGGGCAATGAACGTGACATTTATTGCCGCATTTTCATCCAGTTTTCTTCGCTTGAATTCCTTATTCAGCAGCCAGCTTGCAACAATAAAGCAAATGCCGAGCATAAGCCCGTAGCTGTAAACAGGAATCGGGCCAAGCTGAAACAATTTAGGTATCATTATCAGTCTTAATTTCTATAAAGCTTTTTCTTGGTATGCCGGAGAGTTTTATGGGTTTGGATTTCAGTTTCTGTAATGCAAGCTTGAATCTACTTTTATCTGAATCTTTTTTGTCAATTACAACATTATATTCCATGTATCTGTAGTCATAAAACCTGTATTCAAAACCTGCAGTCCCATAATTTGAAAGTTCGCCGATCGGAGCAGTGAACCCGAGCAGATTAAATACAATATTCTTGTCTTCTACTTTACTTTCGATCTTGAGTATATAATTGAAAGTAAGAAATACTTTAGTGGTCTGAAAACGGAAGGAAATATAATCTCTTTTCGAAATCTCGTCATACTCCTTTGAAATGTTCAGTCTGTACTCGTATTTTTTCGGCGGGGGTTTTACTTTCTTGGTCCGCAATTATTCTATGTTTTCTTTTATTTTTCCGAATTCCGTTTCTACCTGGTCACCTGTTGCCATGCTCTTTAATTGACCTTTTTTCTTCTGCAATTCATCATCACCAATAATGTAAACATATCTGCAATTAAGTTTGTTAGCCTCTCTCATTTGAGCTTTAAAGCTCCTTCCCAATAGATCGGTTTCACAGGAGACATCCAGCTTACGAAGATCTCTCATTATTCCGTAACAAATCTTCCTTGCCTCATCACTTAAAGCTATGAAATAAACCAACGGGGCCTTTTGTTCTCCAAAAGCAAAACCGTTTTTTTCTGCGACAATTATCAATCTTTCAACTCCGCTGCCGAAACCCACTCCGGGAGTTGGCTTTCCACCCAGCTGTTCGATCAGCCCGTCATACCTACCGCCGCCTCCTAAAGCATCCTGAGAGCCCAAATCATCCGATAGGAATTCGAAAGTTGTATCGGTGTAATAATCTAATCCCCTGACAATTCGGAAATCCACTTCATGTTTAACACCTAGTCTGCTAAGCTCATTTACAACATTATCAAAGCGAGTCCTGGATTCAGACCCCAAATGATCAAGTATTTTGGGAGCTAAATCAGTTACTTTTCTATCGTTCATATCCTTTGAATCCAATACACGCAAAGTATTTGTTTCAAGCCTCCGTTTACTTTCTTCCGATAGATGCTCAATGTTACTGTTCAAATAACTCTTAAGGATTTCAACATAGTTTCTTCTTTCTTCAGCTTTTCCGATAGAGTTAAGTTTGAGCCTAAAATCCTGAATACCGCACCTGTTATAAACCTCCTTAGCAAGAAGAATAAGCTCGACATCACAGTAATAGTGGTCACTGCCAACAATTTCTGCTCCGAACTGCGTATGTTCTCTGTATCTGCCTGCCTGAGGCTTTTCGTGGCGGAACATACTGGTAAGGTAATAGAGTTTGTGTATTGGTGATTCCGACTGCATTCCGTTTTCAACATATGCGCGCATTACCGGTGCTGTACCTTCGGGCCTAAGTGTAAGCGAGTCACCGCCTTTATCTTCAAAGGTGTACATTTCCTTACCCACAATATCAGTATCGGTGCCAACTCCCCTTTTGAAAAGTTCTGTATTCTCAAAAGTAGGGGTTCTTATTTCCGCAAAACCGAATAATTCAGTCGTTTCGCGGATAATCCTCTCGACATAATGCCATTTTGCAATATCCTTTGGCAATACATCTTTTGTACCTTTTGGCCTTCTGAATTTCATTAATACCCTGTCATATTATCATGCAATATAATTTTAGTTATCGGCAAAATCTATGAAAATAAGCAATGATTAGGGTAAATATGATTATGTTTATTATTTATTAATAAAGCTTAACTTTGCAGTATAAAACTAACTCGGTAATGATAAAAGCTATAGTTTTTGATCTTGATAACACGCTAATCGATTTCATGCGCATGAAAAATACGGCGGTAGAGGCTGCCACAAAGGCTATGATCGATGCCGGGCTGGACTTTCCCTATGCCGAGATCAGAAAGAAAATTGACGAAATCTACAATGAACGGGGCATTGAATACCAGCAGGTATTTGATCTCCTTCTGAATCATTTCATAGGCAGAATGGATCATAAAATCCTTTCAGCAGGCATTGTTGCCTATAGGACTGCCCGGGAAGCTGAACTCAATACTTACCCTAAGGTTTTCCCGACGCTCATTAAACTCATCAAAATGGGAATAAAGCTCGGCGTTGTTTCCGATGCTCCATCAAGAGAAGCATGGTTAAGACTTTCGTATATCGGGCTGCATCACATGTTCGATGCCATTGTAACTTTTGATGATTCAAAAGAGCGCAAGCCGTCCCCTGTTCCCTTTAACCTGGTGCTTGATAGGCTCGGAGTTGATGCGAAGTTTGCTCTTATGCTTGGTGACTGGGCAGAACGGGATGTGGTTGGTGCGAAAAGTGTTGGAATGAAGACTGCTTTCGCAAGATATGGTGATACTTTTAATACACAGGTGCATGGAGCTGATTATGAAATTCATGATATATCTGAGTTAATAGGAATTGTAAAGAAGGAGAATACCTAAACTTTACCCGCGAATGCGGGTATCTCAATTATGAATACATATTTTATTTATATATTAACAAATATCAATAAAACAGTTTTGTATGTGGGTTTCACAAATGATATAATAAGAAGGATACAAGAGCATAAAAATAGAAAATATGAAGGATTCACTAAATTCTATAATGTAAACAGATTAGTATATTTCGAAAAGCATGGTACCGTTGAAGAAACTATGAAGCGAGAAAAGCAATTGAAAAAATGGAACAGAAATTGGAAGAATAATTTGATAAATAATCTGAACCCGGATTGGAAAGATTTATCAGTGTATTTTAATGAAAAATTAACGGGTTTAGAAATTTTAGAATTACTATTTAAGAATGGGAATGATCAATAATAGAGATTCCCTCCTTCGAGGGAATAATAGTTTATGACTAAAGGATTGGGAATCGATATCATTGAAGTATCCAGAATAAAAGGAATAATGGAAAAGTACGGCGATAAATTCTTTCAAAGAATACTGACCGAAAATGAAATTGCTTACTGCAAGAGGTTCACAAACCCCGAAGTGCATTTTGCCGGCAGATTTGCCTCGAAAGAAGCTTACAGCAAAGCCATTGGTACAGGAATATCAAAAGATTTTGGATGGAAGGATATTGAAATTCTGAACGATGAGCGCGGAAAACCTTATATTAATCATACGAAAGATACTGAATATTCAAAACTCAAATTTGAAATAAGCATCTCACATACCAAAGATTACGGTTGTGCAGTTGTAGTTTGTGAAGAGTAGTTATTTTACATGGTTTTTATGCTTCTAACGGCCTTGCTACCATTATGCCCGTTTTTTTCGAATCCTCTGAGACATAACTTGCAAGCTGGTTTGTTGACATTATAACCTGTTTGTTCTTTGATGATGCGTGCAGGAAATAAGTACCGCCATCTGTGCCTTTTGCGACATATCCGGTGTGCGTTACATCAAGTCCACCAATACTGGTTGTAGTTGCAATTATATCTCCGTTTTGTAGTGAATCATAAACAGATGAAATATCTTTTTTTGGTATATAGTAATAATATCTTGAGTTAATTGCCTCTTCGGCAGCAGCTATTCCATTAATATTATCCTGGTCAGCCATTTGTTTATAAGATCCGGTATGTGTTGACATGAAATTGATCTTTTTGCTGTACTCCACACCACCTATTTCAGCCGTAATGTTCTTTACAATCCCTTTTTCCTCATTATCGGTTATCCAGTCACAAAAGTAATGGAGCCTGCTTGCATATCCGTCTATTGAACCACCGCGATAGCGTATTTTCTTCAATTCAGACTTGTAATCATCAAAACTCGTTTTTCCCTGCTTAATGCAGCGGGCAAATGTAAGGCAATTTTCTACGAAAGTTACGCAATCAAGTCCGGTAAGGTTAATAACCAGGCTTTCCGACATGTTCTTATCAAGAGTTCCTGCAACATACTCTGTTCCCTCGAATGATTCACCGATCTTAACTATTGCATCACCAATCGGTAGAGAACTGAGTCCGTCACTCACAAAAAGCTTAAATTTTTTCCTGCACAAAGCTTCGTCGTAATCATCGAAGAATGAGGATATATTCGTTTTAGCAAGTGATGGTAACCCTATTAAAAATAAAGATGTTAAAGCCGTGTTCCTTAAGAATTTTCTGCGTGTTTGCATATTTTAAAATGGTTCATCGTGGGGAGCATAATAAGTGGGCTCCTGTTCTTTTGACCTGGCTTCAAACTTGGCATAATTATGAATGAATGTCAGCTTGACCTCACCAATTGGACCGTTACGCTGTTTGCCAATAATAACCTCCGCAAGTCCCTGAACCTCATTGAATTTAGGGTCATCTCTGCTGATATATACCTCGGGTCTATTAATGAAAATAACAACGTCAGCATCCTGTTCAATTGCACCGGACTCCCTAAGGTCAGAAAGCTGCGGGCGTTTTTCTTTGCCTGCCCTGTCTTCTACCTTTCGGCTCAACTGAGATAACGCTACCACTGGAATATCAAGTTCCTTAGAAAGCTGCTTTAAACCGCGTGTTATATAGGCAATTTCCAGATGCCTGTCCAGATTCCCTTTGTTTGAAACTTCCATAAGCTGGAGGTAATCCACCATTACCATATCAATACCATGCAAAGCTTTCATTCTTCGCGCTTTGGAACGAAGCTCGAGCAGGCTAAGGGGAGATGAATCATCGATTATGATGTTAATCTTGTTATTCATAAGGCGTGGAGTCTGCTTGGCTATTTTTGCCCAATCGCTTTCGGGCAGTCTGCCAGTTTTAAGCTTTGATATATCGACCCTTGACTCAAGGCAAATGAATCTCAATGCAAGCTCCCTGTTTGACATTTCAATCGAAAAAATCCCTACATTCTTATTATGTTCAACAGCAGCATTTCTGGCAATATTAAGTGCAAGGGCTGTCTTACCGTGGGATGGCCGGCCCGCAATAATTATCAGTTCGGATTTCTGGAAACCGCCGGTAAGCGCATCCAGGTCGTCATAACCCGAAGGAACTCCAAATACACTTGTACCCGATTGATGCCTTTCGTGAATCAGCTCAACATACTCCATCGTATCTTTGACTTCATCTTTTATGTGAGTATAATTCTTCTTCTGCAGGTAATTAGTGACTTCAAGTATTTCCTGCTGAGCTTTATCAAGCAGGCTCTCTGTGTTTATTGTGGGATCGTAGCATTGTTCATTAAGCGAATATGTGAGCAAGATCATATCACGCTTGATCCAGTTCTCAAGAACTTTGTTTGCTGAAAATATGATGCTTTCCTGAGATGAAAACGCAGTAGACAGCTCTGCCAGGTAGAACGGTCCGCCGACTGCTTCAAGCTCAGCCCTTGTCTTGAGTTCCTCAGTCAATGTAATAAGGTCAACGGGTTCGTTCCTATCCCTTAGGTCAGAAATAGCCCTGTAAATAAGTGAATTAGCATTAACGTAAAAATGTTTGGGTTTAAGGATAGTAGTTACTGCATCGATCAGAGTGTTATCGATGATCATGCCTCCAAGGATATTCATTTCAAGTTCTCTGCTGTGCGGCGGCACTTTACCACCATAGAGTACTTCCTCGGAAATGTTTTTTAACTCTGTAATATTATTCTTCTGCTTTGCCAATTGTATTACTGAGATCTGCTCTCTAAAATTTCTTCATACATCTTTTTGAATTGTTTCATGTCTTCCCAGCAGGGAGGCTTCCAGTTCGGATTCCTAAGGAGTGCAGCCGGATGAAATGTAACCATAACTTTCCATCCTTTATAATCATGCACTTTGCCACGTATTTTATTTAATGGTTCCCTGGTTTTCAGGAGGGATTCAGCTGCAACTTTGCCCAGCAATAAAATAAGCTTTGGGTTAATTAATTTCAATTGCTTATCCAGGTATGGTTTGCATACGTCGACCTCTTCCTGCAGCGGGTTGCGGTTTCCCGGCGGGCGGCTCTTCAAAATATTACAAATAAATACTTCTTCTCTTTGAAACCCTGTGGCAATAAGTATCTTGTTAAGCAGCTGTCCCGCCCTGCCCACAAAGGGCTCGCCCTGCATATCCTCATCAGCCCCCGGTGCTTCGCCAATAACTACAATATCTGCATTTGGATTACCCACGCCAAAAACAAAATTCGTTCTTGTCTTCCACAGATCACACTTTTTGCAGTCCTTTATCTTTAAGTTAAGCTCTTCAAGTGATTCTGCGAATTCCCATTCTTCTTTTTTTATGGTTTCGTTCCCGAAAAGATCAATTTCTGCAACAGTCTGCTTATCACTTGCATTTATTGCCGAATCTCTTTTAGACGGTTTCTGAGCGTGAGGGACTGCAGAATCAACGTTATTTTCTATGTATAGCCTGTCTGAATAAAAACTCTGCATCTTTTTCAGGTAGCCCTCTGTATCTGATATGATATTATTTAGCTTTTCCTTGCTCATAACGTCAAAGCTCTGTCGAGTATCAAATTGGAGGCATCAAACTTATGCATTTTTTCGTATATGTTCTGCTTACCGGTGCTATCTATTAGAGTCACAACATTGGTTTCAGTACCGAAACCCGCACCATAATTTCTGGGGTTGTTTACAACAATCAAATCAAGATTTTTCCTTCTGATCTTATCCATTGCGTAATCTATTTCATTTTCAGTCTCTAAGGCAAAACCTATAAGCTTGAATCCCCTTTTGTTCCTGCCAAGATGCTCCAGTATATCTGTTGTTCTTGAAAGTACAAGTGTCATTGTATCATCATCTGTTTTCTTGATCTTCCCTCTGAACCTGCTCTTTGGCCTGTAATCTGCAACTGCTGCAGACATAATGATGAAATCCTGTCCGAGATACTCTCTATCAACTGCGCTGAACATTTCTTCAGCGGTTGTTACATCAATTCTATTTATATTTCTTGGAGTTTGCAGCATCGTCGGACCAGAGATCAGCGTAACTTCGGCGCCTCTTTGTGAGGCAGCTTTTGCCAGGGCAAATCCCATTTTGCCAGTAGATTGATTTCCCACAAACCGGACATCATCAATTGGTTCGTATGTAGGTCCCGCTGTTATAAGAACTTTTTTGCCGTTCAGGTCAAACTTATGGCCATTTAAAAAATTTACAGTATAATCAAACAAACTCTGCGGCTCTGGCATTCTGCCTACTCCAACAAGTCCGCTGGCAAGTTCACCAATAACCGGCGGAATAACCCAATAGCCGGATTCTCTGATCCTGGTAATATTAGAAGTTGTAATTTCATTCCTGTACATATCTTCGTCCATTGTCGGAGATACAATTACAGGACATCTTGACGATAGCACAGTTGCCGTAAGAAAATTATCGCTTATACCGTTAGCAAGCTTTGCAACAGTATTGGCAGTTGCGGGGGCAATCAGGAAAACATCAGCCCAAAGACCGGTGTAAACATGCCATGTCTTTGTTTCTACAGCAGTAATCTTATCCTGATCAGTTTCGGGAAACATATTTACAAGTACTTCGTTTCCTGAAAGTGCAGAAAGGGTAACAGGTGATACAAAATTTAAGGCAGAAGGAGTCATAATCACTCTAACTTCTGCCTCACTTTTCTTGAATAATCTTACAAGCTCACAAATTTTGTAAGCAGCTATGCCTCCGGAAACGCCAAGCAGTATTTTCTTTCCTTTTAGTAATTGTGACATATAAGACAGCTGCCGTCAAAACAAATGTTTTAGTCTTCTGTTTCTTCGCTTCTTACTCTGAATTCAAGCTGGTCATTCAGCAGCTCATTCAGACCCCTTTCAGTAGTTTTCATTCTGGTTTCAAACTCAACGCTAATATTCATCTTATCTTTGCTTACAACTGTATCATCGTTATCTTCATCTGTTTTTATCAGCGGCTCAACACGCTGGTTATATTCCAGTTTCTGTTCATCGTTGATCTGTCTTGCCCTTTTCGCAGCAACAACAACTGCTTCATATATGTTGCCCGCTTTGGATTCGACTTCTTCAATCTCAAGTGGTTTAATCGGCATTTGTTAACTCCTTTTATTTTTTATTTATTATATTTTTCTATTATCACTTTTGTGTTTCTCACTGCCTCGTCAAGGTTTGTGCTGTTATCAACAATATGGTCAAATTTGTTTTTCATCCCGATCTCAAGCATGATCCTTGACGCTCTTTTTTCAATTTCAGCATCAGATTCAGTTTTCCTGTTTTTCAATCTCTTCATAAGTTCATCAACAGGAACATCAACGAATATCAATACTGCCTCTGGATACAGTTTCTTAATTGAAATCGCCCCTTTTACATCAACATCAAAAACAAGATGCTTGCTCCCATTAATAAACTTCTCAATTTCTGACTTTAGCGTACCATAATAATTGCCGTGAACTTCTTCATATTCCGCAAACTCCTCATTGCTTATCTTCTTACTAAACTCTTCCACGCTGATAAAATGATAGTCTTTGCCATCGGTCTCATTCTCTCTTCTCTTTCTGGTGGTTGCAGAGACAGAAAAGGCCAATTCCGGCATGGATTTAAGGAGTTCCTTAATTATGGTAGTCTTACCCGCACCACTGGGAGCACTTATTACAAAGAGCATTTTTCTTTAACCCTGAATATCGCCATTTTTTTGATTTCTTAAAAGCCGATAATTATTCTATGTTTTGAAGCTGTTCTTTTATCTTTTCGAGCTCTTCCTTCATTTCTACAACATGCTGAGATATACCCGAACTGTTCGATTTTGATGCAATTGTATTAATCTCTCTGTTAATTTCCTGAATAAGGAAGTTCAATCTGCGTCCCGAGAGCTCTTTTTCCTTTACATTGTTTTTAAAATAAGTAATATGCGATTTTGCTCTGAGGACTTCTTCGGTTATGTCAAGTCTGTCACTTATCATGATCAGCTCATACTCAAGCCTGTTATTATCGGGCTGAATTCCGGCTTCTGTGATAAGCTTATTGACCCTTTCAAGCATCCTTTGTTTTGTTTCTTTTACATTCTTTTGTGACTGCTTTTCTGCATAATCAAGCTTTTTTTCAATTGAACCTACACGGTTCAATATGTCTTTTTCAAGGATCTTACCTTCTTTCAGCTTCATTTTGTACAGATCATTCACTGCTGCCTGAAAGACCTTTTTGATTTCAAGCCATAACTCTGCAAGCTCATCAGTTTCTTCACCCTTGAATATTTCGGAGAACTTCAGGATATGTTCCAGTTTAATTTCTTCTTTTATGCCAGTTGCTTTTTTGATACCGGCAAGTAACTTATAATAATCTCTTATTACACCTGGCTGGATCTGCAATGTTACATTTTTATCCGGATTTCTGTCCACAGAAAGCAGTACAGCAACTTTTCCCCGGGTGATTTTTTGTCCTATAATTTCTTTTATCTCAGACTCTTTATCACTTATAGCCATTGGAAGCCTAGAAGAAACTTCAAGATACTTGCTGTTAATGCTGCGGATTTCTACGCTGATATTTATTTTCTTAACAGTTCTGGAAGCTTTGCCAAAACCCGTCATGCTGACTATCATTATTTCTCTTTATGTTTTTTTTAAATTTCTATTTAATGTGATTGAACAAACTAACGGGTTTCATCAGGTATATTTTGCTTAATTCATTTTTAAGGTAACGGAATGCTTCCTGAACTGAATCTGCAACATAGAACAGCTTCATATCTTCTTTTGCAATGAGTCCCGTTCGTACAAGTTCCTGAAAATTGAATACCTTCTCCCAGAATTTGCTGTCATATATTACAATAGGCATCTTCTTTCTGATCTTCTTTGTTTGAACCAGTGTCAGAAGTTCAAACAATTCATCCATAGTGCCAAATCCCCCCGGCATTATTACTAATGCCTTTGCCAGGTAAGCGAACCAGAATTTACGCATGAAAAAGTAGTGGAATTCAAAATTAAGCGAAGGAGTAATATAAGGATTCGGCGTTTGTTCAAAAGGAAGACTAATGTTGAGTCCAACCGATTTGCCGCCTGCCTTCTTTGCACCTTTGTTTGATGCCTCCATAATGCCGGGTCCCCCGCCGGAGCAAACTACAAACCTGTTTGCAGGATGCTGTTTCATGGACCACTCAGTAATTAAACTGGCAAGCTCAACTGTATCTTCGTAATATCGGGACATTTCCATATCGATCTTTGCATCTTCAATTCTTTCTTTGGATGGTTTCCTAAGCCTCATCAGATCTTTAAACTTTCCATTTGCAGCTCTTTTGGATAGCAATCTGGCTGAACCATAGAATACAATTGTGTCTTTAACCTTTTCTTTTCTGAATCTTAACTGAGGTTCGATATATTCTGCAAGGATCCTTAAAGATCTTGCAGCAGGACTGTTAAGAAACTTCTCATCGTTATATGCCTTAGGAGCTTTTTTCATTTCAATTGCAATATATAACTTTCATTCAATTATTAATCAGTCTTCCGCCGTCTATTGGTATCACATGGCCCGTCAGATAATCGCAATTCACTATAAAATCTACCGCTGAAATTATGTCCCCGGGACTCCCGTATTTTTTGAGTGGTATTTTTGAAACATCAATCTTTGATGGTGTACCTGCTTCTTCACCTTCAATAATTATTGTGCCCGGTGCTATTGCATTCACTCTGATTTTCGGAGCCAGGCTGCGGGCAAGCAAATACGTCAACTTTATCAGAGCAGTTTTTGAAACGCTATAAGGAATGAACCGGCTCCAGTTCTGCAAACCGCCAAGTGACGCAATATTTATAATCACCGGACTCTTGGATTTCTTCAGGTATCTTACCGCGCTTTGCGATACAAATAGCGGAGCCCTCAAATTTATATTGATTGTCTTATTGAAGAGTTTCTCCGTTAAATCCTCCAGCTTTATCCTGTTAATTATTCCGGCGTTATTCACCAATACATCGATTTTCCCAAAATCTTTTCCTATTTTTTCGATAGTCTTCTTAACGGAACTGACATTTTCGAGATTGCATTTGTAGAACTTGAATTTTGTGTTCAGCAAGCTAATATGATCCGAAGTTTTTTCGAGTTCAGACTTATTACTTGAATTGTAGATAACGGCAAGGTCATATCCTTTCGATGCAAAATAGTACGAAATATGCCTTCCTAATCTTCTTACTCCACCCGTGATTACTGCGACTTTATTCATGGAACCTTGCTTATCCCTATTTGCGGATTTAGAAAATATATAAGGTCATTTTTGTTAAGAAATGACAATTATTTGCCATTTGCGCTTCGATAACTGATCATTTTCATTGTACCCACGACAGGAGTCGAACCTGTGGCCTGCGGTTTAGGAAACCGACGCTCTATCCTACTGAGCTACGTGGGCAATAATTCTGCGCACCCCCCGCAAAAAGGAGAACTTGCAATTTTATAGAATTACAAAAATAGTGATATTTGGGCAAATATTAAAGATATGAATAAAACCCATAGGCGACACACAATTTTTCAGAAATTTTTTTAAAGTTAATTTCATTATATTAATGTTATAATAACAGATTTTACGAACCAAAATATATCACAAATGAAAAATCTTACAAAAGTTTTATTGCTTTGCATTACTACTATTTGCGGGATAATACTTTTTCAGGCGCAGGATTATAATGGTTATAATTTTGAATATGATGACAATCCAAACATAGATAAACCAACAAGAGAGTCACATACTCATTTCAGTGCAAATCAGCAAAGCGGGGAATATGATGTTATCACAGACCTGCAGGGCTTTGATAACTACGATATGGGAATAGATAATTGTGAAACAAATGTTGTGACAAATCCAAATAACCCGCTTTGGATCTTCACTAGCGTGAACGGCTCTGGAACACCTCAGAACGGATACAGAACAACTAACGGTGGGATTAACTGGACTGTAACCAACCCCTCTTACCCAAGCGGCACGTGCTGTGACCCGTGGTCCACTTACTTAAGTAACGGAACATTGATATACGGCTCCGGAGTATCAGGTCAATATGTTCACCGTTCAACAAACAACGGACTTTCATGGATGGCACCCGTACTTTCAGTAAATGGATTTGACAGGAATACTCTGGCATCAGAGCAGACCGGAACAGGCCCCTTTGCAAATTTTGTTTATGCCGCAATAACCGGCAGTGGAGGTGCACCGTTTGCAAGAAGCACTGATAATGGAGCAACCTGGGCTACTACTGCTACTTTATCTCCTCACACTGCACCCGGAGTTATGATCGCAGTGGGTCCAAACGGAACCACCAATGGTGGCTGCGTAATTGCCGTTACCACGACCGGTCCGGCAACCGGAGCCACATATACATTTCATCGCTCAACTGACGGAGGAATGACTTTTGCAACCGCTTCAAGCCTGACAGTTGCTGGGTACAGCGGTTCATGGAGCTCTTCCTCAGGAAGACTGCATGTGAATTTCGGCAGGCATCGTACTTACCCGATGATTGCAATGGATAACAGCAACGGCCCGTTCAGAGGCAGATTATACCTGGTTTATTCATCTAACATACCTGCGGGCGATGGAAACAAACCTGATATAAAATTACAGTATTCAACTGACATGGGCTCTACATGGTCAAGTTTCATCGTGGTTAATGATAATCCAAACCCGCAATTAAGCGACCAGTGGTTCCCGGCAGTTTGGTGTGAAAGGAATACAGGCAAATTGTATGTAAAGTGGTATGACGACAGAGAAAATCCTGCAGCTTTCCTGACCAGTGTCTGGGCATCTTACTCAACAACTGGGGGAACGACTTGGGCTACCAGCCAAAAAGTCTCAAACTCCTCATTCTCATACCCCTGTCCCACTTGCGGAAGCGGTGTTTGCTATAGGGGTGATTACGATGCGATAACTGCTAATCCAAAAGTCGGATTTGCTACCTGGTATGACGGAAGAAACTGTACGTTTTTGACGATGGGGGGATATTTTCCTGATTATGCAATGACGGTCAATCCCGCTTCTGTCTCAATGAACGGGACTAATGACAGTCAGTTTGTAAATGTTAGCATTCCGGCAGTCAAACTGTACAGTGATACAGTTAATTTTACAGCAACTGTACCTAACCCCGGATTAGGCTCCATTACGTTAACATTTCTTAACAAAACTACAAACATTCCGCAGAGTTCACTGACATCGTTTCCTGATTCTCTCAGGCTGAGAATACGAACTTCAGGGGGCGTACCTGCTGCATTATATAATGTCCGAATACAAAGTAACGGACCTAATGGAACACCTGTTCACGTAAGATTTGTGACAGTGAACGTAGGTCTTCTTGGCTTGCAGAATAATAACCAAACGCCTACTGCATATTACCTGTATCAGAATTATCCAAATCCGTTTAATCCAACTACAAATATAAAGTTCGATATTCCCAAGACCGGGAATGTAACCCTGAATATTTATGATATTACCGGAAAGGTTGTATCAACTCTGGTCGATGGGAACCTTGGGGCAGGGAGTTATTCATATGACTTTAATGCTTCGGAACTCTCAAGTGGAGTTTATTTCTATAAACTTGAAAGCGAAGATTATACCTATATCAGAAAAATGATATTGGTTAAGTAAATTCTATTAATTTCTGTTAAGAGCCCTGTTCTACAGGGCTTTTTTATTGGACTGTGAAATAGAAAATAAAATGTTTTATATTTGCATTTATTAATAATCAAATCCTAAAACTCAGGTAAATGATCAATAGAATTAACACGGAACTCTGGAGACAGTTTGGCGCAGCAATTGATATGTTTGAAAATGCCGTTCAAAAATGTCCCGATGAATTGTGGACCTTTAATTATTCTACGGGAAAGGATTCAAAAGATGCAAAACACATTGATGAAGTAAGAAGCAGCTACTGGTATATAGTTTTTCATACATTATTCTTTACAGATTATTACCTTGATACTGACCCGGCAAATTTTAAAACCCCTGACAAATTCAAGATAAAGGAAGAAGAAATTGACGATGTACTGCCTGAAAACATATTTTCAAAAGAGGACTTACTGGAATATGTTACTCACTGCAGGAATAAATTAAGATTGCTGTTAATGGATATGGATGAAGCCAAAGCTGCTCACAGATGGAAAAATCAGTGGAGAGATTACAGCATGTTTGAAATAACAATGTACAATATGAGGCATGTTATGCATCACACCGGACAGTTAAATATGATGCTGGGCAGGATTAACCATGATTTACCGATATGGGTATCCCAAACTAATGTACAACTGTAGGGATATTGTCAATGGTCACAAAACAACGGATAATTCTAAACCCCGGAGATTCCCTATACTACACAGACGATTGACGTAATTACTAATTAAAATTCAAACTGTAATTGCTATTTTTAAAAGAACATCAAATCAATTAACAGCTATGTCAAACGAAAAAACGAAAATTTCAATAGGTACAACAGTAAACGCTCCCGTCGAAAAGGTATGGAATTTTTGGACGGCTCCCGAACATATTGTAAAATGGAATAGTGCTTCGGAAGACTGGCATACACCGAGAGCTGAGAATGATCTTCGAAAAGGCGGAAGATTTCAATCCAGAATGGAGGCTAAGGATGGCAGTGCCGGATTTGATTTTGAAGGTATTTATGATGACGTAAGGAAAAATGAACTGATTTCATACACTATGGGTGACGGCAGAAAAGTAAATGTAACTTTTGAATCTAACGGGAATCAAACAAAAGTGAAAACGGTTTTCGAAGCTGAAGACACAAATCCAGTTGAAATGCAAAAACAGGGCTGGCAGTCCATTCTTGACAACTTTAAAAAGTACACTGAAGAACTGTGATTGCATCAAACAGTGTATTAATAACTGAACTCGTCTTTATCAGGATTCTTTGATTTTTCAACGGCATCCAGGAACATTATAATACGATGATTAAGGCTGTCAAGAAGTTCTATCACAATTCCAAAGCTCAAATACAGCATTCCCGAAACGATTGATGTAAGTATAATCGCACCCCCGGCAACTATCTTTATCATGTAAACCTGCTCCATATAGGGATTAGGTGCTCCCTTAAGGCTAGCGTAAAGGCTCAGTGCATCAGAGATTACGTAGATCCCTGCAATTATTCCGATGAATATTGTTATGAATCCTAATATCTTAAGAAATGTCTGCATTTAATTTGCCTTTATTTACAGTAAAGATAATGAAATTAATGTACTTAAGAAATTGGAAAATCCGAAGAACGAAGAATCAATCTAACCATTATCACAATCAAAACGTATTTTATCTTTCAGAAAACTTTTTTGTTGAGGAAGGGTAAAGTGATGAACAGGTTAATATCTGTAAAATCCCTGACCTGTTTTTCTGCCCAGTAAACTTGAATCAACCATCTTCTGCTGAATCGGGCTGGGTTTATATTTCTGGTCGTAAAAGAACGCTTCATAAACTGACTTTGTTACCGAGAGATTAACGTCAATCCCGATCAGATCCATCAGTTCAAACGGACCCATTGCAAAACCACCCTCATCTTTCATAATTTCATCAATAAGTTTCGGACCGATATTCTCTTCACCCATAATCTTAAGAGACTCGCCATAAAACGCACGTGCCACCCTGTTTACTATAAATGCCGGAGTATCCTTACACATTACCGGTACTTTGCCAAGCGTTATGCAGAACTCAGAAACGGTTTTCAACACTGTTTCAGAAGTAAACTCTCCTTTCACAACTTCAACCAGCTTCATTATATTTGCCGGGTTAAAGAAGTGCATTCCAACTACTCTCGAGGGATTGTTTACAACTGCAGTGGATATTGACGTAACAGAAAGTGACGAAGTATTTGTGGCAAGGATCGTATCGGGGTTGCACAGATCGTTCAGATCCTTATATAATTTCTTTTTAAGATCAATATTTTCAATGGCAGCCTCAATAATGATATCACATTCTGAAAGTTTGTCAAATCCTACAGTAAACTCAAGATTTCTTAATGCAGAATTAAATCTTGCATTATCAATCTTGCCCTTTTCTTTAAGCCTGGCAAATTCCTTTTCAATGGAAGCCTTAGATCTGTTCAGGATATCAGCATTTATGTCATAGATCAGAGTCCTGTAACCACTTATTGCGCAGGCAGAAGCTATTCCGCTTCCCATTGTCCCAGAACCTATAACTCCTATTGTCTTGTTATCTGACTTATCCTTCATATATAAATCTACTTGAATACAATCTCTTTGCCTAGTTTTGCGGAGTTATAAACAGCGTCAACAATCCTCATTCTTTCCAGCGCTTCATTTCCATCGGATACGATCTTAGTATTGTTGCGTACTGAATTAATGAAATGGCTCAGCTCATATTCGTACGATCTTTTGAAGATATTGGCCGGTTTTTCCATCTTTAAGGGAGTAACATTCACAAGTGTTCCGTGCATATGCTTGTAAATACTTAAGGGATTGATGTTCGCACTTCCCTCTTTTCCGTAAACATTACAGTAGAAGAGATCATTTTCCCTGTGAAGAGTCCAGCTTGTTTCTATCGTTACCGTTGCATCATTGGCAAAACGAAGCAATACAAATGATGAGTCCTCCACATCTTTAAATGTATGATAATAATTAACAGCGGTGACACTCTTCACTTTCGGGAATTTCATTATCCACAATGCTATATCAAGCATAACTATTCCAAGATCAATGAACACGCCGCCACCGGATTCAGCTTTGTTAACTGACCACTTCTCAACAGTGCTTCTTTTCTTAAGAAAACCGGTTTTGATATAGAATATTTCTCCGAGCTCTCCGGCTGATACAAAGCTTTCCTGCATCATTAGATCCGGTCTAAATCGGTTGTTCATACCGATCATCAGTGCCTTCCCGGACTTTTTTGAAGCTTCAACTATGGTCTTCGCCTCTTCATAATTCCTTGCAACCGGCTTTTCGACAAGAATATTCAAACCGCGTTCGAAACCTTTAAGCGCCTGCTCTTTATGCACGCTGTTGGGAGAAGTAATGACGATACAATCGGCTTCTGTTTCATCGAGCATTTTGTCATAATCAGAAAAGCAGTTCTTGACGCCGTATTTCTGAGCCACAGATTTTGCTTTTGATTTATCAATATCGCAAACACCTGCTATTTCAATATCCGGCATTCTTGACAGAATTGGGAGATGAGCAATCTGTGCAATACCGCCCAATCCCGATATTAATACTCTTGATTTATCCATATTATAATTTACTATAAGATGATGACATAAAAAAAGTCAAGTATCCCGGATCACACAATCTTTTGCTTACCGTTGCTTCCTTTCAGACCTGGCGGAGTTGGGCAAAAGACTGTTGCCCGGGACTTGACTTAAAATAACTAAATTGTTTTCACTCTGAACAATCTCTTAATGTTTAAGCTATCCCTGAACACCAAATAAATGCCTGCTAAACCTAAAACTATATTAGCAACCCACATACTCAAAAACGGACTTAACAACTCTCTATCTGCAAGTTTCTCGCCACCTATCAAACAAGCCCAATATAACAGGAAAAATCCCAGGCTCATTCCAGCGGCTACACCAAATCCCCCTCTCTTTGTCAATATCCCAAGAGGAGCCCCTATCACTACAAATACAACACAGGCAAACGGAATTGAGTATTTCTTATAAATCTCTACAAGCAGAGAATCAGTTTGTTTGCGGTTTGCAGCTATGACCTGTTTCTGGCTCAAGAGCTTTCCTTTAAAACCCTTGAACCTGTTCATAAGCGATTGTATAGTCAATTGAGTTTGCTTAAAACCAATAGTATCAGTTACTGTAGTATCATACTTGAAGCTGCGGAAGTCATTTGCAAGCTGCCGGACCTGGAGAATAGAACTGCTTATATCCATTTCAAAATTCCTTTGGATGTTAGATATGATACTTCTCATTGAGTCAGAGCTCAATTCCCGGTCTCCCCTGGATAACGCATTATCCTCAGAGCGGTTGAATCCGAAACCCTGGGCATCAATGTTGACTATATGCTTTGTAAATTTGATCCTGCGGTAGTCTCCTTTTGGATTTTTCTTCTCGATCTGGTGAATTTCGCCATTGTAAAGATCAAGAACAACTTTTGAATAATCTTTTGAGAAGTTTATTTCGCCGCTATCAGCAGTTAGAGTATTTGAATAAACCTGGTTTGAGTTATCAATAATGAACACACCTTCCAGTTTATTTGAATTTTCAAATGTCTTTTTTACAAGCAGATTGTAACCGCTAATATCGTCAGTGAACCT
The DNA here is from genome assembly GCA_030835025.1 of Ignavibacteria bacterium. Classification (GTDB taxonomy): domain Bacteria; phylum Bacteroidota; class Ignavibacteria; order Tepidaquicellales; family OLB5; genus OLB5. The sequence continues at coordinate 24,508 of JAUQWS010000109.1, read as the reverse complement.
GCCTGCTTCAATAACAAAAGTCGGCCTGGTACGCTGGATATCAGTCATCAAAATCCTTGTTCTGTGATTCGCCTCCGGAAGCACTATGTTGTTGAACAGGATCAAACCGTAGCACAATATCCCGGAGATCAATAGTACAGGAAAGATCAATTTCAAAGTACTCAGACCCGAAGCCCTCATAACAGTTGTTTCGTTCGTAGATGACAAAGAACCAAAGGCCATCAGTGTTGCGACTAAAACCGCCATGGGACCCGCCAGGGTCACCATCCATGCCAGATTCAGTACGATAAGCTGGGATATAACCCACCAGCTTAAGCCTTTACCTACCAGGTTATCTATGTATTTATAGATAAACTGAAAGGTGAATACAAAAATAATTATAAAAAAAGATATAAAAAACGGAGCAAAATGTGCCTTTAAAATGTACCTGTATATAAGCATTTTATTAATAACGCAACAAATATATCAATTAAATTCTTCATTTAGAACTAAAATATTAAAGCTAATAATGTCTCCAAATACCTTATTAGCCTACAAAAAATGGGCCAAGGATTACGATACCCATCCTAATCCTCACATACTGGTAGAACATCAGGACTTTGTGAAACTAACTGATCCTCAAAAAAATGAAAAGATACTCGATGCTGGCTGCGGAACGGGAAAATACACAGAAGAATTTTACAGAGCAGGTTCTGATGTAATAGGAATTGACTTCTGCCCGGAAATGCTGGAAATAGCAAAGAGAAAAAACCCACAAATTGAATTTCTAAAACATAATATAAACAGAGGTTTTCCCTTTAAAGCTTCGAGATTTGATAAGATTACATGCGGACAAACGTTAAAACATATTAGAAGTTTAAATCCGGTACTTGCTGAATTTTATAGAATTCTAAAACCTGGAGGAAAACTGATTTTTTCGGTTACCCATCCTGAAATTAATTTCGAAGGGTTTGAAATGAAATACAGGCCAAACTTTTTTCTCGCGGAAGAATCAAAGATCTATCATCATAAGTTCACAGATTATTTTAATGCATTTGATTATTCCGGCTTTTTGATCGATCGAATTAAACAGGTCCCTGTAAACAGAACCATTAAACATCTGCTGACCGATAGGTCATACAGGATCTTAAAAGGGCGTTATGAAGTAATTATATTTCGACTATTAAAACCGAAATTACGGTCACTTTAATTGAGACAAGCAGCAGACCTTATTTCAATACATCTAATTTCTTCCCGACTTTTTCAAACGCACGAATTGCTTTATCTAAATGTTCTTTGGAATGAGCAGCTGAAACCTGAACTCTTATCCTCGCCTGGTTTTGTGGAACTACCGGATAATAGAAACCGATAACATAGATTCCTTCCTTCAGCAGGGCGTTCGCAAAATCCTGTGATAATTTAGCGTCATAAAGCATTACAGGTACTATCGGATGCGTTCCTTCCTTAATATCAAACCCCAGCTTACCCATTTCACTTCTGAAATATCCGGTATTTTCTTCAAGCTTGTCTCTAAGTCCTGAATCAGATGAAAGCAAGTCAAATACAGCAATTGAGGCTCCAACGATATTGGGAGCGAGTGAATTAGAAAACAAGTATGGCCTTGACCTCTGTCTCAGCATTTCAATTATCTCTCTTCTGCCTGTAGTATAGCCTCCCATAGCTCCGCCAAGTGCTTTGCCAAGAGTTCCTGTGATTATATCAATCTCTCCATGTACTCCGCAATATTCAGCCGCCCCCCTACCTCGTTTCCCCATAAATCCGGCTGCATGGCATTCATCCACCATTGTAAGAGCCTCATACTCCTTTGCTATTTTTACTAACTTATCAAGCTTGGCAATGTAGCCGTCCATCGAAAACACTCCGTCAGTAACTATCAGCATGTTCTTTGCACCGTCTCTAACTGATTCATCCAGCTTCCTTCTCATGTCATCCATATCATTGTTCTTGTACCTGTGGCGGGTAGCCTTACAAAGCCTTATGCCATCTATAATGCTTGCGTGATTCAGTTCATCAGAAATAATTACATCTGTATCGTGCAGAATCGGTTCGAAGACCCCGCCGTTAGCGTCAAAACAAGCAGCGTATAATATCGTATCTTCAGTACCATGGAAGTCTGCTATTTTTGATTCAAGCTCCTTATGTATATCCTGTGTCCCGCAGATAAACCTGACAGAAGACATTCCGAAGCCATGGGTATCAAGAGTTCTTTTTGCAGCCTCGATGACTACAGGGTGAGCAGATAATCCAAGGTAATTATTTGCGCAAAAGTTAATCACCACTTTTCCCGAATCCAGTTTTATTTCAGCATCCTGAACCGATGTTATAACTCGTTCACGTTTGTAAAGTCCTTCGACTTTCATGTTATCCAGTTCAACCCGAAGCTTACCCAAAAAATTTGCCATCAGTAATTGACCTTCTATTAATAATTTTCACAAAGATAAAGAAATATGTGAAATATGGTTATACCAAAAATAAATACTGTACGCTTTAATTGACTATAAAGTGGATCATATTATCTTGAAATCATCCCGGGCATTTTGTAACTTTCGTTCCTCAAAATTGTTCTTATGCAACAAGCAATCTAAGTTTTATGAAAATACTGATTGTTATTCTTGGCATTCTAAATGACGGTTATATGCTCCCTGATAGTGTTTTTGTTAAGTTTAAGGGAAAATATATCGGCCCGAAAAGACCCGGACCATGGGCTAATTTACTTTATGAACTTGATGTTGATGTTTTCAACCTCGGACTGTTATTCATATTCTTCGGTATTGTATGGCTGGTATGGGTTTACTCCATTTGGACTGACCTAAGCTGGTCAATTGTTCTTGGACTCATAATTTCTGTACTTACTCTTTGGTATCTGCCATTTGGTACCTTGTTTTCATTAATTATTTTCATTGTGCTTTTGGCTGCAAGAAAAAACATATAGGAAGTTTGAGTGTACATTCATAATCTACAACAAAAAAGCAGGACCTTTGTAAAAAGTCCTGCTTAAAAGCACATAAAGAATATGGATTATTTTGAAGGAGGCAACACTACTTCATCAATTACGTGAACCATGCCGTTTGAGGCTTTAATTGATGCTGAAATCTTTCCCTTATCAATAAATATTGAATTGTCTTTCTTTGTTATTGTAGCGTTTGAACCGTCAACCATGTTTAAAACCTGACCGTTCTGCATAATATCAGGAGTATACACAGCTACGGCGACGTGATGCTGAAGTATATCTGTAAGCTTGCCTTTGTTTTCGGGTTTCATAAGGTCGTCGAGTGTACCTGCCGGCAACTTATCAAAAGCGGCATTTGTTGGTGCAAAAACTGTAAACGGCCCGGCATTTGAAAGCACATCAAGAAGCTCGGCTGCCGTTAATGCTTTAACAAGCGTTGTATGGTCCGGTGATCCTGCTGCGATCTTTACAACGTCCTTTTCTGAGACATTATCCTTTACATTTGATTGGCCTCCAAGCGTCTGGTCGGTTTGTTTGTTTTGCTTTTCTGTCGATTTTTGTTCCTCTTTCCCGCAGGCAGATAACAGAAAGGCCAGAACGGTAATTAGCACTGCTATTTTTGTCATAAAAACTCCTTTAGAATTTAAGTTTTTTTTGAATAATCCGGTGATAATTTATCATCCGTTCCAAAATTAATATCTAAAATGCCAAAAGTATTTGACTTAAGTCAATAATCAAAAAATAAAAGGGCTGACCTTCCAGTCAGCCCGATAGCAATAAATCCAGCACTTTTTGAATTATCTTACCAAATCAATCAAATTTCATTCATCTTCATAGTTGAAATATTTCTTCCTCATCCATTTCAGATATTCTTGCGGTTCTGAATGATCTTCTCCGGTAAACTCAATTAGATAATCTTTAGCCTTTTGTTTCTCTTCCGGATAACCTATCCAGTAAATTCCCATTGAATTAATGAATTTTGCTTTTCGATTTATTGTTTTCCAGTTTTCCATCCAGGAAACTGAGTCCTTTGAGTATTGAATTAAGTCCTCTTGTGAAAATCCAAGCTCGTTCAGCAATTTCTCCCTATTGTTTACTTTTGATTCCTGTAATACCTGAAAAATAAATGAAGCATATTCTTCTGAATCAATTCTGGCAAGTCCGTCATATGCGGAATTATCTTCAAGCCAACTCTTCAAGCTACTGCAGTTTTCAAGCCTCTCTCCGGTAATGAAGAATATATTCTGCATGTATCTTGTATAAAACTGGGTTGCTTTGTATCCCGGTAAGTAATTTTCAATTATCGGTATCTTTTCAGAGAGCTTCTCTAACACAAATCTGCTGAAAATTATTGGGAATAAATGAGGATAGTACCTTCTGAAGGGTTTTACGAAATGCCTAATCACTCTGAACAAATTAGGACCAGGTTCAATTTCCTTAATGAAGAATCTTTCAGAGGGAATCAAAACATCTTTCTGTGAATATTTCTCTAAATAAGTATTGTCAAATACTTTATCTATATAGATTCCCTGTGCAAAAGACATTATACTATCTTCACCAAATTCCTGTTTGATGTAATGAATCAAATAATAACCGAAAGATTCCTCAAAGGGCAGTGAAAATCCAAGGTTTTTATTTACATAACCGCCCTGCAAATGAGCAGCGCCGTAATTAAGCAAATAGTGATCCCTACTATGATTTTTAATGAATTCAATTAATTTCAGGGAAACATTTTTATCTCTTTCATTTACAAACCAACGCTCAGATTCAAGCTGATTCATCCGAAACAAATACTCATACATATTCAATCCCGCTTCTTCAAATCCCAGAACATTTAGTTCAATTTTGTTGGTTCTTCTTTCATTTTGTCTCTCAATATCTAAGCTGAGTTTCCTCAGATTGTTGTAAAACTCAATATCTTCCAAGTTAAGAAATGGTGCAACATTATTATACAACATCGAATCTATCCCTGTTTTATTATAGTGATCAATGTAACTTGCAGTAGCAGAATCGAGTTCAAGTACCAAGTTAAGTGTGAAATCCTGAGAATTATCCTTTTCACACATTTGCACCCAATTATGCAGAATATTGATCAATCCATTATACAGGATGAAATCACTGTGCGGAGATTCACCCAATAAAACAATCTTGCTTTTGTTGATCTCTGCGGCAATTACGCTATCAGGATTTGTGCAAAAATCATCATCCTGAATACCGCAAGAAAAAGAAACTGTTATTATAACAAGGATATAAAATACTGAAACGAGCAACAAAGAAAGGAATGATACTGAAGTTCTTTTCATAATATATGTTTCAGAATTGTTGATACTACAAAAATAGAATAAAAAAGGCTGACTTTTCAGTCAGCCCATCAGTAATAAATCCAGCACTATTCGAAAAGGGACAAAATCCAAATCATCAGGGCCCAGGAGTCGTCAGGGTTCACTGACCATACATAGCAATTACTTCCTGTTTGGTCTTATGTAAAATATCAAATCTCTTACCGGCCTTAAGGAATGCATCAAGTGCCTTTTCCAGGTGATGCATTTCGTGAGCTGCCGATAGCTGTGTTCTTATTCTTGCCTGCCCTTTGGGCACAACGGGAAAGAAGAACCCGACCGCATAAATACCGTCATCGTAAAGTGTTTTGGCGAAATCCTGAGACAGCTTTGCGTTAAAATGCATTACCGGCACTATAGGAGTTTCACCTTCTTTAATGATAAGCCCGCCTTCAGTTAAGCCTTTTCTCCAGAACGCAGTATTTCTTTCCAGCTTATCGCGGCGTTCAGTTGTTTTCGAAATAAGGTCAATTACTTCCAATGCACCGGATACTACTACAGGAGCCACAGTATTTGAAAACAGGTAGGGCCTTGCTTTCTGACGGCACATTTCAACAATTTCTTTTCTGCCTGATACACATCCGCCTGATGCGCCGCCCAGAGCTTTTCCTAAAGTTGTGGTGATGATATCTATTTTTCCGAGAACACCACAATGTTCATGAGTACCCCTGCCGGTTTTGCCGATAAATCCGGTTGCGTGTGAGTCATCCAGAAACACCATTGCGTTATACTTTTCTGCGAGCTCAACTATCTTATCAAGCTTTGCGAGATCGCCATCCATAGAAAATGAACCATCCGTAATGATAAGCCTAATTCTCTTATTTTGGTGGAGCTGAAGCTTTTCTTCAAGGTGAGCCATGTCAGAATGCTTGTAAGTATCCTGCTGAGCTTTGCAAAGCCGCATTCCGTCAACAATTGAAGCGTGAACAAGCCTGTCGGCTATCATTACGTCTTCATCCGTTAACACTGCTTCAAATACACCTGCATTTGCATCCATGCATGAAGGGAATAAGATCGTATCTTCTGTGCCAAGGAATTCTGTTAGCTTCTTTTCAAGTTCCTTGTGAATATCCTGTGTTCCGCAGATAAAACGAACCGAAGACATTCCGTAACCGCGTGAATCGAGTCCTTCATGGGCTGCTTTGATAACGTCCGGATGTGATGATAACCCGAGGTAATTATTTGCGCACATGTTAATAACATGCTTATGCTCAGCTCCGATGGGGAATGCGACTTCGATATCAGAATTCTGCCGGCTGTATATAGATCTTTCTTCTTTGAATATTCCCTGTTTTCTTAGATCTTCAAGCTGATTTCCGTAAATACTCCTTGTTGTCTGAGTGTATGACATATATATTCTCCTTAATTTACTCCAAACCCTTTCAGCAGTTCAACAATATTATTCACGCTGTCAAATGCTTCGGGGGTAGCCTTGGCGTCAGGGATCTGAATATTATACTTGGTCTCAAGAAAAACTTTCAGAGAGACCATCGAAAAGGAATCTACTATCCCGCCAGAAATGAGTGGTGTATCATATTCAACTACCCTGTCATCACCATCTTCAAGATATTCTTTTCTTACATAATCCAATACTGCATCTTTTGCATTTTCCATTACTATTAAATTTAAATTTGATTTAGATATCTTTTTTAATCACTCCGTAAAACTCATTTACATATCATTTTCCAGGGTCGAAATGTCACCTATCTCCTGACCCCATTCCTTAGCCTTAAGCACTCTCCGCATGATCTTCCCGCTTCTGGTCTTGGGAAGGCTTTCTACGAATTCTACTTCCTGAGGCATTGCCAGAGGCGAGAGTTTCTTCCTGATGAAATTCATAATTTCAAGCTCAAGCATTTTCGAAGGTTCACTTCCCTTTTTTAGAGCAACGAAAGCTTTCACAACCTCCATGTTCATGGGGTCGGGCTTTCCTACAGCAGCAGATTCCGCCACTGCAGGATGTTCGAGAAGTGCTGACTCAATTTCAAAAGGTCCAACCAGATGCCCTGCTGTATTGATAACATCATCATCTCTTCCTACAAACCAGTAATAACCATCTTCATCAATGCTTGCCCTGTCTCCGCATAGATACCAGCCATTTTCGAACTTCTTGTCATAAGTTTCCTTATTATTCCAGTATGTTCTGAACATTGCCGGCCAGCCGGGCTTAATTGCAATTATTCCAACTACTCCTTTTTTATCGAATGGCTTGTGTGTTTTAATATCCACCAAACCCACTTCCATACCGGGGAATGGCTTTCCCATGGATCCGGGTTTGACTTTCATGCACGGGTAGTTGCTCACAACCATACTTCCTGTTTCAGTCTGCCAGAAAGTATCGTGAAACTTCATGCCGAATACTTTATCTGACCACAAAACAGCTTCAGCGTTAAGAGGCTCACCTATACTTGCAAGATATCGCAGAGAAGACATGTCATGTTTCTTAATTGTCTCTTCTCCTTCTTTCATAAGTGCTCTAATCGCAGTTGGAGCTGAATACCATATTGTTATCTTGTGTTTTTCTATGAATGAGTACCAGTTATCTGCGGTGAAGCCCGAATCAAGAACACACTGAGTAATTCCATTTGCCCATGGACCTATTATTCCGTAAGACGTTCCTGTAACCCAGCCCGGATCGGCCGTGCACCAATAAATGTCGTCTTCCTTTACATCAAGTGAGTACTTGGTTGTAATATATTGCGATATAACGGAATAGTGTACATGCTGAGCACCTTTTGGTTTTCCGGTAGTCCCCGAAGTATAATGCAGAACTGAGGGCGTTTCTGCAGTTGAGGGAAAAATGTCAAAAGATTCTACTCTTTTGCATGTATCAAGATTGAAAATGTATTCTTTATCTTTTGAATGCGTCGGATCGGTTTCATCAACTACAATTACATATTTCAAATAATCCATATCCTTCAATATTGTTCTTATCTTTGGGACATGTTTCTTTTGGGTTATTATGGCAGTCGTTTTGGCATCATCAAGTCTTGTGAATAATGACTCTGAACCGAAAGCAGAATACAGCGGCTGGGCAATTGCACCAAGTTTCAGTATTCCCAAAAATCCGAGATACAGTTCCGGAACCTTATCCATGAACAAACAGACTCTGTCTCCGCTTTTAACTCCAAGACTCTTAAGATACTGTGCAATTGAGTTTGTCAAAACGCGCAAATCATCAAATGTGTAGTTCTTTACATTACCGTGATGGTCCTGCCATATCAAAGCTTTTTTCTCAGCCCTGCCAAGCCTGCAATTCCTGTCAGTACAGTAATCACCGATGTTAATAAAATCACCCGGCTTATAGCCAAGCTCTTCTTCAACTGATTTCCAGGTGAAATCTTTGAAAGTATCTTCGTAAGAGGTCATGTTATGCATAAAGTTGAACATTGTATTCTCCGTTTGTAATTCTCAAAAAATCATAAGTTCACTATACAAAAATAGATATGTATATCTTACTAAAATATGATTTATATCAGATTTTGTTGATTTTTAACTCAAAAGTGGGATATTTGAGGGCGAAAGTCTATTATGATATTTTGCCTATCGTCCCCAGATGTGTCTCCTTGAAGTTCACGGAGTACTTTAGACCGTAACCCAATATGCGGTCAAAGGACGAATGTGCAAACATTATAGTTCCAACTAGCATCAATACGGGAGAAATGAAATACACTCCGCATAAGTAAACTGCTATTGCCAGACCTTTATGGTGAGTAAGGTTGTACGTCAGCGCACCGGTTTTTGCACCAAAGATGTACCCCAGGAGTCCAATATCCGGAGCTAAAAACAATGCAGCGAAGAGCCACCATGAGTAGTTAATCATTGAAAATAGATACATTCCAAGCAGAAACATAAAAAGCTCTTCAATCTTCAGGATATTCTTCATTAATTGTTCTCCCCTTTCTTCCTAAATCCTGCCATTCTGATAAGCATGAAAATTTGTCCCCGTGTGTGGGCTTCGTGTTCGATCAGGTGATAAATCATCCATTTTTTTGATAATTCAACTTCAACATCAGCACTTCTTTTTCTCTTTACTATCGTTTCAAGTTCTTCATCTTGCATACTCCTGACATAGTTAATGAGAATTTTTCTTGGTTCGGCTATAGCCCTAAGGTATTCTTCGGGTTCGATCGGCTGCTTGGGAGGATTATAGTCTTTTTCGTCTACGTCAAACCATGAATCATAGTAGCAGCGCTTCTTAAGTTCTTCCGGCTGCTCTTTTCCGGTCAAGCTCCTTAACCAGCCAAGATCGCACTCCCCCAGATGCATCAAATACGCGCCAATACAGAATTCCCCGGGTACAGGTTCCTGAAATAATTGTTCTTTTGTAAGTCCGCTAATGCCTTTTAAAGTAACCTCGCGGATATCTTCGAGCATGTAGATGAGAAGTTCAGTATTTTTCATATATATTTATGGTGTTAAATATTGTTGTTGATGAATCCAAAGGGATTAATTACACCAACAACAGAAGATAATAAAAAAACCGTCTTCGAAATTAATTCAAAGACGGCTCAATCGTAGATCAATATTGATTCTATGCCCAGAATGATTCAGGCGATAGAAGGAATTACTCAGCAAATCTGTTATACTTTAAACCGACAATTTTGATTTTATTCTGACGTTTCCGCTTGGTTCTTCTTCAGGGGGTGCGAGCTGCGGCTTAAGTTCCTGAATATTGGACTGTTCTTCCGGTTTCATTGCACATCTGCCGTTGAAAGTGCATCCAATTTCGGTTATAAGATCATCAACGAGTATATCACCTATCATTCTGGAGCCTTTTTTCATTTCCAGCCTTTTGGCTTCAACGTTTCCTTCAATTGTTCCAAGCAAAAGAACTTCTGAAGCGCAAACCGTGCCTTCAATCCATCCCTTTTCGCCGACGACAAGTGCACTATCTCCTGTAAGATTACCTTTAATAACCCCGTCAACCCTGGTTGGTGTAGGTATAAAGAAATTACCTTCTACCCTGACACCCTCACCAATTAGAGTCCTTGCATCTTTTGTATTGACCGGTTTGCTTACAGGCTGGTAGCTGCTTTCCGTTGTCTCTGGTCTTTCTTTATTTCCAAACATGATTTACCCCCTTTTTCTCAGGTTTTTTTATTATAATTTCATATTAAAATACTCTTAAGAAAGGTTCGGGAGAAATATCTTCCCCGTCTTTTCTGATCTCGTAGTGAAGATGCGGACCGGTCGATCTGCCGGTTGAGCCAAGAAATCCAATTACATCGCCGGCTTTGACCTGCTGCCCTTTTACAACATTAACAGATGATAAGTGACCATACAATGACTGGTATCCGGTATTGTGATCCAGGACCACGGCATTGCCGTATCCGGAATAATAATCACACCTGTTAACGATTCCGTCTCCTGTGGCGTAAATCGGGTCACCAACAGGACCTTTGAGGTCAACTCCGCTGTGGAATTCGCTGGTGAATCCTCCAAAAGGGTTCCTCCTGTAACCGTAATCAGAACTCCTCACCCCGTAATAGGGATAGCCGATCGGAAGATCCCTTAGTGAATTTAGAAATACATCAGACTGTTTCTCAAAATGAGAGACCTTATCTGTATGAGAGATTGCCACATCGTACTGCAGTTCACCGCCTGCATTCTCAGTCCTTAAAATCCCCCTGTTCTGAAGATATCCGTCTATCAAAGAAAGATTGTTATCAATTCTGTTCAGCTTTGTCTGAAGCTGAAGGCTGTCAATATTCTGCAGCTTTTGTGTAACCGAAGCAAGGTCGCTGGAGATCGAGCGTTTGTCAATGCTCACTTTAACTGAATATACTACCAAGTTCAGAAGAACAACATAAGCAAATACAAATGTAGCCGCTGCTGCAAGTGAATATTGTTTGAAATTGCTTATCAGGGTATCGGTGATCTTGAATTTATGAAGAACTTTATTGTTCTTTCCGACGATCTTTATGGTAAATTTGTGTTTGTTCATTAAATCAGAATAAAAGCATTTTTTTGGTTATCGAAATAAGTCACCGCGAATACAAATTCGCGCGGAGCATGCTACTCTTCCTTTTCCCCAAAAGGCTCCTCCTGAAACCAAAAACTATGTGATTGGATTGAAAGCAAATATAAGGATAAATGGTAAATATATCAATTAGTTATAGGGTGTATTTAGAGTTTATTGATATCACGTTAACTCTTTATATCTATACCTATTATCTTAATTAGCTAAAGAATAGCTTAATATATAAAAGGAATTAATTTCTTCGTTCGGCTCATGTAAGCACGGTACTCGGGGAATTTTTCCATTAACAGCTTTTCTTCAAACGACGACTTCATATTGATAAAAAAGAAGAACAAAACCAGAAACACTGAGGAAAAATAAGCTGCGTGAAAAAGTATGAAACCTGTGAAGAAAATCAGCCCAAAGAAATACACAGGATGCCTGACTATACTGTATAAACCTGTTGTTTTAAGTACGGCTCTTTCCAAAGGAACAGGACTTGGAGTGAGTGACCGCCCGAGACTGAGTATCGAGGTAAGGAGACCCAATGCCCCTGCAATTATCAAAAAAATTCCTGCTGCTTTTGTGAATTCATTGTGCGGATTCTTCAGCAGATTCCACTCAAAAATGGATGAATAAGCAATGAGCACAAAAAACACAAGCTGAATGCCCACATAGAGCCAGCCTTTGGTTTTTGATGTCATAGTTATTTGTAAATGAATTTGTCAATCTATAAAATATTTCTACAAAACTCTATGCATGAGCCTCATACCAGTTAATCCCCTGCCCCATTTCAACATCAATCGGCACGTTAAGCTTTAGAGCATTCTTCATCTTATTCTGAACTATCTTCTTAACGGTTTCAAGTTCGGCCTTTTCGCAGTCAAACACAAGCTCATCGTGAACCTGTAATATCATCTTGGATTTAAGTTTTTTCTTTTTGAACTCTGCGAAGATATTTATCATAGCAATTTTGATCATATCTGCGGCAGTTCCCTGTACCGGCATATTTATTGCAATTCGCTCATCCCTTGACCTAACGACAGAATTCCGATTATTGATATTGGGAAGATACCTTCTTCGGCCGGCAAGGGTCTCGGTGTAGCCCTTTTTCCGTGCAAATTCCTTTGTACGCTCAAGCCAATCGTTAATAGTAGGGAAATTCGCGAAATATGAACCTATGATATCCCTTGCCTCCCGCATATCGATATTGAGCCTCTGGGCCAATCCGAACGCCTGTATGCCGTATATGAGCCCGAAATTGACCTCCTTGGCCTTGCGGCGCATATTGGGGTCGACTTTATCCAGCTTCACTTTGAATACTTTAGCTGCGGTCTCGGAGTGGATATCATGTTTCTTCTCGAAAGCCTTTATCATATTCTCATCACCTGAGAGATGCGCCATAATTCTAAGCTCAATTTGAGAATAGTCCGCTGAGAGAATAATATTCCCCTTCTTCTCCGGCACGAATGCCTTTCTGAGGCTTCTGCCAATTTCCGTCCTTATAGGAATATTCTGCAGATTCGGGTTGGCACTAGAGAGTCTTCCCGTAGCTGCCACGGTTTGATTATATGACGTGTGAATCTTACCTGTTCGTTTATTTATAATCTCAAGAAGACCCTCAGTATAGGTTGAACGCAGTTTTGTAACAGTTCTGTAATCAAGCAGCTTAATGGCAATAGGATGTTCATTTTTAAGCTCCTCCAAAACTTTGGTATCGGTCGAAAAACCGGTCTTGATCTTGCGTTTGGCAGCCAGATTTAGTTTGGTAAAAAGAACATCAGCCAGCTGTTTGGTGGAATTGATATTAAATTTCACCCCGGCAACATCATATATTTCTTTCTCAAGTCTCTTCTCTGCTTTCTTAAGTTCTTCATTGATATCACCGAGTATTTTAGTATCAACTCTAACACCCGTGAATTCCATATCCGCCAGCACTTCGATCAAAGGGAATTCAATCTCCCTGCAAAGGTTATCCAGACTAATTTTCTTGAGCTCATACTCGATCTTATGGTATAGCCTTAATGTTACATCAGCATCTTCGGCGGCATAATCAGATGCGACCTGGAACGGAACCTGATCCATGGTAATATGTTCGCTTGCTTTGCCTGAGCCTATCAGTTCGCTTATAGGGACACACTTATAGTTCAGGTAGAGCTCTGAAAGTGTATCCATTTTGTAACTTGATTCAGGTCTGAGCACATAAGCTGCAATCATTGTATCAAATCCAACATTCTGCAGATCAATGCCGTAATTCTTCATTACAAGCATATCATACTTGATGTTCTGACCGATCTTAGCGGTCTTCCTGTCTTCAAGAACCGGTTTAAGTTCTTTAAGCACAGCTTCTTCATCCAATTGTGGAAGGTCTGATTGCTTCTCTCCTTTTTTCAGTGTGACTTTTCCGAACAGGTCCGTATTCTGCTGATTCTCCTTGAACTTCAGAGGAACGTAGAATGCTTCCGCTTCGTCATAACTGAATGATAACCCGACAAGCTCAGCATTCATTGAATTTTCGGACGTGGTTTCTGTATCAAATGCAAACTCATCGGTTGATCTAAGCTTCTTGCATAGCCTTTTGAAATCTGCATCAGTTTTGATAGTATAGTACTTGTGAGGGAAAGTTTTTATATCCTGCATCGGCTGAGAAAAGCTCATTTGGGGAGCAGTTTCAACCTGTGATTCATCAGGTACAGCCTTGATTGAAACACTTTGCTCTGAAGAGCCTAAGAGCTTCTTAAGTAATGATTTAAACTCAAGTTCTGAATATAATTTCTCAAGCAAACCGATGTTCTTCTCTGATGCAGTTAGCTTGTGGAAATCTATCTTAAGCGGCATTGAAGTATGTATGGTCGCAAGCTCCTTGGACATAAAAGCATCGTCTTTGTGAGTAATAAGGTTTTCCTTAAGCTTGGGCTTAGTTATCTTTTCGACGTTTTTATAGAGATTTTCAAGCGAGCCGTATTCCTGTATGAGTGCCGAAGCAGTTTTTTCGCCTATTCCTTTGACACCGGGCACGTTATCGACCTTATCGCCCATCAGTGCCAGAATATCTGTGACTTTCTCGGGTCCAACGCCGAATTTCTCTTTAACACCGTCGGGTCCAATCACTTCAACATCACTTACCTTATTGCCGTAAATACTCCGTGCAGGCTTGTACATTTTGATATTCTTGTTCACAAGCTGCATATAATCCTTATCGGAGGTAACCATAAAGCTCATCACCCCCTCTTTTTCAGCGCGCTTTACAAGAGTACCTATGATATCATCTGCTTCGTAGCCGCTGGATTCGATCATGGGGATATTATAGGCTGAAATGACTTCTTTTATCTTGCCTATCTGGGGAATCAGGTCATCCGGCATTGCATCACGCTGGGCTTTGTAGTCGGCAAACTGCTTGTGGCGGAAAGTCGGCTCAGGAGTATCGAATGCCACTGCGATGTAATCAGGTTTTTCGTCATCTATCAGTTTGTTCAGCGTATTAACAAAGCCGAAAACTGCCGAAGTGTTGACTCCTTTAGAGTTTATTAGAGGAGTGCGTATCATTGAAAAATACGCCCTGAACGCCAGCGCCATGCCGTCAAGCAAGAATAGTCTTTTAGCCATATATGACGCAAATTAATGAACTTAGGGTGATTTATCAATTGTAATAATTGGGGTGACTTGAATTGTTGATAAGGAACCTTAACCGTTGTTGGTGATAACACCAACAACGGGGGTAAAATTGAGGTAAGGATGATTTCTAATCTTAACTTTAAACTTGTCAAAACCTCACAGAGATTCTAATGCCCGGGATTGTTGTCAGATCGTCGAAGTCCGTAATGAATTGTGTATTGAGGCCAAATGCAAAGTACTTCTGAACATCAAATATTGCACTCAGGACTACGTAAGCTCCCCCAACGCAGCATCCGGGGTGACCTTTGGAAGAAACACCTATGGTTCCGCCGAGTCCAACATAAAATCCCAGCTTCCGCACAACATAGAAACCCTTCGTAAAGTAAAGCATTGCGTAAGTAGCCATATTATCCGTGTTTCTTGGGAATCCGTGATGATTAAGTCCCACTCCAACATAATACCCTTTTCCCAAATGCGGTTCAATAGCTGCATATGTGTTTAAAGTGAAGCTTAAGTCATGCTGATAATCAGTGCCAACAGCCGTTCCAATTCCTACTGAAATAAATGACTTAAAGTCTGATTCATATAAGCTCTGACCGGAAAGCTGCTGGGATGATAAACTGAATGGCAGAAGAAGAGAAAGTATTGCGTAAGAAATTTTATTCACAGTATTTAGGTTGAATAATTAACGCAATTTATTTAGATTTGTTTGAATGAAAAAGGCTTTTTTAATACTGATTCTTTTTGCGGCGTTTAACCTCATCTCGCCTAATACTCAGGTATTGGCACAGACTTTGAGGCACAAGATAGAATTTACGCAGGAAGATAAATCCCGTGATTTGACAAGTAACGAGATATTAAAGAATAAGGTTGTGATGTATATGAGGTTGAACGTTTTGATGCTAAGAATTGCTGTGATTGATGGAGGTATGGGGTTTAATAGCAGCTGAATCTAATCACGAATTAGGAATTATCAATTACGAATTAATGTAATCAAATCCGGTATCCAATTCGTAATTCTTAATTTGTAATTTCTAATTGCTGTAAAGCTCTCTTTCCACTGATTCACACACAATATGTCCGACTGTTATATGCCCTTCCTGTATTCTTTGAGTATTGGCAGAAGGAATAATTATATCACAATCACCCATACCCTTTAGTTTTCCCCCTGAACCTCCCAGAAACGCAATTGTTTTGATACCATTTGAAACTGCCATTTCAAATGCTTTGATAACACTAACTGAATTTCCGCTGGTTGAAATACCTACAAGTACATCTCCAGCCTTGCCGAGCCCCTCGACCTGTCTGGCAAAAACATTATCGTAGCCTATATCATTAGCTCCGGCAGTAAGCATAGATGAATCCGTAGTAAGCGCAATTGCCCCGATTGCCGGGCGTTTGATATCATGGGAGAGCCTTATAACGAACTCAGTAGCAAGATGCTGTGAATCAGCAGCACTGCCGCCGTTACCGCAGAACATTATCTTACCGCCGTTTTGTATGCTTTCCTTGATCAAATCAATTGCCCTGTAAACATCATCTCTGCAGGATTTTAGAATATTCTGCTTGGTTTCAGCGCTTTCAATA
Organism: Ignavibacteria bacterium; assembly: GCA_030835025.1. Lineage (GTDB taxonomy): Bacteria > Bacteroidota > Ignavibacteria > Tepidaquicellales > OLB5 > OLB5. The sequence goes on along the minus strand of JAUQWS010000109.1, from coordinate 8,055 downwards.
AGTGATTCTTCGTAGAATTTGGCTCTGTTAAACATAATTTGACTATAAGATTAATGATTATGGGATCAAAGACAATGAAATTTAGGACCAATTGTTTTAAGATGAGTGATCAGGACCGGACTTTTTTGTTTATAAGTTCGGCAATCTTCTTTGAGGCTTCGTTCCTGCTATCGAATACAGATAAGGACTTGCTGCCGACATTTGTTCTGACATCTTTTTTCCTTAACAGGTTGATCAGGTTCTTGAACAGGTCCTTAGTATCCTCTACTGCAATTCCCCCGCCGCTTTTCATAAGGTGTTCGGCGTCTTCGGAGAGTTTTTCATCACCAAACAGTACGGGAATCCCGTATCCGGCCGGTTCAAGAACATTATGCATCCCTGTCTGGAAGCCTCCGCCGACATAAGCCACATTTGCGTATTTGTAAAGACCCATCAGCATTCCGATGTTATCTATCAGTATCATATTTTCATCATCGTAATGATTAAGCTCTGAATACCTTATGCTTTTGATGTTGGGGTATTTTACGTGCAGGTCATACTCAATATGCTCAAGATTGTCCTCAGTAGGTTCATGCGGCGCCACAATAGTTACAAGATTCAGCTCTTCTGAAAGTCCGTTGGAACCGATCTTATCCAGTACGGGGAATATTATGTCTTCATCCTTGTCCCAGGAGCTTCCCACAACAAAGACATTCTTCCTGGTTAAGATATCACCGTTAATGAGTTCTTTTTCACTTGAAATCTCTCTGGCTTTCTTTATTCTCTCGTATTTTGTATCTCCAAAAACCAGAACTTCTGAATCGCCGTTCATGAGTTTTTCAAATCTTTGTCTGTCCTCATCGTCAGTAACACCTATTACATCCACCATCCGGTAAATGTTCTTCTTATATAAGAGGCTTGGTTTGAAACGCCATTTGAACCTTCTTGTATCAAATGCAGAGTTAACAACAAGCGTGTAAATATTCCGCGTATTCAGTTCTCTCAGCAGGTTAAGCCAGAGATCGTATTTAATAAATATTACTGAGGATGGTTTAACAAGATCTAGAAACTTCCTCATTTTGTTCGGGGTATCAAAGGGCAGATAAGTTTTTACAATTTTCGAATTGAGATTTGAATCAACTTTGGAATGGTTAAATCCGGACGGAGAAAAAAATGAAACGATAAAATTGAATTTGCCTGCTTTATCAAGTTCGTCAATTATAGGTTTTGCCTGCTCAAACTCTCCGAGCGAGGAACAATGGATCAGTATATTTTTTCTGTTAGGGTCAAGTACGCGGACTTTCGACTCAAGCAGTTTGTACAGTTCTTTCCTCCCCTTAAAACCTGCCTTGAGCTTGTTATTGAATAATGACAGCAATTTAGCCCCGAGCCAGAAAAAAGGCAGGAATAAGGAGTTATAAACTATAGACCAAAAATATTTCATTTAAAAAGGAATTGTTTTCCCGAAGTACTTTACCCGGGATCAAACTTCCATTATTTCTTTTTCTTTTTGCTGGATCAGGAGGTCTATTTCCTTAATATGTTTATCCGTCAGCTTTTGAATTTCAGTTTCGGCGTGTTTCCTGTCATCTTCCGAAAAATGCTCGTCCTTTTCGGCTTTCTTCAGCTTTTCGATCTCATCCCGACGCACGTTGCGTACGGCTATTTTGCCGTCTTCTGCATACTTCTTGACAAGCTTAACAAGTTCTTTTCTTCTTTCTTCGTTAAGTGCAGGTATAGGGACTCTTATAGCATTTCCGTCGTTTATGGGATTGAGTCCGAGGTTTGAATTCAGGATAGCCTTTTCCACAAGCGGCATTGCTGATTTATCCCATACCTGTATTGTGATAGTGTGAATATCAGGTGTGCTTAAATTGCCAACCTGGTTAAGCGGTGTAAGAGTTCCGTAGTAATCGACTTTGACTCCGTCAAGCAGGTTTGTTGTTGCCTTGCCCGTTCTTATTCTTATTAACTCACCCCGCACATGCTCTGTGGCTTTGTGCATCTTTGTATCTGTATTCTTGATAATTTCCTTGATCATAACTGGATCTCTTTTTGTAATTGAACTTCTTTAAAAGTAAAAGTCCTCAATTGTGAACAAATGTTCCGACTTTATCTCCAAGAACTATTTTTTTGAAGTTATCTTTCTTGTTCATATTAAAAACTATGATAGGGATATTATTCTCACGGCAAAGTGCAAACGCAGTCATATCCATAACTTTCAGATTCTTGTTCAGCGCATCTCCAAAAGTAACATTATGATAAAGCTTTGCATTCCTGTTCTTTTCGGGATCTGAATCAAATACACCATCCACCCGTGTACCCTTCAGTATTACATCAGCGCATACTTCAAGAGCTCTTAGTGCTCCGGCAGTATCAGTTGTAAAATACGGGTTGCCCGTACCGGCTCCAAATATGACGATCCTTCTTTTTTCAAAATGCCGCATCGCCCGCCTGCGAATAAACGGTTCTGCGATCTTGTTCATATCAATTGCAGAAAGAAGTCTTGTGGGTATGCCGGCTTTTTCAAGTGAATTCTGGAGTGCAAGAGAGTTTATTATAGTCGCAAGCATTCCCATGTAATCGCCGGTAACGGCGTCAATGCCCTGTTCCTGCGCAGATAATCCGCGGTAGATATTCCCTCCGCCGACAACTATTCCCACATCAACACCTAAATCGTGAACTTTTTTGATCTCACCGGTAAGGTAATTAAGTATTTTTACATCTATTCCGCCATCTGCTCCGCCGCTTAAAGATTCACCGCTGAGCTTAAGCAATACTCTTTTGTATTTTAACTTCACTTTAGCCAAGTATTTAAAGCATTATGTTACAACAAAAATACTAAAAACAAACATAAAAAAGTCCCGGCAAATTTTACCGGGACTAATTCTCATAATTTATGCAATTAAAGTTTCGCCAAGCTGGTAACGAGCCATGGTTTTGACCTTATAGTCGTTCCCCGAGGCTTTTGAAACCGCGGCAATTACATCTCCGACAGTTTTACCTGATTCTTTGACGAATTCCTGTTCAACAAGGCAGTTTTCTTCGTAGAATTTCTCAACCTTGTTGCCGGATATCTTCTCGGCAATATTCTCGGGTTTTCCTTCGTTTATTGCCTGGATCTTATATATCTCTTTTTCTTTTGCTATCATCTCGCTGCTTACGCCGGTCCTGTCAATAGTGAGCGGTTTCATCGCTACCACCTGCATAGAGAGGTCATTTCCCAGCTGCACGCCTTCATCAGTAACCTTTCCGGTTAATCCTATAAGTGATGCAACTTTATTGCCGGGGTGATTATAATCACAGAAAAAGCCATCAGCGCTGCTGAAATATTCAGCGCGTTTCAGTTCAACTTTTTCACCAACGCTGGCAGTAGTATCATCAATAACCTGCTGAACAGTGCTTCCGCCTGAGACTTTTGTACTTAAAAGAGTGTTAACATCTCCGCTTTTGACAGAAAACACAGCTTCAATAGCAGAATTTGCAAGATCGTTGAATTTATCACTTCTGGCAACAAAATCAGTTTCGCAGTTTACTTCAATGATAGCCGCTTCGTTTCTTGCTTCGTTCACTCTGGCAAACACGAGGCCTTCCTTGGCGATCCTATCGCTTCTCTTCTGAGATGTTGCAGCTCCCTTTTTTCTCAGGAACTCAATTGCTTTATCAAAATCACCGCCGGACTCAACCAGCGCTTTTTTGCAGTCTGCAATTCCTGCTCCTGTTTTTTCTCTTAACTTCTTTACTAGTTCAATTGAAACGTCCACAATTTGCTCCTTAATTATTCGTGTCCTGCTGCTATGTAAGGCATCAGAACTTCACTTTTAACTTGTTTTAAAATAATATAATTACCGCACCAGCGTTCAAGCTGTTACGATACACCAACTCCTTCGCTCTCGTCAGATGCAGCAGAGGCTGCTTCTTTTTTGTTAGCTTCAGCTTCTTCTTCACGCTGCATTCTTTTCATATCCATTGTCTGCTTTGCGTCAATTATAGTATCGGCAATAGCGCTCGTTATAAGTTCTATTGACTTTACTGCGTCATCATTTGCCGGTACGGGGTAATCCACCAGATCTGGGTCGCAGTTTGTATCCACAATAGCGTAAATTGGAATTCCCAGTTTCCTTGCTTCGTCAACAGCAATATGCTCTTTTTTTACATCTATAAGGAAAATCGCCCCCGGCAATTTAACCATTCCAACAATTCCTCCAAGAACCTTTTCCAGCTTATCTTTCTCGCGTGAAAGCATAAGCCTTTCTTTTTTCTGGTAATTATTGATGGTGCCGTCGGTTTCCATCTTTACGATGTTATTGTATCTCTTAATGCTTTTTCTTATTGTAACAAAGTTTGTGAGCATTCCGCCGAGCCATCTTTCGGTAACATACGGCATGCTGCTTCTTGAAGCCTCTTGCTTGACAACTTCCTTTGCCTGCTTCTTAGTGCCTACAAACATAATAGTTCTGCCTTCGGCAATGATCTTTGCAACGGAGTTCTGTGCTTCCTGCAGCAATTCGTGAGTTTTTTTCAGATCGATGATATGGATCCCGTTTCGTTCCATGAAGATGTATTTCTTCATTTTGGGATTCCAGCGGCGGGTTAAGTGCCCGAAATGGGCGCCTGATAACAACAGGTCTTCTATTGAAACATTTCTCATTTTTTCTCCTTTTGTTAGCGGTGCTTTTTGCACCCTTCTGTATCTTTCACTTCTTACCTAAACATTCCATTGCGGAACACGAGTCGGGTAAGATCCGGATACATGATTGATTTATTAAATACTCTTAAAAATGCAGGAAACTTACCTGCTAGAAAATTATCTCTTCGAGAACTGGAAGCGTTTTCTTGCTTTTGGCTGTCCGGGTTTCTTTCTTTCAACCATACGCGAGTCACGTGTCATCAATCCGGCTTTTTTCAGTCCGGGCTTAACGCTTGCATCATACTTCAATATTGCCCTGGCAATACCAAGCCTGATCGCTCCGATCTGACCTGTAACTCCGCCGCCGGCAACATTGACCTTTACATCAAACCTGTCCTTTAATTCGGCAATATATAACGGTTCCAAAGCTTCCTTAACAAGTGATTCCTTGCCGAAGAAGTCTTTTCCTGATTTGTCGTTAATGGTTACGTTTCCTGAGCCTTCGTACAGGAATACTCTTGCAGTTGAAGTCTTTCTTCTGCCAGTTGCTAAATGATAGTTTACTGCCATTTATATGATTATAATATTAGATATTCTTTGAAATCGGATTTTGAGCAGCATGCGGGTGTACATCACCGGCATAAACTTTAAGCTTGGTTATTAGCTTGTTGCCAAGCTTGGTCTTCGGCAGCATACCCCTTACTGCCTTCGTAATTACCCTATCAGGATGCTTGGCTATAAGTTCTTTAAATGTTTTGGTCTTCTGTCCGCCCGGGTATAGTGAATGATGCTTATATTCCTTCAGACTTTCCCTTTTACCTGTAAGTCTTACTTTTTCGGCATTAATAACGACGACAAAATCACCGGTATCAACATTTGGTGTAAAACGGGGATTGTTCTTCCCCCAGATGATCTTTGCAATTTCAGATGCGAATCTGCCTAAAATCTTCCCGTTTGCATCAACAATGTACCACTTCTTGTTTACCTCATCTTTATGCGTAAAATGGGTAGGTTTTAACGATTTTTCTAGCTGTTTTTTCATTGTAATTTCCTAAAAAGAATACGAAAATAGCACTTTTTTACATTAAAGTCAATGTAACCGGCTATGGTGTAGGGGTATATCCCGCTTGTCATAATTCAACTATTAGTTAAGAATCTCTTATTCCCACTGTATTTTGGATTAAATTGGATTAATTTTGTACTCATTCAAAAATGAATTTACTTCATAATGACAATCAGAACACTTTCATTAGTATTCATCCTCGCGTTTTTTTCAGAGGTATTTTCACAGAATCAATTAGAATCAATAAACTCGTATGTAGACAGCATCGATGGATTAATCACAACAGCAACCGGCCTCCCCGGTGAAATCAGCTGCAACACAATAACGACAAGCAGAATTGTCCGAGCTATCGGTCTCCAGGAAACCAGGATCAGCTTTTTCTTCATGCAGGCTGAAGAAATTGTTTATGAGGATTCGGCCGGCGTAAAAATTGTCCCTGTTTACAATCCCCCTCTAAAAATACTTGTGGAATACAACATAGCCGCCAGTCAAAATGTAAGGATATCCTATTATCATGATAGGATCGGGAATCTAATATTCCGTATTTTTGATTCAAAAGGTGCATACGGTGACCGTTACTTTAAACAATGGTACAGGGGAAGTGATCTCCTTGCGGTAGAAATATTTGAGGACGGTAAAGTTATGCTTTTCAACAAATCCAGCGAAATCCCGGCAGAAGAGATCAATACTTCAGTTGTAACCAGAAAATTTTCGGATCTGTACCTGGATATGTACTATGACCTTTTCAGATTCGAAGAATTAGATAAATGAGGACAATTGCTATCAGGATTTTTTCCAATAGTCTTTCATGAGCTCACCAGCCCAGGCGGGCTGCTTCACCTCTTCGCGCGGAAGAAATTCCCTTAAAACAGGCTTGATATCAATTATTGGTGTTCCGTTGATTGCATCAAGGCCCATGACAAGTATCGTCTTGCCTTCGCACTTTAAAATCTTTGAAATTGTCAGTCCAAAATGATTTGGACGGTCTTTCCTCCTCATTGCAAATATGCCTGTTTCAGGCCAATCCGGATTGCCCCTGGGATGCCCCGAAAAAACTATTTCAGAATCACTTGCTTTGTGAAAGTAAAAAAGTATTTCAATATGAGAGAATTCCTCTAGTCCTTTTAATGCGTCTTCGGAGAATTCTTCGGTAAGTGTAATTTCTGAAATTATGACTCCCCAATAGTCATCGGTTATCTCATTCCGCGAATTTTTCACATACGCAACAGGCTTAAGCTGAATATTAAAATCACTTTTCAATTGGAACTCACTTTCTAGAAATTGTTCATTATGCAAAGGAAATTATGCAGCTATTGATACTGAGCGTGATCTTTGATAATATATTTTATCTCTTTTGATTTTACAAAAGAGTTAAGCTTCGAAAGCTCGTATACATCAATATTCTTGAAAGCCATGCCAATAAGTCCGCCTATCACAGCACATGGCAGAGTGAAGAGTCCCAATACACCAAGCGTTGCATCCCTGGGAAGGAACTTTATCTTTTTCTTGCCCCATATTGTGTACACCATAAAACCACCAACAAACCCCAGACCTGCACCGAAAGCGGCTCCCGTTTTCCAGTATTTGCCATTATCAAATTTAATCCTCGCAATCCTGTCAGTATTTACGATCTTATAAGCACCGGTATCGGAAACCAGCATAAGGTTCTCGTGTATACCCACGAGCCTGGTCCTGGGAATGCCCTTTCCGTCCTTATACAATATGCTGCATTGATCAGTTTGCGAGAAAACACCGTAACATGTCAAAAACAACAGTACAATACAGAATTGAATTTTTCTCAATATATCCCCTGGTAGTTTAATATCAAATATAGCAAACAGTCAGACTAATATACAATAATTAAAAAGAGGTAGATTAAAATCAATTTACAAATAAATACTCAATAGACTTTAATGGTCAGCAGGGTTTACTAGCTGGAACCAGTTCCCGTCAAGATCGGTGAAAACGGGCATTCCTGTATCATGACCTGCTATCTTGAGACCTCTTTCTTTATACATCTCAAAAGCAGCAGCCGCATCATCTGTATATATCACAATAGCGGAGTTGGCGTTTTGATACATGCTTCCTCTTTCCACACCTTTGCCGGGCCTTAAGAGTACAAGGCCTTCACCAAGCTTAAGCCATACGAACTTGTCTCCCTGAACTTCTACCAATTCAAATCCAAGAACATCCGTGTAAAATTTTTTGGATCTTATCGGGTCCTTAACGAATATTTCTATGTGCCCAATTCTTTCGTTCATTCTGTAATATTATTATCGCTGAGAGTAAGCTCAGCAAGTTTGGTTTCTTCAACGGCAATGCGCCGCTTAAGTACAAAGATATTGATAATTGAGAAAACAATTGCAGTATAAAAACAGGAAAA